>NZ_BNBS01000053.1 GCF_014656075.1 Streptomyces hydrogenans
CGGCCGGCACGCCGCCGAGCAGCACGCCCGCCCGGCGGCACAGGAGGCCCCCGCGGCCCTCGGCCCGGCCGCGGCCCCCGCGAAGGCGCTGCCCCCGGCGGCGGACCGCAGCCCGGCGGTCCCCGCGGCCAGCGCGATCGTGCCGTACGCGGCCCGGCGGCCCGTCCAGCGCACCGAGGGGGGCTTCGACTTCTTCGGCACCCAGAAGTCGGCGATCGAGGCCGTCCAGGACACCGACCTCGCCGACGTCGTGGGCGAGGAGGTCCTGGAGGAGGCCCGCGAGGCCACCGCCCGCCCCGCCCTCGCGCCCGAGGCGCAGGGCCCGGCCCTCACCACGGTGCCGGCCTCGGCCGCCGTCCAGGCCCCGGCCGCCGTCCCCGCCGCGCGGGAGGACGAGCCCGTCGTCGTCCGTCCCTCCGCCGCCGGCCCGATCGGCCAGGTCATCGACCTGACCGCGCACGACGAGACCGAGCAGCTCGACCTCGCCGAGCTGCGCGGCGCCGTCAACCAGTGACCGACCGCCTCGCCCTCCTCCTCCCGGAGGAGGCGCGGGCCCGTCGCGACGAGCTGATCGCCCTGTGCGCCCAGGCGTTCGCCGGCGCCCCCTGGCACGAGCCGCCGCGCGGCGCCCTGCGGACCGTGGACCGGCTCCTCGACTCCGCCGCCCGGCGCCCCGACTTCCACGCGACGGCCGCCCTCGGTCCCGACGGCGAACTCCTCGGCCTCGCCGCCGGCTGGACCGACACGGTCCTCTCCGGCGACGCCCCCGCCTTCGAGCTCGCCGAGCTCGTCGTCGCCCCCGCCCACCAGGGCCGCGGCCTCGGCCGGGCCCTCCACGACGCGCTGCTGGTGGCCGCCGGGGCCGGGCCCGCGCTGCTGATGACCCTCGACGTGCCGGAGCTGACGGACCGGTACGCGCGCTGGGGCTGGACGGTCGTCGGCCGCAGCCGCCCCGCGCGCGAGGAACGCGACTACGTCGTGATGCGCCGGGGCTGAGCCGGCCGGGCCGTCACTTGTCGATGTCGCCGACGACGAAGAAGAACGACCCCAGGATCGCGACCATGTCCGCGACCAGCGTCCCCGGCAGCAGCTCCACCAGCGCCTGGATGTTGTTGTACGACGCCGAGCGCAGCTTCAGCCGGTACGGCGTCTTCTCGCCCTTGGACACCAGGTAGTAGCCGTTCAGCCCGAGCGGGTTCTCGGTCCAGGCGTACGTGTGGCCCTCCGGGGCCTTCAGCACCTTCGGGAGCCGCTGGTTGACCGGCCCCCGGGGCATCGCGTCCAGCCGGTCCAGGCAGGCGTCCGCCAGCTCCAGGGAGTTGTGGGTCTGCTCCAGCAGGCACTCGAAGCGGGCCAGGCAGTCGCCCTCCTCGCGGACCACGACCCGCAGGGTGTCCTGGAGCTCCCCGTAGGCCAGGTACGGCTCGTCGCGCCGCAGGTCGAAGTCGACGCCGGAGGCGCGGGCGATCGGCCCCGACACCCCGAAGGCGTGCACGGTCTCGGGGGCCAGGACGCCGACTCCGCGCGTGCGGGCCCGGAAGATCTCGTTCCCGAGGACCAGCCGGTCGTACACGTCCATCCGCGACCGCACGTCCGCGACCGCCTGCCGGGCCCGCCCGAGCCAGCCCGCCGGCAGGTCCTCCTTGAGGCCGCCGACCCGGTTGAACATGTAGTGCATCCGGCCGCCGGAGACCTCCTCCATCACCGTCTGGAGCTCCTCGCGCTCCCGGAAGGCGTGGAAGACGGGGGTGATCCCGCCCAGCTCCAGCGGGTACGAGCCCAGGAACATCAGATGGTTGAGGACCCGGTTCAGCTCCGCGAGCAGCGTCCGCAGCCAGACGGCCCGCTCCGGCACCTCCATGCCGAGCATCCGCTCGACGCCCATCACCACGCCGAGCTCGTTGGAGAAGGCGGAGAGCCAGTCGTGGCGGTTGGCCAGCATGACGATCTGGCGGTAGTCGCGCGCCTCGAAGAGCTTCTCGGCGCCCCGGTGCATATAGCCCACGACCGGCTCGGCGTGCCGGATGACCTCGCCGTCGAGCACGAGCCGCAGCCGGAGCACGCCGTGCGTGGAAGGGTGCTGCGGGCCGATGTTCAGCACCATGTCGGTGCTCTCCGCCGCGCCGCCGATGCCGACCGTCGTCTCCGTCATGCCGGACAGTATCCCCCGCCGGACGCCCCGCCCACGGGCGAGCCCCCGGCCTGTGGGCGACCCGGCCCCCGGGCGCCCCTCACACCCGCTGGCTCAGCCACAGGAAGTCGCCCAGGCCGCCGCGCGCCGTCAGTTCGGCCGCCTCCCCGGCGCCCGCCAGCGCCCGGACGTACGCCGCCGGATCCGTCGAGGCGAGCGCCAGCGGCGGCCGGGCGCCCGACACCCCGAGCCGGCGCAGCGCCTCCCGCTGGGTCGTCAGCTCCACGGGACCGCGCGCCCGGACCGCCGCCGCGCACGCGTCCAGGGCCACGTGCGAGGTCAGGTCGCCCGCGCCGTCCGGGACCGGGGCCACCTCACGGCCCGCGCGGAAGCCGGTCAGGGTGCCGAAGGGCGGCCGGGAGTCCCGCAGGTGCCCGTAGTCCACGGCCACCGCCCGGCCCGCCGACGGCGACCCGACCGCCGCCGCCCACGCCTCGTCCCGGGGCCGGCCGATCTCGGCCCGCTCGCCCGGCCCGCCGAGCGGCCACCAGCGGGCCAGCCACGCGGCGTCCGGGCCCGCGACCGGGTCGCCCAGCCGCTCCGTGCCGTCGGCGCGGACCTGCACGTACCGCACCGTGCCGTCCTCGTCCGCCTCGGCGACGTCCACCGGCACGTTGTCCAGCCACTCGTTCGCGAAGAGCAGGCCCCGGACCCCCTCCGGCGGACGGCCGGTCCACTCCACGCGCGCGTCCAGCCCGGCCGGCCGGGCCGCCCGCTCCACCGCGTACGCCCGCACCCGCAGCCCCGCCGGGACCGCCGCGAGCACCCCGGCCGTCAGCTCGCCCCGGCCCGCGCCCACGTCCACCAGGGCGACCTCGTCGGTGTCCAGCTCCTCCGCCGTCTCCACCAGCAGCCGGGCCACCGCCGCGGCGAAGAGCGGCGAGGCGTGCACCGAGGTCCGGAAGTGGCCGACCGGTCCCTCGGGACGCAGGAAGAAGCCCCCGGGGCCGTACAGCGCCCGCTCCGTGGCCTCCCGCCAGCCCCGCCACCCCGCCGCGCCCTCCGGCGGCCGTCCCGTCCCGTCCGTCACGTCATCCGTCACGCGCCCCAGTCTCCACCCCGGGGTGTACGGGTCCCGCCGCAAGGATCGACCGCTCGGTTGATCCCCGGCCCCCGCCCGTTCCCTACTCTGGGTTACGTGCAGCGCCTCTACGACTTCATCCGCAGCCACCCGACGGGCGTCGACGTCTTCTGGGCCGTCGTCCTCCTCGGGTTCTCCGGGCTGTGGATCGGGTCGATGCCGGCCCTCGAACCCGCCGTCGGCTACGCGGCGGTCGCCGTGCTCTTCTCCCTCGTCGTCGCCCTGCGGCGGCGGGCCCCGGAGCGGATGCTGCTGCTGGCCGTCGCGCTCGGCCTGGTCCAGCTCGCCTTCGACATCGAGACGTTCATGGCGGACTTCGCCATGCTCGTCGTGATCTTCACCGTCGCCGCCCACGACGGCCCCCGGTGGGCCTCCCGGCTCGCCCTCGTCGGCGGGCTCTGCGCGGCCCCCCTCTCCCAGCTGAGATGGCCCCTGGAGGGGACCGTCTCGGTGCCCGCCCAGGTCTTCTTCACGGTGATCATGGCCGTGCCGTTCGCCCTGGCCTGGGTACTCGGCGACTCGCTGCGCACCCGCCGCGCCTACTTCGCCCAGCTGGAGGAGAAGGCATCCCGACTGGAGCGCGAGCGGGAGGCGCAGGCCAAGGTCGCGGTCGCCGCCGAGCGGGCCCGGATCGCCCGCGAGCTCCACGACGTCGTCGCCCACAACGTGTCCGTGATGGTGGTGCAGGCCGACGGCGCCGCCTACGTCATGGACACCTCCCCGGAGACCGCCAAGCAGGCCCTGGAGACCATCTCCACCACCGGCCGGCAGGCGCTCGCCGAGATGCGCCGGCTGCTCGGCATCCTGCGCACCGGCGAGCACCGGGAGGCGGGGGAGTACGTGCCGCAGCCCGACGTGGAGCAGATCGAGGAGCTCGTCGAGCAGGTCAGGGGCGCCGGGCTCACCGTCGACCTGACCGTCGAGGGCACCCCGCGCGAGCTGCCCACCGGCGTCGGCCTGACCGCCTACCGGATCGTCCAGGAAGCCCTCACCAACACCCGCAAGCACGGCGGCCCCGACGTCGGCGCCAGCGTCCGGCTCGTCTACTTCGACGACGGCCTCGGCCTGCTCGTCGAGGACGACGGCCGGGGGGCGCCCCAGGAGATGTACGAGGACGGCGGCGCCGACGGGCGCGGCCACGGCCTCATCGGCATGCGGGAGCGGGTCGGCATGGTGGGCGGCACCCTGGACGCGGGCCCGCGACCGGGCGGAGGCTTCCGGATCAGTGCCCTGCTGCCGCTCAAGCCCGCACACTGAGAGCCGTGCCCCGTCCCCACCTCACCGAAGGAACCGCATGTCCATCCGCGTGATGCTCGTCGACGACCAGGTGCTCCTGCGCACCGGTTTCCGCATGGTGCTGGCCGCCCAGCCCGACATGGAGGTCGTGGCGGAGGCGGGCGACGGGGCGGAGGCCCTGGAGGTGCTGCGCGCCACCGAGGTCGACGTGGTCCTCATGGACGTCCGGATGCCGCGCCTCGACGGGGTGGAGGCGACCCGCCGGATCTGCGCGGTGCCCGACGCCCCGAAGGTGCTCATCCTGACCACCTTCGACCTCGACGAGTACGCCTTCTCCGGCCTCAAGGCGGGCGCGAGCGGCTTCATGCTGAAGGACGTGCCGCCGGCCGAGCTGCTGGGCGCGATCCGCTCGGTGCACAGCGGTGACGCCGTGGTCGCCCCCTCGACCACCCGCCGCCTCCTCGACCGCTTCTCCCCGATGCTCCCGTCCTCCGGACGGGAGCCCGAGCACCGCGAGGTGGAGAAGCTGACCGAGCGCGAGCGGGAGGTCATGCTCCTGGTCGCCCAGGGCCTGTCCAACGGCGAGATCGCCGCCCGTCTCGTCCTGTCGGAGGCGACGGTCAAGACCCACGTGGGCCGCATCCTCACCAAGCTGGGCCTGCGCGACCGCGTCCAGGTCGTCGTCCTCGCGTACGAGACGGGCCTGGTCCGCGCGGGCGGCGCCAAGGGCTGAACCCCCGCCCCGGCCGCTCAGCGCAGCGCCGACTCCAGGAAGTCGCTGCCCAGCCGGGCGACGATGGAGAAGTCGAGCTGGTGCAGGACGTAGCGGCCCCGGCGGCGGGTGGTGAGCAGGCCCGCCCGGCGCAGCACGGCCAGGTGGCGGGAGACCTCCGGGGCGGTGATGCCGTACGTGTCCGCCAGCTCGCTCGTCGAGTAAGGGCCGCGCGCCAGGCTCCGGCACATCCGCATCCGCACCGGGTGGGCGAGCGCGTCCAGGCGGAGCCGCACGGTCTCGACGGACTCCAGGCCGCCGACCTCGCGGCTCGCCGCCGGGTACATGATCACCGGCTGCCAGCCGGGCGAGTACAGGGAGAGCAGGTGCGGCCGGCCGAAGGCGCTCGGCAGCAGGGTCAGCGCTCCGGCCCGGGCGTCCGTCCGGGCCTCCACCAGCTTGTCGACGACGATCCGGGTGCCTTCGCCGTCCTCCTCCAGGCGCATCGCCGCCGAGGCGTCCGCGAGGGCTTCGGCCAGCCCCTTGTGGCGCATCAGCTCCGTCTTGTGACGGGCGTCGGCGGCGAGCTGCACCCGGATCCGCCGCCAGGCGTCGGCGAAGAACGCCTCGTCGCAGTCCTCCAGGAGACGCCGGAGCCACGCGCGCGTGGCGGTGGGCGCGGTGATCATCCGCTCCGCGAAGGCCGCCTGGCGCGGCCCGCGCGCGGCGGCCAGGTCCAGGGCGCGCCGCCGGGACCGCTCGTCCACCAGCGGCGAGGGGATGCCGCCCCGGGCGTAGAGGGGGCTGCAGGAGATCTCCAGGGCGGCGCCGACGAAGGTCTCGTCGTCGATGCGGTCGAGGTCGTCGAGCTCCTCGGCCAGGGTCTCGCGGGGCCGCGCGGGCAGCAGGAAGTCGGAGCGCGCCGACCGCCACATGAAGTCGGCCTCCAGGAGCCGGTCGGCGAGCCCGGGGTCGAGCGCGGCGGTGGTCGCCGTCGCCCACGCGTGGTGGCCGGGGTGGTGGGCCGGCTCCGCCAGCACGTGGACGGCGTTGCCGAGTTCGGCCAGCGGCGAGGGGCTGAAGACGATCCGCTCGGGCGGCACTCCGGTGATGTCGATGGTCACGCTCACGCCCCCATGGTGCGGGATGCCCCCGGGACGCCGTCGCTCCGATTGACGAGGGCCGTCAATCGGAGGGCGGGGCGGGACGGTACGGCCCCAGGCTGAGCCCATGGACGCGCTGCAGCAGCACCTCTTCGACAGCTACCGGGCCGCGCAGCGGGGCGAGTCCGCGCCGCCCGCCCCCGGCACCCACGACGTGGCCGTGCTGCGGGAGCTCCGCGACCACCGCCGCTTCGAGCGGGTGGTGGCCGGCCGCCCCGCGACCGGCCGCCTCCGCACGGCCCTGTCCCGCCTGCTCGCCCGCCTCTCCGGCGGCCGGACGCCCGGGGGACCGGTCCGGCCGTCCTGACCGGTGCGGGCCCCCGGCCGTCCCGACGGGGGCCGGGTCGCCACCCGTACGGGACGGGCCCCGGCCGTCGACGAGCGTCGGGCCTCCGGTCGCCGGACGAGCCCCGGGCCCGGGCACCGGTCCGCGCCCGGCCGTCGACGAGCCGGGCGGCCCCGTACCGCCGTGAGGGCCGTGCCCTCAGCCCTCGACGAGCGCCAGGAAGTCCCGTACGGCCGTCCGGACGTCCTCGGCGGTCCACTCCAGGCCCGAGGACGCCACCGTCACCTCGGTGACGGCGACGCCCGGCGGGCCGCCGGGGCCCGGGGCGAACCAGCGGCGGAAGAGACAGGTCCCGGTCCGCTCGGTCTGGGCGAGCGCCGCCGCCGTGAGGACGTCCGGCGGGTACGGCAGCCACACCTGGAACTGGTGGGTGTGCGGCACCTCCGGGTGGACCCGGAACCAGCCCGGTCCGTCCTTCCCGGCCAGCGCCTCCCGCAGCGCCTCGGCCACCACGCGCGCGTGGGCCACGTACGCGGGCAGCCGGGGCAGCTCGGTGTCCAGGCCGCGCAGGGCGGCGAGCGCGGTCGGGTACTGCTGGAAGACCTGGCCGCCGTACCGGTGCAGCCAGACCCGCGCCTCCGCCATCAGCTCCTCGGGCCCGGCGAGCGCGGCCCCGGACATCCCGTCGAGGGACTTGTAGAAGGAGACGTACACGCTGTCGGCGAGCCCGGCGATCTCCGCGAGCGGCCGGCCGAAGTGCGTCGGGCACTCCCACAGCCGGGCGCCGTCGAAGTGGACCGCCGCCTCCCGCTCCCGGGCCGCGCCGACGGTCGCCGTCAGCTCCTCCCAGGTCGGCAGCACGAAGCCCGCGTCCCGCAGCGGCAGCTCCAGCATCAGCGTCCCGAAGGGCTCCGGGTGGTCCCGCACCTCCTCCGCCGAGGGCAGCCGGGGCGCCGCCGTCGGATGGACCGTCCGCAGCCCCGACAGGGCCACCAGGGCGCCGTCCTCGTGGACCTCGGGGTGGGCCAGCGGGTGGAGGGCGACGACCTGGTTGCCGGTGCGCGCGGCCCAGCAGCGCAGCGCCACCTGCTGGGCCATGGTGCCGGTCGGGAAGAAGACGGCGGCGGGCATGCCCAGCTCCGCGGCGATCCGCTCCTCCAGGACCTCCACCAGGCCGTCGCCGTACACGTCGAGGGCCGCGTCCGCGAGGCCCGCGCCCTCGGCCCAGTCGGCGAGCGCGCGCAGCCGGCCGCCGACCGTGCCCTCCACCGACGGGCGCCACAGCGACCGCGCGGCCCCGCCCCACACCTGGGCCCGGTACCGCCGCGCCGCACCCTCGTCGACCGTCCCGTCCGACGGCTCTCCGGTCACCTCACCGGGTGCCCCCGGTGGCAGTTCGTCCACATCCATGGACAGATCATCACACCGTCACCCGCACCACCGCCCGTGGCCTGTGGACAGCCAGGGGGAGGGACGAAACGCTGGCGTAGCATGACCAGAAATCGTCCGGTACCCGCCGAGGACTGGAACGGAAGGCCCGTACCCACCGTGAACGCACCAGCAGCGCCAGAGCCCAGGGCCGAGGACCGGCCCGCCCGGCTCACCGTCGGAGTCGTCGGCGCCGGCCGCGTCGGCCCCGCCCTCGCCGCCTCCCTCCGGCTCGCCGGACACCGCCCCGTCGCCGTCTCCGCGGTCTCCGACGCCTCCCGGCGCCGGGCCGCCGCGCTGCTGCCGGACGTGCCGGTGGTGGAGCCCGCGCGGGTCCTCGCGCTCGCCGACCTCGTCCTGCTCACCGTCCCGGACGACGCCCTGCCGGGCCTCGTCGAGGGGCTCGCCGGGACCGGCGCCGTCCGTCCGGGCCAGCTGATCGTCCACACCTCGGGGCGGTACGGCGCCCGGGTCCTGGACCCGGCCCGCCGCGCGGGCGCCCTCCCGCTGGCCCTGCACCCGGCCATGACCTTCACCGGGACCGCCGTCGACGTGCAGCGGCTGGCCGGCTGCTCCTTCGGGGTGACCGCCCCGGAGGAGCTGCGGCTCGCCGCCGAGGCGCTGGTCATCGAGATGGGCGGGGAGCCCGAGTGGATCGCCGAGGAGGCCCGGCCGCTGTACCACGCGGCCCTCGCCCTCGGCGCCAACCACCTGGTGACCCTGGTGGCCCAGTCGATGGAGCTGCTCCGCACGGCCGGCGTCGCCGCCCCCGACCGGATGCTCGGCCCCCTCCTGGGCGCCGCGCTCGACAACGCGCTGCGGTCCGGCGACGCGGCCCTGACCGGCCCCGTCGCGCGCGGCGACGCCGGCACCGTCGCGGCCCACGTGGCCGAGCTCCGCAAGCACGCGCCCGGCACCGTCGCCGGCTACCTGGCGATGGCCCGCACGACCGCCGACCGGGCGCTCGCGCACGGCCTGCTCAAGCCGGAGCTGGCCCAGGACCTGCTGGGCGTCCTCGCCGCCGACCCCGCCGCCGACACGACCGGCCCCGCCGACGGGCCGCGAGGAGACGACCGATGAGCCTGTTCGACCGGAAGAGCGCCGGGCGCCACGCGCCCGCAGAGCTGGTCCCGACGGTCGAGGACCTGGCGGACGTGCGCGCCCACTTCGGCGGCAAGCCCGGGCGCAACGCCGTCGTCATGACCATGGGCGCCCTCCACGAGGGCCACGCCACCCTGATCCGGGCCGCCCGCGAGCGGGTCGGCGCGGACGGCTTCGTCGTCGTGACCGTCTTCGTCAACCCGCTCCAGTTCGGCGCCGGCGAGGACCTCGACCGCTACCCGCGCACCCTCGACGCCGACCTGGAACTGGCCTTCGCGAACGGAGCGAGCGCCGTCTTCGCCCCCTCCGCCGACGAGGTCTACCCCGGCGGGCGGCCCCAGGTCCGGATCACCGCCGGACCCATGGGCGAGCTCCTGGAGGGCGCCTCCCGGCCCGGGCACTTCGACGGCGTCCTCACCGTCGTCGCCAAGCTGCTCCACCTCACCCAGCCCGACCTGGCCTTCTTCGGGCAGAAGGACGCCCAGCAGCTGGCCGTCATCCGCCGCATGGCGGAGGACCTGAACTTCCCGGTCGAGATCGTCGGCGTCCCGACCGTCCGCGAGGCCGACGGCCTGGCCCTGTCGAGCCGCAACCGCTACCTGTCGGACCGCGAGCGGCACACCGCCCTCGCCCTGTCCCGGGCCCTGTTCGCCGCCCGCGACCGGCTCGCCGCGCAGGAGGCGCTGCACGCGCGCGCCGTCTCCCTGCCCGGCGCCCAGGGGCGGGCCGAGAACCGCGCGGAGGCGCTCTCCCGGCTGGGCGAGGCCCGGGCCGCCGCCGACGCCCACGCGGTCGCGCAGGCCGCCGAGGGCGGCGGGGCGGAGGCCGTACGGGCGGCCGCCCGTACGGTCCTGGACGAGGCCGCGAGGGCCGAGCCGCCGCTGGTCCTGGACTACCTGGCGCTGGTCGACCCGGCCGACTTCACCGAGGTCGAGGACGGCCACCGCGGCGAGGCGATCCTCGCGCTCGCCGCCCGCGTGGGCACCACCCGGCTGATCGACAACATCCCGCTGACCTTCGGAGCGACCCAGGGAGCCGCCTCGTGACCGGAATACGGCTGCACGCCCCCGCCCCCGGCTGGGCCATCGACGCCGACGTCGTGGTGGTCGGCTCCGGCGTCGCCGGACTGACCGCCGCCCTGCGCTGCACCGCCGCCGGGCTCCGTACCGTCGTCGTCACCAAGGCCAGCCTGGACGAGGGCTCCACCCGCTGGGCCCAGGGCGGCATCGCCGCCGCGCTCGGCGACGGGGACACCCCCGGCCAGCACCTCGACGACACCCTCGTCGCCGGCGCCGGGCTCTGCGACGAGCCGGCCGTCCGCCTCCTCGTCACCGAGGGCCCCGACGCCGTCCGCCGGCTCATGGCCACCGGCGCCGACTTCGACCGCACCGAGGACGGCGAGATCGCCCTCACCCGCGAGGGCGGCCACCACCGGCGCCGGATCGCCCACGCGGGCGGCGACGCCACCGGCGCGGAGATCTCCCGGGCCCTCGTCGAGGCGATCCGCGAGCGCGGTGTGCGCACCGTCGAGAACGCGCTCGTCCTCGACCTCCTCAAGGACGACCGGGGCCGCACCGCCGGCGTCACCCTGCACGTCATGGGCGAGGGCCAGCACGACGGCGTCGGCGCCGTCCACGCCCCCGCCGTGGTCCTCGCCACCGGAGGCATGGGCCAGGTCTTCTCGGCCACCACGAACCCGTCCGTCTCCACCGGCGACGGCGTCGCCCTCGCCCTGCGGGCCGGTGCCGAGGTCTCCGACCTGGAGTTCGTGCAGTTCCACCCGACCGTGCTCTTCCTGGGCGCGGGCGCCGAGGGCCAGCAGCCGCTGGTCTCCGAGGCGGTCCGCGGCGAGGGCGCCCACCTGGTCGACGCGGACGGCGTCCGCTTCATGCTCGGGCAGCACGAGCTGGCCGAGCTGGCGCCCCGGGACATCGTCGCCAAGGCGATCACCCGCCGCATGCAGGAGCAGGGCGCCGCGCACATGTACCTGGACGCCCGGCACTTCGGCGCCGAGATGTGGGAGCACCGCTTCCCGACGATCCTGGCCGCCTGCCGGTCGCACGGCATCGACCCGGTCACCGACCCGATCCCGGTCGCCCCGGCCGCGCACTACGCCTCCGGCGGCGTCCGCACCGACCTGCGCGGCCGCACCACCGTCCCCGGCCTGTACGCCTGCGGCGAGGTCGCCTGCACCGGCGTGCACGGCGCCAACCGGCTCGCCTCGAACTCGCTCCTGGAGGGCCTGGTCTTCGCGGAGCGGATCGCCGCCGACATCGCGGAGCACGGTCCGCACCGCGAGGGCGCCCGCCAGGAGGCGGCCGCGCCGAAGGTGCTGACGCTGCTCGCGCCCGAGGTCCGCCGGGAGATCCAGCGGATCATGACCCGGGACGCGGGCGTGCTGCGCTCGGCCGCGAGCCTGACGGCCGCGTCCGACGCCCTCGAAGCGCTCCGGCAGGACGCCGAGGAGGAGCGCAAGGCGGCCGAGCCGGGCGTCGACTCCTGGGAGACCACCAACCTGCTGTGCGTGGCCCGGGTCCTGGCCGCGGCCGCCCTGGCCCGCGAGGAGACCCGGGGCTGCCACTGGCGCGAGGACCGCCCGGACCGGGACGACGAGCGGTGGCGCCGCCACCTGGTCGTCCGCCTCACGCCCGACCGCCGCCCGGTGGTGCGCACCACCGAGACGGCGGACTTTCCGCCCGTAACCCCCGAAGCCCCCAGGGAGCCGCAGCCGTGAGCACGCCCGAGGAAGCCCGTCCCGAGCCCGTGGACGTCCCTCTCATCCAGATCAGCTCGTACGAGGAGTCGGGCGGCTGCGGCGACGGCTGCGGCTGCGGCGACGCCGAGGAGTACGAGTGCGGGCTCGACCCCGCGCTCGCCCAGCTGCTCGCCGACGCCGGGCTGGACCCCGTCCAGGTCGAGGACATCGCCCACCTGGCGATCGCCGAGGACCTCGACGGCGGCGTGGACGTGACGACCGTGGCGACCGTCCCCGAGGACGCCGTCGCGACCGCCGACTTCGTGGCCCGCGAGGCCGGTGTGGTCTCCGGTCTGCGGGTGGCGGAGGCGGTCCTTTCGATCGTCTGCACCGAGGAGTTCGAGGTCGAGCGGCACCGCGAGGACGGCGAGCGCGTCGAGCCCGGCGACCTGCTGCTCAGCGTCACCGCCCGCACCCGTGACCTGCTCACCGGCGAGCGCAGCGCGCTGAACATCCTGTGCCGCCTCTCCGGCATCGCCACCGCCACGCGCGCGTGGGCGGACGCCCTGGAGGGCACGAAGGCCAAGGTCCGCGACACCCGCAAGACGACGCCGGGCCTGCGCGCCCTGGAGAAGTACGCGGTCCGCTGCGGCGGCGGCGTCAACCACCGGATGTCGCTGTCGGACGCGGCCCTGGTGAAGGACAACCACGTGGTGGCCGCCGGCGGCGTCGCCGAGGCGTTCAAGGCCGTCCGGGAGACCTTCCCCGAGGTGCCGATCGAGGTCGAGGTCGACACGATGCACCAGGTCCGCGAGGTCCTGGACGCGGGCGCCGACCTGATCCTGCTGGACAACTTCACCCCGGACGAGACCGAGGAGGCGGTGGCCCTGGTCGCCGGCCGCGCCGTCCTGGAGTCCTCCGGCCGGCTGACGCTGGAGAACGCGGCGGCGTACGCGGCGACCGGCGTGGACTACCTCGCGGTCGGCGGCCTCACGCACTCCTCCCCGATCCTCGACATCGGCCTGGACCTGCGCGAGGTGCGCGGCTGATGCTGCTCACCATCGACGTCGGCAACACGCACACGGTCCTCGGGCTCTTCGACGGCGAGGAGATCGTCGAGCACTGGCGGATCTCCACGGATCCCAGCAGGACCGCCGACGAGATGGCGGTCCTGCTCCAGGGCCTGATGGGCATGCACCCGCTGCTCGGCGCCGAGCTGAGCGACGGCATCGAGGGGATCGCGATCTGCGCGACGGTCCCCTCGGTGCTGCACGAGCTGCGCGAGGTGACCCGCCGCTACTACGGGGACGTGCCGGCGGTCCTCGTGGAGCCCGGCGTGAAGACGGGCGTGCCGATCCTCACCGACAACCCGAAGGAGGTCGGCGCGGACCGCATCATCAACGCGGTCGCGGCGGTCGAGCTCTTCGGCGGCCCGGCGATCGTGGTCGACTTCGGCACGGCGACCACGTACGACGCGATCACCGCGCGCGGGGAGTACGCGGGCGGCGCGATCGCCCCCGGCATCGAGATCTCGGTCGAGGCGCTCGGTGTGAAGGGCGCGATGCTCCGCAAGATCGAGCTGGTCCGGCCGCGCGGGGTGATCGGGAAGAACACGGTCGAGGCGATGCAGTCCGGCATCGTCTTCGGCTACGCGGGCCAGGTCGACGGGGTCGTCGCCCGCATGAAGCGCGAGCTGGTCGGCCCGAAGGGCGACCCCTCGGCCGTCACGGTGATCGCCACCGGCGGCCTGGCGCCGATGGTCCTGCGCGACTCGGCCGAGATCGACCGGCACGAGCCCTGGCTGACCCTGATCGGCCTGCGCCTGGTCTACGAACGGAACGTCTCCCGCATGTGACCCACCCGCGCACGGGCCCCGCGCACGGGCCCCGCGTACGTGCTCCGGGCACGGGCTCCGGGATCCGGCTCCGCACCGGCCACGCGTACGGGCTCCGCGCGGCATCGCGCGCGGTCCCCGCGGGTGGCCGTGCGGGTGGTCTCCCCGGTGCCGGGGGACCCGCGCGGGGGGCGGGAATCCGCAGGTGAGGGGGTGCGCGAGGGGTCGACGCGCCGGATGATCGCTAAGCGAAATTTGTCCGATTAGCGCGTATCGTCGGCCCATGCCCACGCCATACGGATCCCGCGGCGGCATGGCGTTCAGCGCGGACGAGCTGCGTGTGCTCCGACGCGCCCTCGCCAACGCCCTCCACCCCGCCCCCCTCCCGGACGAGGTCGTCCGCGACGCCCTCCGCCTGGCCGATTCCGTGGACGAGGCCGTGCACGAGGCGGGCCGGCTGCGCGCCTTCCTCCTCGCCGACCTGGTCCGCTACCGCGAGACCCTCCCCGGCTCGCTCGCCGGCTACCTGGACCTCCTGGAGGACGCCCTGGCCGGCGGGTACGACCCCGGGGCCGACGACCTCGCCGCCCTGCGCGCCCTGCGCGGCAACCCCGCCGCCGCCCGGCTGCTCGACCGCTGCCAGGTCCTCGCCGAACGCTCGGTGCGGACCCGCCTGGCACGGGTCTCCCAGGCCACCGGGAGCGCCCCGGCGTCCGCCTCCCGGGCCCGGCTGCTCGCCCTGCCCGGCGGCCGCGCGGCGGAGGAGCCCCGGCCCAAGCCGCCGACGCCCGCCCCGGCCGAACGCCCGGCGCCCAAGCCCTCCGAGGTCTTCCCGCCGCGCCGTCGCCCGGTACCCCCGCCCCCGCCCGAGGAACGGGTCGCGGGCTAGCTACCCTGGTCGGCATGGACTACGTATCCGCGCTTTTGCCCCCCGTCGTGATGGCTGCGTTCTTCATCGCCCTCATCGTCGTGATCGTCAAGTCCCAGGGCGGTCCGAACAAGGCCAAGGAGGACGCGGTGGTCGACGCCGCGCTCGCCCGCGCGGAGGCCGCCCGTCAGGCGGACGGATCCGGCTCCGGCTCGTAGGACACCCCGACCCCGAGGGGCGCACGACCGTCTGTGGTCGGCGCCCCTTTTGTCGCGTTATGGCGCGCTTCCCCGTTCAATAGCTGTTATTCCAGGTATCTCCCACTAGGGTGAGCCTGTGCCCCGCCCTCTGGGAGAACTCGAAGACGCCGTCATGACGCGCGTGTGGCAATGGAACCGCCCGGTGACCGTCCGGGAAGTCCTGGAAGACCTCCAGCGGGAACGCTCCATCGCCTACACCACCGTCATGACCGTCCTGGACAATCTCCATCAGAAGGGCTGGGTGCGCCGGGAAGTCGAAGGCCGGGCCTATCGATATACCGCGGTCTCCACCCGCGCCGCCTACTCGGCCGCACTGATGAACGACGCCTGGGCGCAGAGCGACAACCCCGCGGCCGCCCTGGTCGCCTTCTTCGGGATGATGTCCCCCGAACAGCGGGAGTCGCTGAACGACGCCATCCGGATCGTCCAGCGCGACAACCCGCTCCCCTCCGCGCCCGAGGAGGGCGACGGGGAACCGACGGCTTCCTAGCGGTACCGTCCCCCCATGTCGAAAGCCGTCACCGTACGCCGTGCCCGCACCTCCGACGTCGCCGCCGTGCGACGCCTGGTCGATCCCTACGCGCGCCGCGGCATCCTGCTCGACAAGGCGACGGTGACGTTTTACGAGGCCATCCAGGAGTTCTGGGTCGCGGAACGCGACGAGGACGCCGAGGTCGTCGGAGTCGGCGCCCTGCACGTCATGTGGGAAGACCTCGCGGAAGTCCGCACGCTCGCCGTCGATCCCGACTTCAAGGGCGCCGGCGTGGGGCATCAGCTCCTCACCAAGTTGTTGCAGACCGCACGCTGGCTCGGGGTGCGCAGGGTTTTCTGTCTCACCTTCGAAGTCGAGTTCTTCGCGAAGCACGGCTTCGTCGAGATCGGCGAGACCCCGGTCGACGGAGATGTCTACGCCGAGCTCCTGCGTTCCTATGACGAGGGTGTCGCCGAGTTCCTCGGTCTCGAACGAGTGAAGCCGAACACCTTGGGCAACAGCCGGATGCTTCTGCACCTGTGACCGTAACCCCGGAGGAACCCCGGCGGAACCCTATGTCCGAATCGCGCACGTTTCCCGCGTTGCCGGGGATCTGAACCTCTCCCAGGGGTTTGTGTTTTTCCGGGAAAAGCGGTTTCCTTTCCGCGTACTGCATTTTCGATGAAAGGAAATCCGGTGGCACAGAAGGTTCAGGTCCTTCTTGTCGACGACCTCGACGGCGTCGAGGCGGACGAGACCGTGACGTTCGCGCTGGACGGCAAGACCTACGAGATCGACCTCACCACCGCCAACGCGGAAAAGCTCCGCGGCCTGCTCGAGCCGTACACCACGAGCGGGCGCCGCACCGGCGGCCGCACCGCCGCGGGCCGCGGCAAGGGCCGCGTGGCCGCCTCCGGCAGCCCGGACACGGCGAAGATCCGCGCCTGGGCCAAGGAGAACGGCATGGAGGTCAACGACCGCGGCCGCGTTCCCGCCCACGTCAAGGCGGCCTACGAGGACGCGAACCGCTGAGGCGTCCCCCGCTGAGCCGCCGGCCCACCGGCCCGGGCGCTCAGCAACCGCAGCCGGTGGCACTCCACCGCGGCCGCGGCGACCAGGCGCGTCAGGCACGGGGCCTCCGCACGGCCCCACGGCCCGGACCGCGGAGCCGGCAGCGAGGACTCCACCTCGCGCCCCGGCTCGGGGGCCCGCAGCCACACGGCGGCACCCGGCGCGCCGGATCCGCCCCGTCCCGGAGGCGGGGGAGCGGTCATCCGGCCGTCGGAGCCCAGCGCCACCAGATCCAGTGAGATCCCGCCCCACTCCAGCCACTCCAGCAGGCCGGGAAGCTCCTCCGAGCTCCCCGCGGCCACCAGGAGCCGCATCCGGCGCCCCATCAGGGCGACGGGCCCGGTCGCCGCGCCGACCCGGCGCAGCACACCCCGGCCGGCCGCCGCGGGCAGCTCCAGCACGTCGAAGCGGAGCCCCGTCACCAGCTGCACCGGCGGGCCCGGCACCGTCGTCCACCCGAGCTCCCGCTCGTACCAGAGCGAGAGCGCCCGGCCACCGTCGAGCGGCGAGCGGGGAAGCGGGACGGTGAAGGCCATGCCGGGGGAACTCCCGGGGGGCCCGGTTGGTTACGGCCCCGGCCGCCGCCGGTGACGTAACGTTCCGGTCCGGGGACCCGAGGTGTCCGGTAATGGGGCGTACGAGCGCATTCGACGGCGCCACTCTGTTCGCTGGTAGCGGAGGGAACCCGGGTGTGCCGCATGGAGTGTCGGACCCTACGGGTAAGACATTCCTAGTGGAGAGGGGTGACCCGTCCGGCCGGTCCGTCTCACGTTCGCCATCGGCGTACTCAAGGCGGGGGTAACTACTTGGCCTGCGGGAACATCGTCTCGCACCATCGAGTTGGAGCATTTGTCGGCTGTTCGGCAGCGGAGCACCCCACGGACAAGGGGGTGATCCGGACGGATGTCGGCAGTTGGAATGAGCGGTCCCCGCTTGCGGGACTAAGCTGCGGAAGGACAGGGAGGGGATCGACCCCTAACTGACTGACCGCTCTGAGGAGCGATTAACGATGTTCGAGAGGTTCACCGACCGCGCGCGGCGGGTTGTCGTCCTGGCTCAGGAAGAAGCCCGGATGCTCAACCACAACTACATCGGCACCGAGCACATCCTTCTGGGCCTTATCCACGAGGGTGAGGGTGTCGCCGCTAAGGCCCTGGAGAGCCTCGGGATTTCGCTCGAGGCGGTCCGCCAGCAGGTGGAGGAGATCATCGGCCAGGGCCAGCAGGCCCCGTCCGGTCACATCCCCTTCACCCCTCGTGCCAAGAAGGTCCTGGAGCTCTCGCTCCGCGAGGCCCTCCAGCTCGGCCACAACTACATCGGCACCGAGCACATCCTGCTCGGCCTGATCCGCGAGGGCGAGGGCGTCGCCGCCCAGGTCCTCGTGAAGCTGGGCGCCGATCTCAACCGGGTGCGGCAGCAGGTCATCCAGCTGCTCTCCGGTTACCAGGGCAAGGAAGCCGCCACCGCCGGCGGCCCTGCCGAGGGCACCCCCTCGACGTCCCTGGTCCTCGACCAGTTCGGCCGCAACCTGACGCAGGCCGCCCGCGAGTCCAAGCTCGACCCGGTCATCGGGCGCGAGAAGGAGATCGAGCGGGTCATGCAGGTGCTGTCCCGCCGCACCAAGAACAACCCGGTCCTCATCGGCGAGCCCGGCGTCGGCAAGACCGCCGTCGTCGAGGGCCTGGCGCAGGCCATCGTCAAGGGCGAGGTGCCCGAGACCCTCAAGGACAAGCACCTCTACACCCTCGACCTCGGCGCGCTGGTCGCCGGCTCCCGCTACCGCGGTGACTTCGAGGAGCGCCTGAAGAAGGTCCTCAAGGAGATCCGCACCCGCGGCGACATCATCCTGTTCATCGACGAGCTCCACACCCTCGTGGGTGCGGGCGCCGCCGAGGGCGCGATCGACGCCGCCAGCATCCTCAAGCCGATGCTGGCCCGCGGCGAACTCCAGACCATCGGTGCCACCACCCTCGACGAGTACCGCAAGTACCTGGAGAAGGACGCCGCGCTCGAGCGCCGCTTCCAGCCCATCCAGGTCGCCGAGCCGTCGCTGCCGCACACCATCGAGATCCTCAAGGGTCTGCGCGACCGGTACGAGGCGCACCACCGCGTCTCCATCACCGACGAGGCCCTCGTCCAGGCCGCGACGCTGGCCGACCGGTACATCTCGGACCGCTTCCTCCCGGACAAGGCGATCGACCTGATCGACGAGGCCGGCTCCCGGATGCGCATCCGCCGGATGACCGCGCCGCCGGACCTCCGCGAGTTCGACGAGAAGATCGCCGGCGTCCGCCGCGACAAGGAGTCCGCGATCGACTCGCAGGACTTCGAGAAGGCCGCGTCCCTGCGCGACAAGGAGAAGCAGCTCCTCGCCGCCAAGGCCAAGCGCGAGAAGGAGTGGAAGGCCGGCGACATGGACGTCGTCGCCGAGGTCGACGGCGAGCTGATCGCCGAGGTCCTCGCGACCGCCACCGGCATCCCGGTCTTCAAGCTGACCGAGGAGGAGTCCTCGCGTCTGCTCCGCATGGAGGACGAGCTCCACAAGCGCGTCATCGGCCAGAAGGACGCCGTCATCGGCCTCTCGCGGGCGATCCGTCGCACCCGCGCCGGCCTGAAGGACCCCAAGCGTCCCGGTGGCTCGTTCATCTTCGCCGGTCCGTCCGGTGTCGGTAAGACCGAGCTCTCGAAGGCCCTCGCCGAATTCCTCTTCGGCGACGAGGACGCGATGATCTCCCTCGACATGTCGGAGTTCAGCGAGAAGCACACGGTTTCCCGTCTCTTCGGTTCGCCGCCCGGATACGTCGGCTACGAAGAGGGCGGCCAGCTCACCGAGAAGGTGCGCCGCAAGCCGTTCTCCGTCGTCCTCTTCGACGAGGTCGAGAAGGCCCACCCCGATATCTTCAATTCCCTGCTCCAGATCCTGGAGGACGGTCGCCTGACCGACTCCCAGGGCCGGGTCGTGGACTTCAAGAACACGGTCATCATCATGACGACCAACCTCGGGACCAGGGACATCTCGAAGGGCTTCAACCTGGGCTTCGCCGCCCAGGGCGACACGAAGTCCAACTACGAGCGGATGAAGGCGAAGGTCAGCGAGGAGCTGAAGCAGCACTTCCGCCCCGAGTTCCTCAACCGCGTCGACGACATCATCGTCTTCCCGCAGCTGACCCAGGACGACATCCTCCAGATCGTCGACCTGATGATCGGCCGCGTGGACGAGCGCCTCAAGGACCGGGACATGGGCATCGAGCTCTCCCAGTCCGCGAAGGAGCTCCTCGCCAAGAAGGGCTACGACCCGGTCATGGGCGCCCGGCCGCTGCGCCGGACGATCCAGCGCGAGGTCGAGGACTCGCTCTCCGAGAAGATCCTCTTCGGCGAGCTGCGCCCCGGCCACATCGTGGTCGTGGACACCGAGGGCGAGGGTGACGAGCAGAAGTTCACCTTCCGCGGCGAGGAGAAGGCGGCCCTCCCGGACGCCCCGCCGGTCACGGCGGGCGACTCGGGCCCGAACCTCTCCAAGGACGCGTAAGCGGTAGAGACGCGCAAGGGGCGGCCCCGGAACCAGCACGGTTCCGGGGCCGCCCCTTTTCCGTGGGCTCAGGCGGAGACGCGGACGCGGGAGGGCAGGCCCTCGGTCCCGGTGAGGACGACGGAGTTGGTCCGGACGACCCTCAGCGCGGCCAGGTCGCCGGCGCGGGAGACGTCGAACGTCCCCCCGGACAGGTAGAGCAGCTGGAGACCGGGGAAGACGCGCACCACGTCGTCCAGGGAGTGGCCGCGGCGGCGCCTGCCGCCCCCGTAGCAGACCAGGAAGGACACCCGGGGCAGGACCACGTCCTCGGGACAGTCGGCGAGCGCCTCCGCGCTGAACGTCATCCGCTCGATCTGCGGGAGGGCCCTCAGGTCCCGCCAGACGGCGGGGGTCGGCTCGGGGAGGTACGGCAGCTCGCCCAGCAGGGGGTACCGGGCGAGGCCCGCGAGTCCGTCCTCGGGGAGGCTCAGGAAGTTCAGCCTCCGCAGCGGGACGCCCTCGGGGAGATCGGTGGTCCGCCACACCGCGTCGGTCGGCAGGGCGAGGTACTCCAGGCTGCCGAGCGGGCCGAGCGGCGCGAGTTCCCCGCCGGGCGGGTGGTCCAGCAGCCGCAGCTCCCGCGGGTCGCACCGGGCCAGTACGGCGGCCGCCCGGTCGGCCGACACCGAGGCGGAGAGGTCCAGGAGCTCCGGGGCGAGGCCGAGGCGGAGCAGCTCGTCCGCCCGCTCGTCGTCCAGCACCTGGAGGCGCAGCTCGGTGGGGTCCAGGCGGGCGACGACCCCGTCCGCGTAGGCGCGCGCGTCGTAGCGCTGCCAGGCCCAGACGAGCTGGGCCCGCACGCCGAGCGACGGGTGGTCGGCGTAGCGGGCCAGGAAGGGGACGGCCGCGTCGGACAGGACGTGGGTCGCGGCGACCACGACCAGGTGCGCGGTGCGCTCGTCGAGCCCCTCCGGGCCCGGCAGCAGTTCCAGCACCATCCGTCCGGCCCCGGCCAGCTCGCGGGCCTCGTCCGGGTCGCGGGGCGGGATGACCTCGCCGGTGCGCCGCAGGATCTCCGCCCGTACCTCCGGGGCGACCTCCGTCGCGTGGCCGAGGGCCGTCGCCGCGAGCAGGACGAGTCGCAGCCGGGACGGGCGGTCGGCGGCGGTGTCCGCCGCCTTGAGCAGCTCGCTCAGGATCTCCGCGGCCTCGCGGGGGCGGGCGTGGCCGACGGCCATGCGCAGGACGTCCTCCCAGCGGTCGTCCGTCGCGTTGCGGACGAGGACCCCGATGTCCCAGTGGTCGACCAGGGCCTTGGCCGCCAGGTAGTCCTGGAAGGTGCGGTGGACGAAGTCGACGGTGTCGGCGGTGGGCTCGCGCAGCAGGCCGCTGCGGTGCAGGAGGTGGGCGAAGACCTGGTCCGGGGCGTGGTCCGTGAGGCCCATCGCCGGCAGCGCCTCGGCCACCAGGGACTCCGCGTGGCCGCGCGCCATCTGGAAGCGGTCGTTCAGCGTCATCCAGTACGCCAGGCGCTGGACCAGCTGGATCTGCGGGGCCTCGTCCAGGTCCACGCCGTAGGGGGCGCCCATGCCGCGCTCGCGGTCGCGGCGGACGAGCAGCATCGAGAGGGCGGCTTCGTAGAGGGAGCCCCGGCCCCGGGGGAGGTAGCCGCGGCGTTCGTGGTGCAGGGCGCAGACGAGGCCGCACATGAGGGGGTTGGTCGCCAGCTGGGCGACGTGCTCCGTCGTCCGCAGGGAGTCCAGGAGCCGCTGTTCGTACGGCGCCGCCGCCGGGCCCGCCGCCCGGTGCCAGCGGCGGACGAAGGTGGCGACCTCGGCGGGCGTCATGGGGGAGAGGGTCAGCTCGGTGAAGCCGTCGCGGGCCAGCCAGTCGTCGCGCACGGCGGTGGGGCGGGAGGTCACGAGCCAGCGGTTGCCGCCCTCGTACGCGGAGAGCAGTCCGCGCAGCCAGTCGCGGGCCCGGCCGCGCTCGGCCTCGGGGATCTCGTCGATGCCGTCGACGAGGACGAGGCCGCGGCCGGCGGAGAGGACCCGGTCGGCCCAGCCGTCGGGCGGGGTGAGGGGGCAGTCGGCGGCGGAGAGGAACCGTTCCGCGTCGGGGAGCCGCTCGCCGTGGCGGGTGAGGGTGCGTAGGGGGAGGACGAAGGGGACGCGGCCGTGGAGGTAGCCCATGCCCTCGGCCGGGGGTGTGGCGCAGGCCGCGAGGGTCAGCCACTGGACGAGGGTCGTCTTGCCGGAGCCGGCCTGGCCCCGGAGCAGGATCCGTTCGTGGGCGGCCGGGGCGAGGTCGGCGCGGACGGAGGCGTGCTCCCGGGGGTCGCGGTCGGGGTCCCGGGCGTCGCCCGTCGCCTCCAGGGACAGGTAGGCCACGTCGAGCGGCCATTCCTCCCGGGTGTCGCGCAGGTCGATGCCGTGGATGGTGAGGTGGCCGTGCTTCCTCGCCAGGTGGGCGAGGTAGCGGCGCTCGAAGGCGGCGTCCTCGGCGAGCGGGCCCGGGTGGGCCGCCGCCAGGGCGTCGACCTTGCGGGCGAGGGCCGCCTGGCCGCGGGTCTGCTCGACCAGGGTGCGGGCGACGAAGGAGCCGCGGCGGGTGAAGAACTCCAGGATGTGGTGGCAGGCCCATTCGGTGGCGGTGTCGAGGTAGAGGACGGAGTCCGCGGCGAGGCCGTCGGGGGCGGGGGCGGCCGCGCGCAGGCGCCGGGCGAGGGCGCGGGGGCCGAGGTGGACGGCCTGCACGTCGTCCATGTCGAGGTCGCCGAGGGCCAGCAGGTGCGCGGCGAGCGCGTCGGTGACGGCCTCGGTCTCGTCGGGGGGGAACGGCGGTCCGCCCGGGCCCTCGCAGGTCCGGGCCACCAGCGTCGCGGCCAGCTTCCGGACGTCCTTCTCGGTGAGGGTGCGCTTCTCGCCCCGGAAGGAGAGGAGGGAGGCGAGCCGGACGGGGCGGTCGGCGCCGGTGAGTCCGGCCCCGGGGCCGTCGCCGGCCAGCAGTTTCCTCAGCAGCGGGCCGATGGCGGCCGACGCGAGGCGGGTGCCGATGAGTGCCGGTTCCATGCCTGTCCCCCTGTACGTCCCCGGATGCCGTCAGCGTAGTGCGCGACGGCCTCCGGACGGCCGCGGTCGCGTGACCCAGGTCCCATTGGCGGGGCGCGCGCGGTGACAAGCGGCACAGGGGTTTTGGGGGGTACTAGACGGGATCGTAGTGTCGATAGCGGGCGAATCGGGACGTTTACGCGTCAACCACCAGGACCTAGGTCCCGAGGTGCCCGAATCGGGCGCCGCGCCGCCTTTCGGGCCTTTCCCGGCACCGGCGACATGGGGCTAAACCCGGAATCTTGGGTTGTTATGTCCGATTTCGCGAAGAGGCTCCGGTGGTGTCAAGAGGCGTATTCCTGGGGAGATCGCTACGACCTTGTGTCGTAGATGGGGTGTTTTGGGATGACCTGGGTGGCGGGTTACCAAGGAACGGCCAGCCCGGCGCAACGCACCGATCGCGTCGGGTCCCGTACTGCCCGGAGGTCTTCCCCCGTATGTCGAAGCGCGTCATGAACCCCGCCGTCCGCACCACCGCCGTCGTCCTCGCCACTGCTGGTCTGGGAGCGACGCTGGTGGCCGGAGCCGGGTCCGCCTTCGCCGCCGAGAGCAAGGCCGCCCCGGTCGCCGGTACCGCGGCCGCCGCCGTCGCGGCGCAGGCCGAGACCCAGGCCAAGGTCGCTCAGGCGAAGGTCGCCCAGGTCAAGGCCGCGAAGGCCAAGGCCGTCAAGGCCGCTCAGGTGAAGGCCGCGGCCAAGAAGGCCGCCGCCAAGCCGGTCGCCGCCAAGAAGGCCAAGGGCTGGGTCAAGCCCGTCGCCTCGTACGCCCTCAGCGCCAGCTTCAACCAGGGCGGCGCCATGTGGGCCCACAAGCACTCCGGCCAGGACTTCGCCGTCCCGGTCGGCACCACGGTCAAGGCCGCCGGCGCCGGCACCGTCGTGAAGGCCGGCCCGAACGGCGGCGGTGACGGCCCCGCCTACGGCAACGCCATCGTCGTGAAGCACGCCAACGGCACGTACTCGCAGTACGCCCACCTGTCGAAGATCAAGGTCCACGTCGGCCAGAAGGTCGCCGCCGGCCAGAAGATCGCCCTCTCGGGCAACACCGGCAACTCCTCCGGCCCGCACCTGCACTTCGAGATCCGCACGACGCCGAACTACGGCTCGGCCATCAACCCGGCCGCGTTCCTGCGCACCCACGGCGTCTCCATCTGACGCTGACCCGTGTCAGGCCCGGTGGGCCTGCTCGATCAGATCGAGGGCGACCTCGAGGACGGCTTCCTGCTTCTCCTCGGGATCGCCCTCGTCGGCGTTCTGCATGAAGAACGTGCCCGCGTGCAGGGTGAAGATCGAGCTCATGGCGCGGACCCGGTCCTTCATCGGGGCCTCGGGCTCCTGGATGTACTCGTAGAGCGCGAGCAGCCGCTCCTTGAAGGTGAGGCCGATGCTGAGCTCGCGCACGGTCGCCTGGTTCTCGTGCATGAAGCGGAACAGCGGGGCCGCCGCGAGCAGGCAGAGCTGGTAGCGGCGCAGGATCTCCTGCTTGGTCTCCAGGGTGCGCGGCTGTCCGCCGGCCCAGGTGAGCAGCTCGTCCATCGGGCGGGTCAGGTCCTGGAAGATCCCGATGATGATGTCTTCCTTGGTCTTGAAGTGGTAGTAGAGCGCGGCCTTGGTGACGTCGAGGTGTTCCGCGATCTCCCGCAGCGAGGTCTTCTCGTAGCCCTGCTCGGCGAAGAGTTCGAGAGCCACGTCCTGGATGCGCTGGCGCGTGTTGCCTCGGGTCATGGCTGTTCACTCCCACTTTCCACAAAACTTACTTGACGACCGGCAAGTGACGGGCCTACCGTCCCCAGTGTAGTAACTAGCCGGGCGGCAAGTAAGGGGACGGCCATGACGGACAACGCGCCATCGAAACAGGCGGAGGAGGGGCGGGAGTCACCGCGCAGCGTGCGCGTCGTCCTCCTCGCCCTCATGATCGCGATGCTCCTCGCGATGCTGGACAACATGATCATCGGCACCGCGATGCCGACGATCGTCGGTGAGCTCGGCGGTCTGGAGCACCTCTCCTGGGTCGTCACCGCCTACACCCTGGCCACCGCCGCCTCCACCCCCATCTGGGGCAAGCTCGGAGACATGTACGGCCGCAAGGGCGTCTTCCTCACCTCGATCGTGATCTTCCTGATCGGCTCGGCGCTCAGCGGCATGGCCCAGGACATGGGCCAGCTCATCGGCTTCCGCACGATCCAGGGCCTCGGCGCCGGCGGCCTCATGGTCGGCGTCATGGCGATCATCGGCGACCTGATCCCGCCCCGGGAGCGGGGCAAGTACCAGGGCATGATGGCCGGCGTGATGGCCCTGGCCATGATCGGCGGCCCGCTGGTCGGCGGAACCATCACCGACCACTGGGGCTGGCGCTGGTCCTTCTACATCAACCTGCCGCTGGGCGCCGTCGCGCTCGCCATGGTCACCACCGTCCTGCACCTGCCGAAGAAGCGGCGCGCGGCCGGCACCCGGATCGACTTCCTCGGCGCCGCGCTGCTGACCGTCGGCATCACCGCGATCGTCCTGGTCACCACCTGGGGCGGCACGGAGTACGCCTGGGGCTCGGCCACCATCGTCGGCCTCACCGTCGGCGGCCTGGCGGCCCTCGCCGCCTTCCTGTACGTGGAGACCCGCGCGAGCGACCCGATCATGCCGCTGCACATCTTCCGCAGCCGCAACTTCACCCTCATGTCGCTGATCGGCTTCATCACCGGCTTCGTCATGTTCGGCGCGGTCCTCTACCTGCCGATCTTCCAGCAGTCCGTGCAGGGCGCCTCGGCCACCAACTCCGGCCTGCTGCTCCTGCCGATGCTGCTCTCGATGATGGTCGTCTCGCTGGTCGTCGGCCGCGTCACCACCAGCAGCGGCAAGTACAAGGTCTTCCCCATCGCGGGCGGCGCCCTGATGATCGCCGGCCTCTTCCTGCTCTCCACGATGGACACCGGCACGACCCGTCTGGTCTCCGGCGTGTACATGGCCCTGCTCGGCGCCGGCATGGGCTTCCTCATGCAGATCACCATGCTCGTCGCGCAGAACAGCGTCGAGATGAAGGACATGGGCGTGGCCTCCAGCTCCACGACCCTCTTCCGTACCCTCGGCTCCTCCTTCGGCGTCGCCATCATGGGCGCGCTCTTCACGAGCCGGGTCCAGGACGAGATGGCCGGCCGCGGCGGCTCGGCCCTCACCGAGCGGTCCGCCCAGCTGGACGCGGCGAGCCTGGCCAAGCTGCCGGAGGCGCTGCGCGAGGCGTACCAGCACGCGGTCGCCGCGGGCACCCACTCCGCCTTCCTCGTCGGCTCGGCGGTCGCGGTCCTCGGCTTCGTCCTCGCCTTCTTCGTCAAGGAGGTGGCGCTGCGCGGCGCCGGCCCCGCGTCGGCCGAGCAGCCGGCCGACGAGGGCACGGCGAAGGTCGCCGAGACGGTCTGATCCCCTTCGGTACGCGCGTGGGGCCCGGTTTCGCGGAAACCGGGCCCCACGCGCGCGTGCCTACGTCTTTTCCGGCAGCCGCAGGATCGGGAAGCTCCCCGTGTTCGTCGGCGCGTGGTCCGGCAGCCACAGCACCGCGACCGCCCCGCCGACGCCCTCCGGCGCGGCCTCCGAGGCCACGTTCCGGAAGGTCAGCCGGGCCCCGAGGACCCGCGCCTGGCCGGCCGCGATCGTCAGGCCCAGGCCGTGGCCCTGGCCAGCCCGGTCGCTCGTGCCGGTACGGAAGCGGCTCGGGCCCTCGCGGAGCAGCGCCTCCGGGAAGCCGGGGCCGTGGTCCCGCACCCGCACCACCCGGCCCTCGACGGTGACCTCCACCGGTCCCTTGCCGTGCTTGGCCGCGTTGGCCAGCAGATTGCCGAGGATCCTCTCCAGTCGGCGCGGGTCGGTCGACACCCAGGACTCGTGCACCACCCGGACCTCCGCCTCCGGGAACACCGACCGCACCCGCCGCTCCACGAACTCGCCGAGCGCGATCTCCTGGAGCTCCGCCCGCTCCGAGGCCCCGTCCAGCCGGGCCACCTCCAGCACGTCCTCGACCAGCGTCCGCATCGCCTGGGCCCGGTCCCGTACCAGCTCGGTCGGGCGGCCGGGCGGCAGCAGCTCGGCCGCCGTGAGCAGCCCGGTCACCGGAGTGCGCAGCTCGTGCGCGATGTCCGCGGTGACCCGCCGCTCGGCCTCGATCCGCTCGTGCAGGGCGTCGGTGAGCGAGTCGATCGCCCACGCCAGGTCGTCGGTCTCGTCGCGCACGACTCCGCCGACGGCGTCCCGGACCCGGACGTCGCCGTTGCCCTGGGCGACTCGTCCGGCCGCCGCGGCGGCCTTCCGCAGCCGCCGGGAGAGCTGCCCGCCGACGAGGATGCCGAGCGCGCAGCCGCCGAAGACCACCGACACCGAACCGATGACCAGCGCCCGGTCGAGGTCCTTCATGATCGTGGCGCTGCGGTCGGCGAAGGGGATGTGCAGCGAGAGCACGTCGCCGTTGGCCAGCGGCACCGCCGCCCACACGTCCGGCGGCCCGCCGTGCCGGTGCTCCTGCACGTACGTGCCCCGCCGCTGGTCGCGCATCAGCTGGTCGAGCTGGTCGGGCAGCGCCGGGTCGTTGATCTTGGCGCCGAAGCGCGGCTCCTTCGGCTTGGAGGTCTCGTACAGGCGCTGGGCGAAGAGCAGCCGCTCCATCTGGACCTCGCGCGCGTTGTCGAGCATGGAGATGCGCGCGGCGTTGTGCACGACCACGCTGAGGGTGACCGCGATCAGCGCGCCGACCGCCGCGATGGCCAGGGCGATCTTCCAGCGGACGCCGGTGCGGAGCGGGAGCGCTCTCACCGATCAGCCCCTGAGCTTGTAGCCGAAGCCGCGGACCGTCTCGATCCGGTCCTGGCCGATCTTGGCCCGCAGCCGCTGCACGTGGACGTCGACGACCCGGGTGTCGCCGCCCCAGCCGTAGTCCCAGACCCGCTCCAGGAGCTTGTCGCGGGAGAGCACGGTGTTCGGCGCGGAGGAGAACTCCAGGAGCAGCCGCATCTCGGTCGGCGTCAGCGCCACCGGCTCGCCGCGCCGGCGCACCTCCATGCCCTCGGTGTCGACCACCAGCTCTCCGTCGCCGAAGACCAGCGGCCCGCCGTCCCCGGCCCGCTCCTCGTCCTCCGCGCCCGCGCCGTTGCCGGCCGCGTGGCCGAAGCGGCGCAGCACGGCCCGGATGCGGGCCATGAGGACGGAGCCGTCGAAGGGCTTGGTCACGTAGTCGTCCGCCCCGGCCTCCAGACCGAGGACGACGTCGATGGAGTCGGCGCGGGCCGACAGCATGATCACCGGGACGGTCGACTCGTCGCGGATGCGGCGGCAGAGGCTGACCCCGTCCATGCCCGGCAGCATGACGTCGAGCAGCGCGATGTCCGGCCGGTGGGCGCGGAAGGCGTCCAGGCCGGAGAGCCCGTCGGGCATCGCGGTGACGCGGAAGCCGTCCCGCTCCAGGGCGAGCTGGGTGGCCTCACGGATGACGTCGTCGTCCTCGACGAACAGGACATGGGTCTCGGCCATCGTGCGGTCCTTCGGTGGTGGGTGACTCGGGGAGGGCGGGGGCGGTCCGGGCCGGCGGGCGGCCCGGCGGTCTCAGCCGGCGGCGGGCGGGCTCGGCTCCGGTTCCGGCACCGCGGTGGTGCCGTCGCCCTCGCCGACGGCGCGGCTGAAGTCGTTGTGCACCCAGTCGTGCTGGGTGAACCGGTTCCCCGACCAGCGGTACGTGATCACGTCCTCGCCCGAGGGGTAGGCGACCGGGTCGCCCTCCGCGTACACCTGCTTCGTCACGATCAGGTCGCCGCGGTCGATCGTGCCGTAGACCGCCGCGTCCTCGGCCATGAAGACGTTCTCGTAGCCGTTGGCCGTGGCGGTGCCGGGGGAGGCCGTCCCGCCGGGCTGCTTGCGGTACACGTACGTGCCGATGCCGACCGCGTCACCGCAGGTCATCACGTTGACGACGACGTCCGGCGCGGTGCCGCCGGTGAGGTCGCCGTAGGAGGTGTCCACCGGGTAGACGTCGGCGACGCACGGCTTCAGGTCGTCCTTCAGCCGGGCGCCGATCTTCGGGTCGCCCTTGAGGAGCGCGATCGGATCGACCCGCGGGGGCTCCTTCGCGTAGCCTTGGCCGCTCGCCGTGGCGGGCGGGGTGGGGGCGGCGGCGGTCGCGTCGGCGCGCGCCGCGCCCTCGTCGCGGGAGCCCGTGCCGCCGGTCGAGCACGCGGCCACGAACAGGCCGAGGGCGGCGAGTCCGGCCATCGCCGTGACACCCGCCGCCTTGGGGCCGACCGCCCGGGACGTCCCGCCACGGGCCCGGCCGGCACCGTCCCCGGCACCGCCGAACGCGTCGCCGGTCCTGCCGCCGACTCTGCCGTCGCCGTCGACGTCGTCGTCTAGGCCGCGCACCGCTCGCGCCCTCCCTCGTCACCTCGCACGGTCGCCGCAGCCGACCGCTGTCCTCCGGTCCGCTCCCCGGGCCGCCCCAGCGCGAGGGCGTCCAGATCGCGGCTCTCCAGCTCCTGGCGGAGCCGGGCGAGCGCGCGGTGGAGCGTCGACTTCACCGTACCCGTCGACATGCCGAGCGCCGCCGCGGTCTCCTCGGTGCTCATCTGCTCCCAGTGCCGCAGCACGACGACGCTGCGCTGCTTGGGCGCCAGCACCTTGAGGATGTCCATGAGCAGGGCGCGGTCGGCGTGCTGCTCGGTGGGGTCGTCCACGCTCGCGTCCGGAAGCTGCTCGGTGGGCACCTCCTCCAGACGGCGCGCCCGCCACCACTCGGTCCGCGTGTTGATCATGACCCGGCGCAGGTACGCGTCGGCCAGCGACTTGTCCGCGATCCCGTCCCAGCGGCCGTACGTACGGACCAGCGCCGTCTGCAGGAGGTCCTGCGCGTCGACCGGGTCCGGGACGAGCCGACGGGCGCTGCGCAGCAGCGCGTCCTGCCGCGTGCGGACGTACTCCTCGAAGTCGAGCACCTCGCCCTGGCTCATCCCGGCTGCCTCCACAATCCCCGTGACCTGCTTGTTCTCCGTGTCGTCGACGACGCTACGGAGCGCTTGTCACGGGGCTGTGCGGGGCAGCCGTCGGTGGACGCACGGCTGCCCATCGGTTGTGTAACAGCGGCCGGCGGGCGGGTGCGCGCGGCGGTGGGCGGTCGGGTCGGCTCAGGTCAGCGGCAGCCGGTACCGGCCGCCGTCCAGGGGTTCCACCAGACCGTCCGAGACCAGGCCGTCCAGGGCCCGGCCGCGCTGGACCGGCTCGTCCCAGACGGCGTCGAGCGCGGACTGGGGGACGGGCCCGGGGGAGTCGCGGAGCACCGCGAGGAGCCGGCCGCGGACCTGACGGTCGGTGCCGGCGTAGGTCTGGCCGCGGCGCGGCGGGCCGTCGTGGGCGGGCTTGCCGGCGCCCAGCCAGGCGCAGCGGTCGGAGAGCGGGCAGCGCCCGCAGTCCTCGTTCTTCGCCGTGCAGACCAGGGCGCCCAGCTCCATGGAGGCGGCGGCCCAGCGGGCCGCGGTGCCCTCGTCGTCGGGGAGCAGGGCGCGGGCGAGCCGCCGCTCGGCGGCGGTGGTGGCGTTCGGCGGGTACTGGACGCCGGTCGCCGCGCGGGCGAGGACCCGGCGCACGTTGGTGTCGAGGACCGCGTGGCGCTGGCCGTAGGCGAAGGAGGCCACGGCGGCGGCGGTGTACTCGCCGATGCCGGGCAGGGCGAGGAGCTGGCCGTGGTCGCTCGGCACGTCACCGCGGTGCCGGTCCCTTATCGCCACGGCCGCCGCGTGCAGCCGCAGGGCCCGGCGCGGGTAGCCGAGCCGGCCCCAGGCGCGGACGGCCTCGCCGGGCGGCTCGGCGGCCAGGTCGGCCGGGCGCGGCCAGCGCGCCAGCCACTGCTCGTACACCGGGAGCACCCGGACGACGGGGGTCTGCTGGAGCATGAACTCGCTGACCATGACGCCCCAGGCACCGGCCTCGGGGCGGCGCCAGGGCAGGTCGCGGGCGTGCCGGTCGAACCAGGCGAGGACCGGCCCGTGCAGCTCGGCCGGGTCGGCGGCGGCCGGAGCCGTACCGACGGAGGGGGACAGGGAGGCGGGGGCATCGATGGAAGTCATGGCACCCCCGATCCTGGCACGTCCGGGGAGTGATCAGTACGCGCCGTGGCGGGCCCGCGAGCGGCGCCCGGGGCGCGCGGAGGCGTGCGCCGGGGTCGCGGGCCCCCGCCCCGCGCACCACACGACGGCCGCGCTCCTGCTGGACCGGGCCGTCTCCACCAGTGAGGTCACCGGCCGGCGGGCGGCACGCATGACGAGGAAGGCGACCAGACCGCCGAGGATCAGGCCGGCCGTCACGTCGTGCGGGTAGTGGACGCCGACGAAGACGCGGGAGAAGGCCATCAGGATCGCCATCGGCACGGTCAGCCAGACGATCCCGCGCCAGGAGAGGGCGAGCGCGATGGCGGCGGCGCCGGCGATGGCGGAGTGGTTGCTGGGGAAGGACCAGTCGCCGTACGCGGGGCAGTCGACGAGCGCGGCGGGCGCCCCCACGACGGCCCGGCACGGGCGTTCCTCGTCGATCAGGGACTTCAGGCCCTCGCTCACCACGTAACCGAAGGCGGTGGCGAGCGGGGCGAGGAGGGCGAGCGCCATCGCCTGGCTCGATCCGGTCCGCGAGCGCCACCACCCGGCCAGGAACAGTGCGCCGAAGAGCAGCAGTCCGAGCTCCGTCCAGACTTCGGCGAGCAGCTGGAACCAGTGCGGTGTGGAGTGCGCGAAGTCGAGGACGTCGAGGTAGAGACGGTCGGAGAGGTCGAGGAGGTTGTCCATGGTGCATGACGCTAACCGGAATCCGGAGTGCTCCGCCCCGGGCCAAGGAAGGATCCGACCCCTGACGAAAGTGGGGGTCGGAGCAAAAGGGACGCGCGGAGGGTCGATTTCCGGCCGTCGTGGGGAGAGTTCCCGTTCCCCGAGGATGTGATCATCGGCAAAACTTGGGCTCTCGGGCGGCGGGTGGGGCGGGAGTTGGGCGTGATCTCTCGTAAGGTTCGGGGCGTGGGATCTTTGCGCAATCCGGTCGGGCCGCTTCCCTCCACCATCTACTGGCGACGGAGGGCGGTCGCGCTGTGTCTGATCGCACTTCTCGCCCTGCTCACCCTGTGGGCCGTCACCTCCGGTGACGGAGCCGGGAAGAAGACGAACGACGCCGCCAACGGCTCGTCCCCCGCACCCTCCATCACCCCCGGCCCCGGCGGCACCGGCCCCGCCATCAGCCAACAGCCCGGCGGACGGGACGAGTCGGACGACTCCGGCGACGCGGGCGAGTCCGGCACGGGCGACGGCTCGGGCAGCGGATCCGGGTCGGGTACGGGCTCCGCCGACGGCTCGGCCGGTACGGACACGGGCGCGGGCTCCGGCGACGGCGCCGCGTCCGGCACGGCGGGCAAGAACGGCGACACCGACGGCGCGGGCGGCGACGGCGGGGCCGGAACCGGCGCGGGACAGCGCGTCCCGGCCGGCTCGCCGCTCCCGAACTGCCCTGCCGGATCCCTGGAGTTGATGCTGCGCAGCGCCAAGCTCACCTACGAGCCCGGCGAGCGGCCCCGCTTCCAGCTGGTCCTCAAGAACACCTCGGACGCCGACTGCAAGGCCGACCTCGGCCCGCGCGCCGCCGTCCTCAAGATCAGCAACCCGCAGAGCGACCGGCTGTGGTCCTCCGACGACTGCCCCCGCCCCGCCGACCCGGTCCTCCTCAAGCTCCCCGCCGGCGCCACGATCACCCACACCGTGGAATGGGACCTCCGGCGCAGCGCCCCGCAGTGCGCCACCGCCCCGGCGGGCGCGGCCGGCCCGGGCAACTACCTGGTCGAGGCGACCGTGGCGGGCGGGAAGCCGGTCGCGACGCCGTTCAGCCTGGCGAAGGACTGACGGGCGGGGGACCGATCCGTTCGGCATGGCGATGGGATGACGGGCGGGTGGCCGCACCGTTCGGCCCGGCGATGGACTGACGGGCGGGGGGCCGATCCGTCCAGCCCGGCGAAGGGCTGACGGACGGGCGACCGAACCGTTCGGCCCGGCGAAGGACTGACGCGCGGGGAAGCGATCCCCGGCAGGTGGCCCCCACCGGCACGACCGGTGGGGGCCACCGCCGTCAGACGTACCGTTCCAGGATCGACGACTCCGCCAGCCGCGACAGGCCCTCGCGGACGCTGCGGGCCCGCGCCTCGCCGACGCCGTCCACGGTCTGGAGGTCGTCCACGCTCGCCGCGAGCAGCTTCTGCAGCCCACCGAAGTGCTCCACCAGACGCTCGATGATCGCGCCGGGGAGCCGCGGCACCTTCGCGAGCAGCCGGTAGCCGCGCGGCGAGACCGCCGAGTCGAGGGTCTCGGGGGAGCCGCTGTACCCCAGGGCCCGCGCGACGACGGGCAGTTCGAGCAGCTCGGTGTGGGTGAGCGCGTCCAGCTCGGTCAGCGCCTCCGCGACCGTGCGGGAACGCTTCGCCGTCGGCTCCGGCACGTAGTCCCGGATCACCAGCTCGCGCTCCGGCTCCACGCCCGCGATCAGCTCGTCGAGCTGGAGCGAGAGCAGCCGGCCGTCGGTGCCGAGCTCGACCACGTACTCCGCGATCTCGGTGGCGATCCGGCGGACCATCTCCAGGCGCTGGGCGACGGCGGTGACGTCCCGGACGGTCACCAGGTCCTCGATCTCCAGCGCGGAGAGCGTGCCGGCCACCTCGTCGAGGCGGAGCTTGTACCGCTCCAGGGTCGCGAGCGCCTGGTTGGCCCGGGACAGGATGGCGGCCGACTCCTCCAGGACCCGCCGCTCGCCGTTCACGTACAGCGCGATCAGCCGCATCGACTGCGAGACGGAGACGACGGGGAAGTTGCACTGCTTGGAGACCCGGTCCGCCGTGCGGTGGCGGGTGCCGGTCTCCTCGGTGGGGATGGAGGCGTCCGGGACCAGCTGCACACCGGCCCGGTGGATCTTGGAGATGTCCTTGTCGAGGACGATCGCCCCGTCGAGCTTGCACAGCTCCCGCAGACGCGTCGCGGCGAACTCCACGTCGATCACGAAGCCGCCGGTGCACATCGAGTCCACCGTCTTGTCCATGCCGAGCACGATCAGGCCACCGGTGTTGCCGCGGAGGATCCGCTCCAGGCCGTCGCGCAGGGCGGTGCCGGGCGCGACCGCGCTCAGCGCCGCGCGCATCAGTGCTTCGTTGCCGGAGCCCGCGCCGGACTTTCCAGGAGCTGCTGCCCCGTCCTTGGCTGCCACTGCACTCCTCCGGCTCGTACGGATGGGCGAGACCAGGGCAAAGTCTAGCGACACCACCCCGCGGCCCTGGGCCGCACGCCGGTCGGGGGTGCTCCGGACGGGCCCCCGCCGGGGCGGCCCGGTCGCGATCCGCCCTACCCGCTGGGCCACGCGCCTACCCCTCCGACCCCCCACCGGAGTACCCGGGTCACCCCTCCGTCAGCCTCCCGGCTCCTCCGCGCGCCGGCTCGGGCGGCGGCCGGAGGGCAGCACGCGCAGGGCGTCGCCCATGTCCGCGACCTCCGTCACCTTCATGCCCGGCGGCACCCTCCCCGGGTCCCCGGGGACCAGCGCGTGCGTGAAGCCCAGGCGGTGCGCCTCGGCGAGCCGGCGCTGGACGCCGGTCACCCGCCGCACCTCGCCCGCGAGGCCGACCTCGCCGATCGCGACCAGGTTCTTCGGCAGCGGGGTGTCGCTCGCGGCCGAGGCCAGGGCCAGTGCGATCGCCAGGTCGGCGGCCGGCTCGGAGAGCTTCACCCCGCCCACCGTGGCGCTGTAGATGTCCCGCTTGCCCAGCGCGCTGATCCGGCCGCGCTGCTCCAGGACCGCCAGCATCATCGAGACCCGGGAGGTCTCCAGACCGGAGGTGGTCCGGCGCGGGGACGGGATCTGGGAGTCCACGGTCAGCGCCTGCACCTCGGCGACCAGCGGCCGGCGGCCCTCCAGCGTCACCGTGAGGCAGGTGCCCGGCACGGCCACGTCACGACGGGTCAGGAACAGCCCGGACGGGTCGGCGAGACCCGTGATCCCCTCGTCGTGCAGCTCGAAGCAGCCGACCTCGTCCGTCGCCCCGTACCGGTTCTTCACGCCCCGGACCAGACGCAGACGCGCGTGCCGGTCGCCCTCGAAGTGCAGGACGACGTCCACCAGGTGTTCGAGGAGACGGGGGCCCGCGATCGCCCCGTCCTTCGTCACGTGCCCGACGAGCAGGGTGGACATCCCGCGCTCCTTGGAGGCCCGGATCAGCGCGCCCGCGACCTCGCGGACCTGCGCCATGCCGCCGGGGGCGCCGTCGATCTCCGGCGAGGCGACGGTCTGCACCGAGTCCAGGATCAGCAGCGAGGGCTTGACCTCGTCCAGATGGCCGAGGACCGCCGACAGGTCGGTCTCGGCCGCCAGGTACAGGTGGTCGCTGATCGCGTCGATCCGGTCCGCGCGCAGCCGCACCTGGCTCGCGGACTCCTCGCCCGTCACGTACAGCGTCCGGTGGGCGTCGCTGGCCGCCTTCGCCGCCACGTCGAGCAGCAGCGTGGACTTGCCGACGCCCGGCTCGCCCGCGAGCAGCACCACCGCGCCGGGCACCAGGCCGCCGCCGAGGACGCGGTCCAGTTCGTCGACGCCGGTCGAGCGGGCGGTCGCCTGCCGGCCGTCCACCTGGCCGATGGGGACCGCGGCGGTGGAGACCCGGCCGGCGGCGGTGGTCCTGACGGCGGGCGTGCCGTACTCCTCCACCGTCCCCCATGCCTGGCACTCGGGGCAGCGGCCGAGCCATTTGGCCGTCTGCCAGCCGCATTCGGTGCAGCGGTAGGACGGACGGTCCTTGGCGGATTTCGTACGGGCAGCCATGCCCCACACCGTAGCCGCCGCCACCGACAGCGGACCGCCGCCCGCTCCCGGGCTGTGGACGGAACGGCCACAACCTGTGGACAGCCGGCCGCCGGCCCCGCGCCGCGGCAGCGGAACACACCGCTCGTGTCCCCTTTCGAGTGACGCCTTCACCCGTAAGGCTGAGAACGGCGGATCCGGTATGAAGAGTGCCCCCTCGCGCGCCTACGGTCGCCCAGTGACGAGCAGCAGGCTGGAATCCTCCCGCACCCCGGGCGCCCACCGGGCGCGCCGCGGCCCGCAGCAGGGACCGCGCGGCACGCTCGGCCAGCGACCCCCCGTCCGCTACGAGGCCGCCCTCGACGGACTCTTCACGTACTGCCTCTCGGTCCTCTGCGACCACGACACGGCCACCGCCGTCCTCGGCGACGTCCTCGCCGCCGCCGAACGCCACCACGGCCGCTGCCCTTCCGACGACGAGGGCCGCACCGCCTGGCTCTACGCGCTGGCCCGCTGGGCCTGCCTGCGCAGCCTCGGCGAACAGCGCCGCCGGCGCCAGGGCGCCCACACCGGCCGCCCCGCCGTCCCCCCGCCCGCGCCGCCGCCGGTCTCCGCGGAGACCGCCGAGCGCCGCCGGGCCGAGCTCGCCAGCCTCGCCTGGCCCGAGGCCGCCGGCACCACGCCCGAGCAGCGCGAGGCCCTCGAACTGGCCGTCCGGCACGGCCTGAGCCCGCGCCAGGTCGCCGCCGTCCTCGCCCTCGACCCGTCGGCCGCCCGCGAGCTCCTCGCCACCGCCGGCTGCGAGGTCGAGCGCACCCGGGCCGCGCTCGCCGTCGTCTCCACCGGCAGCTGCCCCACCGTCGCCCGGCTGCTCACCGGGGACCGGCAGGTGATCCTCTCGGCCGCCCTGCGCGCCGAACTGGTCCGGCACGTGGACGACTGCCCGGTCTGCCGCCGCACCGCCGAGCGGGTCGGCGCCGCCGCCCCCTGGCCGGGCGGCGGGCCGCGCCCCGTCCAGGACCGGCTGCCGCTCGTCGAGGCGCCCCGGGCCGCCGCCTACATGGCGATGCTGCACGTCCCCCGCGCGCGTGCGGGCGCCCCCCGCTTCGCGCCGACCGGCTTCCCGATCGACCCGAAGGACCTCGTCGCCCGCCGCGACCGGATGCGGGCCCGCGCGGTCACCACCACCGTGGTCGCCGCCGTCGTCGCCGCCCCGGTGCTCGCCCTGTGGACCTCCTACCGGGGCGTCCCGGCGGGCGCCGAGGCCGGACGGGACGGCGCCCGGGTCAGCGTCGGCGAGAGCGAGGAGGCGACGGGCGCGGACGGCGGCCCCTACGACCGGTACGAGAACGCGGGCAACGCCCGGGCGACCGCCGACCCCGGCCTCGTCCAGGGGAGCCGCACCCCCGACGTGTCCGTCGAGGTCGTCACGCCCGCCCGGTCCGCCGGCCCCGCCGCCCCCGCCCGGCCCGGCGAGACCGCCCTGGGCTGGATCGAGGTCACCGCGCGCTGCCTCGGCGGCGTCACCCTCATCACCCTGGCCGGGCAGGGCGGCGCCCCCGTCGACTGGTCGCTGTGGACGGACGCGCCCTGGCTGTACGTGACCCGGTCCTCCGGCACCGTGGCCCCGGGCGGGACCGTCACCGTCGCCGTCCACGTCGACCGGGCCCGGGAGCCGCGCGGGCCCTGGAGCGCCCGGATCGGCGTCGACCCGACCGGGGCGGTGCTGAGGATCAGCGGCCAGGGGCCCGTCGCGCCGATCGACGACCGGGTGATCCCGCCCCCGCCGGTCACCACGGAGCCGACGACCCCGCCGACCGGACCGCCGCCCACCGGCGGACCGGCGGAACCGCAGCCGACCGGACCCACCGAGCCGACGACGCCCCCGCCGACGACGGAGCAGCCCACCACACCGCCGCCGACCACGGAACCCACGACCCCGCCCCCGACGACCGAGCCGACGGACCCGCCGACCACCGATCCGCCGACCACGGAGCCGGGCACCACGGAACCCACGACGCCCCCGCCGACGACGGACGAGGCGACTCCGGCGCCCTCCTCCTGAGGTCCCGGCGCCTCGCGGACGCCTTCCCGGGCTCCTCCTGGAAGGAGGAGCTACGGCTCGGGGTCCGCCGGGTGCGGCGCCACCATGGGCAGCGTCGAGGCCAGCCGCGCCTCGCAGAGCCCGACCAGCACGTCGTACGCGTCCTTGCCCATCATCTCGATCAGCTCGGGCCGGTAGGAGACGTAGACCGGTTCCCCGCCGCCGTGCGCCGAGGTCGCCGAGGTGCACCACCAGTGCAGGTCGTGACCGCCCGGACCCCAGCCGCGCCGGTCGTACTCCCCGATGGACACCTGGAGCACGCGCGTGTCGTCGGGCCGGTCGATCCAGTCGTACGTCCGGCGCACCGGCAGCTGCCAGCACACGTCCGGCTTCGTCTCCAGCGGCTCCCGGCCCTCCTTCAGGGCCAGGATGTGCAGCGAGCAGCCGGCGCCGCCCGCGAAGCCCGGCCGGTTCTGGAAGATGCAGGAGCCCTTCCAGCGGCGGGTCTGCCGGTCGCCGTCGTCGTCGACCTGCGTCCACCCCGTCTCGCTGCCGACGTCGTGGAACTGCCACAGCTCCGGCGTGAGCCGCGCCACGTGCTCGGCGACCCGCTTCTCGTCGTCCTCGTCGGAGAAGTGCGCGCCCAGCGTGCAGCAGCCGTCCGCCGCCCGGCCCGCCTGGATGCCCTGGCAGCCGCTGCCGAAGACACAGGTCCAGCGCGAGGTCAGCCAGGTCAGGTCACAGCGGAAGACCTGCTCCTCGTCGGCCGGGTCCGCGAACTCCACCCACGCGCGCGGGAAGTCGAGCCCCTGCTCGTCCGGCTCCTCGCCCCTGCGCCGCTTCCGCACGCCCGTCACGGGCGGCTTGTCGCCCTTCACGTCGCGCGCGTACTTCACGTCCCGCACGTCGTGCGCGGCCTCGTCGCCGCCGGAGGCACTGTCTTTGCCCGGCTTCGCCTTTTTCGTCTTTGGCACAACGCCAAGCGTATGCGGGTCGGCGCAGTAGCGTTTCCGCCATGAGACTCGGAGTCCTCGACGTCGGTTCGAACACGGTGCACCTGCTCGTGGTGGACGCCCACCCCGGCGCCCGCCCGCTGCCCGCCCATTCCCACAAGGCGGAGCTGCGGCTCGCCGAACTCCTCGACGCGCGCGGAGCCATCGCGCCCGCCGGTGTCGAGCGGCTCATCGGCACCGTCCGGGACGCGCTCCATGCCGCCGAGGACAAGGGCTGTGAGGAGGTCCTGCCCTTCGCGACCTCCGCCGTCCGCGAGGCCACCAACGCCGACGACGTCCTCGCCCGGGTCAAGAAGGACACCGGCGTCGACCTCCAGGTCCTCACCGGCGAGGAGGAGGCCCGGCTCACCTTCCTCGCCGCCCGCCGCTGGTTCGGCTGGTCGGCGGGCAAGCTCCTCCTCCTCGACATCGGCGGCGGCTCCCTGGAGGTCGCCTACGGCATCGACGAGGACCCCGACGCGGCCGTCTCCCTGCCGCTCGGCGCGGGCCGGCTCACCGCCGGCTGGCTGCCCGGCGACCCGCCCGACACGGAGGACGTCAAGGCGCTGCGCCGCCATGTGCGCGCCCAGATCGCCCGGACCGTCGGCGAGTTCAGCCGCTTCGGGAAGCCCGACCACGTCGTCGCCACCTCCAAGACCTTCAAGCAGCTGGCCCGGATCGCCGGCGCCCCCGGCTCCGGCGAGGGGCTGTACGTGGAGCGGCTCCTGACCCGCGCCTCCCTGGAGGAGTGGGTGCCGCGGCTCGCCGCCATGAGCGGCGGCGAGCGCGCCACCCTGCCGGGCGTCTCCGAGGGCCGCGCCGCCCAGCTCCTGGCCGGCGCCCTGGTCGCCGAGGGGGCGATGGACCTGCTCGGCGTGGACCAGCTGGAGATCTGCCCCTGGGCCCTGCGCGAGGGCGTGATCCTGCGCCGCCTCGACCACCTCCCGGAGGTCCCGGCGGGCGCGTGACCGCCCCCGTTCCCCGCGCGCGTGGAGCGGGACCGGAGCCGTACGACCGGGTCACGCGCGTACGGCGGGACCGGAGGTGCCGGACGGTCCCCCGCGCGCGTACCGCCCGATCGGAGCCGTCCGACAGCTCCACGCGCGCGTGCGGGAGGCGGGCCGGGGGCGGGCGGAGGGTGACCGGAACCACCCTCCCGCGCCCAGGTGCGCCCCGTACCCTGTCTTTCGTGGCAGAACCAGCGGTGCGCGTCCCGGATGCGAAGGTCGCCCTGTCGACGGCCTCGGTCTATCCGGAGTCGACGGCGACGGCCTTCGAGGTCGCCGCGCGCCTGGGGTACGACGGCGTCGAGGTCATGGTGTGGACCGACCCGGTCAGCCAGGACGTCGAGGCCCTGCGCCGGCTCTCCGACTACCACCAGGTCCCGATCCTCGCCGTCCACGCCCCCTGCCTGCTCATCACCCAGCGCGTCTGGTCCACCGACCCCTGGGTCAAGCTCCAGCGCGCCCAGGCGGCCGCCGAGCGGCTCGGCGCCTCCACGGTGGTCGTCCACCCGCCCTTCCGCTGGCAGCGCCAGTACGCCCGCGACTTCGTGACCGGCATCTGGCGGATGGCCGACGAGACCGACGTCCGCTTCGCCGTCGAGAACATGTACCCGTGGCGGTACAAGGACCGCGAGATGCTCGCGTACGCCCCCGAGTGGGACGTCACCAAGGACGACTACCGGCACTTCACGATCGACCTGTCGCACACCGCGACCGCCCGCACGGACACCCTCGCGATGATCGACCGCATGGGCGACCGGCTCGGCCACGTCCACCTCGCCGACGGGCGCGGCTCCGCCAAGGACGAACACCTGGTCCCGGGCCGGGGCACCCAGCCGTGCGCCGAGCTCCTGGAGGGCCTGGCCACCAGCGGCTTCGACGGGCACGTCGTCATCGAGGTCAACACCCGGCGCGCGATGTCCGCCGCCGAACGGGAGGCCGACCTCGCGGAGGCGCTCGCCTTCACCCGGCTCCACCTCGCCTCGGCGGCCCGGGGCACGCGCGCGTGGGCGAGGCGACCCCCGGGCGGCGCGGCCGCCCTGCGCTCGGCGCCGCCGACGACAGCGGCCCCGGGGCGCGCGAGCGCATCCTGGAGGCGGCGCGGGGGCAGTTCGCGGAGCGCGGCTACGACAAGACCTCGGTGCGCGGCATCGCCAAGGCGGCCGGGGTCGACCCCGCCCTCGTGCACCATTACTTCGGCACCAAGGACGAGGTCTTCGCGGCGGCGATCGAGGTCTCCTTCGAGCCGGCCCTGGTCGTCCCCGCCATCCTCGACGGCCCGCGCGAGGCGGTCGGCGAGCGCCTGGCCCGCTTCTTCATCGGGGTGTGGGAGAACCCGGTGACCCGCGCCCCGCTGCTCGCGGTCATCCGCTCCGCGGTGACCCACGAGGCGGCGGCCAAGGTGCTGCGGACCTTCGTGCTGCGCCGGCTCCTGGAGCGGATCGCGGCCGACCTGGCCGTGCCGGACCCCCGGTTCCGGGCCGAGCTGGCTGCCTCGCAGATGATCGGGATCGTGATCCTGCGGTATGTGATCCAGGTGGAGCCGCTGGCCTCGGCGGACCCGGAGCGGATCGTGGCGGAGGTCGCCCCGACGCTCCAGCGCTACCTGACCGAGGCCTGACGCCCCGACGAGACACCCCGGAGCGCGAGCCCCCGCGCGTCCGTCCACCGACCGAAGCCTGGAATCCCGTCCCGCATTCCGGACAGGCTGTCCAGATCTTGGAGCGGCGGCGTACGCTCGTAACAAGCACATCCATCACGAGGAGCGAGCGACGATGCCCGAGCTGAGGTCCCGCACTGTCACCCACGGCCGCAACATGGCGGGCGCACGCGCCCTTATGCGCGCCTCCGGTGTACCGGGCGCGGACATCGGGCGGAAGCCGATCATCGCCGTGGCGAACTCGTTCACCGAGTTCGTCCCCGGCCACACCCACCTCCAGCCGGTCGGCCGGATCGTCTCCGAGGCCATCACCGCCGCCGGCGGCATCGCCCGCGAGTTCAACACGATCGCCGTCGACGACGGCATCGCCATGGGCCACGGCGGCATGCTCTACAGCCTGCCCTCCCGCGACCTGATCGCGGACAGCGTGGAGTACATGGTCGAGGCCCACTGCGCCGACGCCCTGATCTGCATCTCCAACTGCGACAAGATCACCCCCGGCATGCTGATGGCCGCCCTGCGCCTCAACATCCCGACGGTCTTCGTCTCCGGCGGCCCGATGGAGGCCGGCCGTGCGGTCCTGGTGGACGGCACGGTCCGCACGCTGGACCTGGTCGACGCGATGTCCGACGCCGTGAACCCCGCGATCTCGGACGAGGACATGCTCCGGATCGAGGAGAACGCCTGTCCGACCTGCGGCTCCTGTTCCGGCATGTTCACCGCCAACTCGATGAACTGCCTGACCGAGGCCATCGGCCTCTCCCTCCCCGGAAACGGCTCGCTGCTCGCCACCCACACCGCGCGCAAGGGGCTGTACGAGGACGCGGCCCGCACGGTCGTCGACATCACCCGTCGGTACTACGACGAGGACGACGCCTCCGTCCTGCCCCGCTCCATCGCCACCCGCGCGGCCTTCGAGAACGCCATGGCCCTCGACATCGCCATGGGCGGCTCGACCAACACGATCCTCCACCTGCTCGCCGCCGCCCAGGAGGCCGAGGTCGACTACGGCCTGCCGGACATGGACGAGGTCTCGCGCCGGGTGCCCTGCCTGGCCAAGGTCGCCCCGAACGTCGCCAAGGACCGCACGTACTACATGGAGGACGTGCACCGGGCCGGCGGCATCCCGGCCATCCTCGGCGAGCTCTACCGCGCGGGCCTGCTCAACGAGGACGTCCACGCGGTCCACTCCCGCTCCATCAAGGAGTGGCTGGACGCCTGGGACGTCCGCGGCGGCGCCGCCTCCGAGGAGGCCGTCGAACTGTTCCACGCGGGCCCCGGCTGCGTCCGCTCCGCGACCGCCTTCTCCCAGTCGGAGCGCTGGGAGGCCCTCGACGTGGACGCGGCCGGCGGCTGCATCCGCGACGCCGCGCACGCGTACTCGAAGGACGGCGGCCTGGCCGTCCTGCACGGCAACCTCGCCGTCGACGGCTGCGTCGTGAAGACCGCCGGCGTCGACGAGTCCATCTGGACCTTCGAGGGCCCGGCCGTCGTCTGCGAGTCGCAGGACGAGGCCGTCCAGAAGATCCTCCTCAAGGAGGTCAAGGAGGGCGACGTCGTCGTCATCCGTTACGAGGGCCCCAAGGGCGGCCCCGGCATGCAGGAGATGCTCTACCCCACCTCGTACCTGAAGGGCCGCGGCCTGGGCAAGGCGTGCGCGCTGGTTACCGACGGCCGCTTCTCCGGCGGCACCTCGGGCCTCTCCATCGGCCACGCCTCCCCGGAGGCGGCCTCGGGCGGCACCATCGCCCTGGTCGAGGACGGCGACCGGATCCGCATCGACATCCCGAACCGCGCGATCGAGCTGCTCGTCGACGACGAGACCCTCGCCGCCCGCCGCGAGGCCCTCGGCGGCGTCTACGCGCCGAAGAACCGCGAGCGCAAGGTCTCCGCGGCCCTGCGCGCGTACGCGGCGATGGCGACGAGCGCCGACAAGGGTGCGGTCCGGGACGTGTCGAAGCTCGGCTGACACCGGAGCCGTCACCCACTTCTCCACACGCGCGGGGAGAGGGCCGAAAAGCCCTCTCCCCGCGCGCGCGTGTGTGTGTGCTCCCGCGCCGCCGACGCCGCGTCGGCCGGGGCGGCACGACCGAGAAGGGGCGCCCCGCACGTACGCCTACGCCTGCGTCGGTGCCCGGGACCTCCGCGGCCGAGGCCCGCGCCCCGCCCCGCCCGCTACCAGGACTCCGCCACGCGCGCGTCCACCGCGAGGACCGAGCCGTCCGGAGCCGTGCCGAACACCCGGTTCGCGGCGACCATCGGCGCCGGCACCCGCGTCGCGTACCCGAGCCGCCCGTCCGGCAGCCGCGGGCGGGTCTGCCCGACGACCGCGCCGCGCGCGGTGTCCACGGCGAACAGCCGCCCGTCCGCCGCGGAGAGGTACAGCCGGTCGTCGGGGCCGAGGACCGGCGCCGAGACGTTCGAGGCGCCCGTCTGCAGGTCCCACAGCCGCGCGCCCTTCTCCGCCGCCGTGTCCACGGCGAGCAGCCGCCCGTCCAGGGAGAGCAGGTACGCCACCGAGCCGCGCACGGCGACGCCGCCGACCTGCATCCGCTCCTGGAGCTCGACCCGGCGCTCCGAGCCGGTGTCCGGCCCGCTCCCCGGGTCGTCGGGATCGCCCGGCGCGAGCAGCACCAGCGCGTCGACCAGGTCCCCCTGGTAGCGCGAGGCGAGGACCAGCGTCCCGTCGCCGGTGCGGCCGACCGGCGCGGCGTCCCCGGTCACCACCCGGCTCCACACGACCTCGCCGGTCGCGGGCAGGACGGCCCCGATCCGGCTGCTCCGCCCGTCGGCCGCCGTCTCGGAGACGGCGACCAGCCCGGTCGGGGCGTCGTACGCGCCGAGCACCGGCGCGTCGAACCCGGCCGGCCGGCGGGCCCACCGCTCGGCACCGGTCCGCGCGTCGATCCCCCGGAGCGCGCCGCGGCCGTCGGAGAACACCACCACCGCGCCCGCCGGGCGGTACGTCTCGGGCACGTCGGCGCGCGCGGTCCAGCCGGGCGTCCCGTCCCCGGCGGCGTACGCGCGCAGCGGACCGGGTCGCGGCGCGGCCCCGACCAGCGGCTCCGCCCCGCCGGCCAGCCGCACGGGGGCGTCCGGCGGCTCCTGGCCGACCGGCGCGGTCCGCTTCCACAGCACCTCGCCGGTCATCGGGTCGAGGCGGGCGAGCGCCACGCCCCGGGCCGAGCAGTAGAGGGCGCCGGCCTCGTGCAGGCAGGCGGGCGCGGCGGGGTCGCCGTCCTCCTGGAGCCGCACGTGCCAGCCGTCGAAGGAGGTCGCCACCTCGGCCGGGTGGGCGGGGGCCTCGGCCGCGGGCCGGGCCGGCGGCCGCAGCGCCGCGTACGTCCCGGCCCCGGCGAGGACGAGCACGACCGCGGCCGAGACCGTCAGGCGCGGGGCGAGCAGGGAGCGCCGCCGGCGCGCGGGCGGCGGGGGCGCGACACCCCGCGTCGCGGTGTCCCCGGAGCCGGAGCCGGACGCGAAGCCGGGACCGAAACCGTGACCGGAGCCCTGGCCGAAGCCGTCGGTACGCCCCTCCGGCGACGCGAACGGGTCCACGGGCAGCGAGGGCCGCCGCCGCTGGGACGGTATGAACGCCTCGGCCTCGTACGAGGGCGGGAGCAGGGCCGTCATGATCTCGGCCGGCGTGGGCCGGTCGGCCGGCTCCTTCGACAGACAGCGCGCGACCAGCGGCGCGAGCTCCGCGGGCACCCCGGTGAGGTCCGGCTCGTCGTGGACCACCTGGTAGGCCACGATGTAGGGGCTGTCCGAGTCGAAGGGTCCGTGCCCGGTCGCCGCGTGCACCAGGACCGAGCCGAGCGCGAAGACGTCGGCGGCCGGCCCCACCTCGCGCGGCCGCTGGAACTGCTCGGGCGCCATGAACGGCGGCGAGCCGATCAGCTTCCCGGTCTCCGTGTGCAGGTCGCTGTCGACCGGCCGCGAGATCCCGAAGTCGATGACCTTGGGCCCCGAGTCGGTGAGGAGCACGTTGCTCGGCTTGAGGTCCCGGTGCACCACCCCGGCGCGGTGGATGTCGCGCAGCGCCTCGGCGAGCCCGGCGGTGAGCCGGCGCAGCTCGGCGGGGGAGAGCGGCCCGCGCTGGCGGACCTGGTCCGCGAGGGTGGGGCCGGGGACGTAGAGGGTGGCCATCCAGGGGCGCTCGGCGGCCGGGTCGGCGTCCACGACGGGAGCGGTGAAGGCGCCGCTCACCCGGCGGGCGGCCGCGACCTCCTGCCGGAACCGCGCCCGGAAGTCGGGATCCTCCGCGTAGCGGGCGTGCACCACCTTCACGGCGAGCCGCAGCCCGGAGGGCGAGGAGGCCAGGTGGACGACGCCCATGCCGCCCGCGCCGAGCACCGCCTGCAGCCGGTACTCCCCGGCGTACTCGGGACCCCCGGCGTCCCTGTCGGCGTTGGTGCTGCTCAACGGCGGCATCTCCCACCCCCGTGTGGTTCCGCGTCCGTCCACGCGCGCGTGCGCGACGCGACGGAGCCTAGTCGATGGGGTCCGCGATGTCGGAGGAGCTTGCTAGCCTGCGCGCGTCGCACAGAGTGAAACCAGGGGGAGAACATCATGGCGGTGAAGTACTACCCGGTCGCGCCGGGCTACCGGCTGAACGTCCGGTCCGGTCCGAGCACCCAGTACCCGGTGGTCCGGGTGCTCTCCGAGGGCGTGACCGTCCCGATCCACTGCCAGAAGCCGGGCGAGTGGGTCTCCGGCCCGTACGGCACCACCCGCATCTGGGACAGCATCGCCCCGGGCCAGTACGTCTCCGACGCGTACGTGAGGACCGGAAGCGACGACTACGTCGCGCCGCGCTGCGCCTGAGGACCTTCGCCTCGGCCGTCCGGGCGCCGCTCCGGGGATAATCGACCTCGTGAGCGAGGACAAGCAGAACCCCGGAAGCGGCACGAGCGGACCCCAGCCCGAGGAGATCCGTTTCTTCGGGACGACCTGGGTCGACCACAGCGCCCACTACGGACCGCGGCGCGCCGGCCTCGCCGCCGGCGCGCTCCTCGTGGCCGTCGCGGGTGCCTTCGTCCTGCGCTTCGCCTACCAGGGGCTCCAGGTCGCGGCGGTGGGCGGCATCGTGAACACGCTGGTGATCCTGATGTTCGCGATCTGCTCGGCCATCGCCTTCACCAAGACCTGGGAGGGCTTCGGCCGCCGCCCCGCCGACCCGGCCCGCGAGGACTCCCTCAAGAGCCTGAAGGCGATCGGCTTCATCGGCGTGCTCCTCGCCTACGCCCTCCGCTGCCTCGTGGAGGCCCCCGGCGAGAAGCTCCGCCGCGCCGAGTACGAGACGGCCCGCGCCCGCTTCGAGAAGCGCCGCGGCGCCCGCACCGGCAACCCCGCCGCCCGCAAGAAGCCCAAGCGCCCGTAAGAAGCCGGAGCGCGCACGGCGCCGGCCACCGAGAAGCCCCCGCGGTCCTTGACGCGGGGGCTTCTCCGTCCCCAGTATTCATCACATGATGAATTATTCCGACGGCGATCCCGAAGGGCCCGGCGATCCCGAAGGGCCCGGCGACCCCGAAGGGCCCGGTGCCCACGGCGACCCCGAACCCCCCGACTCCGACCCCGACCCCGCGATCACCGTCCGCGCCCTCACCACCGTCCGCGGCGGCCGCACCGTCCTGCGCGGCCTCGACCTCACCGTCCCCGCCGGCCGCGTCACCGGCCTCCTCGGCCCCTCCGGCTGCGGCAAGACCACCCTCATTCGCACGATCGTCGGCACCCAGGCCCAGGTCACCGGCACCCTCACCGTGCTCGGCCGGCCCGCCGGGCACCCGAGCCTCCGCCCCCGCATCGGCTACGTCACCCAGGCCCCCTCCGTCTACGACGACCTCACCGTCCGGCAGAACCTCGACTACTTCGCCGCCGTGCTCCTCCCCGGCCGCACCCACCGCCCCGCCCGCGCCGCCGCCGTCGACGGCGCCCTCACCGACGTCGACCTCCGCGACCACGCCGACGCCCTCGCCGGACGCCTCTCCGGCGGCCAGCGCAGCCGCGTCTCCCTCGCCGTCGCCCTCCTCGGCAGCCCCGACCTGCTCGTCCTCGACGAGCCGACCGTCGGCCTCGACCCCGTCCTCCGCCGCGACCTGTGGGACCTCTTCCACCGCCTCGCCGCGGACCGGGGCACCACCCTGCTCGTCTCCTCCCACGTCATGGACGAGGCCGAGCGCTGCCACCGCCTCCTCCTCATGCGCGAGGGCGAGATCCTCGCCGAAGGCAGCCCCGACGACCTCCGCCGGCGGAGCGGCACCCCCACCGTCGAGGAGGCGTTCCTCCACCTCGTCGACACCGCCGCCGCCCGCGCCGCCCACGAGGAGCCCCGCCCATGACCCCCGCACGCACCCTCGCCACGGCCGCCCGCGTCCTGCGCCAGCTGCGCCACGACCCCCGCTCCATCGCGCTGATGCTCCTCGTCCCCTGCGCGATGCTCTTCCTGCTCCGCTACGTCTTCGACGGCAGCCCCGGCACCTTCGACACCATCGGCGCCTCGCTGCTCGGGATCTTCCCCCTCATCACCATGTTCCTGGTGACCTCCATCGCCACCCTGCGCGAACGCACCTCCGGCACCCTCGAACGCCTCCTCGCCATGCCCCTGGGCAAGGCCGACCTCATCGCCGGGTACGCCCTCGCCTTCGGCCTCGTCGCCGTCGTCCAGTCGGTCCTCGCCACCGGCCTCGCCGTCTGGTTCCTCGGCCTCGACGTCGTCGGCTCCCCCTGGCTCCTCCTCCTGGTGGCCCTCCTCGACGCCCTCCTCGGCACCGCCCTCGGCCTCTTCGTCTCCGCCTTCGCGGCCTCCGAGTTCCAGGCCGTCCAGTTCATGCCGGCGGTGATCTTCCCCCAGCTGCTCCTCTGCGGCCTCTTCACCCCGCGCGACAAGATGGCCCCCGCCCTCGAAGCGATCTCGAACGTCCTGCCCATGTCGTACGCCGTCGACGGCATGAACGAGGTCCTCCGCCACCCCGACGTCACCACCGCCTTCGTCCGCGACGCCCTCGTCGTGGCGGGCTGCGCCGTCCTCGTCCTCGCCCTCGGCGCCGCCACCCTCCGCCGCCGCACCGCGTGACCGACCCTCGGACACCCCGCGCACCGGCCGCCCCGCCGGTGCGAGGATGACGACACATACCCCCTCCGGCGAGGTGAACAGAGCCATGACCCAGACCGTCGCAGTCCTCGGCACCGGCAAGATCGGTGAAGCGCTCCTCAGCGGCATGATCCGAGCCGGCTGGCGCCCCGCGCACCTCCTGGTCACCACCCGCCGCGGCGAGCGCGCCGAGGAGCTCCGCGACCGCTACGGCGTCGAGACGGTCACCAACGCCGAGGCCGCCAAGCGCGCCGACACCCTCATCCTGGCCGTCAAGCCCCAGGACATGGGCCGCCTCCTCGACGAGCTCGGCCCCCACGTGGCCACCGACCGCCTCGTCATCAGCGCCGCCGCCGGCATCCCCACCTCCTTCATCGAGGAGCGGCTCAGCCCCGGCACCCCCGTCGTCCGCGTCATGCCGAACACCCCCGTCCTCGTCGACGAGGGCATGTCCGTGATCTCCGGCGGCAGCCACGCCACCCCCGAGCACCTCGCCCACACCGAGGAGATCTTCGGCGGCGTCGGCAAGACCCTCCGCGTCCCCGAGTCCCAGCAGGACGCCGCCACCGCCCTCTCCGGCTCCGGCCCCGCGTACTTCTACTTCCTCGTCGAGGCCATGACCGACGCCGGCATCCTCCTCGGCCTGCCCCGCGCCCAGGCCCACGACCTCATCGTCCAGGCCGCCATCGGCGCCGCGGTGATGCTCCGCGACAGCGGCGAGCACCCCGTCAAGCTCCGCGAGGCCGTCACCTCCCCCGCCGGCACCACCATCAGCGCCATCCGCGAGCTGGAGAACCACGGCGTCCGCGCCGCCCTGATCGCCGCCCTGGAGGCCGCCCGCGACCGCAGCCGCGAGCTCGCCTCCGGCAACGGCTGACCCCTACCCGGCCGTGCCCTTCAGCACGTCCTCCGTGGTCACGACCCGGGCGAACCGCCCGCCGTGCAGCGACACCGCCGTCGCCCGGGTCAGCTCCTCCGCCGTCCGCGACCAGCCGAACGGCCCCGCCAGGTCGAAGGTGTGCATCGCGTCCAGCGGGAACAGCACGTCGTAGCCGAGGTTCCCGCCCATCCGGGCCGTCGTCTCGTTGCACATGTTCGTCTGGATCCCGACGATCACGAGCTGACCACGGCGTCCGTCAGCGGCTCCGCCGCGGGCCGCCCCCCGCAGCCAGGCGTCCAGGTCCGGCTCCCCGTAGAAGGCGGAGTTCACCGTCTTCGTCACCAGCACCTCCGGCCCCGCCCCCGTGCCCCGCCGCTCCTCGACGAAGTCCTTGAAGGCGTTGCCCTCGGTGCCCGGCGCCAGCGGCGACCCCGCCTGCCGCGAGTCGTGCCGTACGAAGACCACCGGCCGGCCCGTCTCCTGCCACCGGTCGATCAGCGCGGCCATGTTCTTCTCCGCCTCCGGGTTGTCCCGGCGACCCCAGTACGCGGAGTCGAAGCCCTTCTGGACGTCGACGACGATCAGCGCTGCGTTCTCCTCGATCTCCATGACCACGATCCTGCCGGGCACCGCCCACCCGCCCCAGAGGCGCAGAAGCCAGCGATCGATGCTTTACTGCCAGTCATGGCGGCCCCCCAGCGCATCGCTCTCGTCTCCTTCCCCGGCATCCGCGCCTTCGACGTCTCCGTCGTCACCGAGGTCTGGGGCACCGACCGCACCGACCGAGGCGTCCCCGCCTTCGAGCTCCGCCGCGCAGCCGCCGACCCGACCGCCGCCATCCCGATCCGCGGCGGCCTGTCCCTCGCCCCCGACCGGTCCCTCGACTGGCTCGACACCCTCACCCCCACCGACCTCGTCCTCGTCCCCGGCATCGAGGACCCCGACGCCGACGTCCCGCCGGCCGTCCTCGACGCCCTCCGCCGCGCCCACGCCCACGGCGTCCCCGTCGCCTCCCTCTGCGCGGGCGCCTTCGTCCTGGCCCGCGCCGGACTGCTCGACGGCCGCCGCGCGGTCACCCACTGGCGCCTCGCCGGGACCCTGGCCGCCCGCCACCCCGAGGTCCGCGTCGAACCCGAGGCGCTCCACATCGAGGACACCGGCGTCTGGACCTCGGCCGGCACCGCCGCCGGCATCGACCTCTGCCTCCACCTGGTCCGTACGGCCCACGGCGCCGAGGTCGCCGCCACCGTCGCCCGCTCCATGGTCACCGCCCCTTTCCGCACCGGGACCCAGGCCCAGTTCATCGAGCGACCCACGCCCAGGGCCGACCGGGACGAGGACGCCCTCGCCGCCGTCCGCGCCCACGCGCTCGCCCACCTCGACCTGCCCCACACGGTCGCGAGCCTCGCGGCCCACGCGGGCATGTCCCCCCGCTCCTTCGCCCGCCACTTCCAGGCCACCACCGGCACCACCCCCCTCCACTGGCTCATCACCCAGCGCGTCGCCGCCGCCCAGAAACTCCTCGAACTCACCGACCACCCCCTTCCCGAGGTGGCCCGCCGCGCGGGCTTCGGCAGCGAGGTCACGATGCGCCAGCACTTCGCCGCGCACCTCGCCACCAGCCCGCGCGACTACCGCGCCGCCTTCCGTCACGCGGCGGGCAGCAGCCCGATCGCCCGGTAGGCCCGGTCCACCAGCGGCCGCGCGATCCCCCGGGCCCGCTCGGCCCCCTCCCTCAGCACCCGGTCCACGTACCCCGGATCCGCCGCGAGCTCGGCATGCCGCTCCCGCACCGGCCGCAGCAGCTCGACGACGGCGTCCGCCGTGTCCTTCTTCAAGGCTCCGTACGACTCGTATACACCGGCCAGCTCCTCCGGGTTCCCACCCGTCGCCGCCGCCATCAGATCGAGCAGATTTGCGAGACCCGGCTTGACGTCCCGGTCGTAGACGACCTCCCGGCCGCTGTCCGTCACGGCCCGCATGACCTTCCGCCGCACGGTGTCGGCGTCGTCCAGCAGATAGACGATCCCGGCCCCGTTCTCGTGGGACTTCCCCATCTTGGAGGTGGGGTCCTGGAGGTCCATGACCCGCGCCGCCACCGCCGGCCGCGTCGCCCTGGGCACGGTGAACGTGTGCCCGTACCGCTGGTTGAACCGCAGTGCCAGGTCCCGGGTCAGCTCCACGTGCTGCGTCTGGTCCTCGCCCACCGGCACCTCGTCGGTCCCGTAGGCCAGGATGTCCGCGGCCATCAGCACGGGATAGGTGAGCAGCGACAGCCGCACGCCCTGCCCGGCCTCCCGCGCCCGCACGCTCTTCTCCTTGTACTGGATCATCCGCCGCAGCTCGCCGTCGGTGGCCGTGCACTCCAGGAGGTACGACAGCCGGGCGTGCTCGTCCACGTGGCTCTGCACGAACAGCGTGCAGAGCTCCGGATCGAGCCCCGAGGCCAGCAGCAGCGTCGCCGCCTGCCGGCTCAGCCGGCGCACCCGCGCCGGATCGTGCTCCACGGTCAGCGCGTGCAGGTCCACGACGCTGAACAGCGCCTCGCCCTGGTGCTGGTCGACCTCGACCCACCGCCGTACGGCTCCGAGGTAGTTGCCCAGCGTCAGGTGCCCGGTCGGCTTGACCCCGCTGAAGATCCTCGTCATCGCGATCCGCTCCTTCTCCGTCCTTCGCCGGCCCGACGGCCCGGCTCCCGGAGGGGGATACGCGAACGGCCGCCGAGGCGGCGGCCGTGTGCATGCGTCAGTACGGGCCGCCGGTCAGGCGGCCCACCACTGGGTGGTGTGCGCATGCGTAGTCATGGGGAGAGAGTACGCCTCCGGACCAGGGTTGACACGGGTTTGTCAGGTCCGTAGTGTTCTCCGAGTTGTCCGACGTGAGCACCGGCCCAGGCCGGCCCCGGACAGCGATTCCGCAAGAACCACTGAGCCTGACGGCTGCGATTCGTCGTGCCGTTTGATTTCCGTGCGCTTTTGCGAAATGAGGAATCCGCGTTCGAAGTCCGGACGCAGACCCCGATTCGCTTCGGGGCCGGGGAATCCGCTAATGTCTCACTCGTCGGAACGGCCCAACGGCCGGGAAGACAACTCCCGCTGACTGGGAATCAGACGCCGAAAGGATCTGATAGAGTCGGAAACGCCGGAAGGGCCCGGAGCGAAAGCAAAAGGGACCGGAAAGCACCGAGGAAATCGGGTCGGAAAGATCTGATAGAGTCGGAAACGCAG
>NZ_BNBS01000054.1 GCF_014656075.1 Streptomyces hydrogenans
GCCGCGCCTGGCGCGCCGCCGCCCCCGCCCTCGCCACCTGGGCCACCGCCCTCGGCGCCGCCGCCCTCGGCGACGGCGCCGTCCTCACCGCCCCCGACTTCCCCGCGGCGCTCCTGCCCGCCGCCGGCGCCGCCCTCGTCTTCTGCCTGGCCCTCACCGCCCTCGACGGCGGCGTCCGCGCCACCGCCGACGGGCTCCCGCTCCACACCGCCTGGCGCGGACTCCTCGGCCGCGCCCTCGCCCCCCACCTCGTCCACGGCCTCGCCGGACTCATGATGGGCGTCCTGTGGCGCGGCGCCCACGGCCCCGCCGCCGCCCTGCTCGTCCTGCTGCCCATGTACCTCTCCTGCTGGGTCTTCGCCCAGTACCACCACGAGCGCGCCGCCCACCAGGCCACCATCCGCGCCCTCGTCCAGGCCGTCGACATCAAGGACAGCTACACCCGCGGCCACAGCGAACGCGTCGGCCGCGCCTCCGTCCTGATCGCCCGTGAGCTCGGCATGGCCGGCGACCGGCTCGACGTCGTCCGCTTCGCCGGCATCCTCCACGACGTCGGCAAGCTCGGCGTCCCCACCCGCGTCCTGCGCAAGGACGGCCCGCTCACCCCCGAGGAGCGCCGGATCATCGAACTCCACCCCGAGTACGGCCACGAGATGATCCGCGGCATCGGCTTCCTCGGCGAGGCCCGCGACGCCGTCCTCCACCACCACGAACGCGTCGACGGCAGCGGCTACCCCTACGGCCTTCGCGGCGAGGAGATCCCCGAGTGCGCCCGGGTCGTCGCCGTCGCCGACGCCTTCGACGCCATGACCTCCACCCGCTCCTACAGCCGCGCCCGGCCCGTCTCCACCGCCCTCGCCGAACTGGAGCGGTGCGCCGGCAGCCAGTTCGACCCCCGGATGGTCGCCGCGCTCGTCCGCGCCCTCGCCCACCACGGCTGGCAGACCGCCGTCACCGCCGACGAACCCGGTCCGCAGGTCCCCGCGCCCCGCGCCCCCGGCCCGCTCGCGGCCAGGACCGAGGAGCCCGCATGAGACCCGGTGCGGTCACCATCGGCGCCGTCCGCGCCGCCGCCCTCCTCCTCGGCGCGGCCGGATTCGCCGCCACCCTCTGGCACGGGCTCGCCGAACCCGGCAACGCCCTCGCCTTCGGCACCCTCATCGCGCTCGGCGAACTCGCCCGCTGGGGCGCCCACCCCGGCGAACGGGAACCCGCCCCGCTCGCCGCCGCCGGAGCCCTCGCCTACGCCCTGCTCGGCCACGACGCCGGAACCGCCACCACCCACGGCGTCCTCCAGATCGTCGCCGTCGTCTGCGCCGGCGGGCTCGCCGGGATCGTGCCCCACATCGCCCGCGGCCGGGGCCCCGACCCCGACCACCTCGCCCGCCGGGTCCTCACCGTCGGCTTCGCCGCCCTCTGCTTCCAGCCGCTCTACAACGCCGGCGCCGTCACCGGCCACCTCGGCACCGGCGCCCCCTACACCCTCTTCCTCCTCCTCGTCCTCGGCCTCACCGGCCTCTGCGACGCCGTCCTCGCCGCCCTGCTGCTCCGCGCCCGCACCGCCTACCCGTACGGCCCCCTCCTCCGCGACGAACTGCGCGCCCTCCTCGGCATCGGCTCCGCCGTCTGCGCCACCGGCGTCGTCATGGCCCTCGGCGTCGCCGCCGCCGGCCTCTGGGCGCTGCCCGTCCTCGCCGTGCCGCTGCTGCTCACCCAGGTCTCGTACCGGCGGTACGCGGCCGTCCGCACCGTCAACCGGCAGACCATCGCCTCCCTCGCCCGGGCGACCGAGATCGCCGGCTGCACCCCGCCCGGCCACGCCCGCCGGGTGGCCGCCCTCTCCACCGCCGTCGGCCGCGAGCTCGGCCTCGGCGGCGCCGAGCTGACCGTCCTGGAGTACGCGGCGCTCATGCACGACATCGGACAGCTCTCCCTCGTCGACCCCGTCGCCGGCGGCGCCACCGCGCTGCTGCCCGCCGAGGACCAGCGCCGGATCGCCCTCCTCGGCGGCGAGGTGGTGCGGATGACCGGCGTCCCCCCGGCCGTCGCCCAGGTCGTCGAGCGGCAGGCCGACCCGTACCGCGAGCAGCCCACGGCGGCCCGCATCGTCCGCGCGGTGAACGCCTACGACGACCTGGCCGGGGAGGGGGCGGGCGCCGCCCTGGAGGCCCTGGAGACGCTCCGGCTCGGCACCGCGCGGGACTACCACCCCGAGGTCGTCGCCTGCCTGGCCAGGGTCCTGGCCCGCGGCACGGCCCCGGGGGTGACCTCGGTCCCCACGGGGTAACCCATGGGTAATGAGCGCGCGTCCGACCCGGCATGGTTGGATGCGAACAAGAGGGTGAAGCGACCGGGCAGGCGGGAATCGTGAGGATCTTCGGGAAGGTACGGCATCGGCCCTCCGCCTCGTGGCGGCAGGCCACCGACCGCGCGTTCACGCTGATCGGCGACGGACGGTACGAGGACGCGGGCGCGCTGCTCACCCGGGCGGCCGATCTGGAGCCCTGGCTCTCCGAGTCCTGGTTCAACCTGGCCCTGCTGCACAAGTTCCGGCACGACTGGGAGCAGGCCCGCGCCGCCGGACTGCGCGCCGTGGCCCTGCTCGACAGGGAGACCGGCGCCCCCGACTGGTGGAACGTCGGCATCGCCGCCACCGCCCTCCAGGACTGGCCGCTGGCCCGCCGCGCCTGGCAGGCGTACGGCCTCAAGGTCCCCGGCGCCTCCTCCGCCACCGGCGAGCCCGCCGGGATGGAGCTGGGCAGCGCCGCCGTCCGCCTCTCGCCCGAGGGCGAGGCCGAGGTCGTCTGGGGCCGCCGGCTCGACCCGGCCCGCATCGAGGTCCTCTCCATCCCGCTGCCGTCCTCCGGCCGCCGCTGGGGCGAGGTCGTCCTCCACGACGGCGTGCCGAACGGCGAGCGCACCACCACCGCCGGACCCTCCTACCCGGTCTTCGACGAGATCGAGCTGTGGGCCCCCTCGCCCGTCCCCACCTGGGTCGTCCTCCTGGAGGCCGCCACCGAGGCCGACCGGGACGCTCTGGAGCAGCTCGCCGCCGAGGCGGGCTTCGCCGCAGAGGACTGGTCCTCGTCGGTACGGCTCCTCTGTCGCGCCTGCTCGGAGTCGACCATGCCCAGCGCCGAGGGCGAGGGCGACCACGTCGACCCGCACGACCACAGCGAGCCCGGCCACCCCGGACCGCTCGGCCACCGCTCGCCCGGCGAGCTGTGGGTGCCCGAGCGCGAGTGCGGCATCGCCGCCCCGGCCGACCTGGTGCGCGGGCTCCTCGACGGCTGGGTCGCGGACAGTCCGGACAGCCGCGAATGGCGCGATCTCGAAGAGGTCTGCTGAGCCGTCCGTCCCGGCCCCGTAGGCTGTCCCCGACGGAATCGGGTTTTCAGGAAGGCGCGGCGGCACATGGCGCAGCAGGAGTCGGGCGAGCAGATCTTCACGGGCTACGCCCTGGACGACGACGGCTACATCGTGGACACGGAGGAGAGCGAGGCGCGTGAGCTCGCGCACCGCGAGCGGGGCACCTCCCGCCCGATCACGGTCGTCGGCAACCCGGTGCTGCACCGCGAGTGCAAGGACGTGACCGACTTCGGTCCCGAACTGGCCGCCCTGGTCGACGACATGTTCGCCAGCCAGAAGACGGCCGAGGGCGTCGGCCTCGCCGCCAACCAGATCGGCGTCGACCTCAAGGTCTTCGTCTACGACTGCCCCGACGACGAGGGCGTCCGCCACACCGGCCACGTGGTCAACCCGGTGCTCCAGGAGCTCCCGGCCGACCGCCGCCACCTCGACGACTCCAACGAGGGCTGCCTCTCGGTCCCCACCGCCTACGCGGAGCTGGCCCGCCCGGACTTCGCCGAGGTCCACGGCCAGGACCTCCTCGGCAACCCGATCAAGGTCCGCGGCACCGGCTACTTCGCCCGCTGCCTGCAGCACGAGACGGACCACCTCTACGGCTTCCTCTACATCGACAAGCTCTCCAAGCGCGACCGCAAGGACGCCCTGCGCCAGATGGAAGAGGGCACCCCGCGCTACCCGGTCGTCGCCAACGACTGACCTCCGCGCCTACGCCGAAGGGCCCCGCACCGTGTGGTGCGGGGCCCTTCGGCGTACGTCCTACTGCCAGCCCATGTCGTCGCCGAGGACGGTGACGGGCACGGACTGCCAGCTCATGTCGCCCGCCGAGGCGGTGGCGGCGGCGCCGCCGACCAGCAGGAGCGTGAGGACGGCGGTGGTGAGGGCGCGGGCCTTGCGGGTCATGGATATCCCCCGTGAAGTGGTGTGACGATTTACAAGATCAACTCTAGGCCAGTCCCCGCGCCCCGGCCGAAACCTCCACATCCGGAGGTCAGAAGTCCTCGTCCAGGTCGACCGTGCCCTCGACCGCCACCTGGTAGGCGGAGGGGCGGCGCTCGAAGAAGTTGGTGAGTTCCTGGACGCCCTGGAGCTCCATGAAGGAGAAGGGGTTCTCGGAGCCGTAGACCGGCGCGAAGCCGAGGCGGACCAGGCGCTGGTCGGCGACGCACTGGAGGTACTCGCGCATGGACTCGGTGTTCATGCCGGGCAGGCCGTCGCCGCACAGGTCGCGGCCGAACTGGAGCTCCGCCTCGACGGCCTCCCTGAGCATGGCCGTGACCTGCTCGCGCAGTTCGTCGTCGAAGAGCTCCGGCTCCTCCTTGCGGACCGTGTCCACGACCTCGAAGGCGAAGTTCATGTGCATGGTCTCGTCGCGGAAGACCCAGTTGGTGCCGGTCGCCAGGCCGTGCAGCAGGCCGCGGGAGCGGAACCAGTACACGTAGGCGAAGGCGCCGTAGAAGAACAGGCCCTCGATGCAGGCGGCGAAGCAGATCAGGTTGAGCAGGAAGCGGCGACGGTCCGCCTGCGTCTCCAGGCGGTCGATCTTCTCGACCGAGTCCATCCAGCGGAAGCAGAACTGCGCCTTCTCACGGATGGACGGGATGTTCTCGACCGCCGCGAAGGCCGCCGCCCGGTCGTCCGGGTCGGGCAGGTAGGTGTCCAGGAGGGTCAGGTAGAACTGGACGTGCACGGCCTCCTCGAAGAGCTGGCGCGACAGGTACAGCCGCGCCTCCGGGGAGTTGATGTGCTTGTAGAGCGTCAGGACCAGGTTGTTCGCGACGATCGAGTCGCCCGTCGCGAAGAACGCCACCAGCCGGCCGATCATGTGCTGCTCGCCGGGGGTGAGCTTGGCGAGGTCGGCGACGTCCGAGTGGAGGTCGACCTCCTCCACGGTCCAGGTGTTCTTGATGGCGTCCCGGTAGCGCTCGTAGAAGTCCGGGTAGCGCATCGGGCGGAGGGTGAGCTCGAAGCCCGGGTCCAGGAGGTTCTTGTTTCCGGTGGTGCTCATTACTGGCAGGCCTCGCAGGACTCGGGGTTTTCCAGGGAGCAGGCGACCGCGTCGGGGTCGGCGGCCTGCTGGACGGGGATCGGGGCGGCGGCGGACGCGGACGCGGACGCGGCGCGGGCGATCCGGGTCGCCGGGCGCGAGCGCAGGTAGTACGTCGTCTTCAGGCCCCGCTTCCAGGCGTACGCGTACATCGACGACAGCTTGCCGATGGTCGGCGTCTCCAGGAACAGGTTCAGCGACTGCGACTGGTCGAGGAACGGCGTGCGGTCCGCCGCCATGTCGATCAGACCGCGCTGCGGGATCTCCCACGCCGTGCGGTAGAGGTCGCGGACCTCGGCCGGCACCCAGGTGAAGTCCTGCACCGAGCCGTTGGACTCGCGCAGCGCCTCGCGGGTCTGCGCGTCCCACACGCCGAGCTCCTTCAGCTCGGCGACCAGGTACGAGTTGACCTGGAGGAACTCGCCGGAGAGCGTCTCGCGCTTGAAGAGGTTGGAGACCTGCGGCTCGATGCACTCGTACACGCCGGCGATCGACGCGATCGTCGCGGTCGGCGCGATGGCGAGGAGGAGGCTGTTGCGCATGCCGGTCGACGCGATCCGCTCGCGCAGGGCCGCCCAGCGCTCCGGCCAGTTCAGCTCGACGCCGTAGTGGTCCGGGTGGAGCACGCCCCGGGCGGTGCGGGTCTTCTCCCAGGCGGGCAGCGGGCCGTTGCGCTCGGCGAGGTCGGCGGACGCCTCGTACGCGGCGAGCATGATCCGCTCGGCGATCCGGGTGGACAGCGCCCGGGCCGCGGCGGAGTCGAAGGGCAGCCGCAGCTTGAAGAAGACGTCCTGGAGGCCCATCGCGCCCAGGCCGACCGGGCGCCACTTCGCGTTGGAGCGGCCGGCCTGCTCGGTCGGGTAGAAGTTGATGTCGACGACCCGGTCGAGGAAGGTGACCGCGGTGCGGACGGTCGCGTCGAGCCGCTCCCAGTCGATGTCCCCGTCGGCCACGAACGCGCCGAGGTTGACCGAGCCGAGGTTGCAGACGGCCGTCTCGCCGTCGTTCGTGACCTCGATGATCTCGGTGCACAGGTTGGAGGAGTGGACGACCGTGCCGGGCTCGGCGGTCTGGTTGGCCGTGCGGTTGGAGGCGTCCTTGAAGGTCATCCAGCCGTTGCCGGTCTGCGCCAGGGTCCGCATCATCCGGCCGTACAGGTCGCGGGCCGGCATCGTGCGGCGGGCCAGGCCCCTGGCCTCGGCCGCGCGGTAGGCGGCGTCGAACTCCTCGCCCCACAGGTCGACCAGCTCGGGCACGTCGGCGGGGGAGAAGAGCGACCACTCGGCGTCGGCGTTCACCCGGCGCATGAACTCGTCCGGGATCCAGTGGGCGAGGTTCAGGTTGTGGGTGCGGCGGGCGTCCTCGCCGGTGTTGTCGCGGAGCTCCAGGAACTCCTCGATGTCCGCGTGCCAGGTCTCCAGGTAGACGGCGGCGGCGCCCTTGCGGCGGCCGCCCTGGTTCACGGCGGCGACCGAGGCGTCCAGCGTCTTCAGGAACGGCACGATGCCGTTGGAGTGCCCGTTGGTGCCGCGGATCAGCGAACCGCGCGAGCGGATCCGGGAGTACGAGAGCCCGATGCCGCCCGCGTGCTTCGACAGCCGCGCCACCTGGTGGTAGCGGTCGTAGATCGAGTCCAGCTCGTCCTGCGGGGAGTCCAGCAGGTAGCAGGAGGACATCTGCGGGTGGCGGGTGCCGGAGTTGAAGAGCGTGGGGGAGGAGGGCAGGTAGTCGAGCCGGCTCATCAGCCCGTACAGCGCCGCGACCTCGTCGAGCGCGCGCGTCGAGTCGTCCTCGGCGAGGCCGCAGGCCACCCGGAGCATGAAGTGCTGCGGGGTCTCGATCACCTTGCGGGTGATCGGGTGGCGCAGCAGGTAGCGGGAGTAGAGCGTCCGCAGGCCGAAGTAGCCGAAGCGGTCGTCGGCGGCCGGGTCGACCAGCGCGTCGAGCCGGTCCGCGTGGAGCGTCGTGAAGGCCGCGGTGCGGTCGGCGATCAGGCCCTCGCGGTGGCCGGTGGCGACCGAGGCGGAGAAGGAGACGGCGCCCTGCGAGGCCGCCTCCTCGCCGATGGTGAGGGTGAGCAGACGGGCGGCGAGGCGGGAGTAGGCGGGGTCCTCGGAGATGAGTCCGGCCGCGGCCTCGGTGGCCAGTTCGCGCAGCTCCGCCTCGTCCGAACCGGCGTGCCGGCCGCGCAGCGCGGCGGCGGCGACCCGTCCGGGGTCGGTGTCGGTGAGGTCGGCGGTGAGGTCGGTCAGGGTCCGCAGCAGTACGGTCCCGGGGCCGTCGCTCTCGATCGCGGCGGCCTCGGCGGCTGACGGACCCGCAGGCGCGATGGTCACGTGGGGGCTCTCCCTCGCTCGGCCCGGGGCCACGGCGGGGGAGGGGCGGACGGGCATCCGTACGCACGGAAGCGCCCGCGTCCACCGGCCCATTCCGCGAGGCCCGGACGTCTTCGGCACCCGGAACGGACGGACCGGGCGCGCCGTCGGCAGGTCCTCGGACTCCTCTTCGTGCGAAAGCGCACGAAGTACACCGTTGCGGGACAGTTCCGGATTCGCACCGGATTCCCCTGCGGCGACAGCGAGGATGAGCATACATGTGGGGGGCTCCGATCTCGGAACCCCCCACATGTTGTGTCGCTCGTGGGTGTGAGCCAAACGGGAGTCGGGGCGAGGAGGGGGCGGGGGTGTCAGAGTTCCAGGGTGAACGCCCACAGCGGGGACAGGCCCGGGACCGGGCTCCAGTCCCGCTCGGGCAGCCGCGTGAAGCCGATGCGCCGGTAGATCCGGTGGGCGGTGGTCATCCGGTCCTGGGTGGACAGCACCAGCCGCGCGCACCCGTCGAGGGTGTGGGCCCGGTCGACGCAGGCCCGTACCAGCGCCTCTCCGACGCCCCGGCCGCGCGCCGCGCGCGCCACGGCGAGCAGCCGGAACTCGGCCTCGCCGGGCCGGGCGATGTCCGCCCACGCGCCGCCGCCCGCCGTGAAGGTGACCGCGCCGAGCAGCGTCCCGCCGGCGTCCACGGCGACCAGCACCTCCGCCTCGACGGCCCGCCGGGCGACGTCCTTCATCACCGGCAGGTAGTCGTCGTCCTCGCCGAAGGTGAGGTGCCCGTCGTCGAGGTAGGCGCGGGCGGTGAGCTCGCCCACCTCCTCGTGCTCCTCCGGCCGTACGTCCCTGATCACGAAGTCCATGCCCGGCAGTCTGCCCGGTGGACAGGGCGAGGGCCCGGGGTTTTCCGCCGCCCCGGGCCCTCGATCCGTGCGTGGACGGCTCAGTGGGTGTCGGCGCCGACCTTCGGCAGGGGGCGGACACCGGCGTCGCCGGCGTCGGCCGTGTAGTCCGACGGCGCGGTCTCGTCGACGCCCTCGGGGGCCTTGAGGGCCTTGAGGACGAAGGTGAGGACCACCGTCACCGCGAGGTTGAGCAGGAAGGCGGTGAGGCCGATGTAGCCGATCTCGCCGATGCCGGGGATCTCGGCGGAGGAGCCGGCGAAGTGCGCCTGCTTCGGCGTCGACACGTTGTACGCGGCGATCGTGCCGTACGCCATGCCGACCGCCCAGCCGCCGAGCAGCGCCCAGCGGTGGAACCAGCGGGTGAAGAGGCCGCCGACCAGGGCCGGGAAGGTCTGGAGGATCCAGATGCCGCCGAGGAGCTGGAAGTTGATGGCGACGGTCTTGTCCATGGTGAGGACGAAGACGAGCGCGCCGACCTTCACCAGGAGGGAGACCAGCTTGGAGACCTTGGTCTCCTGCTCGGGGGTCGCCTCGGGCTTGATGAAGTCCTTGTAGATGTTGCGGGTGAAGAGGTTGGCCGCGGCGATCGACATGATCGCGGCCGGGACGAGGGCGCCGATGCCGATGGCGGCGAAGGCGATGCCCGCGAACCAGGCGGGGAACATGTCCTCGAAGAGCTGCGGGATGGCGAGCTGGCCGTTCTGGACCTTGATGCCGGCGGCGATCGCCATGAAGCCGAGCAGCGCGAGCAGGCCCAGCATCAGCGAGTAGAGCGGCAGGATCGTGGTGTTGCGGCGGATGACCTCGCGGCTCTTCGACGACAGGGTCGCCGTGATGGAGTGCGGGTACATGAAGAGCGCGAGCGCCGAGCCGAGCGCGAGCGTCGCGTACGTCCACTGACCGGCCTCGGCCGGCACGAGCCCGCCCACCTTGTTGGCGGTGAACTTCTCGTTCGCCGCGTCGAAGATGGCGTCGAAGCCGCCCAGCTTGATCGGGATGTAGATGATCGCCACCGCGATGACGATGTAGATCAGGGTGTCCTTGACGAAGGCGATGAGCGCGGGGGCGCGCAGGCCCGAGGAGTAGGTGTACGCGGCGAGCACGCCGAAGGCGATGAGCAGCGGCAGGTCCTTGATGAACCAGTGGGTGTCCTCGCCGCCGCCGACGCCCATCACGTCCAGCACGGCCTGGATGCCGACGAGCTGGAGCGCGATGTACGGCATGGTGGCGAGGATGCCGGTGACCGCCACCGCGAGCGACAGGCCCTTGGAGCCGAAGCGGCCGCGGACGAAGTCGGAGGTGGTCACGTACCCGTGCTTGTGCGAGACGGACCACAGGCGCGGCAGGAAGGTGAAGATCAGCGGGTAGACCAGGATGGTGTACGGGACGGCGAAGAAGCCGGCCGCGCCCGCCGCGTAGATGGCCGCCGGGACGGCGACGAAGGTGTACGCGGTGTAGAGGTCGCCGCCGAGCAGGAACCAGGTGACCCAGGTGCCGAACGAGCGGCCGCCCAGGCCCCATTCGTCGAGGCTGTTCTCGTTCTCCGCCTTGCGCCACTTCGCGGCGAGGAAGCCCATCACCGTGACGGCCAGGAAGAAGAACACGAACACGCAGAGCGCGACGACGTTGACGTCCTTCATCGCTCCTCACCACCCTCACGGACGCGGCGGGCGCGCTGGTCGCGCTGCCAGAGCTTGTACGCGATGACGGTGAGCAGGGTCGAGACCAGCACCCACAGCATCTGGTACCAGTAGAAGAACGGGATGCCGGCGAGCAGCGGGTCGACCTTCGCGTACGAACCGACCCAGAGCATCGCCACGAACGGGGCGATCAGACAGAGCGCGATGACGACCCTGAGCGGTGTGACGACCGGTGGTTTCCCGGTGGTGGTTTCTGACATGGCGAAATGACGTCCCCTCGCTGATCGCCGGCTGATGCCGAGGAAATTTAGGGGACCGTCCACTCTCCGGGAAACCCTTGTCCGAATAACGGACTGGTCTCGGCTGGGTCTCGGTGCCTGCCGATGCCCCGGAGAAAAGACGTACCCCGACACATCGCACGGATGCGCCGGGGTACGGGTTCAGATCGATTTTCAGCCGTTGGGCCGCTGGAGCCTCGCGACGAACTTGTAGCGGTCGCCGCGGTAGACCGAGCGCACCCACTCGACGGGCTCGCCCTGGGCGTCCAGGGAGTGCCGGGAGAGCATCAGCATCGGCAGACCGACGTCGGTGCCGAGCAGTCCGGCCTCGCGCGGGGTCGCGAGCGAGGTCTCGATGGTCTCCTCGGCCTCGGCGAGGTGCACGTCGTAGACCTCGGCCAGCGCGGTGTACAGAGAGGTGTACTTGACCAGCGAGCGGCGCAGCGCCGGGAAGCGTTTGGCCGAAAGGTGGGTGGTCTCGATCGCCATCGGCTCGCCGTTCGCCAGGCGGAGGCGCTCGATGCGCAGCACCCGGCCGCCGGCCGTGATGTCGAGCAGCCCGGCGAGGGTGTCGTCGGCCGTCACGTAGCCGATGTCGAGGAGCTGCGAGGTGGGTTCGAGGCCCTGTGCGCGCATGTCCTCGGTGTACGAGGTGAGTTGCAGGGACTGGGAGACCTTCGGCTTCGCCACGAAGGTGCCCTTGCCCTGGATGCGCTCCAGCCGGCCCTCGACGACCAGTTCCTGGAGGGCCTGGCGCACGGTGGTGCGCGAGGTGTCGAACTCGGCCGCGAGCGTCCGCTCGGGCGGCACCGGGGTGCCGGGCGGAAGGGTCTCCGTCATGTCGAGGAGGTGCCTTTTCAGCCGGTAGTACTTGGGCACGCGCGCGGTGCGGGTCGCCGGCCCGCCCTCTGTCTCCGTGCTGCCCGCCTCCGTCGCCATGGCCTGCCTTCCCGACTGTGCTGCTGCCGTCACCGGCTCCTCCGTCTGTCGCGGCTCACATGGTGGCACGGACCGGTCACGGGTCGTCGGCCTCCCTCAGGTGTCGGTCCGATAACGGACGCGACTGCCCTTCTTATACACCCTTGACACCCCCAAAGGTCTAGGCCAAGCTCCGGGTACTGGTCTAAACCATTAAAGACCAGGTCCCAGCCCCACGAGCACTACCTGACGTATGTCTTCGCGCGGTGGGCAGGGGTTGCAGGCATCCCTGAGGAGGGTGGCGTGAAGCGCAAGCTCATCGCGGCGATCGGCGTCGCGGGCATGATGGTCTCTATCGCTGCGTGTGGCGGTTCCGACAGCGGTGACAAGAAGGACAAGGCCGAGGGCGGCAACAAGTCGCTCACCGTCTGGGTCATGGACGGTTCCGCTCCCAAGGAGTGGATCGACGGCGTCAACAAGGAGTTCGAGGCCGCCCACCCCGGCACCAAGGTCAACGTCGAGGTCCAGCAGTGGACCGACATCCAGACCAAGGTCACCACGGCGCTCTCCGAGGACACCCCGCCGGACGTCCTGGAGCTCGGCAACACCCAGACCACGGGTTACGCCGTCACCGGCGGTCTCGCCGACCTCTCGGGCGACAAGGACAAGCTCGGTTACAACAACTGGAGCAAGGGCATGCTGCCCTCGGCCGAGCTGGACGGCAAGCTCTACGCCGCTCCGTGGTGGGCCGCCAGCCGCGTCGTGATCTACGACAAGGCCGCCTATAAGAAGGCCGGCGTCACCCCGCCGAAGACCCGCGGCGAGTGGATCGACGGCCTGAAGAAGCTCAAGGCCGCCGACGCCAAGTCGCAGCCCATCTACCTCCCGGGCCAGAGCTGGTACGTCCTCGCCGGCTTCCTGTGGGACGAGGGCGGCGAGCTCGCGGTCAAGGACGGCGACAAGTGGAAGGGTGGCCTGGCCACCCCGCAGGCCGCCGCCGCCATGAACTTCTACAAGGAGCTGCAGTCCTACTCGACCGCTCCGAAGGACAAGGACGAGGCGACCCCGCAGCAGTCCGTCGACGTCGTCCCCAAGGGTGGCGTCGCGTCCTGGATCGGCCTCGGCTGGGAGGCCGGCGGCGCGATCGCGGCCATCGAGAAGGCCGGCGGCAAGTCCGACTTCGGCTACTTCCCGATCCCGGGCAAGACCGCCGACAAGCCGGGCTCCGTCTTCTTCGGCGGCTCCAACCTCGCCGTCGCCGAGCGCTCCAAGAACCAGGAGCTGGCGAAGGAGTGGCTGGCCTTCGTCACCAACAAGAAGCAGCTCGAGTCGTACGGCACCGCCAACAAGGGCGGCATCATCCCCGTCGACACCTCCGCGCAGGTCACCCCTGAGGCCGGCTCCTTCGCCGAGGCCATGGTGAAGGTCGCCGAGGTCGGTCGCATCACCCCGATCACGGGTGGCTGGGCCAACGTCGAGACCGAGCCCAACCCGATCAAGGGCTACATGACCAAGGTCCTGAAGGGCGAGGACCCGCAGAAGGCCGGCGAAGAGGCCGACAAGGTCATCGCCGAGCGCATCAACCAGCAGTAACCCCACCCCGGTGGCGTGGCCGGTTCCCCCCGGCCACGCCACCTGGGCGTTGCAGTGATTGCGGCCCGCTCCCCCGGGCCGCGCCCCGGTGGGCGCGGGAGCCCCAGAACCGCGAGGAAGAAGACCATGACCGTGGACTCCCAGGGGACGGCGACCGCCGGTTCCCAGGACGCGCCCGGGAGGGCGGCAGGGAAGTCGCAGACTCCGCCACCCCCTTCCGGCGCGAAGGAAGCCCTTCAGCCCTCGCGCGGCAGACGTTCGCTGCCTGGTGGGCTACTGCCGTACCTGCTCGTCACGCCCGCCCTGCTGTCCATGGCGGTGCTGCTGCTCTACCCCCTGATCAGCAACCTGATCCTCTCCTTCCAGTCGGTCAACCGGCGTGAGCTGATCCGCCGCGAGACCCCCTGGATCGGCTTCGACAACTACACGGAGCTGCTGGGCAACTCCGAGTTCTGGACCGTCGTCCTGCGCTCGGTCGCCTTCACCGCCGCCAACGTGGCCCTGATCATGGCCATCGGCACCGGCATCGGCCTGCTCCTCAACCGCCTCGGCAAGAAGATGCGGCTGGTGCTCTCCCTGGCCCTCGCCTTCGCCTGGGCCATGCCGATCGTCGCCTCCGTCACGGTCTTCCAGTGGCTCTTCGACGAGCAGTTCGGCGTCGCCAACTGGCTGATGCGGACGCTCGGCTTCTCCGGCTACGAGCAGCACAACTGGTTCGAGACCGGCTTCTCCACCTTCGTGATCATCACGGCCCTGGTGGTCTGGGGCTCCGTCCCCTTCGTGGCCCTCAACATGTACGCCGGCCTCACCACCGTGGGCACCGAGCTGTACGAGGCGGCCCGCATGGACGGCGCGAACGGCTGGCGGACCTTCTGGTCCGTGGTCTTCCCGAACCTGAAGCCGTTCTTCATGATCACCACGTTCCTGGAGATCATCTGGGTCTTCAAGGCGTTCACCCAGGTCTACGCCATGAACCAGGGCGGCCCCGACCGCGCCACCGAGACCCTTCCCGTCTTCGCGTACATCGAAGGCATGAGCCAGCAGCACTACGGCGTCGCGGCGGCCATCTCGATCCTCACCATCGTGATGCTCCTCGTGGCCATGTCCTTCTACTTCCGCCTGATCCTGAAGCAGGAGGACGAGCAGTGAGCACCACCGCACAGACCCCCCAGGCGCCGGCTCCGCAGAAGCTGCGCACCCGCAAGCCGCTGACCGTCGGCGCCGTCGCCAAGAACGCCGCCGCGATCGTCCTGGCCGTGATCTTCGTCTTCCCGGTCTACTGGATGTTCTCGTCCTCGCTGAAGCCGCAGAGCGAGATCCTCAGCAAGGACCCGGTCTTCTTCTTCACCCCGACCTTCGAGAACTACGGCACGGCCACCGGCGTCGACCTGTTCTGGACGTACGTCACCAACAGCCTGATCGTCACGGTCGGCGCCGTCCTCCTGGCCCTGGTCGTCGCCCTCGCCGCGAGCTTCGCGATCGCCCGCATGAAGTTCAAGGGCCGCAAGGGCATCGTCCTCATCGTGATGATGGCCCAGATGGCCCCCTGGGAGGTCATGGTCATCGCGATGTACATGATCGCCCGCGACAACGACATGCTGAACAGCATCCCGCTGCTCACCGCGATCTACTTCGTGATGGTCCTGCCCTTCACCATCTGGACCCTGCGCGGCTTCATCGCCGCCGTCCCGGTCGAGCTGGAGGAGGCCGCCCAGATCGACGGCTGCACCCGCGGCCAGGCCTTCCGCAAGGTCATCTTCCCGCTGCTCGCCCCGGGCCTGATGTCCACCTCGCTCTTCGGCTTCATCACGGCCTGGAACGAGTTCGCGATGGTCCTCGTGCTCAACAAGGACAAGACGAACCAGACCCTGACGCTCTGGCTCACCCAGTTCCAGACCGCGTTCGGCGACGACTGGGGCGCCACCATGGCCGCCTCGACGCTCTTCGCCCTCCCGGTGCTCATCGTCTTCCTCTTCCTCCAGCGCAAGGCCGTCGGCGGCATGACCGCCGGCGCGGTGAAGGGATAACGGCGCCCCATGACCACACTCGTACACGGCTCGGACACCCTGACCCGTGACGCGCTCACGGTGCTCCAGCCCGGCTTCGTCGGCACCACCGCACCCGACTGGCTGCTCCGCCGGATCGGCGAGGGCCTGTCGTCCGTCGGCCTCTTCGGCCGGAACGTCGCCGGCCCCGAGCAGCTCGCCCGCCTCACCGCCCAGCTCCGCGCCGAGCGGGAGGACGTCCTCGTCGCCATCGACGAGGAGGGCGGCGACGTCACCCGCCTCGAGGTCAACGAGGGCTCGTCCTTCCCGGGCAACTACGCCCTGGGCCGGGTCGACGACGTCGAGCTGACCCGGGCCGTCGCCCGCGAGCTCGGCCGCCGGCTCGTCGCCTGCGGGATCGACCTCAACTGGGCCCCCTCGGCCGACGTGAACTCCAACGCCGAGAACCCGGTCATCGGGGTCCGCTCCTTCGGACCCGACCCGGACCTGGTCGCCCGTCACACCGTGGCGTACGTCGACGGCCTCCAGGCCGTCGGGGTCGCGGCCTGCACCAAGCACTTCCCCGGGCACGGCGACACCAACGTGGACTCCCACGACGCGCTGCCCCGGATCGATGTGGACCTCGCCACACTGCACGCCCGTGAGCTGGTGCCTTTCCGTGCGGCCATCTCCGCGGGTACCAAAGCGGTCATGAGTGCACATATCCTGCTCTCCGCGCTCGACACCGAACGTCCGGCCACCCTGAGCCCGCAGATCCTCACCGGTCTGCTGCGCCAGGAGCTGGGCTTCGACGGGCTGATCGTCACGGACGGCATGGAGATGCAGGCCGTCGCGGCGACGTACGGCATCGAGCGCGGATCGGTCCTCGCCATCGCCGCGGGCGCCGACGCCATCTGCGTCGGCGGCGGGCTGTGCGACGAGGACACCGTACTGCGGCTGCGCGACGCGCTCGTCGACGCGGTACGGACCGGTGAACTGCCCGAGGAGCGGCTGGCCGACGCCGCGGCGCGCGTGCGCGCCCTGGCGGCCTGGACCCAGGCGCACCGGGCGAGGGGGGCTGGTTCGGTGCCGGGCGCGGCAGTGCAGGAGGGGACCGCGCCCGGCGCCGACATCGGACTCGTGGCGGCCCGCAGGGCCCTGCGGATCACCAAGGGGGCGGGGCTCTACACCCCGGTGTCGAGCGCCCCGTTCGTCGCGTCCTTCACCCCGGTGGCGAACTTCGCCGTCGGCGACGAGACCCCGTGGGGCGTCGCCGCCGAGCTGGACCGGCTGCTGCCGGGCACCGGTTCGGGCTCCTTCGACGCCGAGGCCACGGTCGAGTCCGTGCTCGCGGCGGCGGGGGAGAAGCGGATCGTCGCGGTCGTCCGCGACCTCCACCGGCACCCGTGGATGACCGCGGCCCTGGACGGCCTGGTGGCCGTCCGCCCGGACACCGTGGTCGTCGAGATGGGGCTCAACGAGGCGGAGCCGCGGGGTGCCCTGCACATCGCGACCCACGGCGCCGCCCGGGTCTGCGGCCGCGCCGCGGCCGAGGCCGTGGTCGGCACCGGCGCCTGACGGCACGTACGCGAAGGGGCCCGGCACCTGAACCAGGTGCCGGGCCCCTTCCGTGTGCCGGTGGGCGGTCCGGGGATCAGATGCCCTGCCAGGAGGGCTTGCTGGCGTAGGTGTGGCGGAAGTAGTCGGCGAGCTTCAGCTTGGAGGCGGCGGCCTCGTCCACGACCACGGTGGCGTGCGGGTGGAGCTGGAGCGCGGAGGCCGGCACGAGCGCCGCGACGGGGCCCTCCACGGTCTGCGCGACGGCCTCGGCCTTGCCCTCGCCGGTGGCGAGCAGCACCAGGTGGCGGGCCTCCAGGATGGTGCCGATGCCCTGGGTGATGACGTGGTGCGGGACCTGGTCGATGTCGTCGTCGAAGAAGCGGGCGTTGTCCACCCGGGTCTGCTCGGTGAGCGTCTTGATCCGGGTGCGGGAGGCGAGCGAGGAGCACGGCTCGTTGAAGCCGATGTGCCCGTCGGTGCCGATGCCGAGGATCTGGAGGTCCACGCCGCCGGCGTCGACCAGGGCCTTGTCGTACGCCTCGCAGGCCGCCTGCACGTCCTCGGCCGAGCCGTCGGGGCCCATGAAGTGGTCGGCGGGCAGCCCGAGCGGCTCCACGACCTGGCGCAGGACGGTCGAGCGGTACGACTCCGGGTGCCCGGCGGGCAGGCCGACGTACTCGTCCAGCTGGGCGATGCGGGCCCGCGAGGCGTCCACGGAGCCGGCCCGGACCTGGGCGGTCAGGGCGTCGTAGATCGGGATCGGGGTCGAGCCCGTGGCCACGCCGAGCAGCGCGTCGGGCTTGCGGCGCAGGAGGTCGGCGATGCCGTCCGCGATGAGCTCTCCGCCCGCCTTGGCGTCCTTGACGATGACAACTTCCACGCTGTGCCTGCCGATCTGGTGAGGGGCTGGGGAGGGGCCATGTGGTATAGACCAATCAAAGCCAAATCTAGCAGAGGAAGGCCCGCCTCCTCATGCCGTTCCGCACCCCGGACGGCCCGCGCCTCCCGGCCCCTCCATCGTCGGCCGCACGCCACCCCCCAGCCACTCGAACCCCACCCCGCGGCCGCCGATCGGGTCCGCCCCCCCATCTGCCTCCGTCCGCCTCCGCCCGCCCCGTCCGTCCAGTCCGCACCGGAGGCTCCGTCCGCACCGGTCGCGTCGTCCGCACAGGTCGCATCAGCAGCACCGGTCGCCCCGGTCGCCCCGGCCGTCAGGTCAGCGAGCCTCCCGTGGCGTCGATCCAGGTCCCCGTCACCCAGCGCGCGTCGTCCGAGACCAGGAAGGCCACCACGTCGGCTATCTCGGCCGTGCTCCCGATCCCGCCCAGGGCCGAGTACGCCGCCGCCCGCGCGCGGGCCTCCTCGTCACCCTCCAGCCATGCCGTGTTGTCCGTGGCCACGATCCCGGGCGCCACCGAGTTGACCGTGATCCCGCGCGGGCCCAGCACCTTCGACAGGTCGCGGGTGAAGACGTCCAGGGCCCCCTTGGACATCGAGTAGGCGATCAGGTCCGGCATCAGCGCCGTCCGGCTCAGCCCCGTCGACACGTTGACGATCCGGCCGCCGTCCCGCAGGCGATCCGCCCCCAGTCGGGCGAGGAAGAACGGCGCCTTCGTGTTCACCGCGAACACCCGGTCGAACTCCGCCTCGTCGATCGTCCCGAAGGAGCGCGCGGCGCCGATGCCGGCGTTGTTCACCAGGATGTCCAGCCCGTCCGCCCGCGCGTCGAAGGCCGCCCAGAGCGCCGCCGCGTCCCCCGGCACCCCCAGCTCCTGCCCGATCGCGAACGCCTCGCCGCCCGCCGCCTCGATCGCCGCGACCGTCTCCTTCGCCGCCGCCTCGTTCGCCCCGTAGTGCACCGCGACCCGCGCGCCGTCCCGGCCCAGCCGCTCGGCGATCCCCCGCCCGATGCCCCGGCTCGCGCCCGTCACCAGTGCCGTCTTCCCCGTGAGCACGCCCATGACGCCGCCCCCCATTTCCTAGTGGTCGTTACAGAAAGACCGTACCCCACGATCCGTAACGCGCGCTATAGAATTCACCCCATGGCGACGAAACAGCGCGGCCGCCCCCGCTCCTTCGACCGGCCCACGGCCCTGGAGCAGGCGACGATGGCCTTCTGGGAGCGGGGCTACGAGACCACCTCCGTCTCCGACCTGACCCGGGTCATGGGCATCAGCGCCCCGAGCCTCTACGCGGCCTTCGGCGACAAGAGGACGCTCTTCGAGGAGGTCGTCGCGGAGTACGTGCTCTCGCACGGCGCCTTCGGCACCCGCGCCTTCACGGAGGAGCCGACGGCCCGTGCCGGCGTCGCGCGGATGCTCCGCGAGGCGGCCCGCCACTACACGGAGTCCGGCCACCCCCCGGGCTGCCTGGTGATCTCGGCGGCGGTCAACTGCTCCACCCCGGAGGTGGAGGAGGCCCTCCGCTCCCGGCGCAACGCCAACCTGGCCGCCATCGAGGACCGGATCCGCGCGGACGTGGAGTCCGGCGAGCTGCCGGCCGCCACCGATCCCCGCGTGCTGGCCCGCCTCAGCGGGGCCGTGCTCCAGGGCATGTCCCAGCAGGCCCGCGACGGGGCGACGGAGCGGGAGCTGGCGGCGGTGGCGGAGGCGGCGATGCTCGCCTGGCCCCCGGCCTGATCGCGGAGGCCCGGCGCGAGGCCCGGAAGGGATCACGTACCGCGCCGGAGGGGATCACGCACCGCGCCGAAGAAGGGTCACGCGCCACTCTGGGAAGGGATCACGCACCACCCCGGTAAGGGACCACGCACCGCCCCGGAAAAGACCGCGGGCCGCGGCGCCCGGCGGGACCCTCAACCCGCCCGGCACCGCAGCCCGGGTGTGCCCGGCCGGGGGTGTGCGGACCCTCGGCCGTGTGGGGAGGTCTCGGCGCAGTCAGGGCAGAGAGCGCCGGGTACCTCGTCCATCCTCCTGTGCGGGGAGGATGGAGGCTGTGTGGAGTTCGATGCGTCCCATTGTGGACTAGACCATTCTTGTCTGTCCATCCACCTGAACGCGGTGTTTCCGGGCCCATCCTCCAACACGCGGCCCCGAAGAGCCAGGTTCACCAGCCGTTAATTCCGCGGGTACGCTCGCACCGTGCCCTCCATGAACGACCTCGTCCGCCAGCACACCGCCCTGAGCGACTCCGACCTGGAGTGGCTGCACCTGCTGGTGTCGGAGTGGCAGCTGCTCTCCGACCTCTCCTTCGCCGACCTCGTCCTGTGGGTCCCCACCCTCGACGGCACCCGGTACGTCTCCGTCGCCCAGATGCGGCCCAACACCGGCCCCACCTCCTACCAGGACGACATGGTCGGCCACCTGGTCCCGCGGGGCCGCCGGCCGCTCCTGGACGCCGCCCTCGACGAGGGCCGGATCGTCCGCGAGGGCGACCCCGAGTGGCGCGAGGAGGTCCCGGTCCGGGTCGAGTCCATCCCCGTGCGCCGCGAGGGCCGGGTCCTCGGCGTGATCGCCCGGAACACCAACCTGCTGACCGTCCGCACCCCCTCCCGACTGGAGCTCACCTACCTCCAGTCGGCCTCGGACCTCGCCCAGATGATCGCGGCCGGCACCTTCCCCTACCCCGGCGAGCAGTCCGACATGGACTCGCTGCCGCGGGCCGGTGACGGCCTGGTCCGCCTGGACGCCGACGGCATGGTCCAGTACGCCTCGCCCAACGCCCTCTCCGCCTACCACCGGCTCGGCCTCGCCGCCGACCTGGTCGGCCAGCACCTCGGCCAGATCACCGCCGAACTGGCCCCCTCCCGCGGCCCGGTGGACGAGGCCCTGGTCAAACTGGCCTCCGGCTACGCCCCCCGGAACTTCGAGGTGGAGGGCAGCGGCGGGGTCATCCAGCTGCGGTCCATCCCGCTCAAGCCCAAGGGCAGCCGGATCGGTTCCCTGGTGCTGCTCCGGGACGTCACCGAACTGCGTCGCCGCGAGCGTGAGTTGATCACCAAGGACGCCACCATCCGGGAGATCCACCACCGGGTGAAGAACAACCTCCAGACGGTCGCCGCCCTGTTGCGCCTCCAGGCCCGCCGGATGGACTCCGACCGCGGCCGCGAGGCGCTCAACGAGGCGGTCCGGCGCGTCGGTTCGATCGCCATCGTCCACGAGACGCTGTCCCAGAACCTGGACGAGCGGGTGGAGTTCGACGAGATCGCCGACCGGGTCATCGCGATGGTCGCCGAGATCTCCCCGGGCAAGGTGACCTGCCGGCGCAACGGCCGCTTCGGCATCCTGGACGCCGAGGTCGCCACCCCGCTCTCCATGGTCCTCACCGAGATCCTGCAGAACGCCCTGGAGCACGCCTTCGCCCCCGGCGAGCACGGCACGGTCGAGGTCAGCGCGGTCCGCGGCGAGCCCCGCCCGGACGCCCGGCTCCTCATCACCGTCCGGGACGACGGTCGCGGCCTGCCCGAGGGCTTCGACCCGCAGACGGCCGGCAACCTCGGCCTCCAGATCGTACGGACCCTGGTGGAAGGCGAGTTGGGCGGCACCTTCGACATGCGGCCCGGCAGCGAGGGCGGCACCAAGGTGGTCCTGGACATCCCGGTGCGCCCGCAGAAGTGACCTCGTGTCACCACCCCCCGGGGTGGTGACGCACAGCAGCGAGCCCCGGACCGAAGTGAATCGGTCCGGGGCTCGAATGCTGTTGGGTACTGCGTAATGCTTACTGCTGCGCGCTGCGGCTCGGGGGCGGTGAATGCGTACGCGGTGTACGCGCCGCGTGCCTCAGGCTGTGCAGGTGGCTCAGGCGCTGGCGTTGCGCGCCCGGTTGCGGGCGGCGCGGCGCTTCATCGCGCGGCGCTCGTCCTCGCTGAGGCCACCCCAGACGCCGGAGTCCTGGCCGGACTCGAGCGCCCACTGCAGGCACTGCTCCATGACGGGGCAGCGGCGGCAGACGGCCTTGGCTTCCTCGATCTGCAGCAGCGCAGGACCGGTGTTGCCGATGGGGAAGAACAGCTCGGGGTCTTCCTCACGACAAACGGCGTTGTGACGCCAGTCCATGGCTGCTACCTCTCTTGGTTATTACGTGCAAGTTGCTTGTGAATGTGAACGCTTTCACGAATCCCTCAACAAGTGAAGGGCCGACTGCCGGATGAACCGGTGTGGTCCTTGGTTTGAGGAGGGGTTCTGGCTCTCAGTGGAGGCCGGTCTTGCGGGCCGTCCCGATCGCCAAGAAGAGACTCGCAAACCTCGGCAGCGGATGCAACCCCTTCCGGAAAGTTTTTTTTGATTCCTCGGTGTCGGCTAGGTCACAGCCGTACTTCTAAGGGGTGGATGCGCGCCTAAACGTTCGAGTGCAAGGACTTTCGGCCCTTCCACTCACACAATCACACGCAGTGCACGGCGTACGCCTGTGAACGTCACGCTCGTACGCAGTCCGAGGTGGTCTCCGTCCATCTGGAGGGGGAGGGGCACCTTCGAATGCAAGGTGAAGTCGGTCAGGTCGTGCAGGGTCACGGCGTGCTTGCCGCGAGGGCCCCTTTCGGGGCTGGAAGTGAGCAGCTGGGTGGCGTACCGGGCCACCGCCGGGGTCGACAGCCGGCTCAGTCCGAGCACGTCGAGCGCGGTCTCGAAGGACGCCTCCGGGGACGCGTACACCGGGCGATTGCCCAGGTAGGTCCAGGGGGAGGTGTTGCAGATTATGGAGAGGACCAGGTCCTCCACCGGCTCGGCGCCGGGCCGCTCCAGGGTGATCGTCCCGTGCCGGCGGTGCGGTTCCTCCAGGAACTGGCGGAGCACCTGGCGCAGATAGAGCGCGTGCGTGGACCGCTTGCCGCGCTCGCGCTGCTGTTCGACCCGGCCGACCACGCCGGCGTCGAAGCCGAGTCCGGCGCAGAAGGTGAACCAGCGCGCCGGCACCTCCTCGTCCGGGGTGCCCGGCGTCCCCGAGGCGAGCCCCAGGCTCACCGTCCGGGCGCTCCGCTCCCGCAGCGCGTCCAGCAGGGCGCCGGTCGCCTCCACGGCGTCGTTCGGCAGTCCCAGCGCGCGGGCGAAGACGTTCGTCGAGCCGCCCGGCACGACCGCGAGGCCCGGCAGCCGGTCCGGGTCGGGGCCGCCGTGCAGCAGCCCGTTCACGACCTCGTTCACCGTGCCGTCGCCGCCGAGGGCCACGACCAGGTCGATCTCCCCCGACTCGGCGGCCCGCCGGCCGAGGTCCCGCGCGTGCCCCCGGTACTCGGTGCTGACGGCCTCCAGCTTCATCTCGCTCGCCAGCGCGTGGATCAGCACGTCACGGGTGCGGGCACTGGTGGTGGTGGCTGCCGGGTTGACCACGAGAAGTGCGCGCATGACCGCCAGCGTACCTACCCGGTGGTACCGATCCCAGTCCCGCCCGAACCCCGGACACCCCGACCGGGGCGGCCGCCGCCCGTCCCGGACCCCGGACCCGAAGGCAGGCCGGCCGGTGCGGCCCGGGTCCAGACACCGGCCCCGCGGCCGTCCCCGTTACGCTGCCCTCCATGAGCAGTACGGAGCAGACCCCCCGCCCGACCCGCCTGGCCGCCGCCGCGGGCGTGGCCCTCGTCGAGGCCCTCGGGCTCCTCGCCGGAGGCGTCTACATGCTGGTGCGGACGCTGGCCGACGGCGGCGGGGACCTCACCGGCGGGGTGACCGGCGGTGTGACGCTGCTCGCACTCGGACTGATCCCGCTCGCCGCCGCCCGCGGCCTGTGGCGGATGCGCTCCTGGAGCCGCGGCCCGGCCGTCATCACCCAGATCCTCGCCCTGCCGGTCGCCTGGCAGATGCTCCAGTCCGAGGGCGTGATCCCGTACGGCATCGTGCTCGCCGTGCTCGCCGTGACCGGGCTCGTCCTCCTGGTGAACCCGGCCACGACCGAGGCGCTCGGCATCCGGCGCCCCGGCCAGGAGAGCTGACCTCACTCCTCCACGAGGAGCTTCTCCCGCAGCTGCGCCAGGGTCCTGGCGAGCAGCCGGGAGACGTGCATCTGCGAGATGCCGACCTCCTGCGCGATCTGCGACTGGGTCATGTTCCCGAAGAACCGGAGCAGCAGGATCCGCTTCTCCCGGGGCGGCAGGTCCTCCAGGAGCGGCTTGAGCGACTCCCGGTACTCGACCCCCTCCAGGGCCTCGTCCTCGGCGCCCAGGGTGTCCGCGACCGCCGGCGACTCGTCGTCGGTGTCCGGCACGTCCAGGGAGAGCGTCGAGTAGGCGTTCGCCGACTCCAGGCCCTCCAGGACCTCCTCCTCGGAGATCCCCAGGCGCTCGGCCAGCTCGTGCACGGTCGGCGAGCGCCCGTGCTGCTGGGACAGCTCCGCCGTCGCCGTCGTCAGCGACAGCCGCAGCTCCTGGAGCCGGCGCGGCACCCGGACCGCCCAGCCCTTGTCGCGGAAGTGCCGCTTGATCTCGCCGACCACCGTCGGCGTCGCGTACGTGGAGAACTCCACGCCCCGCTCCGGGTCGAAGCGGTCGACCGACTTGATCAGGCCGATCGTCGCCACCTGCGTCAGGTCGTCCAGCGGCTCGCCGCGGTTGCGGAAGCGCCGCGCCAGGTGCTCGACGAGCGGCAGGTGCATCCGGACCAGCCGGTTGCGCAGCTCGGCCTTCTCCGGGGAGCCCTCCGGCAGCGACCGCAGCTCCACGAAGAGCGCGCGGGCGCCGCTGCGGTCCTGCGCATGGTGACCGTGCGTGACCGCACCGGCCCCCGCCGTCTCCGAGGCCCCGCCGTCCGCCGTCTCGTGCTCCGCCGCCTCGGCGTCCCGCGCCTCCGCGGCCAGTGCCTCGGCGGCCTGTGCCTCAAGGGATTGCGCCGTGCTCTCGGCGGCCGGGGCCGAAGGGGCCGGGGCCGCCGCCGGGGGAGCCTCGTCGTGCTGCTGCTCGTGCTCGCTCATCTGGTCCGCCTGCTGCTCCGTAGCGACCTCATGCGGCCGTGCCTGCTGCCCAGGGATGCCGGCCGTCGCGTCCCCGCTCCTCACGCCGGGCCTGGCCCCGCGCCGCGCTGTTTGTACAGGCTGATCGAGACCGTGTTGTCCTCCGCGACCGAGGACTCCACCTTCCCGGCCAGCGCCGACAGCACCGTCCAGGCGAAGGTGTCCCGCTCGGGGGCGCGGCCGTCCGTCGTCGGCGCGGACACGGTCACGTCGAGGGAGTCGCCCACCAGCCGGAAGACGCAGCTCAGCACCGAGCCGGGCACCGCCTGCTGGAGCAGGATCGCGCAGGCCTCGTCCACCGCGATCCGCAAGTCCTCGATCTCGTCGAGGGTGAAGTCCAAGCGCGCCGCGAGACCGGCCGTGGCCGTACGCAGCACGGACAGATAGGCACCCGCAGCGGGCAGCCGGACTTCCACGAAGTCCTGGGTCCCGGGCTCGCCTGCGATCTGGGACACCCTCACCTCCAAGGTGGCACAAGCTCATTCGGGGCCCGGGGGAAGGCCCCCGGACCGGGCGGGTCACGCAGGGCTGCGCGGTCCGCCGTGACGCTATCGCGATCCATCCTGCCGTGTCGCCGCAAGCCCCCGGGCCCCCGATCCGGGCCCGTCACTCATGGTAGGCCCATGGGTGCGGACGGTGGCCAGGGGTGTGCGGAGGCCAAAAAGGAGCGGCGACCGGCGGAGGGGTGACGTACCCAACGGCACACCCGTCGAACCGCCCCGCGCCCGAAGAGACCTCCCCGGTCCCGGCGACGGCGGCCGCCTCAGACCAGCGACTCGTCCAGGAAGCACCAGCGCCAGGCCTCGCCCGGCTCGAAGGTCCGCATCACCGGATGGCCGGTCGCGCCGAAGTGCCCGGTGGCGTGCCGCCCCCGCGAGGAGTCGCAGCAGCCCACGTGCCCGCAGGTCAGGCAGAGCCGCAGCTGCACCGGGTTCGTCCCGTCGGCCAGACACTCGGGGCAGGTCTCGTGGAGCGGGGCCGGCTCGGGGCGCGGCATTTCTGCTACGTGCGGGCACTCGATCATGATGGCCAGGGTACGTGGCGGACGCCCCGGACCGGGCGGGCGAGACGTACGGCGAGAGACGGGACGGTGGAGGGGCGGCATGGACGCACTGCGGCTGGTGGCACTGGTGGCGGCGAGCGCGGCGGTGGCGGGACTGGCCCGCCGCACCCCCGTACCGGCCCCGCTCCTCCTCGTCGCGGTCGGCCTGATCGCCTCGTACGTCCCCGGGGTCCCCGACTACACCCTCGACCCGCACGTCGTGCTGCCGCTGATCCTGCCGCCGCTGCTCTACACGGCCGCCGTCGAGTCCTCCTACCTGGACCTGCGGGCCAACATCCGGCCCGTCGCGCTGCTCTCCGTCGGGTACGTCCTCTTCGCCACCGTGGCCGTCGGCTGGCTCGCGTACGTCCTCGTCCCCGACCTGCCGCTGACCGCGGCCCTCGTCCTCGGCGCCGTGATCGCCCCGCCGGACGCGGTGGCCGCCACCGCCATCGCCCGCCGGCTCGGCCTGCCCCACCGGATCACCACGATCCTCCAGGGCGAGTCCCTGGTGAACGACGCGACCGCGATCACCGCCTACAAGGTCGCCCTCGCCGCCGCCGTCGGCGAGGGGATCAGCTGGGCCGGCGGCCTCGGCGAGTTCGCGCTCGCCGCGCTCGGCGGCATCGGCGTCGGCCTGGTCCTCATGGTGCCGATCCACTGGATGCGGACCCGGCTCACCGAACCGCTCCTCCAGAACACCCTCTCCCTCCTCATCCCCTTCATCGCCTACGCGGCGGCCGAGGAGGTCCACGCCTCCGGTGTGCTCGCCGTCGTCGTGGTCGGCCTCTTCCTCGGCCACAAGGCGTGGAAGGTCGACTTCGCCACCCGCCTCCAGGAGGAGGCGGTGTGGAAGATGGTCGCCTTCGTCCTGGAGTCCGCCGTCTTCGCGCTGATCGGCCTCCAGCTGCCCTACGTCGTCCAGGGGCTCGGCCAGTACGGCATCGGGGAGGCCCTCTGGTACGCCTTCGGGGTCTTCGTCTTCGTCGTCGTGGTCCGCTTCGTCTGGGTCTTCCCGGCCACCTTCCTGCCCCGCTGGCTCTCCGCCCGGGTCCGGGAGCGCGAGCCCGGCGTCGACTGGAAGGCGCCCGTCGTCGTCGGCTGGGCCGGCATGCGCGGGGTGGTCTCCCTCGCCATCGCCTTCTCCATCCCGGTCGTCACCGACGGCGTCGAGTTCCCCGCCCGCAACCTCGTCCTCTTCCTCACCTTCACCACCGTCATCGGCACCCTCGTCGTCCAGGGCCTCACCCTGCCGCCGCTGATCCGCGCCCTGAAGCTCCCCGGCCGCGACCGCTACCAGGAGACGCTGGCCGAGGCGCAGGCCCAGAGCGAGGCGTCCCGGGCCGCGGAGGCGCGCCTCGACGCCCTCCTCGCCGACGAGCGCAACGCCCTCCCCGGCCCCCTCGCCGAACGCCTCCGCACCGTCCTGGAGCGCCGCCGCAACAGCGTCTGGGAGCGGCTCGGCGCGGTCAACGACCTCACCGGCGAGACCGCCGACGACACCTACCGCCGGCTCTCCCGCGAGATGATCGAGGCCGAGCGCGAGGTCTTCGTCCGGCTCCGCGACGAGCGCCGGATCGACGACGAGATGATGCGGAGCCTGCTGCGCCGGCTCGACCTGGAGGAGGCCGCCGCCTACCGCGAGGAGACGGACTGATCGCGGGACCCGGTGATCACCGCCGCGACCACGCTCCCCGGGGCGAAGGAGTCCGCCTCCGCGAGGGACACCAGTGCGAGGAGCATTTTGGCGACATAGAGCCGCTCGATGGCGAGTCCATGCCGCGCCTCGAAGTCCTGTGCGAACGCGTCCAGCTCCGGGGTCGTCCGGCCGTAGCCGCCGCAGTGAAAACGCTCGTCCAGCCACCAGTCGCCGCGCGGGCCGCCGAAGGCGGCCTCCTGGAGGCCCCGCACCTCCCCGCCGAGGAATCCGCCCTTCAGGACCGGCACCCCCAGCGTCCGGCCGCCGAAACCGGCCGCCAGGCCCGCCAGCGTGCCGCCGGTGCCGCAGGCCACCGCGGCGACGTCCGCCCGCCCCTCCAGCTCCCGCCCCAGCGCCGCGCACCCCTCCGCCGCGAGGGCGTTGCTGCCGCCCTCGGGCACGACGTACGTCCCCTCCGGGGCCCGGCCGAGCAGCGCGGCGAGCACCGCCGGCTCGTGCTTCGCCCGGTACGTGGCCCGGTCCACGAACTCCAGCCGCATGCCGTCCGCCGCGCACCGCGCCAGCGAGGGGTTCAGCGGCCGCCCGGCCAGCTCGTCGCCGCGGACCACCCCGATCGTGGGGAAGCCCAGCAGGCGCCCGGCGGCCGCGGTGGCCCGCAGGTGGTTGGAGTACGCGCCCCCGAAGGTCAGCACGGGACGCCCGGCCGCCGCGCGGAGGTTGGGCGCGAGCTTGCGCCACTTGTTGCCGGGCAGGTCGGGGTGGATCAGGTCGTCCCGCTTCAGCAGCAGCGTCAGCCCGCGCCGGGCGAACCGCTCGTCCTCCACCGGCTCCAGGGGCGAGGGGAGCCGGGGCCGCAGGGGGGAGAGGTCGTCCGTGTGCACCCGCCCATTCTCGCGGGCCACCCGCGCGCGGGGGAGCCGGGTGCCGCCACGCGCGCGTGGCCCCGATCCGTCCCACGCCCACGGGCGCTTGCCCAGGGCGGGTCCCGGGTCCGCTCGTGGTGGCCCGGGTTGTTCCCACGCCCACGCGCGCGTGCCCGGGACCGTTCCCCCGCGCGCGTGGCGCAGGCGCCGGCTCCGTGGCCACGCGCGCGGGGGCCGGTCCTCAGCGCAGCAGGTCGGCGACGCGCTCGCGCATCGACGCCATGGTGAAGCCGCGGGGGTCCACCTTGCCCGGCTGCCACTCGCGGTGGCCGATGACCGAGCGGTGGGTCCAGCCGTGCGCCCGGCAGAGCGCCGCCGACGCCTTCGCGATCGCCTCCAGCTGGACCTTCGGCCAGGGGTCCACGCCGTCGCCGAGGTTCTCGCACTCGAAGCCGTAGAAGTGCCGGTTGCCGTCCGTGGTGGCCTCGTCGTCGACCGGCAGCCGCCGCTCGGCGATCACGGCCCGCAGCACCTCGTCGTCGCCGAGCCCGGCGTGGTTGGCGCGCCCGTGGCCGACCAGGTGGACCGTGCCGTCCTTGGCGATCACGCCGTGGCACAGCGGGCCCGGCAGCCCCTCGTAGCCGTCGCGGCAGACGCGGACGGTGTGCGCGGTGCCCCGGGTGACGGTGTGGTGGACCATCACCCCGTGCACCGGGCCCCAGGGGCCCTTGTGGTTCCTGTTGTGGGTGGACCAGTCGCCGACCTCGACGACCGTCAGGCCCTCGTCGCGCAGTGCGCGGAGGATCCTGCTCGCGGACAGCGGAACCGCCATGGCGTGCTCCTTCCAGAGGGAGGACCGAGCTTCCGGAGTACCGGACTCCGCTCTTCCGCCGCCATCCGTTCGGACCGTGTGCGAGCCGATCCGGACAGCCGGGCCGGGGCGCGCGCTCCTCCGACCGGAGGGAAATCGGGCGACATGCCCCGAAGGTCGCCGAACAGTCCCACCCGATTGTGTAATGGCGTCGGCACGCTCCGTGCTGAAAGGCTTCCTTTCGCAAACCAGACGTACGAGAGGGAGTTCCATGTCCGTTGGTTCGGTTGGCGACGAGGTCCTCGCGGAGCAGGCCCCGCGGCAGAGTCTCGGCACCGCCGCCGCGCGGAACCTCGCCTCGACCACCAAGTCGGCCCCGCAGATGCAGGAGATCACCTCCCGCTGGCTGCTGCGGACGCTGCCCTGGGTCGAGGCCAAGGGCGGTGCCTACCGGGTCAACCGGCGGCTCAGCTACTCCGTGGGTGACGGCCGCGTCACCTTCGTCCAGACCGGCGACCGCGTCGCCGTGATCCCCGCCGAGCTCGGCGAGCTGCCGGCCCTGCGCGGGTACGAGGACGAGGCCGCCCTCGGCGAACTCGCCGCCCGCTGCGCCCAGCGCGAGATCGCCGCCGGCGAGGTCATCGCGGTCGCCGGCGCCCCCGCCGACCGCGTCTACCTCCTCGCACACGGCCGCGTCGAGCAGGTCGGCGAGGGTCCCTACGGCGACGAGGCGGTGCTCGGAGTCCTCGCCGACGGCGCCTACTTCGGCGACGCCGCCCTCCTCGCCGAGGACGCCACCTGGGACTGGACCGCCCGCGCCGCCACCTCCTGCACGGTCCTGGAGCTCACCCGCGCCGACGTGACCGCCCTGGCCGCCCGCGCAGGCTCGCTCGCCTCGCACCTCGCCGGGATCGCGGGCCGCGCCGAGCGGTCCACCAACAGCTACGGCGAGGCCGCCATCGACCTCTCCGCCGGCCACGTCGGCGAGGCCGTCGTCCCGCACACCTTCGTGGACTACGAGGCCGCGCCGCGCGAGTACGAACTGAGCCTCGCCCAGACCGTGCTCAAGGTCCACACGCGCGTGGCGGACCTCTACAACCACCCGATGAACCAGACCGAGCACCAGCTGCGGCTCACGGTCGAGGCCCTGCGCGAGCGCCAGGAGCACGAGCTGGTCAACAACCGGCAGTTCGGCCTGCTCGCCAACTGCGACTACGGGCAGCGGATCCAGCCGCACGACGGCGCCCCCGGCCCCGACGACCTCGACGAGCTGCTCTCCCGCAGCCGGGGCTCCAAGCTCTTCCTCGCCCACCCGAGGACCATCGCCGCCCTCGGCCGCGAGCTCAACCGGCGGGGCCTGGTGCCCGAGACCCTCGACGTGGCCGGCACCCGGATCCCGACCTGGCGCGGGGTCCCGATCTATCCCTGCGACAAGATCCCGGTGACCGCCGCCGGCACCAGCTCGATCATCTGCATGCGCACCGGCGAGTCCGACCAGGGCGTCATCGGCCTGCACCAGACCGGTCTCCCCGACGAGGTGGAGCCCGGCCTCTCCGTCCGCTTCATGGGCATCGACGAGCAGGCGATCATCTCCTACCTCGTCACGACCTACTACTCCGCGGCGGTCCTCGTGCCCGACGCGCTCGGCGTCCTGGAGAACGTCGAGATCAACCGCCGCCGCTGAACTCCGGCCGGGCCGGGGCCCCACTCCCGCCCCGGCCGGCCCCGGCGCGCGAGGCCCCAGCCGTGAACGCAACCAGCCGCGAAGAAGGACGACAAAGACCGTGACGCTGACGAGCGCGGACCCCGTCACCGACGGGCCGGGCGCCGTGGCGCTCCTCGACCGGACGAGGACCGCCGTCGACCCCCAGATCCGCTCCACCGTCGAGACCCTGCCGGGCTCGATACGCCGTGTGGCGATGTACCACTTCGGCTGGGAGGACGCCGACGGCACGCCCGCCGCCGGCCAGGCCGGCAAGGCGATCCGCCCCGCCCTGGTGCTCGCCGCCGCCCGCGCGCTCGGCGCCGAGGAGGCCCGGGCGGTGAAGGCGGCCGCCGCCGTCGAGCTGGCCCACAACTTCACCCTGCTCCACGACGACATCGTGGACGAGGACCCGACCCGCCGTCACCGGCCCACCGCCTGGACCGTCTTCGGCATCCCCGATGCCCTGATGGCCGGCGACGCCATGAACGCCCTGGCGCTCCGGCTGCTCGCCGAGGACCCGCACCCCGCCTCCGCCGCGGCCACCGCGCGCCTCGCCGCCTGCGTCATCGAGCTCTGTGCCGGCCAGCAGGCCGACTGCGCCTTCGAGACCCGCGGCCCCCGCGAGGTCTCCCTGGACGAGTGCGTCGCCATGGCCACCGCCAAGACCGGCGCCCTGCTGGGCTGTTCCTGCGCCCTCGGCGCGCTCTACGCGGGCGCGGGCGAGGAGGAGGTCGCGGCGCTCGACTCCTTCGGCCGCGAGGCCGGTCTCGCCTTCCAGCTGATCGACGACCTGATCGGCATCTGGGGCGACCCGGAGCGCACCGGGAAGCCGGCCGGCGCCGACCTCGTCGCCCGCAAGAAGTCGCTGCCCGTCGTCGCGGCGCTCACCTCCGGCACCGCCGCCGGCGAGGAGCTGGCCGAGCTGTACTCCCGTACGGCCGCCCTGGACGAGCGGGCGGTGCGGGCCGCCGCAGACGCCGTGGAGCGGGCCGGCGGCCGGGACTGGGCGCAGGCCCAGGCGGCGGACCGGATGGGCCGGGCCGTCGAGCACCTGGCGCGGGCGGTGCCCGACCTCTCGGCGGCCGGGGACCTGCTGGCGCTGGCGGAGTTCGTGACGCGAAGGACCCGCTGAGGGAGACGGGCCGCCTTCGGGGCTTGCGCGACCACTACAGATGAAGCACTATGTCTGTCGTGGTCGCGCTCGCGGTCACGCCCCCGAGAGAAACAGGACCCGGTTTGCGCAAGCTCACCTACTTCGTCGCCTGCTCCATCGACGGCTTCATCGGCGACCCGAAGGGCGACGCCACCTCCATGTACTCCTATGTCACCGGGGAGTTCCTGGAGTACCTCACGAGCCAGTACCCCGAGACGGTCGCCGCCCCCGCGTGGCCGGTCGTCGGCATCGAGCCCGGCACCCCGGGCCGCCGCTTCGACACCGTGATCCAGGGCCTCGGCTCGTACCGGCTCGGCCTGGACGCCGGCGTCACCAGCCCGTACGCCCACCTCCGCGAGTACGTCGCGACCCGCTCGCTCACCGAGTCGCCCGACCCGAACGTCGAGCTGATCGCCGACGACCTCGTCGGCCGGATCCGTGAACTCAAGGCCGAGGAGGGCGGGCTCGACATCTGGCTCTGCGGCGGCTCGACCGTCGCCGGGGAGCTCATCGAGGAGATCGACGAGCTGATCATCAAGACCTACCCGGAGGTGTACGGCTCCGGCATGCCGATGTTCGGCGCCGGCTTCGAGCCCCGCGCCTTCGAGCTCGGCGCCGTCCGCGCCTTCGACAACGGCGTGCTGGTCCGCACGTACACCAGGAAGCGGTAGCGGGCGGCGCGCGGCGGGGCGGCCTACCCTGGATGCATGGGTGACGAGACGCCCCGCACGACGCGGGACCCGCTGGCCGTGCCGAAGTGCCCGGGCTGCGGAAGCGCGCTGGCCATCCTCGCCACCCGGCACAAGGTCCTCGGCGCCTGGGTGCCCGAGTGGCAGGTGCAGCCCTGCCGCAACCCCGGCTGCCCGCTCTACGAGGCGGTGGAGTCCGACGGTACGGAAGCCACTACCACGCAGGTCACCGGCAAGAACGGCGAGAACGGGAGAAGTCCGGCCACCGGGTGACCGGCCGCGCGCCGGAGCCGGTCATACCGCTACAGTCCGCGCATGTCATCGGAGTCGACAGAAGTCTGGACCGGCTGGTACCGGGACCGCCGCGGTGCGGAAGCGCTCGTCATCACGGCCGACGGCGGGCACCTCACCGCCCGCGTCAGGGGAATCGAGTACACGGGCGCGAGCTTCGCCGCGCTCACCGCCGGCGAGGGCGGGGAGGCCCTCACCGGATGCGTCCTGGAGTGGGACCTGCCGCTCCCCGTCGTCACCGACGGCGCCGCCCAACAGGCCACGCTCAGCTGCCTGCTCACCCTCGGCGAGCGCGCCGACCTCAGCCTGACCCTGCACTACGGCGGCACCGCCTTCGAGGCGGTCGTCGCCGGCGGCGACTTCGAGGGGGCGCTGGCCCGGCTGCGCGGCCAGCTCCCCGAAGGCGCCGACTTCGGCCGACGGATCCTGTCGGCCGTGTGACGACGGCGCCCCCGGGGGAGGGGCGTCGCCGCCGTTCCGCACTCCGGCCCCTCGCGGCCGGTCAGCCCTTGAAGGCCGAAGCGAGCCCGTAGCGCCACAACTGGTCGACGCGGGCCCGCTCCTGGGAGTTCGGGGTGGCGTTCTGGCAGGACGTGCCGGGACCGCCGCCCGACATCAGCTCGCTGCACGGGCCGCTGTAGTGGTCCGGGAGACCGAGCACGTGCCCCGTCTCGTGGGCCGTCACGCGGGTGGAGTTGTACTGCTGGTTCTGCCGGTAGTCGAGGAAGATGTAGCCGCCGCCGTGCCCGTCGGTGCTCGCGTACGAGCCCCGCGAGTCGTTCCCCTCGTAGTAGCGGAAGTCCGGGTTGGACCCCTCGACGAGCCGCACGTTCACCACCGAGCTGTTCCATATCTGGGTGGAGCGGGCGATCTGGGTGCGGAAGCTGGGCGCGTTGGCCGCGCTGTAGACGACGGTGACGGCCGCCGCGGCGCTCGGGTTCGCGGCCCGCTTCTTCGCCACCGACGTCATGACGGCGTCGAAGAACGCCTGGTTCGCCTTGGCCTCCTCGGCCGAACCGGCGTAGCCGGCGTACGCCTGGGCGCCGCGGTCCGCGGCGGTGTCGGGCGCGGCGCCGGCCGGGGCGGCGGCGCCGAGCGAGACCGCCAGACCGAGGCCGAGGGCGGCGGTCAGGGTGCGGGTGAGGACCTTGGGGTGTCGCATGGGGGGCTCCTCCTGATCGGGGTCGGGAGTGAGTCTCGGGGCACCGGGGGCGCCGGGGGAAGGATGCCAACCCCCGATAGCGCGACGGCATCACCCCGCGCGCTGCACCTCAAGAGGCTCCATTTTCATGGGAGTTGGGGGCATCCGGGCGTCTGGTGCGGGACCGGAACCCCGCCCTACGCTCAGGGCATGGAGCTGGAGGTGAGACACCTGCGCGCGCTCTGCGCCATCGCGGACACCGGCAGCCTGCACAAGGCGGCGCGGCAACTGGGCATGAGCCAGCCCTCCCTGACCACCCAGCTGCGCCGCATCGAGAACGCGCTCGGCGCCGAGCTCTTCTCCCGGGGCCGCACCGGCTGCCGCCCCACCCCGCTCGGCCGCTCCGTCCTCAGCCGGGCCCGCCCGCTGGTCGCCGACATGGCCGCGCTCGTCACCGAGACCCTGGCGGAGGCGGCCCGCGCCGACGGCCCGCGCCTGCGCGTGGGCTCCACCGCCAGCCGGGCCCTGCCGGGCCGGCTGCGGCGGCTGCGCGACCGCTTCCCCGGCACCGACGTCGGCCTGCGCGTCGACGTCTCCGCGGACGGGCTGCTGCGGGAGCTGGCGGCCGGCCGGCTGGACGTGGCCTTCGTCCACGAGGTGGAGGGCTGCCCCCTCCGGGTGCCCGACGGCCTCGTCCACCGCGTCCTGGTCGCCCGCGAGCCCCAGTTCGTCTCCCTGGCCCCCACCCATCCGGCCGCCGCCCGGACGGTGGTGGACCTCGCGGACCTGGCCCGCGACCACTGGATGGTCGACCCGAACGTGGACGGCGAATGGGACGGCCTGCGCCGGGTCCTCGCGACCGCCGGCATCGACCCGCCCCTCCTGCACGGCGACTACCACACGGCCGCCTCCCTGATCTCCCTGGGCGAGGCGGTGGCCCCCTGCCAGCCGACCTCCGTCCCCCGTGAGGACCTGGCGGTCCGCCCGCTCCGCGGCGACCCCCTGGCCGTCCGCCTGCTCCTCTACGCCCGCCCCGCCACCCCCCTGGACCCCCTCCACGCCGACCTCGCCGCCGCCTACCGCGAGGCCGCGCACCGCTCGCCCCCCTACCGCGCCTGGCTCCACGCCGGCGGCACGGCCGCCCCCTGCCTCCTCCAGGACCCACCGGTGGACCGCGACCCGCCGTAGACACGCCGAAGGGGCCCCACCGCTCGTGACGGCGAGGCCCCTTCGGCAGGGAGGCCGGGTCAGGCCTTCTTGGTCTCCCAGAAGATGCGGTCGATCTCGGCGATGAGCTCGAGGGCCTTCTCGCCGGTCTTCGGGTCGGTCGACGCCTTGGCGGCCGAGAGGGCCTTCAGGGTGTCGTTGACCAGCTGGTTGAGCTCGGGGTACTTCTCGAAGTGCGGGGCCTTGAAGTAGTCGCTCCAGAGCACCGAGACGTGGTGCTTGGCGAGCTCCGCGCGCTGCTCCTTGATGACCGTGGCGCGGGCCCGGAAGTGCGGGTCCTCGTTCGCCTGGTACTTCTCCTGGACAGCCTTGACGGACTCGGCCTCGATGCGGGCCTGGGCCGGGTCGTACACGCCGCAGGGGAGGTCGCAGTGGGCGCTGACCTTGACCTTGGGGGCAAACAGGCGGGAGAGCATTGAGCCGTCCTTCCTCGTGATCGTCTTCTCAAGTGGGAGATTACTCGGTGAGAAGGGCGTTTTCGCGAGCGCCCCCTGGGGCTTAGGTCAAAAGTCCGGGGTTCGACCGGGACTCGTGTACGAGTCGACGAGGGGAGCAGGAGTGGAGCGGGAGGCTACCGCGGCGGCCGAGGCGCCGTTCGGGATCGCCGAGGTGACGGGGGTGTCGATGGTGCCGACGCTGTTGCACCGCGACCGGTTGCTGGTGCGGTACGGCGGTCGGGTGCGGGCCGGGGACGTCGTCGTGCTGCGCCATCCGCTCCAGCAGGATCTGCTCATCGTGAAGCGGCTGGTCGAGCGACGGGACGCCGGCTGGTGGGTGCTCGGGGACAACCCGGCCGCCGAGGGCGACAGCCGGGTCTTCGGGGCCGTGCCGCCCGGGCTGGTGCTCGGGCGGGTGCTGGCGCGGTACCGGCCGCCGACGCCGGGGCGTCAGCGCTCGGCCGGGGTGGCGCTCTCCTGGCTGTTCTCGGCGGTGCGGCCGGTGAGGTCGGCCCGCTCGGCCTCCAGGCGCTTGCGGGCCCGGTAGGCGGCCACGTTGGCCCGGGTGGCACAGCGGTCGGAGCAGTAGCGCCGGGAGCGGTTGGTGGAGGTGTCGAGGTAGGCGTTGCGGCAGGGCGGGGCCTGGCAGAGGCCGAGCCGGTCGGCGCCGAACTCGGTCAGGTGGAAGGCGAGCCCCATGGCGGAGATCGCCGCGTAGCCGGCGGTCGCGTTCGACGAGTGGTCGGCGAGGTGCATGTGCCAGCGGGGCCGGCCCTCGTCGTCGAGGTGGTCGTGGCCGGAGATCTGCGGGCTGACCGGGAACTCCAGGAGCAGGGAGTTCAGGAGGTCGACCGCCCCGGTGTGGTCGCCCCCGTCCGCCGCCGTGAAGATCGCCCGCAGCCGGGTCCGGATCGCGCGGAAGCGGGGCAGGTCCGCCTCGGTGACCCGGCGGGCCATCTGTCCGGCGGGGCCGAAGAGTTCCTTGACCGCTTCGACGGTGGTGAGGCTGTCCCTGCCGCGGGCCGGCTCCTCGGTGTTGACGAGGCGCACGGCGTAATCCGAGTAATAGGCCAGTTCCACTTGTAGTCCTTACGGTGGCGGGCTAGGGTCGGCGTCGAGGGGGTAACCGGTGTTCCCCCTCTGAGGGTATTACGTTCTCGGGTTTTCTGTGGCGTCGACGACGGAGGGTACGGGCATGAGCGACACCGACTGGGCGGGCTGGCAGCAGAGCTGGGACCGTCAGCAGGAGTGGTACATGCCGGACCGCGAGGAGCGGTTCCGCGTCATGCTCGACATGGTCGAGGCACTGGTGGGGCCGAAGCCCCGCGTGCTCGACCTCGCCTGCGGTACGGGAAGTATCACGGACAGGCTCCTCAAGAGGTTCCCGGACGCGGTCTCCACCGGCGTCGACCTCGACCCCGCGCTGCTCGCCATCGCCCGCGGCACCTTCGAGGGCGACGGGCGCGTCACCTTCGTGACGGCGGACCTCAAGGACCCCGAATGGACGAAGGAGCTGCCGTACGACACGTACGACGCCGTCCTGACCGCCACCGCCCTCCACTGGCTCCACAGCGGGCCCCTGACCGCCCTCTACGGGCAGGTCGCCGGTCTCGTCCGGGACGGCGGGGTCTTCATGAACGCCGACCACATGATCGACACGGCCACCCCGCGCATCAACGCCGCCGAGCGGGCCCAGCGACACGCCCGGATGGACGAGGAGAAGGCCGCCGGGGTCCTCGACTGGACCGAGTGGTGGGCGCTCGCCGCGAAGGACCCCGCGCTCGCCGGACCCACCGCCCGCCGCTTCGAGATCTACGGCGACCACGCCGACGGCGACATGCCCTCGGCCGGCTGGCACGCCGACACCCTGCGGGCCGCCGGATTCGGCGAGGCCCGGCCGGTGTGGTGCTCGCCCTCGGACACGCTGCTGCTCGCCGTGAAGTAGCCGGGGACGCCGGAAGGGGCGGTACGGGCCGTGCCCGTACCGCCCCTTCCCGTACGCCTTACAGCACCTTGGACAGGAACGCCTTCGTCCGGTCGTGCTGCGGGTTGCCCAGGACCTCCCGCGGGTGGCCGGACTCGACCACCACGCCGCCGTCCATGAAGACCAGCGAGTCGCCGACCTCCCGGGCGAAGCCCATCTCGTGGGTGACGACGATCATCGTCATGCCCGACTCGGCCAGGTCCCGCATGACGTCCAGGACGTCACCGACGAGCTCCGGGTCGAGCGCCGAGGTGGGCTCGTCGAAGAGCATCAGCTTCGGCTCCATCGCCAGCGCGCGGGCGATGGCGACGCGCTGCTGCTGGCCGCCGGAGAGCTGGGACGGGTAGTTGCCCATCTTGTCGCCGAGGCCCACCCGGTCGAGCAGGCGTTCGGCCCGCTCCCGGGCGACCGCCTTGGACTCGCCCTTCACCTGGACGGGTGCCTCCATCACGTTGGCCAGGGCCGTCATGTGGGGGAACAGGTTGAAGCGCTGGAAGACCATGCCGATGTCCCGGCGCTGGGCCGCGACCTCGCTGTCCTTCAGCTCGTACAGCTTGTCGCCCTTCTGGCGGTAGCCGACGAGCTCCCCGTCGACCGAGAGCCGGCCGCCGTCGATGCGCTCCAGGTGGTTGATGCAGCGCAGGAAGGTCGACTTGCCGGAGCCGGACGGACCGACCAGGCAGAACACCTCCCCGCTGCGGACCTCCAGGTCGATGCCCCGGAGGATGTGGGCGGGGCCGTAGGACTTGTGGACGCCCTCCGCCTTGACCATCAGCTGACCGGTCATCGCGTCGCCTCCGGGGAGCGCTTGAAGGTGGTGAGGTTCGTCTTGACCCGCTGCCACGGGGTGGGCGGCAGGCTGCGGAGCGAACCCCGGGCGAAACGACGCTCCAGGTAGTACTGGCCGACGCTGAAGACGCTGGTCAGCGCCAGGTACCAGATGGAGGCCACGAAGAGCATCTCCATCACGGCGCTGGAGGTGCTGCCGATGTTCGAGGAGGCGCGGAGCAGTTCGGTGTACTGCACGGCCGAGACCAGCGACGAGGTCTTCAGCATGTTGATGAACTCGTTGCCCGTCGGCGGCACGATGACCCGCATCGCCTGCGGCAGCACGATCCGGCGCATGGTCTTCGTCTGGGACATGCCGAGCGCGTGCGCCGCCTCGGTCTGGCCCTCGTCGACCGACTGGATGCCGGCGCGGACGATCTCCGCCATGTACGCGCCCTCGTTCAGGCCGAGGCCGAGGAGGGCGACCATGAACGGCGTCATGACGTCCACGGTCTCGTTCTTGTAGATCGGCCCGAGGTTGATGTACTCGAAGATCAGCGACAGGTTGAACCAGACCAGCAGCTGGACGTAGACCGGCGTGCCGCGGAAGAACCAGATGTAGAGCCACGCCACCGCGCCCGTGACCGGGTTCTTCGACAGGCGCATGACGGCGAAGACGATGCCGAGCACCAGGCCGAGCGCCATCGAGGCGACGCTGATGATGATCGTGTTCCACAGGCCGTCGATGATCGACGAGTCGAACAGCTTGTCCCACACCGTGTCCCAGATGATGTTGCCCTGGGAGAAGGCGTAGACGAGCCATCCGAGGAGGACCACGACCACCACGGCGCTGATCCAGCGGCCGTAGTGGCGTACGGGCACGGCTTTGATGGCCTCGTACGGCGTGGCGGGGGAGCCGGACCCGGACGGCGTGGGGGCCGGGTCCTTGCTGAGCTTGTCAGTCATGACGACTGCCCTTCAGTGGTGCGAGGGGGGAAGCGGGCAGGTCACTTGCCGGCGTTGATCGTGGCCGACTTGACCGCGCTGTCCTCGACGTCCCACTTCTTCAGGGCCTCGGCGTAGGTGCCGTCCTTGATGATCGCGTCGAGCGCTTCCTTGACGGCGTCGCGCAGCTGGGTGTCGTCCTTGGAGACGGCGATGCCCATGAGGCCGACGTCGGTCTGGTTGCCGACGACCTCGAAGTCGTTGCCACCGCCGGAGGTCTTCGCGATGTACGCGGCGACCGGGTAGTCGTTCAGGTCGGCGACCGCGCCGCCGGCCTTCACCCGGGTCTGGGCCTCGGCGTCGGTGTCGAACGCCTGGATCGTGAGCTTGTTCGCTCCGCACTTCGTGGCCTGCGCCTTGAAGGTGTCCTCGTAGATCGTGCCGCGCTGGACGGCGACGGTCTTGCCGCACAGGTCGTCGAGGGAGTTGATGCCCTGCGGGTTGCCCTTCTTGACCAGCAGGGAGACGCCGGAGGAGAAGTAGTCGACGAAGTCGACGCCCTTGCCGATCTTCTTCCCGTCGTCGTCCAGGCCCTCCTGGCGCTTCTTGTTGTCCGTCATCGAGGACATGACGAGGCTGTGGCGCCCGGACTCCAGGCCGGTGATCAGGCCGTCGAAGGTGCCCGAGGTGAACTCGAGCTTCACGCCGAGCTGCTTGGCGAGGGCGGCGGCGACGTCGGGGTCGACACCGACGATCTTGCCGTTCTCGGTGAACTCCATCGGCGCGTACGAGGCGTCCGTGCCGACCTTGATGACGCCGGCCTTCTGGATGTCGGCGGGCAGCTTGGAGAAGAGCGGGGCGGAGTTGGCGGCGGTGCCGCCCTCCTTGGTGGAACCGCTGTCGGTCTGGTCACCGCAGGCGGTCAGCAGCACGGAGCCGGCGACCGCGATGGCGGCGACCGCGGCAAGACGGGACGTGCGGGTCTTGGCAGCGGTCGTACAGCGCGTGGAGCGTGCGGTCATGGTCGGGATCCTCCGGCGTATGAGGGAGTTGCCATAGGCGTTGCCAATGGGTCGCGTACGCGTCTTCGAGTGTCGCGACCTCGTGTGATTACGGCATCTTGCCATTCGGACCGCCTCAAACCGACGGCCACGGATGTCAAAATCGGGTAACGGGTGACGACCGAACCACGACAGGCCGGTACATCAGGGCCGGATCATCTTTCGTAGGCCTACCCGTTCACCGAAGAATCTGCGGCCGATCTCGCCATTCGGACGGCACGAACAGAGCCAAACGGGCGCTGGCGGCATCTTTCCTGATAACGGGTGACGAGTCGTTCTCCGTCCGCGTCCGGAAGCACTCGGTATGAGTCGCGTCACCGAGTGGATACGGACTCGTCTGCGGTGCCGTCTGTCCGGTAAGAAGGATCCTTACACCCCTCATCCGGGGCTCAGGGCGCGTTGTGCGGCGCGCCCGCGCGGCTGCCCGACACGGCGGCCGCGGGACCCGCCCACCGCTCCACACCAGGAGCGGCAACCCTCGACAACAGACATAAAGGGGTCTCATCCCAATGGCAGCGGAGATCGTCAATCCCCCGAGCGAGAGCGGCACGGAAGGAGCTCCGGAGGAGCCCTTCGACCCGGCTTTCGCCCTCCACCGCGGCGGCAAGATGGCCATTCAGGCCACCGTCCCCGTCCGCAACAAGGACGACCTGTCCCTCGCGTACACCCCCGGCGTCGCCAAGGTGTGCACCGCGATCGCCGAGAATCCCGAGCTGGTCCACGACTACACGTGGAAGTCCCAGGTCGTGGCCGTCGTCACCGACGGCACCGCCGTGCTCGGCCTCGGCGACATCGGCCCGGAGGCCTCCCTCCCGGTCATGGAGGGCAAGGCGATCCTCTTCAAGCAGTTCGGCGGCGTGGACGCCGTCCCGATCGCCCTCGCGACCACCGACACCGACGAGATCGTCGAGACCGTCGTCCGGCTCGCCCCGTCCTTCGGCGGCGTGAACCTGGAGGACATCTCGGCGCCGCGGTGCTTCGAGATCGAGCGCAAGCTCCAGGAGCGCCTCGACATCCCGGTCTTCCACGACGACCAGCACGGCACCGCCATCGTCACCCTCGCCGCCCTGCGGAACGCGGCGAAGCTGACCGGCCGGACCCTCGGCGACCTGCGCGCCGTCATCTCCGGCGCGGGCGCGGCCGGCGTGGCCATCGCCAAGTTCCTCCTGGAGGCCGGCATCGGCGACGTCTGCGTCGCCGACCGCAAGGGTGTCGTCAGCAGCGACCGCGAGGACCTCACGGACGTCAAGCGCGAGATCGCCGGGCTCACCAACAAGGCGGGCCTGTCCGGCTCCCTGGAGACCGCCCTCGCCGGCGCCGACGTCTTCATCGGCGTCTCCGGCGGCACGGTCCCCGAGGCGGCCGTCGCCTCCATGGCCAAGGACGCCTTCGTCTTCGCCATGGCCAACCCGAACCCCGAGGTCCACCCCGACGTCGCCCACAAGTACGCGGCGGTCGTGGCCACCGGCCGTTCGGACTACCCGAACCAGATCAACAACGTCCTCGCGTTCCCCGGCATCTTCGCCGGCGCGCTCCAGGTCCGGGCCTCCCGGATCACCGAGGGCATGAAGATCGCCGCCGCCGACGCCATCGCCGGTGTCGTCGGTGACGCGCTCGCCGCCGACTGCGTCATCCCGTCGCCGTTCGACGACCGGGTCGCCCCGGCCGTCGCGGCCGCGGTCGCCGCCGCCGCGGGCGCCGAGGGCGTCGCCCGCCGCTGACCCCGGTCCGCGGAAGGCCCCCGGAGGGCCCCGCCCGAGTCCGCCGCATCGGACCCGGACGGGGCCCTTTCGCATGCCCGTGGCCTGCCGGGGCGACGGGCCGGCCGGGGGCCGCCGAGGGGACGCGCGTCACACCGGCGTGTGGTTCCGCGTGGTCCCCGTCGACGCCTAGGGTCGGCGTCATGTTCGCTGCCTACGCCGCCCGAATCGACCGTGACCAGCCGCTGAACGGCCTTGAGTTGGGCGAACGCCCCGAGCCCGGCGCGCGTCCCGGATGGACCACCGTCACCGTCAAGGCCGCCTCGCTCAACCACCACGACCTGTGGTCGCTGCGCGGGGTCGGACTGCCCGAGGAGAAGCTGCCGATGATCCTCGGCTGCGACGCCGCAGGGATCGACGAGGACGGCAACGAGGTCGTCCTGCACTCCGTCATCGGCCAGACCGGCCACGGCGTCGGGCCGGACGAGCCCCGCTCGATCCTCACCGAGCGCTACCAGGGCACCTTCGCCGAGCGCGTCACCGTCCCCCGCTGGAACGTGCTGCCCAAGCCGAAGGAGCTCTCCTTCGAGGAGGCCGCCTGCCTCCCCACCGCCTGGCTGACCGCCTACCGGATGCTCTTCACCAACGCCGGCGTCCGCCCCGGCGACTCGGTCCTCGTCCAGGGCGCGGGCGGCGGTGTCGCCACCGCCGCGATCGTCCTCGGCAAGGCGGCCGGTCTGCGGGTCTTCGCCACCAGCAGGGACGAGGCCAAGCGGAAGCGGGCCGTGGAGCTCGGCGCGATCGAGGCGTACGAGCCCGGGGCGCGGCTGCCGCACCGGGTGGACGCCGTCATCGAGACCGTCGGCGCCGCCACCTGGTCGCACTCGGTCAAGTCCCTGCGCCCCGGCGGCACCCTGGTCATCTCCGGTGCCACCAGCGGCGACCGCCCCCCGCACGCCGAACTGACCCGGATCTTCTTCCTGGAGCTGAAGGTGGTCGGCTCCACCATGGGGTCCAAGGACGAGCTGGAGGACCTGCTCTCCTTCTGCGCGGCCACCGGGGTCCGCCCGGTGATCGACGAGGTGCTGCCGCTGGACCGGGCCCGCGAGGGCTTCGAGAAGATGGCCGCCGGCGACCTCTTCGGAAAGATCGTGCTGACGACCTCTTGATACGGGTCGGTCGACCTGATGGGATCTCCGGCACGTGAAACGTGAACAACGCTCACTTCCCCGTGCCGGAGGCCCCGTGTCCCGCTTGTCGCGCACCACCCTCGTGGCGACCGCCGTCGCCGCCTCCCTGCTCGCCACCCTCGCCCCCACCGCCACCGCCACCGCGGCCCGCACCGGCGCCGCCCCCGGCGGCGACGGCATCCCCGCCCTCACCGACTCCCGGGGCCGCGTCCTCACGCTGCGCGGCTGGAACGTCGGCGACAAGGCGCACACCGGCGACGCCGCCCTCTCCTCGATCACCGAGAAGCACTTCCGGGACATGCGCGCCAAGGGCTTCAACACCGCCCGGGTCCTGGTCTTCTGGGACGACCTGGAGCCCCGCCCCGGGCAGTACAGCCGGGACTACCTCCGCAAGATCGAACGGGTCCTGGACTGGGCGGCCGCCCACGACGTCAAGGTCATCCTCGACGCCCACCAGGACGTCTTCGGCCCCGCCTTCGACTACCGGGGCATCCCCGCCTGGGCGACCCGCACCGACGGCCTGCCCTTCACCCCGCACCCCGACGACTGGTTCTCCGAGTACTTCGAGCCCGCCGTCCAGCGCGCCTTCACCCACCTCTACGAGGACGAGGACCTGCGGCGCGCCCAGGCCCGCATGTGGCGGGTGCTGGCCGACCGCTTCGAGGACCACCCGGCCCTCCTCGGCTACGACCTCATCAACGAGCCGATGGGCGAACTGCGCGAGGGCGAGGACCTCGCCACCGCCGCCCGGCGCATCGAGCGCGAGCAGATCACCCCGATGTACAACCGGATCGCGGACGAGATCCGGACGGTCGACCGGGACTCCTGGATCTTCGTCGAGCCGACCCCGATCGTCGGCGAGGGGGTGCCGACCGGGCTGGGCAGGATCGACGACCCGAAGGTCGTCTACGCCCCGCACTTCTACAACAGCGCGATGGAGGTGGGCGGGGACTACGACCCCTCGGCCCGCTGGATCGAGAACTACGAGGCGGCGGTCACCCTCTACCCCAAGGAGTACAAGGTCCCCGTGGTGGTGGGGGAGTGGGGGCCGCTCAACAACTCCCTCCCGAACATGAACCGCTTCTACCGCGAGGCCATGGCCTCCCTCGGCCGCTACGGCTCCGGCTGGACCGGCTGGGAGTGGTGCTACGGCGGCGGCTACTGCGCCGTGGACGGCACCGGCGCCTTCCGCACCAACAAGGAGCTGACCGCCGAACCGTACGCGGAGGCCGTCGCCGGGCGGGTGCGCTCCGCGGCGTACGAGCCGGGCACCGGGGTCTACCGCCTGGAGTACGACGCCGCCGGCCGCCGCGGCTCCCGCGTCACCGAGCTGGCGCTGCCGCCCGGCGACTGGAAGGTCACGGCCCGCGGCGCGCTCGTCCTGCGCGACCGGGCCCGCGGCAAGGCCCGCGTCCTCGCCCTCCCCGACGCCCGGGTCACCGTGACGGTGACCCGGACCGGTCCGGCGGCCCACTGACCCTGGGGCGGGCCTCCGCTCAGGACTCCGCGCGGGGGCGGAGCATCCCGGTGATGCGGCCGGCCGCCCCGGCCAGGTGGTGACGGGCCTCCGTGAGCTGGGCGTCCGTCACCCCGTGGTCGCGGGCCGCGTCCCGCACCTCGTCCCGGAAGCGGTCGAGCAGTCGGTCCAGGTCCCGGGCCGGGTCGCCCGACCCGGCCCCGTCCCACGCCCACGAGGGGAGCCCGGCCTCCCCGGCCGCGTCCGGCGGGGTCACGTCCATCGGGGCCACGTTCGCCGGGGTCGCGTCCGTGGGGGTCGCGTCCGCCGGCGGCGTGTCCGCCGCGCCGGACCGGGCCTTGGGGTGGCCCGAGACGAGGTCGCCCAGCTGGGCGGTGATTCCCGACAGGCTCTCCCGGACGGCCTGCGGCCAGTCGCCCTTGGCGAAGCGGTTCTGGACCTCGTCCTGCACCTGCTGGGCGACCCGCTGGAACTCGCTCGCCCGGAGCGTCGCCGAACGGGCCTCCTCCTTCGCCTGGCGGGCCTGCTCCTTCCACTCCCGCTTGGCCTTGCGCAGCTCCTCCTTGACCTCGGCGAAGGAGCCCCCCTCCGCCGTCCGGCTCCGGCTCGCCGCCGCGCGCATCTCGCTGCGCACCCGGCCGGCCGCGCCCCGCACGTCCTCGCGGATCTCGGCGGCCAGCTCCGAGACGGAGTCCCGGATCTCCCGCTCCAGGGCGTCGAGCTCGGCGTCCCGGCCGGCCAGCTCGGCACGGCCCGCGTCGGTGATCGAGTAGACCTTCCGGCCGCCCTCGCTGGTGTGGGTGACGAGCCCCTCGGCCTCCAGCTTGGCCAGCCGCGGGTAGACCGTGCCGGCGGAGGGGGCGTACAGGCCCTGGAAGCGCTCCTCCAGGAGCCTGATCACCTCGTAGCCGTGGCGGGGGGCCTCGTCGAGCAGCTTGAGGAGGTAGAGACGGAGTCGGCCGTGGGCGAAGACGGGGGACATGTCAGAGCACCTTTCCGGGCGCGGGGGCGGAGGGATCGGCGGAGGCTCCGGCGGCCCCGGGGCCGCCGGGGTCCTCAGGGGCGTCGGGCGCGTCGGCGGAGTCGGGGCGGCGGAGGAGCGCGATCGAGCCGGAGACCGTGGTCGCCCTGAGCGTGCCGCTGCCCTCGCCGAGGGTTCCGGTGATGGACTTGGCACCCCACTCGCCGCCCACCCTCAGGTCCTCGAAGGCGTTCGACACCGCGCCGCTCGTGGTGCTCGCCTCGACCCGGGCGTCCGCCGGGTGCGGCAGCCGGATGGCGACCTCGCCGGAGACGCTGGTGAGCCGGATGTCGGCCGGCGGCGCCCCGGCCGGAGCCGGGTCCAGGTCCAGCACCATGTCCCCGCTGACGGTCTCCGCGCGGACCGCCGAGCCGGAGCCCTCGATCACGGTCACGTCACCGGTCACCGAGACGACCCGCAGCGCGCCCGTCACCGACTGGGCCTCCAGGGCGCCCGAGACGCTCTCGGCGCGGACCGGGCCGGAGAGCCCGAGCAGCGTCGTGGAGCCGGTCACCCCGCGCACCTCGGTGCGGCCCCGCAGGCCGGAGACCACCGTGTCCGCCGTGACCGCCCCCACCTCGACCTCGGCACCGGCCGGGACGGCGACCGACACCACCGCGCGCCGCTTGTGGGACCTGGTGTCGATCCACTTGAGGAGACCCTTCCAGTGCAGGTCCTCATAGGTGACGGTCAGCGTGGAGCCCTCCTGGGTGACGATCAGGGGCGGGCCCTCGATCTCCGCGATCTCCACCCGTGCCGTGCTCTCCTCGGTGCCCACCACGTTCACCGCGCCGCCCACGACGCGGACGCGCAGCCGTGTCACGGGGTCGGCGGGCGCGAGTTTCACCGGCTCGGTGACGGACCACTCGGTCATGGTGCTGACCTCCCGTTTCCTCGAAGCTCTCGTCGAGCGACGCCCGGCGACGCAACACATCGCGACACCCTGTCGCGACTTCGAGATTCACGATATATCGCGGTGTGGTGGAGTCAACCCTGATTGAACCCTGACAGGGTCGGTGCAATCACCGCCGTACACGGACAAACTGGCCTAGCGTAGGGCCCATGAACGCGACATCCGGACCGAGCCCCGCCGGGGCGCTGCTGCTGTGCCGAGCCGACCCCCCGACGGTCCGGCCGCCCGCCCAGCTCCTGCGGGAGCCGCTGCTCCTCGCCCCCGCCGGAGCCGACTGGAGCGTCCTCGTACCGGAGGGGAAGCCGTGGCAGGGCGGCGAGGAGCCGGTCGAGCGGGTCGTCACCGGCTGGGCCACCGCCCTCGCCGTCTCCGCCGCCGGCTGGCCCGTCCTCGCCCTCTGGTGGGACGGGGACCGCGCCGGACTCACCCTCGCCGCCGGCTTCCGCCGCACCGTCGGCTACACCTGGCTCGCGGACGGCACCCCGGCCGGCGAGGACGAGGCCATGCGGACCCTCGCCGAACGGCTCGCCCTCGACCCCGTCCTCGACGTCCAGGCCCTGGAGCCGCTGACCCTGCCCGACCCCGAGGCGGACTCCCGCACCCGCCTCCTCGGCCTCGTCGCCGTCCTCGCCCGGGTCGGCCTCGCCCTGCCCACCGGCATCGACCCCGGCGAGCGCCCCGACCGGCTCCGCGAGGCCGCGCTCGCGGCCGGCGCCGAGCAGCTCGAATGGCCCGGCTGGAGGGACGCCGTCCGCGCCGAGCTCGACGTCGTGGAGGAGGGCCCCCTCGGCCCGTACGTCCGCGGCCCCAAGGCACGCGCCCTGGGCGTCGCCCAGCTCGCCGCGGGCCTCCCGCTGCTCCTGTGGGGCCTCGGCCGCCGCAGCGGCGGCTGGACCGCCGCGGGCGCCCTCCTGGTCGCCCACGGCGCCACCGGCCTCGTCTACGACCGCCTCCGCGCCCACTGACGACACCGGGCCCCGCACCGGAGCCGTAGCCCGGTGCCGGACCCCGCGGCCCCGCACCGGAGCCATACCGCCCGCACCCCCCGGGGCCGTACCCCGGACGCGACGACGCCCCCTCCCGTACGGCCGTACGGAAGGGGGCGTCGCGCGGTGACGGCTACGCGTCGTCGTCGTCCTCGTCGTCGAGGCGGGCCAGCCAGGTCGCGAGGCGCTCGACCGGCACCTCGAAGTCGGGGTTGAGATCGACGAAGGTCCGCAGCTGCTCGGCGAGCCACTCGAAGGTGACCTCCTCCTCGCCGCGCCGCTTCTCCAGTTCCTCGATGCCACGGTCCGTGAAGTACATGCCGTCCAGGATAGGCCCGCCCGGACAGGCCGGAGGCCCGGCACCCCACCAGGGGTGCCGGGCCTCCGCACGAGGTGCCGACGTCAGGCGTCGAAGACCTCGTTGACCAGCTGCTGCTGCTCCGCCTGGTGACGCTTGGCCGAGCCGACCGCCGGGGACGAGGAGTGCGGACGGGAGATCCGGCGCAGGCGCTCGCCCGCCGGGATGTCCGCGCCGACCGCCAGGTCGAGGTGGTCGATCAGGTTGAGCGCGATGAACGGCCACGCACCCTGGTTCGCCGGCTCCTCCTGCGCCCAGATGTACTTCGCGGCGTTCGGGTACTTGGCGATCTCGGCCTGGAGCTCGGCACCCGGCAGCGGGTACAGGCGCTCCAGACGGATGATCGCGGTCTCCGTGTCGCCGCGCTTCTGCCGCTCGGCCTCCAGGTCGTAGTAGACCTTGCCGGCGCAGAAGACGACCTTGCGGACGTCGGCCGGGTTGACCGTCTCGTCGCCGATGACCGGGCGGAAGCCGCCGCTGGTGAACTCCTCCACCTTGGACGCCGCGGCCTTCAGGCGCAGCATCGACTTCGGGGTGAAGACGATGAGCGGCTTGTGGTGCGGGTTGTGGACCTGCCAGCGCAGCAGGTGGAAGTAGTTCGACGGCAGCGTCGGCATGGCGACCGTCATGTTGTCCTGGGCGCACATCTGGAGGAAGCGCTCCGGGCGAGCGGACGAGTGGTCCGGGCCCTGGCCCTCGTAGCCGTGCGGCAGGAGCAGGGTGACGCCGGAGGTCTGGCCCCACTTCTGCTCGGCCGAGGAGATGAACTCGTCGACGACGGTCTGCGCGCCGTTGACGAAGTCACCGAACTGGGCCTCCCAGATGACCAGGGAGTCCGGGCGGGCCAGCGAGTAGCCGTACTCGAAGCCCATCGCCGCGTACTCGCTGAGCAGCGAGTCGTAGACGTTGTAGTGGGCCTGGTCCTCGGTCAGGTAGAGCAGCGGGGTGTAGTCCTCGCCGGTCTCCTGGTCGACCAGGACCGCGTGGCGCTGGCCGAAGGTGCCGCGGCGGGAGTCCTGGCCCGACAGGCGGACCGGGGTGCCCTCCATCAGCAGGGAGCCGAGGGCAAGGGTCTCGCCGAAGCCCCAGTCGATGGTGCCGTCGTCGATGGAGGCGGCGCGGCGCTGCATCTGCGGCATCAGGCGGGAGTGGACCGTGATCCGCTCCGGGATGCTGACCTGCGACTCGGCGATCCGCTTCACGACCTCCTGGGAGACCGCGGTGGTGACGGCGACCGGGAACTCCGCCTGGGCGTCCGGGACCGTCGTCGCCGCCGGGGCGGCGGTGGCCTCGCGGACCTCCGCGAACACCTTCTCCAGCTGTCCCTGGAAGTCCTGGAGCGACTGCTCCGCCTCTTCGAGGGTGATGTCGCCGCGACCGATGAGGGACTCGGTGTAGAGCTTGCGCACCGAGCGCTTCTTGTCGATCAGGTTGTACATCTGCGGGTTGGTGAACGACGGGTTGTCGCCCTCGTTGTGACCGCGGCGGCGGTAGCAGATGAGGTCGATCACGACGTCCTTGTTGAACGTCTGGCGGAACTCGAAGGCGAGCCGCGCGACGCGGACCACGGCCTCCGGGTCGTCGCCGTTCACGTGGAAGATCGGCGCCTCGATCATGCGGGCCACGTCGGTGGCGTACATGGAGGAGCGGGACGACTCGGGAGCCGCCGTGAAGCCGACCTGGTTGTTGATGACGATGTGGACCGTGCCGCCGGTGCGGTAACCGCGCAGCTGCGACATGTTCAGGGTCTCGGCCACCACGCCCTGGCCCGCGAAGGCCGCGTCGCCGTGGAGGGCGACGGGCAGGACGGTGAAGTCCGTGCCGCCCTTGTTGATGACGTCCTGCTTGGCGCGGACGATGCCCTCCAGGACCGGGTCGACCGCCTCCAGGTGGGAGGGGTTCGCGGCGAGGGAGACCTTGATCTCCTCGCCGTCGAGACCGGTGAAGGTGCCCTCGGCGCCCAGGTGGTACTTGACGTCGCCGGAGCCGTGCATCGACTTCGGGTCGAGGTTGCCCTCGAACTCGCGGAAGATCTGCGCGTACGACTTGCCCACGATGTTCGCGAGGACGTTGAGCCGGCCGCGGTGGGCCATGCCGATGACGACCTCGTCCAGGCGGGACTCGGCGGCGGAGTCGATGACCGCGTCGAGCAGCGGGATGACGGACTCGCCGCCCTCCAGGGAGAAGCGCTTCTGGCCGACGTACTTCGTCTGCAGGAAGGTCTCGAACGCCTCGGCCGCGTTCAGCCGGCGGAGGATGCGGAGCTGCTCCTCGCGCTCCACGCGCGCGTGGGGACGCTCGACGCGGTCCTGGATCCACTTGCGCTGCTTCGGGTCCTGGATGTGCATGAACTCGATGCCGGTGGTGCGGCAGTACGAGTCGCGCAGCACGCCGAGGATGTCGCGGAGCTTCATCATCGACTTGCCGGCGAAGCCGCCGACCGCGAACTCCCGCTCCAGGTCCCACAGGGTGAGGCCGTGCTCGGTGATGTCCAGGTCGGGGTGCTTGCGCTGCTTGTACTCCAGCGGGTCGGTGTCGGCCATGACGTGGCCGCGGACCCGGTAGGAGTGGATCAGCTCGAAGACGCGGGCGGCCTTGGTGACGTCGTCGTCGTGCGAGGCGTCGATGTCCTTGAGCCAGCGGACCGGCTCGTAGGGGATCCGCAGCGACTGGAAGACGTCGTCGTAGAAGCCCTGCTCGCCGAGGAGGAAGTTGGCGACGACGCGCAGGAACTCGCCGGAGGCGGCGCCCTGGATGACCCGGTGGTCGTAGGTCGACGTCAGCGTCATGACCTTGGAGATGCCGAGCTTGTTCAGGGTGTCCTGGGAGGTGCCCTGGAACTCCGCCGGGTAGTCCATCGAGCCGACGCCCATGATGACCGACTGTCCGGGCATCAGGCGCGGGACGGAGTGGACGGTGCCGAGGCCGCCGGGGTTGGTCAGGGAGACCGTGACGCCGGTGAAGTCCTCCATCGTCAGCTTGCCCACGCGGGCGCGCTTGACGATGTCCTCGTACGCCTGCCAGAACTCGAAGAAGTTGAGCGTCTCGGCCTTCTTGATGCCCGCGACGACGAGCTGGCGGTCGCCGTTGGGCTTCACCAGGTCGATGGCGAGGCCGAAGTTCACGTGCTCCGGCTTGACCAGGGTCGGCTTGCCGTCCTTCTCCGCGAAGGAGTAGTTCATCGACGGCATGGCCTTGATCGCCTGCACCATGGCGTAGCCGATGAGGTGGGTGAAGGAGATCTTCCCGCCCCGGGCGCGCTTCAGGTGGTTGTTGATGACGATCCGGTTGTCGAAGAGCAGCTTCACCGGGACGGCGCGGACGGACGTGGCCGTCGGCACCTCCAGCGAGGCGTTCATGTTCTTCGCGACGGCGGCGGCCGGGCCGCGGAGCGTGATCAGCTCGGGGCCGGCGGGTGCCTCGGCGGCCGCAGCAGCGGGCGCGGCGCCAGCCGCTCCAGTGGAGCCGGTGCCTGCACCGGACTTGGCGGGCGCCGGAGCGGCGGCGGCCCGGGCCGGCTTCACGGCGGCCGGAGCGGCC
>NZ_BNBS01000055.1 GCF_014656075.1 Streptomyces hydrogenans
GCTTGCTCACTCATCTGTTGGCGGCGCTTGAAGTCATTCCGATAGCAGTTCTTAGTGGTGTCCGGGGGGAGCGTCGCCACCGCTTCCGACAGCGCTCCGCCGCGCACCACGCACGGTCCCTGCCAGTACAGCCAGACCCCGGAGGAGCCGTCGGCGCGCCGTGTTCCGCTGCCGCCCGATCCACGGCGCACCCCTGTCCGTGGCACGGTCGACTTGGCTGTTCCGACCAGTCAGGGCCCGCTTCCACTGCGCTTGGAACGGGCCAAGGCGCCGTGCACGGTCCAGAGTTTCCTGCACCTGACACGGCACGGCTTCTACGACCGTACGGTGTGTCACCGCCTGACGGCGTACCCGACGCTGAAGGTCTTGCAGTGCGGCGACCCGACCGGCACCGGTGAGGGCGGGCCCGGGTACAAGTACAAGGACGAACTGCCGGTGGACCTGCCGCCCGCAGCCACCGATCCCACGGGCACGCGCCGGCTCTACGGACGCGGCCTGCTGGCGATGGCCAACGCCGGCCCGAACACGAACGGCTCACAGTTCTTCGTCGTCTACGGCGACTCCGCGCTGCGACCGAACTACACGGTGTTCGGCACGGTCGGCCCCGCCGGTCTGGCGACGCTCGACAAGGTCGCCGCCGGAGGCATCGAACCGACCGCGGAGAACCCGGCGCCGGTCGACGGCACACCCGTACTGCGGACCGAGCTGCTCCACGTCCGGCCGTCCTGCCGGCACTGACGCACCGCATTGTCGCCACGTCCACGACGAACATGCCTGGCGGCGTGCGGGGTCGGCTTGCGGCGACACCCGAATGCCCAGTGAGTCCCCGGCTCCTCCATGGAGTCGGATCGATCGCGTCGCCTTCAGGTCGCATCCGGGGTGACAGCGGGCTCTGGTCCTTGATCCGGTTCAGTTGCGTATGCCGCTCGGTTCCGTGTCCGCCTCCGTGGTCCGCAAAGGGCCACACCTGCGTGTTCTTCGTCCCGGTATCGGTTGTAGGTCGCGAACACCGTGGACGGGGGACAGGTCCGGTCTCCCCGCATCGGAGCCAGAGCGGCCGGCAGGCGGTGCCGAGGCCGCGGCGAGCCGCCTCGGTGTCCGGGCGGGCGTCGTCCACCTGAGGCGGCTTGCCGATGAGCTGCTGGCCGCCTCCGCGACGGGCCGGGCCGGCGGGCGTTGCCGGCTGCTGAGTTCTGTCGCCGCCCGTGACGTCGTCACTGTGCCCGTCCCGCCAGTGAAGTCCGGGAGTTTCGGTGCGGACGTGACCTCTTCCCACGTGGGGCGAGCGAGAGGCGCCCGACGGGTGGAAGACCAGGTCCGGCGCCTTCTTCGTGTCTCTGGAAGAACCCGAGCTTCTCGGGACTGTAACTCTGGAGGATGTCCTTCGTCTGCTGGCGGTACAAGCTCGGAAGCCTCCTGACCAGTACGAACGCCGATTTCTGCAGGGCGGTACCGGCGCGTGGACCGGATCTTGGAGCGGCGGTGGTGGGCGCCCCATGGTGTTGTTCACCCGTCCATGGTCCTGGCCTGTAAGCCAGTTGGCGCATGTGGCGTCCCTGGCCCGTGGGAACTCCCGGGTGCTTCCCACCGCGAGGCGCGTCTCGACCGCGATACGGGTGAGTGCTCATCCGCATCCGCCCTTCCGCCGACGGCAGGCCGATGCGGCCCGGGCCTCGAAGACGGTTCCTGCCGGCGATCCGTGCGTAGGAGGTTGCCGTCGCCTGCGGAGGAGAACCGCCGGCTACTGGTGCGCGACCTGCGCGGACGCGGCCTGGGATGCGGCACGATGGCCCTGTGAACGCACAAGAGGGAAGCGCGACAGAGGAATCCGTCGGGGAGCTCGCCCGGCGACTCCTCGCGGCAGATACGGACGGCTGGACGCCGGAGGGCGTGAGGGCCGTGGCGGCCGAGTGGGGATGGGCCTGGGGCGGCACGCCGGACGCCCCTGCACTGATCACCGGGCGGGCCTCGGGCGATGCTCGTCTGCGCCCGGTCGGCGACTACGAGAAGCGTCACGTCGACGGCGAGTCGTACGTGGAGCTCGCGGTCCCCGTGGCGGTTCCCGCGCCGGACGCCGCGGCGCAGGCGGCGGCCTTCCGCGCCGCGAAGGAGGAAGTGACCGCCGCACTGGGCAAGCCGTCCGTCATGGGCTCGCACGGTGACATGGGCCCCTTCTACGACAGCCAGCCGCTCTGGGGCGCTCCCTTCCTGCGCTGGCGCGGCAGGCCGGACACGCTGGAGCTGCGTGCCGGGAAGTCGGGGCCTGAGCTGGTCCTGCAGCCCACCGACCCTGCGGAGAACTGGTTCTGGCGTCAAGGCCACGGCGAGGAGCACGCGATCAGCGGCTTCTTCGGGAGCAACCGGGATCAGGCCAACGTCGGCCTCGGCTTCCCGGGTGGGTGGACCGCCCGTAGTTGGGAGACCGTCACCCGGTCGCTGGGGGAGTTCCTGGAAGCGCTGCCCGCCGAGACCACCGCCCTGGGGATCCGGCTCGGGATGCCGTTCTACGGGCGCGACGGACGAAGCGCTCCCCTCCTCTTCGACGTGGTGTGCGGCGACCGGCTCTCGATCGCCTGCTTCGCCCCGGACGCCGTCGATCCGGCCGCACTCGGCTGGGGCACGGTCGCCGAATTCCCGCACACGGCATCGGTCTTCGGCGACGATCCGGTGTGGCGTGTGGACGCGGGCGGGCCCGGCGAGCCGAAGGGCCACGCACTGGCCGAGATGCTCGTGGCCACGGCCAGGGCGGCGGGCGCGAGCGAGCCCACCGACCTGATCATCGGCGGCGAGGCGGGCTACGTGGACGGCTACCACGTGACCTACTACGGGCTGGGCCTGCCGACCGGCTGACGGCCTCCCCGGGGCGTGCCGCCACGACAGTCCGCCTCTGTTCCTGGCGCTCGCCGGCGAGCAGGACACGAGGAGGCTTCGGCCCGACCCGAGTCGCGGCGTCCGGGACGCCGATCGTCGGGCAGGGCGAACGGGGTTCCCCCGGGTGCCCTCCCGACTCGGATTCCCCCATGGGCTCGACCGTAGCCCAGGGACCCGCCGACCGCCCCTGTGGCCGGCCTCCGCTTCCACCGCGGTCCAAGCCCTTCGGAGCGGTGACGGACACGTCACCGGTCTCCCCGGACTTCCGCGGGACGGGAGCGTGCGACCCCCGCGGGGCCTTCCGCGCCTGGGGTGGGGGCAGACAGGGCCCCGGAGCACACAAGTGTGCACCGGGGGCGGTCTGCAGGGTCGGGCGTGCGCCGAAAGGCGCCGGTGCACGGCGGTGCACACCGCATCATGAGCGTGCCTTCACGCACCTCCCGTGAGCTCCGTGCGCCCTACCGCCGCCCGCGGGCGGCGGAAAGGATGGGTGCACCGCACGTGAACCAGGTGATCCGCATCCCTGTCCTCGGTCAGGTGGACATGCGGCGGAAGGAGCTCATGATGTTGCTTCTCATCTCCCCGGACGGTGTCGAGGAAGCCCTCGACTGTGCGAAGGCCGCGGAACACCTCGACATCGTGGACGTCAAGAAGCCCGACGAGGGCTCGCTGGGTGCCAACTTCCCCTGGGTCATCAGGGAGATCCGCGACGCGGTGCCGGCGGACAAACCGGTGTCCGCCACCGTGGGGGACGTACCGTACAAGCCCGGCACGGTGGCGCAGGCCGCGCTCGGTGCGGTCGTATCCGGCGCCACGTACATCAAGGTCGGCCTGTACGGCTGCACGACTCCCGAGCAGGGCGTCGAGGTCATGCGAGCGGTCGTCCGCGCGGTGAAGGACCACCGCCCCGAGGCGCTCGTCGTCGCCTCGGGCTACGCCGACGCCCACCGCATCGGCTGCGTCAACCCGCTCGCCCTGCCCGACATCGCCGCCCGCGCAGGTGCCGACGCGGCCATGCTGGACACCGCGATCAAGGACGGCACGCGGCTCTTCGACCACGTTCCGCCCGACTCCTGCGCCGAGTTCGTCCGGCGCGCCCACGCGTACGGTCTGCTCGCCGCCCTCGCGGGCAGCGTCAAGCAGGACGATCTCGGTCCACTGACCCGCATCGGTACGGACATCGTGGGCGTACGGGGCGCAGTCTGCGCGGGCGGCGACCGCAATGCCGGGAGGATCCAGCCGCATCTGGTCGCCGCCTTCCGCGCGGAGATGGACCGGCAGGCCCGGGAGCACGCCGTCGGCACCCCGGCCGTGAACTGACCACCGGGATGCCGACACCGGAAGCCGCTCCTGTCCCCGGGCTGCGTGCCGCACGCCTCGCCGTCGTCGACCCGGCCACCGGGGAGCCATTCGACGAGGCCCCCGACCAGAGGCCGGAGGAGCTGGACGAGGTGGTCGCCCGGGCCCGGCGGGCCTGGCACGGCTGGCGCTCCGACCCCGCCGCCCGTACCACTGCCCTGCGCGTCGCTGCCGACGCCGTGGAAACGGCCGGCGACGTCCTCGCCCGGCTGCTCACGCGCGAACAGGGCAAGCCCCTGACCGAGTCGTACGCCGAGATCGCCCGTACGGGAGCCCGGCTGCGCTACTTCGCCGACCTGGCCCCCAGGACCCACCGCATCGACGACGGCCGACCCGTGCACAGCGAGATCCGCTGGCGGCCCGTCGGGCCCGTCGCCGCGATCGTGCCGTGGAACTTCCCGATCCAGCTCGCGGCGGCGAAGTTCGCGCCCGCGCTCGCGGCCGGCAACACCGTGGTCCTCAAACCGTCCCCTCACACCCCGCTCGCCACCCGGCTGCTCGGCTCCGTCCTCGCCACCGTCCTGCCCGACGACGTCCTGACCGTCGTCACCGGCCGCGAACCCCTCGGCGCCCGTCTCGCCGGCCACCGGGGCATCCGCCACGTCACCTTCACCGGATCGGTGCCCACCGGTCGGGCCGTCGCCGAGGCCGCGGCGGCCTCGCTCGCCCGTGTCACCCTGGAACTGGGCGGCAATGACGCGGCCGTCCTCCTGGACGACGTCGACGTCGACCGGATCGCGGACCGGCTGTTCTGGGCGGCGTTCCGCAACTGCGGACAGGTCTGCATGGCGGTCAAGCGCGTTTACGCCCCCGCCCGGATCCACGCCGAGGTCGTCGAAGCCCTCGCCCAACGCGCGAAGACCGTCGCGGTCGGATCCGGACTCGACCCGGACACCCGGATCGGTCCGGTCAACAACGCTCCCCAGCTGGCCCGGGTCGAGCAGGTCACGCGGCAGGCCCTGGCGGCCGGCGCCCGGGCCGCGGCCGGCGGCCGTCGACTGGACGGAGCGGGCTACTTCTTCGCTCCCACGGTCCTCACCGACGTCCCGCCCGACAGCCCGGTGGTGACCGAGGAACAGTTCGGACCTGTCCTGCCGGTACTGCCGTACCGGAACCTCGACGAGGCGATCACCGCGGCCAACGGCACCGGCTTCGGCCTTGGCGGCTCCGTCTGGGGCACTGATCTCGACCGGGCCGAGGCGGTGGCCGACCGGTTGGAATGCGGCACGGCCTGGATCAACCACCACGCGGAGCTCTCCCTCGCCCAGCCCTTCGCGGGAGTCAAGGACAGTGGCGTCGGTGTCGCGGGCGGACCGTGGGGCCTCTACGGCAACCTTCGGCCGTTCGTGGTCCATCGCCCGTGGGAGGAGGAAACGTGACGAGGAGGTTCCAGGCGGCCGTACTGCGCTCGTACGAGGACCCGTTCACGGTCGAGGAAGTGGCCCTGTGCACGGAGCCCGGCCCCGGCGAGATCCTCGTCGAGATCGCGGGAGCCGGGATGTGCCGTACCGATCTCGCGGTACGCCGATCGGCGGGCCGCAGCCCGCTGCCGTCGGTCCTCGGCCACGAGGGCGCCGGGGTCGTGGTGGCGACGGGCGGCGGCCCCGGCAACGGGCTGGGCGTCGGCGACCACGCCGTACTGAGCTTCGACTCCTGCGGACACTGCGGGAACTGCCGGGCCGCCTCCCCCGCTTACTGCGATTCCTTCGCCTCCCTCAATCTCTTCGGCGGGCGCGAGGAGGAACCCCCTCGGCTCACCGACGCGGCCGGGAAAGCGCTGGCTCCCCGGTGGTTCGGCCAGTCCTCCTTCGCCGCGTACGGGCTCGTCCCGGCCCGCAACGCCGTCCGGGTCGACCCGGCCCTGCCACTCGAACTGCTCGGGCCGCTCGGCTGCGGCTTCCTCACCGGTGCCGGAGCCGTACTGAACACCTTCGCCGCAGGGCCCGGCGACACCCTCGTGGTCCTCGGCGCGGGAGCAGTGGGCCTGGCCGCCGTGATGGCGGCCACCGCCGCCGGCGCGCGGACGGTGGCCGTCGACCGGCATACCGAACGCCTCGACCTGGCCGAACGGTTCGGCGCGACCCCGCTGTCCGCCGGATCGTACGGACTGTCCGAGCGGATCCGCCGACTGACCGAGGGCGGAGCCCAGTACGCCCTGGACACCACGGCCTCGGCCCCGCTCATCAACGACGCGCTCCGAGCACTGCGCCCCACCGGCACCCTCGGCCTCGTGGCACGCCTCCACGCCCCGCTGCCGCTCGAACCGGGCACGCTCGACCGGGGCCGAAGCATCCGCCACATCTGCGAAGGCGACGCGGTACCCGGACTGCTGATACCCCGGCTGATCGGCCTGTGGCAGGCCGGCCGCTTCCCCTTCGACCAGCTGATCCGCACCTACCCGCTGGCCGACATCAACGAGGCCGAACGCGACTGCGACGGCGGCCGGGTGGTCAAACCCGTCCTGCTGCCGGAAAGACCGGAAAGAGGAGAGCGATGAGCGAGACCTCCACCACCGAGGAGTCCTCCCGTCCCGCCGCCGGAGGGGACGCGGCCGCCACAGCGGCTCGGCAGGCCGACGCGGAAGGCGTGGACGGCGGTGTGGGACTGACCGCGCTCCTGGTCGCCGCGGCCCGGGCGATCGAGACCCACCGCCGTGACAGCCTCGCCCAGGACGTCCACGCCGAACACTTCGTACGCGCCGCCGCGGCATGTGCGGACTGGCCGGTACGCATCGGGCAGGTTCCGGAGGGGGACGAGAACCCACTGTGGGGAAGGTTCGCCCGCTACTTCGGGCTGCGGACCCGGGTCCTCGACGACTTCGTCCTCGGGTCGGTACACGACGGCGCTCGACAAGTCGTCCTGTTGGGAGCCGGGTTGGACACGCGTGCCTTCCGCCTCGACCTGCCGTCCGACTGCGTGGTCTTCGAGATCGACAGGGCGGGTGTGCTGGCCTTCAAGCAGCAGGTGCTCACGGACCTGTCGGCCGCCCCGAGGGCGAAGCGCGTCCCCGTACCGGTCGACCTGCGCGCGGACTGGGCCACCGCGCTGACCTCCACCGGCTTCGACCCGGTCGTACCGAGCGTCTGGCTGGCCGAGGGGCTGCTCTTCTACCTGCCGGGGCCCGTCGAGACGCACCTCATCGACACGGTGGACCGGCTGACCACCGGGGGCAGCGCCCTGGCCTTCGAGGCCAAGCTGGAGAAGGACCTGCTGGCGTACCGCGACAGCGCGATCTACACGGCGACGCGGGAGCAGATCGGTATCGACCTGCTCGACCTCTTCGACCTGGGACCCCGCCCCGACTCGGCGGGTCACCTGACGGCCAGGGGATGGTCCACGTCGACGCACAGGCCCTTTGAGTTCACCCGCCGGCACGGACGCGGTCCCCTCCCGGAGGCGAACGACGCCTTGGAAGGGAACCGGTGGGTCTTCGCCCACAAGACCGGGCCGTGACGCCCGGCGATCCGACGCCGTCCCGGTCGCCCGACGCCGCCCCGGGACGCGCGCGTGACCGGGCAGTGTCAGACGGCCGGAGCGCCCACCAGCCGGTCACCGGGAATTCCGGCCAGGTCCGGTGCGTAGTAGTCCTCGATGCCGGTGGCCCACGAGGCCACGGTGACGCGGTCCTCGGCGTCGGGGCCGAAGGCGTCGAAGAGCGCGTGGATGTTCGCCTCCTCGAAGCCGATCGCCGTCATCAGCGACAGGAAGAGCGGGCGCTCGATCAGGCCGTCTCCGTCCGGGTCGCCGAGTGCGGAGAGCGCCTCGGCGAACTCGCTGACCGTGGGGCCGAAACGCGCGGGGTCGAGCACGAAGGGGCGGAACTCGTCGATGGTGACCACGCCGTCGCCGTCGGCGTCCAGCTCGGTGGCCAGAGTCGTCCACCAGCGGCGGAACGCCTTCCGGATGGCCTCCTTGGCACCGGCGTCCGATGCGACCGCCGCCTCCAGAACGCGTCCCGTCATGAGGTCGAAGTCGTCGGAGTCGATGACTCCGTTGCCGTTGGCGTCGAAGAGGGAGAAGACCAACTCGACCCGCTTGGCGGCCTCAGCGCGCATGTTCGTCACCTGTCTCGTGATGTGGCCCGTCGGTCCGGACCCGGCTCAGTGAGTGCTCCTGCACAACCGTGCTGGGAAAGAGCCGTGACGGTGAGGCGGTCGCCGCTACCGGAAGGAGTGAGTTCTCCGACCATCAGTCCGATCTGCTCGGACCGGGCACCGCCGACAACCGAGTGGACCCAGCGGTCGGGGCATGCGCGGGGCTCGGGACGCGCCTCTGGCGCCCGAGGGCCCGTCAGCCGCCCAGGAGCTCGTCGTTCCACGACTCCGCCGCCGGCACCCCACTCCTGGCCGAAGTCCCCCAGCGACACCCCACCATCACCAAAGCCTGGGCCGACAACGGCCACAAGACCACGCTGTGGAACAAGCCGCCCACCTCGGCATCGACCTCGAAATCGTCCAGCGCGCCCCGACCTCCGCGGCTTCCACGTCCAGCCTCGCCGCTGGGCCATCGAACGCACCCTCGGCCGGCTCATGCACCACCGCCGCCTGGCCCGCGACTACGAAACCCACCCACACCGATCAGCAGCCGTGGTTCAACTCGCCGCCGTCAACCTCGTGACCCGCCACCTCACCCACGAGACCACCACCAACTGGCGCGGCGGCTAAGAAAACGAACGGACAACAGAGGACCAGACGTCCACTTGGTGCCGCCGCCCCCGAACCGGCGAACGCCCGCAAGAGTCGACTCGGCGGCGTGGCGCGCCCGGGTCGCGGCAGGCTGCCCCGTACCACCGCCGTCAGGCGTCGATGGGCGCTCCCGGCCGGGGGGAGCCACGGGCGGTTCGGGGTCAGCCGCTGCCCGAGCCGACCGAGGCCGAACCACCAGAATTCCAGCCGGAGTTGGGCTGAGGTCGATCACGCGTGCTGCGCTCGGTGCGCAGCACCACCATGACCTCCGCCGGGCCGAGCAGGGCCTTCAACGCGGCGGTGAGCCGCTGAGGGTCGCCGCCGAACGGGAGCGTGAGGCGCTCCCGGGTGCCCTGTAGGGCGAGTTCCAGCGTGAGGGTGGAGACGGCCGGCTTGTGGTCCCCCTCGTACGGCTCCACCACTTTGTGCGTCAGCCGCACCTGGCGCAGGGCCTGGACGGGCAGCCAGGCGTCCGGCCCGGTGGCCCGGACCAGCCGCAGGGACGCGGGCACCCCGGCCGGCGTGAACTCCACCCGCAGGATGTCCCGGGCCCGGGACAGGGCCAGCACCGGCCAGCCGATCAGGTACTCCAGCCCGACGATGACCCCCACCACCACGAACACGGTCGACGCCCGTGCCCCGGCCAGCGCCATCCAGAAGGCGACGACCAGGGTCGGCCCGCCCAAGGCGAGGGGAACGAGCAGCGCCGGCCCCGCCAAGGTCAGCGCGTTCCACACCGGCCCGGTCGGGCCGGCACGCAGGACCAGATCCGTCGAGTCGGGGCCTTGTCTCAGCACGGGATCGGTGGCCATGCCTCCAGCGTAGGACCGGTCCGCAAGAAGGCACCGACCATATCCGGCCGATGGGGCACGGCTTCTGACGGCCCCGTAGCCGGCCGCCGCCGGGCGCTGGGGGCTCCCAGGGGTCGAACCACGGGGCGAGCCGGGATTTTGGTCCGTGACTGGTCCTGAAGAGGCGGTCAGGAGCGGGATACCGGCCGGATGAACCAGGAGTTTCAGTACGAACGCAACCCCTCCCTCGGTAAGGGGATCGAGAGGCGTCTGACGGATAAAAGCCCAGGTCAGGCGCCTCTTCGGTCTGGCTTGGGCCCCTTGAAGGCAACGCAGGTGAGCCAGGACAGGGTGTCGTCGTCGAGGAGGTCGGGGTGCGTGGCGACCTCTTCGAGCGTGTGGCCGTCCCATGGCGCAGCCGGCCGGGGCGGAGCTCCTCGCCGACCCGATGAGCCCGAGGGCCCGGGTGGTCTCCTGGCAACCCCAGGGAACTGCGGGTCACGGGCGGACGGTGAACCGCCCGTCGGGACGCTTGCAGCCAGCCGCGATCGGCCAGTTTCCTCAGCTTCCCGCGCAGCGGTTCCAGCTTGCCCCGCACCCCGGTGTCCAGCCCGTCCGTCCTGCCCACCGGCAGCGCGGACGGAAGAGAGAATGCGCTGGTACTCCGGCGGGAGCGCGGTCTCGGCCGTTTCCGGGGCGCGGTGCGGGATCAGCAGCACCCCCCTTCCCGCCCACCTGCGCGACAGCCGGCGCCGTCGCGGCCCGTTCGGCGGCGACCTGCTCGCCCATCCGGGCCAGGACCCGTTCCGCCGCCGCCAGGTCCTCGCGTTCGGCCCGTACCTTGGCCAACTGCTTGACCAGCTGTTCTTCCAGATCGTCCAACTTCGCGCGGCGTACCGCGATCCGCTCCTGTACCTCGGGATCCATCATGCGCCGGATCGTAGGGAGGAGAACGAGGCGGCGGACCGGAACAGGCGAACCGCCCTGCCCGACGATCTACATGCCGGACACTGCCCCACCACCAGCCCGAGCAGCCTCACCCGCCCTCACACCAGAGGCCCTGACCAGCCAGAATCAAGATGGCGGAGCTTCAGAGCCACCGCCCTGTCCATCGACGGCAAGCAGTGCTTCCACAAGATCCCCATCCTCAACGGCCACGCCTGCCTCGTCGGCATCTTCCCCGCAGTCCGGCAGGCCGTCGGCATCGCCTTGCTCCTGGACCGGAACTGACGGGCATACATACCGGCTGCCAGTCGCCCCAGCCCCGCTCCGTCCCTCCCCGCGAGCCCAGAGCCGATGGCGTCTGGCAGCTCACGCCCGCTTCAGGCCTTGAAGGACCCCACGAGCCGGGCAGGACCGAGACCCGGCTCCCGGGGTGGGAAGGACGCCTGTCGGCATCACTGATCCGCTGCCTCGGAGGCCGACCGCATCCTCGGACACAGCGCCTCCTTTCGGGGCGCTGCGCTGAGTCCCCGCCGTACCTGGCACATGGGTCCGGTTTCGGCTGCTTCCGTCCGCTCGGCTGATTCTGCGACTCCTGATTCCCTTATGCACTAGCTCAGGTGGCGGCCCGTCATGTCAGAGCTGACGGTGGACCATGTCGCTGCGTATGAAAGCAGACAACGGTCAGCTGACGCAGCGGATGGAAGGAAGTCATTGATGCGTTCTGCCCGCATTCTCTTCGCCGCCACCGCCACCGCCGCCGCCCTGGCCCTCACCACGCCCGGCGCCTACGCGCTCGCGGCCGGCGACTGGGACAAGGACGACTCCGCCCACAGCCAGAAGCGTGACCACGACAAGCCGCACGGCGGCATGCACACCGGCTCCGGTGCCCTGTCCCTGATCGGCGGCGACGACTGGTCCAAGGACAAGAGCGACAAGAGCGACAAGAGCGATAAGAAGGAGCACGGCAAGCCGCACGGCGGGATGCACACCGGCGGCGGTGCGCTCACCGCGGTGAGTGGTGACGACTGGTCGAAGGAGCACGAGAAGGGCGGCAAGTACGAGAAGGAGCACGAGAAGGGCGGCAAGTACGAGAAGGAGCACGACAAGCCGTACGGCGGGATGCGCACGGGTTCGGGCGCTCTGTCCGCGGTCAACGCTGACGACTGGGGCAAGCCCGAGCAGCAGAAGCAGGAGAGCGACAAGTACCAGAAGCAGGAGAGCGACAAGTACCAGAAGCCCAAGGGCGGCATGCACACCGGTGGCGGCGGCCTCGCAGGGCCCGGGGTGAGCCTGACGGGCGCGCTGGTGCTGGCGGGCGGGGCGGCTGCGTTCGTCCTTTACCGCCGCAAGAACACCGCCGGCGCGACCGCGTGATAGCCCACCCGGCTCAGGGGCTGCCGCCCTGAGGCAGCCCCTGAGCCGCGGCCGTAGTCTCTGCTCGCCACGCGACCCCGGACCTGCCATGCCCGTTGAGAAGACGTCTGTGACGGAACCCCCACCCGACCCCGCGAACGAAGAAGTACGCCGTCCGGCACGATGGGTCGCGCCCACTGTGTTCTGGACGACGGCGCTCGCCGCGATCCTGGTCCTTGCCGGACCGGGAATGTTCACGCAGGACGAGACCGATGCCCCCCGCCCCGCATCCTCCAGGGCCGTGTCGGACCCGGCGGCCGGCGCCTCGGCATCCCCCCGCACACCCCACCGGGCCTCGCCGAAAGCTGAACCCAGGTCCGATCTCGCGATGCCCAGAGCGATTCCCACCCGCCTGAGGATCGCCAAGATCGGTGTCGACGCCCCGTTCACCGGCCTGAAGATCGGGCCTTCCGGAGCTTTGGAGCCGCCGCCGGCCGACGACACCAATCTCGTCGGATGGCACGCCGCCGGTATTGCTCCCGGCCAGCGGGGAACCGCGCTCATCGCCGGACATCTGGACACGGTCACCGCACCGGCCGTCTTCGCCCGGCTCGGCGAACTCGAGGCCGGGGACTCCTTCGAGGTCGCGCGTGCCGACGGCACCGTCGCGGTCTTCCTCATCGACTCCGTGGAAAGCTTCCGCAAGGACGACTTCCCGAACCAGCGCGTCTACGACGACACCCCCGACGCCCTCGTCCGGCTCATCACCTGCGCAGGCCCCTATGACCGCGCGGCCAAGGACTACACCGAGAACCTCGTCGTCTTCGCCCACCTGCAACCCAGGTGACACCCCCATCGCGACCACCGACTCCGCATGCCCCGCCGCCGCGTTCGCGCTGACGCCCGCACGCAAAGAGGCCGATCGATCCACAAGAGCGTGCCGGGATCCAGCCGGTCGGGGCTCCACCGGATCACTCTCTTCGAGACGTCGGCCGGGAGCGACGTCTCACGCCATGCGCGCCCGGCGCTACAGGGCGGCGTCCGCTCGCGGCTCCTGTCCGCCCGGGATCGCGCCCGCTTCCGGCTGCTGTCGGGCGTCGGCCTTGGGGACGCGTACCAGCGCGACCGTGATCAGTGAGGCCGCCGCCCCCAGGGCCGCCGCCACGACCAGCACCGTGTTCAGGCCGGACGTGAACGCCTCGCGCACCAGGTGCGTCATCTCGGCGCGTTCGTCCTCCGGCCAGCCGGCGACGAACGGCCGGGCTTGTCCGCCGCTCAGAACGGCGGCCGCCTCGTGCGGGTCGGGGATGCGGCCGTCGGTCTTCAGCACGCCCTCGATCCGCGACTGGAAGATGACGCCGAACACGGCGATCCCCAAGGCGAAGCCCAACTGGCGGAAGGTGTTGACCGCACCGCCCACCATGCCCCCGCGCTCCGGCGGCACCGTGGCCAGGGCAGCCGCCGGCAGACTGGGTGTCACGAGCCCGACGCCCAGGCCGGCGACGACGAGCCCCGCCACGAGGCTGCTGCCCGAGGATCCGGCGTCGAGGTTGGCCTGCATGCCGGAGCCTAGCGCGATGAGTGCCAGCCCTCCCGCGATGGCCGCCCGTGGCGGCCAGGGGCCGAAGCGGCCCGCGAGCACGGACGCGAGGAACGCGGCGGCACACATGGGCAGGATGTAGAGGCCTGCTTCGACGGGCTCGTACCCCAGGACGGACTGCATCCACAAGGACTCGTACAACAGGTAGGCGAACGCGGCTCCTTGCAGGAACAGGGCGCTGATCATGATGCCGGTGAACGACGGTCTGCGGAACAGGGACAGGTCGAGCACGGGGTGCTCGTGCCGCGTCTCGGCCGCGATGAACAGGGCGAGGGCGACGGCCGCGGTGGTGAACAGGCCGAGGGTGAGGGGTGTCGTCCAGCCCTCGGAATGGGCACGGATCAGCCCGAACGTGAGGGTGCCGCTCGCCACCGTGAAGGCGACGGTGCCGAGGACGTCCGCACGCCGGCGGCCCCGGCCCCTGGCCTCTCGTACGGAGCGCAGGGTCATCACGACCGCGGCCAGACAGACGGGCAGGTTGACGAGGAAGATCCACCGCCAGTCCAGGTACTGGGTGAGGAGTCCGCCGACCACCGGGCCGGCCGCTGCGGCGACCGAGTTCGTGGCGCCCCACACGGCGAAGGCCACAGCCCGATCCCGGCCCTTGTAGTGCATGCCGAGCAGGGCGATCGTCGTACCGAACATCCCGGCGGCGCCCGCTCCTTGTACCGCGCGGGCGCCGATCAGCACACCCGCGTTCGGGGCGACCGCGCACGCCACCGATGCCGCGGTGAAGACGATCAGCCCGACCAGGTACACCTTCCTGCGGCCGATCCGGTCGGCGTGGGAACCGACACCGAGCAGCAGCGACGCCAAGGCCAGTGCGTACGCGTCGACGACCCATTCCAGGTCGGAGAGCGTGGCGCCGAGATCCATGGCCATGGCGGGCAGCGCCACGGTCACGATCGTGACGTCCAGCAGGAGCATCAACGTGCCCAGACAGATCGCGGCCAAGGGCCACCACTTGCGCATCCGAACCCCTTCGCTGCCCGCCGCACCGAAGACGTGCCCCCGGCGGCCCCCTCATGATTCACGGAGGAGCAGCGATTCCCGTGAGGACCCGCCCGCCACGCCCGAGCGTGGGCCACAGGGAGGTATGCCTAGGTCCGCCTGGGGGATCACCGGTGGCAGGCCGGAATACGCGCTCTTAGCTTCGGCACATGACCAAACGACAGATCGCTCTGCTGGCCTGCACCGTGGCCCTCGCGGGCTCGGGACTGGGTGCGGCCGCACCCGGTGCCGTGAGCCGGCCGGTGCACCTGGTGAAGCCCGGCGAATCGATCCAGAAGGCCGTGGACGCCGCGAAGCCGGGGGACACCATCGTCCTGACGCCCGGCACCTACCGCGAGAGCGTCCGCATCACCACCTCGCGCCTGACCCTGCTCGGCTCGGGCTCCGCCTCCACCGTCCTCGTGCCCGGTGACGGCACCGCCACCGACGTGTGCGCCAAGGCGGGTCACGGCATCTGCGTGACCGGGACGGACAGCGACCCCGTCGAGGGCGTCACCGTGCGCTCGCTCGCGCTCAGGGGCTTCACAGCCAACGGCCTGTGGGCCTCCCGCACCGACCGGCTGACGGTCCGCGAGGTGCTCGCCGAGAAGAACGGGAAGTGGGGCATCGCCCAGGAAAGATCCACGCGTGGTGTCTTCAGCCACAACACCGCCAGGAACAACGCCGACGCCGGGCTGTTCCTGGCCAACACCACCGACACGGAGGCAGGCGCCACGGACGCCGAGGGGACGCTGGTCACCCGCAACAGCCTGACCGGCAACCGGATCGGCCTCACCGTGCGGCGCCTGCGGAACGTGAACGTCGACCACAACGAGGCGACCGGCAACTGCGCTGCGGTGTTCGTGGTGGGCGACGAGTCCACGCCGCGTGCCGGAGCCATGACACTGCGCCGGAACAACATCCACACCAACAACAAGTACTGCCCGAAGACCCCCCGTCTGCCCTTCCTGCAAGGCTCGGGCATCGTCCTCACCGGCGCCGAGGAGACGGTGGTGGAGAAGAACAGGGTCGTCGGCAACGTGGGCGCCTCGCCGCTCTCGGGCGGCATCGTGCTGTTCAAGAGCTTCGTGGGCGTTCCGAACGCGCAGAACGCGATCCGCGACAACGTGGTGGTGCGCAACAGCCCCGCCGATCTGGCCGACCGGGACACCGGTCGGGGAAACACCTTCACCCGCAACACCTGCACCCTCTCGGAGCCCGCCGGAATGTGCTGACCCACCGGGTTCTCCACATCTCCCACGGCACGCACCAAGGACAAGGCGAAACACATGACAACGGTTGATCCGGCTCCCGCCCCGCCGATGCGGCTGAGGGAACTCGTCTTCGGGGCGGCATGCGCCGCCGCCGTACGCGCGGCCGCCCGCCTGGGCGTGGCCGACGCACTGGGCGACACGCCCATGACCGTGGAAGACCTCGCGGCAGCGGTGAAGACCCAGCCGCGGACCCTGCGCAGGCTGCTGCGCGCGCTGTCCTGTCAAGGGGTCTTCACCGAGCAGCCCGACGGCACCTTCGCCCACACGGAGATGTCCCGGCTGTTGCGCGAGGACGATCCGCACAGCCTGCGGTACATCGCACTGTGGTGCACTGAACCGTGGACGTGGGACGTCTGGCCGAAGCTCGACGAGGCGGTGCGCTCCGGACGGAACGTCTTCGAGGACGTGTACGAGAGGGAGTTCTTCACGTACCTCAACGAAGACGCGCCCGAGTCCGCCCACGTCTTCAACCGGGCCATGACGACGTCGAGCAAGCAGTCGGCACAGGACGTCGCGGACCTCCTCGACCTGGGCGACGTGTCCTCCGTCGCGGATATCGGCGGCGGACAGGGACACGTCCTGGCGAGTCTGCTGGAGAAGCATCCCTCCCTGAACGGCGCACTGCTCGACCTGCCGGGAGTGGTCGAGAACGCCGACCCGCGCCTGCGGGACGGCGGGGCGCTCAGCTCCCGGGTCCGTGTGGTGGCCGGCGACTGCCGCGAGGACATCCCGGTCCAGGCGGACGTGTACATCATCAAGAACATCCTGGAGTGGGACGACGACAGCACCCGCAGGGCGCTCGCCAACGTGCGCAAGGCGGCGCGCCCCGGCGCACGGGTCGTCGTGATCGAGAACCTCGTTGACGACACGCCCTCGATGAAGTTCACCACCGCCATGGACCTGCTGCTGCTCCTCAACGTCGGGGGTGCGAAGCACACCCGGCAGAGCATGGTCGACCGGCTGACGGACGCGGGGCTCGTCATCGGCGACGTCCGCCCCGTCAACGCGTACCTCCACGCCTTCGAGTGCACCGTGCCCGCCTGACGGGAGGAAGGAGGAGAACCCGAGGCCGCCCGCTCCGCGTCGTTCGCGGGGCGGGCGGCCTCGGGTTTCCCTGCCGTGCGTATCTCGGGGGGATCAGGAACCTGCGTCGCGCTCCCAGCTGTAGAAGCACTGCGCCATGGCGTCCTTGGGGCTGCGCCACGTCAGCGGGTCGTACGCGCTGACGTACGCCGACAGCTTCTCGCTGGCGTCGCGGAACTCGGGGTGTCCGGTCAGCTTCGCGATGGCCGGCCCCGGGTCCTGTTCCGACTCGATGAGGTGCAGGTACACGTCGCCGAACTGGAACAGGCGACGCCGCGTGACGCCGACCAGGTGGGGAAGCTCCCCACGGTCGGAGGCGGCGAACACGTCGGCGATCGCCGGGGCCGAGCCGGGCGCCATGCGAGCGACGATCAGGGCGTGGTGCATCGAGCGTCCTTTCAGGGTGCAGGTGTGCGAGTGTCCGCGGCAGGCGGTCAGCCGGGCAGGACCGGGGCGCTCCGGCGGTCGCGGGCGACCTGCTCGATGCGGTCCCGGATGAGGGCCATCTGCGTGCGGGAGTTGCGGTTGATGTTGTCGGTCATCCAGGCGTCGTCGACCGGAGCGTCGGGCTTCATCGCGAAGTCCTGCACCCAGCGCATGCGGATGCCGGCCGGGGTCTCCTCGTACTCCCACCGGATGTTCATGTGGTCGAACGGACCGGTCTCCACGCGGCGGGCGCGAACGGTCCGCCCGGGGCGGTCCACGGTGCGCTCCGACACCCAGCTCCAGACCTTCCCGGACTCGTCCGGATGCATGGTCAGGCGGAAGGTGGTGGAGTCGCCCTCGCGGGAGAGCACTTCGAGGGAGGCGTACTCGCTGAAGAGGCCGGGCCACTTCTCGATGTCGTTGGTGATGTCCCAGACGAGGTCGAGCGGGGCGTCGATCGTGATGCTGTTGTCGGTGTGACCGGCCACGTCAGACTCCAGTCCTGAGGGTGTGGTTCACCAGGTCGACGAACTCGCCCGGCGTCTTGCAGCGCTCCGCGTCGGTGGGCAGCGCCACGCCGTACCGGTTCTCCAGCTCGCCGACGATGCCGAGCAGGCCGAGCGAGTCGAGACCGAGGGTGGTGAACGGCGCGTCCGGCGCCTTCTCCAGCTCCCGGGCGTCGACGGTGACGCCGGCTGCCTGCTTCATCAGCGTGGAGAGTTCGTCGAAGGTCAGTGCGGTGGTGATCATGTGTGCTCTCCTTCCCGCCCGGTCCTACCGGGCGGACTCGTCGCCGCGGCGCACGACCAGCGCCGCGTTGGATCCCATGAGTCCCCGGCTGAGGACGAGGGCCGTGCGCAGCTCGGCGGGCCGAGCGCGGGACATCACCAGGTCGAGGTCGTGGCAGATGTCGAACACGTTGGGAGTGGGCGGCACCACGCCGTGCTCCATCGCGAACACCGCGGCAGCGGTGTCCAGGACGGGCGCTCCGCAGTAGGCGCGGCCGATGCCCGCCTTCGGCGCGGTGACGGCGACGCGGGTGGCGTGCGCTCCGAGGGCGTCGGCGATCGCCAGCGCCTCGGCACGGTCCGCCTCCGGTACGCCCAGGGCGTCGGCGAAAACGACGTCGACTTCCTCGGGGGCGCACCCGGCCTCGTCGAGGGCGACACGGATGGCGCGGGCGAGTCCCTCCCGGGACTCCTCCCAGCGGGAGGCGCCGGTGAACGTGGCGCCGTGGCCGGCCACCACGGCCCGGACGGCCGCTCCCCGGTCGCGGGCGCGGGACTCCTCCTCCACGACGAGCATCGCGCCGCCCTCCGCCGGGACGAAGCCGCAGGCGGCCGAGGTGAAGGGCCGGTAGGCGCGGTCCGGGTCCTCGACGGTGCTGAGCTCGGGGTAGCCGAGCTGGCACACCATCGAGTACGGGGCGAGGGGTGCCTCCGCGGCGCCGACGAGCACCGCCCCCGTACCGCGTCGTACGCCCCGAGCGGCGTGGGCGATGGCGTCCAGGCCGCCCGCCTCGTCGCTCGCGACCACGCCGCACGGCCCCTTGAGGCCGCTCCGGATGGAGATCTGGCCGGTGCTCGCGGCGTAGAACCAGGCGATCGACTGGTACGGGCCGACGAACTTGGATCCCTGGCCCCAGAGCTTCTGGAGCTCCCGCTGGCCGAACTCGCCGCCGCCTGAGCCGGCGGCGGTGACGACGCCGATGGAGAAGGGTTCCTCCGGGCCGTCGTGGACGAGGCCGGCGTCGTCGAGCGCGAGCTGGGCCGCGGCCATCGCGTAGTGGCTGAAGCGGTCGGTCTGGACGAGGAAGGGCTCCTCGATCAGGTCGGAGGGATCGAAGCCGCGGACCTCGCCCGCGACCTTGAGGGGCAGGTCCTCGCATCCCTCACGGGTGATCCGGTCCAGTACGCCCAGCCCTTCCCGGACGGACTTCCAGTACGCGTCGGCGCGCAATCCGTTGGGGGCGATCACGCCGATCCCGGTGACGACCGCGCGCCGTGGGCGCTCAGTGCTCATCGTGTCCTCCCGCCCGGTCCCGTCAGGAGCACCGCGGACTGGAAGCCGCCGAATCCGCTGCCGACGGAGAGCACGTTCCTGAGCTTCCGGGGGCGGGCGTTGCGCGGCACGTAGTCCAGGTCGCACTCGGGGTCGGGGGTCTCGTAGTTCGCCGTCGGAGGCACCACTTGGTGCTTCAGCGCGAGCACGCAGGCAGCCACCTCTATCGCCCCGATCGCTCCGAGCGAGTGCCCCACCATGGATTTGATGGAGCTCATGGGCGTGTCGTACGCGTGCGAGCCCAGGGATCGCTTCACAGCGGCGGTCTCGTGCCGGTCGTTCTGCCGGGTGCCAGAGCCGTGTGCGTTGACGTAGTCGATCAGCGTGGGATCGAGCCGGGCCTGGTCGAGCGTGGAGTCGATCGCCCGGGACATCTCCAGCCCCTCGCTGGTCAGACCGGTCATGTGGTACGCGTTGCCGAAGGTGGCGTAGCCGCCGATCTCGCAGTAGATGTGCGCACCGCGTGCCCTGGCGTGCTCGTACTCCTCCAGGACGAGGACGGCCGCGCCTTCGCCCATGACGAAACCGTTGCGGTTGTTGTCGAAGGGCCGGGAGGCGTGCTCCGGGTCGTCGTTGTCGGGCGACGTGGCCTTGATGGCGTCGAAGCAGGCCATGGTGATGGGGGAGATGGGGGAGTCCGACGCACCTGAGATGCAGACGTCGGCCCGGCCCTCCGCGATGGTGTGGAAGGCATAGCCCACGGCGTCGAGGCCGGAGGTGCAGCCGGTGGAGACCGTCTGCACCGGGCCGCGGGCGCCGAACTGCTCGGCCACGACGGAGGAGAGCGTGCTCGGTGAGAACGCCATGTGCAGCTTGGGGTCGGCCGCGCGGTGGTCCACGTCCCACCGCCGCCCGCCCTCGCTGACCAGGACGTAGTCGTGTTCGAGCCGGGTGGTGCCGCCGACGGCGCTGCCCAGGGAGACGGCGACGCGCCAGGGGTCTTCGGCGTCGGTGTCGAGTCCGGAGTCTCGGACGGCTTCCCCGGCGGCGACCACGGCGAACTGGATGTACCGGTCGGCGTGGCGGCTCAGATCCGGATCCAGTCCGTGGTCCGCCGGGTCGAAGTCGCACTCGGCGGCTATGCGGGAGCGCAGCCCGACCGGGTCGAACAGCGTGATACCGCGGGTCGCGGTACGGCCGGCGGCGAGCAGGTCCCAGAACGCACGTGACCCGATGCCGCCTGGAGCGACCACACCGATGCCGGTGACGGCCACTCGCCGGTTCACTCGATGGCCCCGCTTCGCTCGGAGACCCGTCCCGGGTCGTGCACGGTCAGGTGCGGGCCCGCGGCGGCGAGCTCGGCCTCGTCGGTGATTTCCGTGTCGACGTGACCGAGGCTCGGTCGGGGGGCGAGCGGGCCCAGGTGGAAGACCATGCGGGCCTCCACATCGCCCACGTTGCGGAAGCGGTGCCGTACGTCGATCGGGATCAGGAGGCCCTGATCGGGCTGGAGCGCGTACGTGTCGCCATCCAGGTCCACCTCCAGTGCGCCCGAGACCACGTACACGAACTCCTCGGAGTACGGGTGGTAATGCTCGCCGATGCGCTCGCCGGGCTGGACGATGGCCAGGCCCATGAAGCCGCTGGTGGAACCCACGGTGGCCGGCGTGAGCATGGCCCGCAGGTCACCTCCCCGCCTGCGGTTGGGTTCCGTCTCGCTGAGGTTCACGATGCGTGGACGCTGGTTGAGCATGGTTGCTACCTCCAGATGTGACAGTGACGTGCTGGGGAGCGGCCGCGGTGCGAGCCGCGGTCGTCCGTCAGGAGTGCGCCGAACGGTCCGTGACGGGCAGCATGTCCGCGTGCGACAGAAGCCGGTTGATGTTGCGCTCCGTCTCCAGGGAGCCCTCGACGCCGACCGCGGCGCCGTCGAGGAGGCGTTCCAACTCCGCGGCCTTCCCCGGGCCCTTGAGCCCGAGGGAGGCGACGGGGTCGAGGTCGAGGTCGCCCGTGACGTCGACGAGGCGCACCACGATGTCGTCGCGCTGGAACACAGTGCTGCTGTGCACCGGGTTGTCCGGATCGTCCGCGGCGGCCCGGTCCTGACGGGAGAGCAGCCGGGCGAGCGCCATCCCCTGGCCTTCCTTGGCCGGGTAGTACAGCGCGTGCCGTCGCAGGTCGGCCGGAACAGGCCGGTCGGACACCACATGCTGGACGGCGGGCAGCGCGGCCCGGGTGAAGAACACCCGTGCCGACTCGGGGTCGGTCAGGTCCCGGTCCTGCTCGAGGTACGGGTTGATGGCTTCCTCGACCGCTCGCACCTGAGGCTGCCGGGCGACGTGCCGCAGCGCCACGAGCAGGTCGCCCTCCACCTCCACGGCACGCACGACGCGGTTCCCGTGCATGAAGAGGGAGGTGCGGCGCAGCCGTGTGCCCTCGTCGACCTGGGCCTGGGGCGACTCGTACCCGGCGAGGAGCTCCGCCACCTTCGACTCGGAACCCGGCTTGACGGTGAAGGTGAGGGCGTGGCGTGCCACACCGTCGCCCACACGGGGCTCCACCGGCACGTCGGCCGATGCCGCGGTCCGCGAGGCCGGCTGACCGGGGCTCGTCTCCCGGAGGATGCTGTAGCGCATCGACCGGGTGTCCCGGACGCAGCTGTGCATCGGCTTGACGGTTTCGACGTGCTCCTCGCTGTTCACCCACGCGAGGAACGGCGGCGCGCTCTCCCACTCGCTGGTGATGAGCCACTGCGAGGGGTTCTCGATGGACTGGCAGAGCTGGTCACTGATGTGGCCGGGCACTGAGGCGACCTGCTTGCGCATGAGCTCGTACGCGTCAAGGAACTGCTGCTGCGCTCCTTCGTACAGGTCGAGCAGGAGGATCACCCGCAGCCTGGAGCCGTCGAACACAGACTGCGAGATGCGTCCCGAGGGGGCCATCCGGCACACCTCTTCTCTTCTCGGTGGGGGTGGGGAGACGGCCTACCCAGCCGATACGCCGAGGCCGACATGTGTCGATCCTTGACAGGAGCGCCGACAGCGCGCGAGCCGCGTGAAGCGGACGAGTGAACCGCGTGTCATCCGGGTGCCCAAGGCACGCGAACCCGTCCCCGAAGGGCATGAATCTGCATCCCATCCCCAACTCGCGTCGCAGGCGACGCCGGAGACGAGCAATGACCCGATTCGACTCGGCCGGGGAAGCAACCGGCCACCGCACGCCCGTACTCATCGTCGGCGGCTCACTGGTGGGCCTGTCCACCTCGCTGTTCCTGGGGCGTCTCGGAGTGCCGCACACGCTGGTCGAGCGCCATGCCGCCACCTCGATCCACCCGCGCGGCCGCGGCAACAACGTGCGCACGATGGAGGTGTTCCGCAGCGCCGGAATGACGCGGCCCATCCAGGAGGCCGCGTCGGTCCTGGCAGCCAACAACGGGATCCTGCAGACGCCGAGCCTGGTGGGCGATGTCGGCGAGTGGCTGTTCAAGGACATCGACCCCGGTGGCGGGGTCGCCCGCATCAGCCCCGCGGGGTGGTGTCTGTGCAGCCAGAACGATCTCGAACCGGTGCTCCTGAAGCACGCTGGGGAGCTCGGCGGAGATCTGCGGTTCGCGACCGAGCTGATGTCCTTCGAGCAGGACGCCGAAGGGGTGACCGCGCAGGTCAAGAGTCGCGGCACCGGTGAACACACCACCATCCGCGCGGACTACCTGGTCGCGGCGGACGGCCCGCGCAGCCCGGTCCGCGAGCAACTCGGCATCGGGCAGAGCGGCCCGGGCGACCTCTTCCACAACGTGAGCATCACCTTCGTCTCCCGCGGCCTCGCGGACGTCGTCGGCGACCGGAAGTTCATCGTCTGCTACCTGACGAACCCGGAGGCCGACGGGGCCCTACTGCCCGTCGACAACCGGGAGCACTGGGTGTTCCACGCTCCCTGGCACCCCGAACACGGCGAGACACTGGAGGAGTTCACCGACGAGCGGTGCAGGGAGCACATCCGGCGGGCCGTGGGGGTGCCGGACCTCGATGTGGAGATCACCGGCAGAGCTCCTTGGCACGCGGCGCAGAGGGTCGCCGAACGGTACGCGGAGGGCCGGGTGTTCCTCGTCGGCGACTCCGCCCACGAGATGCCGCCCACCGGGGCGTTCGGCTCCAACACCGGCATCCAGGACGCGCACAACCTCGCCTGGAAGCTCGCGGCCGTACTGGGCGGCTGGGCCGGCCCCGGCCTGCTCGCCTCCTACGGCGCGGAGCGCCGGCCGGTCGCGGAGACGACGAGTGCCCGGGCTGCGGCGCGGTCGGTCGAGCACAGCCACCCCGGGTACGCCCCCGGCCCCGGATCCGGCGGCCCCCGGGGGAAGAAGGGCGGCATCCTCAGCGACGTGCTCGGCTACCGCTACCCGCAGGGCGCCGTCCTGGGCACCGATCGGACCATGCCGGTCGTGCCCGACGGGCTGCGCCTGACGGGTGAACCCGGAAGCCGGGCACCCCACATGTGGCTGAGCCGCGCCGGTACCCGGATCTCCACGCTCGATCTGTACGAGCGGTCCCTGGTCCTTCTGAGTTCCGAAGACGGCGCCTGCGACTGGCACACCGCGGCGACACACGTCGCGCAGCAGCTGTCGGTGCCGCTCGACTCGTACCGGATCGGTGCGGGTCCCGCCGCGGATCTCGCCCCCGCGAGCGAAACGGACTGGGCGGAGGTTCACGGCACCACTCCGGACGGCGCGGTGCTGGTCCGCCCCGACGGCTTCGTCGCGTGGCGGTCCGAAGGAGCGTCGGCGGATCCCGGAGCGGTGTTGCGGCAAGCCCTCACGGCGATCCTGGGCCGGGACTGACCGCTTCCTCGTGGCCCGCACGGCAGGACCGGAAGCCTTCGCCATGAACCGGACCAGGCAGCACCGACGACGCTCGTGATCCTTGCGGCTAGACCGTTCGCGCGCAGGACGTCGTCCGATCCCGCGCACCGGACAAGCCGCGGTGACCTGCGCAAATGATCACCAGCAGGGCAGATCAAGACCCCGACCGGGGGACAGCGCGCGCGAATCTCCCGTTGCGGTGCTCACCGGTCGGGGTTCTGCTCGTGCACGGAGCACAGCACAGGCGCCGCGCTGCCCAGCCGGCCGGGAAAGCTCCGCCGAAGGAGAGAAGAAGCATGCGTCTCGCACGTACGGGTCCCCAGCTCGCCCTGGTCCTGAGCGCCCTCGTCCTGTCCGCATCCCCCGCCGTCGCGGCGCCCGACGGTGACGTCCGGGTCAATCCGGGGAAGGCGGCTCCCGGGACCACCGTCACCGTGAGCACGACCGCCTGCGGCAAGGAGACCTACGGCAAGGGCGAGTCGGAAGCGGGCGGGAAGTTCCACCTCCTGCCCGGCGACCGGGAAGGCGTGCTGGTGGGTACGTTCAAGCTCCCGCTGGAAGCCGCCTCCGGCACGGACACGGTGACCCTCAAGTGCCCGCCTCGCATCAAGCAGACCGTCACCTATCAGATCTCCGGCCGGCCGGTCGGTGCGGTCGAAGCGGGCTTCGGCTGGGCCGCGGGCGCCGGCGAAGGGGCGGACGGGGGCGGCAGCGGCGTCCCCTACACCCTCGGGGCGTTGCTCCTGGGCGGCGCAGCCGCCGGCATCCTGATCAGAACGCGCCGCCGCGCCACCGCCGCCCGGAACGGCGCCTGAGCCCACAGCCTCGGCTCCGGTTCCGGTTCCGGTTCCTGCGTGCACCGGCGGCCGCCGGTGCACTGCGCCCCCGTAGTCGCCGGACACCACCGTGCCCGGCTAAGAGGTCCTAACAGAAGATGTTGATCATGTGACTGTCGGCTTGGTCGCTCGTCGGTCCGTTCGTGGCGAAGAGGAACTCCCGGCCGTGGATTGTCTCGGACGAATTGTGGTCTCTGATCGAGCCGTTGCCGCCGGTCCCGGCGCCGAAGTTGGTGGTAGGTCGGCCGCGGGTGCCTGATCGGCAGGCTCCGTGCGGGATCCTGTTCGTGCTCCACACCGGGATCCAGTGGGAGTACCTGCCCCAGGAGCTCGGCTTCGGCTCCGGCATGACGTGCTGGCGTCGTCTTGCCGCGTGGAACGAGGCCGGCTGCGGGACCGGCTTCACGTCGTCCTGCTGAAGAAACTGCGGTCGGCCAGTCAGCTCGACCGGTCTCGGGCGGTGATCGATTCCGGCCACGTCCGGGCCGCTCGACGCGGCCCCAAAGCGGGCCCAACCCGGTCGACCGAGCACGGCCGGGCAGCAAGCACCACGTCCTCGTCGACGGACAGGGCATCCCACTCGCCGTGTCCCTGACCGGCGGAAACCGCAACGACGTCACCCAGCCCCTGCCCTTACCGGCGAAGGTTCCGTCCGTCGCCGGCCTGGTCGGGCGGCTACGCCGTCGCCCCCGAACGCCCCGTCCTCCCGTCCGGCGAAGCCCCCGCCCCGCTTCTCGGAGCGGCCGGACTACGTCACCCTGCTCTCCGCTTCCCCCGCCGTCCTCCGCACCGCCGACGACGGCACCTGCGCCCGCAGCCGGTCCGGCGGATAGAACTGCCGGGCCCAGTGGCGGAACGGGCCGATCGGGCCGTCGCCGCGGGCCAGCCGGGGCGGGGACACGTACCGCTTCGTCGACCAGACCGGGAAGTCCTGGGACACGAAAGCGCAGTTGCCGCGGAACATCACACCCGCCAGCATCCGGTGTGCCGAGCCGCTCACCCAGCGGGCCAGCGGGGCCGGGAGGGAGGCCGGCTCGGCCACCTCGAAGCGGCTCGTCTGGCGCAGCTGGAAAGCCGCGGGCGCGATCATCGTGGTCGTGTACACGGCACAGGTGCGCACCCCGAACCGGGGGAGCGCCGTGCACACGTGCACCCGGCTGATCCCGTTGCCCTCCAGCGTCACCTCCAGCGGACTCGCGCCCAGCAGCGGCACCCGCTCCTCGGAGCGCACCGAGATCCGGAAGGACCGCCCCTCGAAGACCGCCGGTTCGGCCACCTCCGACGCGCCCCAGCCGTGCAGCGGCGTGAAGTGCCCGATGTCCACCGTGTTCTCGACCACGTCCTGGCTGTGCCCCGCCATCTCCCACGCCGCCAGCCGCGGCGCCCGAGTCCCGAGCGTGTGCCAGGGCGTGAGCTCCCAGTCCGGCGCCCGCCCGTCGTGGTGCCGCCACACGAAGACGGCGCCGTCGACCTCGCGCACCGGCAGCAGGGTCAGGTCCGAGGACGGCGGCGGGGGCGTGCCGTACCCCGTCCGCGTGCAGGCGCCGTCCGGGCCGAAGGCGAAGCGGTGGAAGGGGCACAGCAGCTCGTCGCCCTCCAGCGCGCCGAGCCCGAGGTGCGCCCCCAGGTGCGGGCAGTACGGGCGGACCGCCCGCACCTCGCCGTCGCGGAGCCGGTAGAGCACCACGTCCTCGCCCTGGAGCGGTCGGGTCAGCAGCGCCCCCCGCACCACCTCCGAGGAGAACGCCACCGAGAACCAGCCGTCGGGGTACGGCAGGACCGGCTCGTGCGCGTCGGCCGGGCTCGGGCCCTCCGTGAGCGCCCGGGTGTGGCCGCGCCTCACAGCTCGACCAGCACCTTGCCGAAGGACGCCGCGCGGTCGGTGTACAGGCTGCGGTAGGCGGCGGGGATGGAGTCGAAGCCGCGGTGCACGGTCTGCTGGTAGCGGATCTCGCCGGCGCGCACCAGCGGCCCCAGCTCGGCGTGCAGCGCCGCCCAGTTGTCCTCGGTGAACCACTCCAGCGCGAAGATCCCGCGGATCGTCGTGCGCGGGAACATGATGTACGGCAGCAGCCGGGGCCCGGTCCACTCGCCGCCGACCTGGCTCGACCACTGCCAGCACACCGCGACCCGGCTGTCCACGGTGAGCATCGTGAAGACGGTGTCGGTCATGACCCCGCCGAGGTTGTCGAAGTACCGGTCCACGCCGCCGGGAGCCGCCTTCGCCAGGTCCTCGCGGAGCTGCGCCGGGTCCCCGCCGTGCCGGAAGACGACGACGGCGTCGAAGCCGAGCGCCGTCAGCCGCGCCGCCTTCTCCGGCGAACCGGTCGTGCCCACCACCCGCGCGCCCGCCCGCTTCGCCAGCTGCCCGACCAGCGTGCCGATCGCGCCGGACGCGCCGCTGATCAGGACCGTGTCGCCTGGCCGGACGGCCAGGAAGGTGGTGAGGGTGCCCCACGCGGTCATCCCGGCGCCGCCGAGGATGCCGAGCGCGGTGCTCAGCGGCAGTGCCTCGTCGTAGTGGGCCGGGTCCAGCTTCCGGTACGCGGGGAAGACCATCGGGAACGTGCCGGTCTGCCACAGCGCCTCGGCGCCGTTGCTGACCAGGTGGGTGCGCCAGCCGCCGAAGCCCTGCACGAGGTCCCCGACGCCGAACATCGCCCGCGGTCCGGCCGCCAGCACCTCCATGATCGAGTCGGCGCCCATGTGGTCGCCCACCGGGGTGTCCAGGGCGATCCCCTGGAGGTACGGGTCGACGGAGACGTACCGCGTGCGCAGCAGCATCTCGTCCTCGGCCAGGTCGGTGTCGAGCTCCTCCACCACCTTCACGTACATCCGGTCCACGTCCGGCACGCCGTCGTTGTGCTCGCTGACGATCCACTTCTCGGTCTTCACGGGGTCGCTCCTGCGGGTTCGATGAGTTGGACGGGGAGAGGGGCGCTGTCGTCGACGGAGGCGGTGAACGCCCGCCCGTCGTCGCGGCAGACGAAGTGCATGACGTGCCGTCCCGAGGCCGCGGCCCGGATCAGGCCGCCGGTGGTGGCCCAGACGCCGGACAGATAGAAGTCCGCGAGCCCCGGCAGCCCCGGGCCGTGCCGCTTGACCTCCTTCTCCACGGTCTCGCCGCTGTCCACGAACGGCTGCCAGCCGAGCACCGTGCCGTCGTGGTTGCCGGTGTAGCGGACCTGGGTGAGCGGGGTGGACACGTCCCGCACCACGATCGCGTCCCGCAGGCCGGGGTGCCGCTCGTCGAGGAAGTCCACGATCGTGTCCCGCACCTGCCGCTTGGCCCGCTGGTACTCGCGTCCGCGCCCGACCGGCAGCGTGTGCAGCTCCTCGCCCCGGCGGTTCCGGGTGGACCGCTCCGGACCGGTGCTCAGCTCCCGCCACGGCGCGATGTCGCAGAAGTACGTGGCGTACACCACGGAGGTGCCCGGCGGCGACAGCTCCGGGTAGTGGCGGCTGCGGAACTGCACGTTGACGCTGGGGTGCCGGATGCCGGTGAGCCGCTGCGCGACCGCGTCCTCCAGGAGGTACGTGGTGCAGGGCTCGCCGTCCGGGAAAGGCCGGCGCAGCCCTAGGAAGACCGTCAGGTAGCCGGGGAAGACCATGCCGGGTTCCGTGATGGTCCGGGTGTACAACTCCCGGTACGTGTCGGTGAGATAGCGGCCCTTCAGCAGGTCGAGGAGCGTGGTGCGCCCGTCGCAGGCGGAGACCACGATGTCCGCCCGCAGCTCCGTGCCGTCGCTCAGCCGGACCCCGGCCGCCCGGTCGTTCTCCACCAGGATCTCCACGACCCTGGCGTTGTACGTGACCTCGCCGCCGAGCCCCCGGTAGCGCTCCTCGACCGAGCGGGCCAGGCCCAGCGAGCCGCCCTCGGGGACACCGGCCGAGGCGTCGGCGTGCGCCGCGAGCTGGAAGTAGAACGGCAGCACGGGGAAGTTGGGATGCTTCTCGTACAGGATGAAGTTGAACGCCTCGCGCAGCAGCGGGTCCCGGAAGCGCTCCGAGTAGTCCCGCATCAGCGTGCCGATGGAGCGCCGGATCACGTTGAAGTAGGGGACGAAGGACGCCAGCATCCGCCAGCGCTCCAGGCGGCCCATGAGCCCGACCGGGGTGAGGAAGGGGTAGCGGGCCAGCGCCTTGCGGAAGGTCCGCAGTCCGGCGCAGAAGTCGCGGATCACCCGGGCGTCGCCGGGGGAGAGGGCGAGCAGGTGCGCTTCGAGGCGGTCCGGGTCGGAGTAGAAGTGGACCGCCCGCCCGTCCCGGCCGCGCACCGTGTTGAACACGTCGAAGTTGCGCATCCGCTTGCCCTGGAGCGCGCCGAGCTCCAGCCAGATCTGGTGCATCTCGTTGCCCGGCCCGCTGCCGAGCAGCCAGCTCACGCAGCAGTCGAGGGTGAAGTCGCCCCGGTCCCAGGCCGTGCAGGAGCCGCCCGGGATCTCGTGCATCTCCAGCACCCGGCTGCGATAGCCGTTCATCTGGGCGTAGCAGCCGGTGGAGAGCCCGCCGAGCCCTCCGCCGACGATCAGCATGGTCCTTCTGGTCATTCGGCCACCGTCGCTTTCCGGGCGTCGCCCCGCTGTTCGAGTCGTGGCAGCAGGCCCAGCTTCCCGGGATGCCACGGCCCGGCGCCCTCGCTCGGCCAGGCCCGGAACTCCCGGCCCAGCTCGTCGCACAGGAACTGGACCGCGTACCGGCCGCTGGTCGCGGCCCGGATCAGGCCGCCCATCCCGGTCCACTGGCCGGCCATCGAGAAGCCGCTCAGCCCCGGCAGCCGCATCCGGTCCCGGTCCACCAGCGCGGTCGACACGTCGTCGGCCTCGGAGAACGCCTTCCAGGCCAGGATGCTGCCGTAGGTGTTGCCGGTGTACCGCTCCGTCGTCGCCGGTGTCGCCACGTCCACCAGCTCGATCCGCTCCTCGATGCCCGGATGACGCTCGGCCAGGAAGCCCCGCAGGAAGTCGACGACCTCCTGCTTGCGCTCCCGGTACGCCCGCCGGTCCGCCTTCCGCAGCTCCTGCCAGGACCGGTGGTCGGTGAAGTACGTGCAGTGCAGCACCGACTTCCCGGCCGGCGCGAAGCCGTCGGCGTAGTCGGACCGCCGCTGCACCACCAGACTGTGCTGGAGGCTCCCCGGCAGCGCCGCGCCCCGCTCCGGCCCGAGGAGGTACGTGGTGCTGTGCGGCTCACCGGCGGGCAGCGGGCCGTCGATCCCGACGAACGCGGAGACCACCGCCGGGTACAGGTTGTCCGGCCGGTCCAGCAGCTCCTTGTACAGCCGCTCGGTGCGCGGGCTGCTCCACCGCCCCTCCAGCAGCCGGTCCAGCACCGTCGGCCCGTCGCAGGCGGCGATCACGTGGTCGGCGAAGTGCTCCTGACCGTCCCGCAGGCGCACGCCGACCGCCCGCCCGCCCTCGACGAGGATCCGCTCCACCCGGGCGCGGTAGCCGATGTGCCCGCCGAGCCCCGTGTACCGCTCCTCCACCGACCGGGCCAGACCCAGCGAACCGCCCTCCGGGAAGCCCGCGTTGCCGTTGGAGGCGCAGGACATCGTGAAGAGGAAGGGGAGCAGCGGGAAGCCGGTCAGCTCCTGGAGGAACACGTTCGGGAACGCCCGGCGCAGCAGCGGGTCCTCGAAGCGGTCCGCGAACCGGCGCATGGGCGTGGCGGCGGTGCGCCAGTACAGCCGGAACGCCGGCAGGATCGCGAGCAGCGTCCGCACCTTCTCCGCTGGGGACTTCAGCGGCGGCGGCTTCAGCTCCCAGTGCGGGTCGAGCTCCGCGAAGCGCCTGAGGTCCCGGCAGAACGCCCGGATCAGGCGCGCGTCGCCGGGCGAGAGCTCCAGCAGGTGCTTCTGGAGCCGGTCCGGGTCGTTGTAGAAGGTGACGGACCGGCCGTCCTCGGTCACCACCCGGTTGAACTGGTCGAACAGGGTGATCCGCTTCCCGTCCAGCGCCCCGAGCTCGCGCCACACCTCGTTCGCCCCGGTCCCGGGTGCCGTGCCGATCAGCCAGTCGATGCAGTAGTCGAAGAGGTAGCCCTGCCGTGCCCAGGCGGTGCAGCAGCCCCCCGGCAGCACGTGCTTCTCGAAGATCCGGCTCTCCAGTCCGCTCATCTGCGCGTAGCAGCCGGCGGCCAGACCCGACATGCCCGCGCCGATGATGATCACCCGGGGCCGCCCGCCGGGAGGCCGGGCCTCCCAGTGGGGCCCGCCGTCACGCACGCCCATCCGCGGCACCTCCCGCCAGCAGCGTCCGGACCAGCTCCGCGTTCCCGTCGAGGAACGAGCCGTCGAGCATCTCGGCGTGCCGTCCGTGCCCCTCGCGCACGGTGCACCCGGCGGCGGTGACGCCGTGCCAGCCGCCGGGCTCGTCCGCCGCGAAGCGGAGCAGCTTGTCCTGGTCGGAGATCACCGCGATCGGCGCGCCGAGCACACCGAGCGACGGGTGGGCACCGCAGTGCGCCAGGTACTCGCGGGCCTGCTCCACGGTCTCCCGGGCGACGATCTCGGAACCGGTGTGCCGCCGCAGGTGTTCCGCGAGCTCCGCCTCGAACTCGGCCAGGTGCTCCTCGCCGAGGGCGACGGCCTCGGCGATCCGGTACGAGTCCATGATCAGCACGAGGTCCACCACGCGGCCCCGCCGCTCCAGCTCCCCGGCGATCTCGAACGCGAGGTTGCCGCCGAGGGAGTAGCCGAACAGCGTGTACGGCCCGCCCGGGTGCAGCTCCTCGGCCAGATCCGCGTACCGGGCCGCCTTGTCCGGACCCGACAGGTAGTTGAACGCCGCGAAGCGGTGCCCGGGCAGCCGCGCCGCGAGCTGCCGGTACACCAGCCCGTGCCCGCCCGCGGGCGGCAGGCAGAACACCGTCGCCGCCGGGTCCGCGCCCGGGTTGAACCACAGGTACGGCTCGGCGCCGGGCAGCCGCCCGGTGACGACGTCCTCCAGGGTGCGGGCCATGCCGTGCAGGGTGCTGGTCTGGAACAGCCGCCCGACCGGCACGGACGCGTTGAACTCGGTCCGCAGGTGGTGGATCAGTTCGATCAGCTTGATCGAACTGCCGCCCGCCTCGAAGAAGTCGTCCCGCAGCCCCGGCCGCTCCAGCCCGAGCAGCGACCGCCAGTGCGCCGCCATCCGCGTCTCGTACAGCGTCACCGGCGGCTCGTACCGCTCCGGTCCCGCCTCCGCGCGCGGCTCCGGCAGCGCGCCCGGATCGACCTTGCCGTTCGCGGTCAGCGGCAGCGCGGACAGCTCCGTGAAGTGCGCCGGGATCAGATACGTCGGCAACTGCTCCGCGAGGTGGCGGCGCAGCTCCCGGGCGTCGGCCACCGCGCCCGGCGCGGGCACGCAGTAGGCGCACAGCACGTTCTCGCCCGTCTCGTCCCGCCGTACCGTCACGCACACCTGCGCCAGCTCGGGCCGGGCGGCCAGCCGCGCCTCGACCTCCCCGGTCTCCACCCGGTGGCCGCGCACCTTCACCTGCCCGTCGGCCCGCCCGAGGAGGTGCAGCACCCCCTCCGCGTCCCAGTGCCCGAGGTCCCCCGTCCTGTACAGCCGTACGGGTTCGCCGCCCGGTTCGAGGGCCACGGACCGTTCGGCCGTCCGCTCCGGATCGTTCAGCCGGTGGTCGGCGACGCCGGCGCCGCCGATCCACAGCTCACCGGCCACCCCCGGCGGCACCGGTTCGCCGTGCCGGTCGAGGACGTACAGCTCGCTGTTGGGCAGCGGCCGGCCGATCGGCACCATCCGGCCCGGCTCCAGCCCCTCGGCCCGCCCCTCGTAGTAGGCGCTGTCGATGGTGGCCTCGGTCAGCCCGTACGAGTTGACCACCCGGGTGCCCGGCCCGCACAGCGCGACGAGCCTCCGGTGCTCGCCCACCCGCCAGGCGTCCGAGCCGATGATCACCAGGCGCATGAACTCCAGGCCCAGCCCCTCCCGCTCGCAGTGCGCCAGCAGCCCGCGCGCCACCGACGGCACGAACTCGCCGCAGTCCACGCCCTCCGCGCGCATGGTCCGGTAGAGCCGCGCGGTGTCGAAGAGGAGGTCCCGGTCGACGAGGACCAGCGTCCCGCCCGAGCACAGCGCCCGGACCAGGTCCCCGGTGAACACGTCGAAGGAGACGCCCGCCATCTGCAGGTGCACCCGGACGTCGGTGTCCAGCCGGTACTCCTGCTGCCAGGCGACGAACACCGAGGCCAGGTTGCGGTGGCTGACCCGCACCGCCTTGGGGCGGCCGGTGGAACCCGAGGTGTGGATCACGTAGGCCGTCCGGTCGAGGCCCACGGCCGGCTCCGGCCGCTCCTCGGTCCCCGGCCGGTCCAGCTCGTCGAGGGTGACCGGCCGTCCCGGCAGCCGGGCCGCCTCGCCCGGCCGCCCGTCGGTCAGGACCAGCGTGGCCCCGGCGTTCTCCATCAGCTCGGCCAGCCGTTCCGCCGGGTGGTCCGGGTCCAGCGGCAGGTACGCGCCCCCGGCCCGCAACACCGCGAGCAGCGCGATCACCAGCTCCGGCGACTTTGCGAGGCGCACCGCCACAACCGTCCCGGCGCCGACGCCGTGTTCGCGCAGCGAGGCCGCCACGCGCCGCGAGCGCTGGTCCAGCTCCCGGTAGCCGAGCCGCCGCCCGCCCGGTACGGAGACCGCGACCGCCTCAGGGAACTGCGCGGCGATCTTCCCGATCAGCTCGTGCACCGGCACGTCGTGGTCGATCCGCCGGCCGACGCCGCCGAACCCGGTGACGATCCGCTCCCGTTCGCCGGCCTCCAGCATCGGCAGCCGTGCCGCCGGACGGCCGCCCTCCGCGCGGGTCAGGCCGTCGAGGAGGGTCCGGTAGTGCGTGGCCATCCGGCGCACCGTCGCCGCGTCGAACAGATCGGTGTTGTACTTCAGCACGCAGTGGAAGCGACCGTCGGAACGGTCCTCGTACGCGGACAGCGTGACGTCGAACTGCCCTTCTTCCTCTGGGAGTTCGATGTACTCCAGCGCGTAGCCGAATCGCTCCACGGCCACCTTGTGGGTGAGCAGGATGAACATCGCCTGGAAGACCGCCGAGCGGCTCGGGTCGCGCTGGAGGCCCAACTGCTCGACGAGCAGCACGAACGGGTACTCCTGGTTGTCGAGGCCCCCGAGGACCGTGTCCCGCACCCGGCCCAGCAGTTCGGCCACCGACGGCTCCCCGGCCAGGCTCACGTGCAGCGGCAGCGGATTGACGAAGTAGCCGTAGACGGAGGCGAACTCCTCCTCGGTGCGCCCGGTGACGGGGCTGCCGACCACGATCTCGTCCTGCCCGGACCAGCGGTGCAGCAGCAGGTAGTACGCGGTGAGCAGCACCGTGTACACGGTGACGTTGTGCTCCCGGGCCAGCGCGTGCACCCGGGCGCTGAGCTCGTCGTCGAGCTGGAAGAACTCCGAGGCGCCGTTGTCGGTCTGCACCGGCGGGCGCGGCCGGTCGGTGGGCAGTTCGAGCGCCGGGACCTCCCGCGGCAGGTGCTCCCGCCAGTACTCCAGCATCCGCCGCGCCTCGGGCCCGGCCAGGAAGCGGTTCTGCCGGTTGAGGAAGTCCAGGTAGCGGGCCGGGACCGGGGCCAGCTCCGCCGGCCGGCCGGTGCGCAGCCCGTGGTAGACCTCGAACAGCTCCTCGATGAAGGTGAAGGTGGAGATCGCGTCCGAGACGATGTGGTGGACGGCCTTCATCAGCACCCAGCGGTCCGGGGCCCGCCGGAACAGCCGCAGCCGCACCAGGGGGTCCCGCTCCAGGTCGTACGGCCTGCGGTACTCCGCCACCAGCCGGGAGCGGACCTCGTCCCAGGGCAGCCCGGACACATCGAGAAGACCGGTGTCGGCGACGGCCTCGGGCCGCACCCGCTGGACCGGACGCCCGTCCTCGGCGGTGATGTTGACGCGCAGGCTCGGATGCCGGGCGATCAGCGTCCGGAAGGCCTCGAACAGCAGCTCCGGGTCGAGCTCCGCACGCACCTCCACCGCGCCGCCGATGTTGTACGCGAAGCCGTCCGGGTTGAGCTGCCGGAGGAACCACAGGGCCTGCTGGTTGTGGGTGAGCGGGTGGCACGCCTCGTCGGTGAACGGCTCCACCGCCGTCTCCGCCACCGGACCCCCGGCCGCCGCGAGCTCGGTCAGCCCCGCGCGCAGCCGCTCGGTCAGCTCGCTCACCGGCCCGTTGCTGAGCAGTGCCACCACCGGCAGCGAGACGCCCAGCTCGGCGTGGACCCGGGCCCGCAGCTCCATCGCGAGCAGCGAGTCCAGACCGAGCGAGCCGAGCCGGGCGTCCGCGTCGACCAGCTCCGGCCGCACCCGCAGCACACCCGCCGCGAGGGCCGCGAACCGCTCGGTCACCAGCGCCGTACGCGCCGGCTCGTCGGCGGCGCGGAACGCGTCGAGCAGACTGCCGCCCTGCCCCGCCGGGACCTCCCGGGCCGCCGCGGCGGCGAGCGCCGACACCAGCGGCGGCGGGGTGGGGTACCAGGACAGGAACACCGGCCAGTCCACCACCGTGGCCACCAGCAACTGGGCCCGGTCCTGCCCGATCACCCGCTCCAGGACCGCCATGCCCGCCTCCGGCGCCAGCGAGCTCATCCCGCGCGCGTCCCGGTAGTGGGCGACCAGCCCGAGCTCCTCGATCATGCCGGTGGCCCACGGCCCCCAGTCCAGGCTGAGCGCCGGCAGACCGAGTGCCCGGCGGTGATGGGCGAGCGCGTCCAGGAACGCGTTCCCTGCCGCGTAGTTGACCTGACCGGCCGTGGTCAGCAGCGAGGCGACCGACGCGAACAGCACGAAGTGCTCGACCGGCTCCTCGCGCAGCAGCCGGTGCAGCAGGTACCCGCCGTGCACCTTCGGCCCGTAGCCCGCGTCGAAGGCTTCGCGGTCCAACGACGGCAGCAGGACGTCCCGCACCTGCCCCGCGAGATGGAACACGCCCCGCACCGGCGGCAGACCGGCGGCCCGACGCCCGGCCAGCCAGCCCTCCATGGCCGCCGTGTCGGTCACGTCGACCGCGGCGACCAGCACCTCCGCGCCGAGCGCTTCGAGCTCGCGCAGGAACGCGACCCGCCGTCCCTCGGGGCCGCCCGGATCGAGCCTCCGCCACGCGCCGCGCTCCGGCACGCCGGTGCGGCCGAGCAGGACCAGGCGCCGGGCCCCGCGCCGTACCAGGGTGCGGCAGAGCAGCCGCCCCAGCGCCCCGAACGCGCCCGTGACCAGATAGGCGCCGTCCGTGCGCAGCCGCAGCGGCAGGGGACGGGTCAGCCCCACGGGCGGACGCAGCCGGCTGCGGTGCCGCCGCCCGGACCGCAGCGCGATCTCGCACTCCCCGTCGTCCGCGGTGAGCGCGCGCAGCAGCGCCTCGGCCTCGCCGGGACCCCCGGCCGGGTCGAGATCGATCAGCTTGCCGCTGTGACCGGTGAGCTCCTGCTGCCACAGCACCCGGCCGATGCCCCAGGCGGGCGCGCCGAACGGCTCCACCGGCTCGCCCGGCACCACCGCCTGGGCGCCCCGGGTGACGATGTGCAGGCGCCCCTCCGGGCACGCCTCGGGCAGCACCTGGGCGAGCGGGACGAGCGAGTAGCCGCCGAGCGTGCCGATCCCGTCGAGGTCCGCCGCGTCGACCGTGTCCAGCGGCGGCAGATCGAGGTTCCACAGATGCACCACGGCTCCGAACCCCGAACCGAGTTCGTCGAACAGCCTGCGCAGATCGGCCGCCGAACCGGGCCGTACGGTCACGTGCCGGGCCCCGCTCCGGTAACGGCTCCCCGGGCGGACCAGTCGGCACCGTCCGCCGCGCGCCACGACCGCCTCGGCCAGCCGCGCGCCGAGCCCGCCCTCGTCGGCGAAGACCACGAGGTCGGGCGCGGGGGAGCCGCCGGGGCCGTCCCCGGTCCCCTCGGCGGTCCCGCCGTCCTCCGGCGCCTCGGCGGGCGCCTCCTCCCAGACCACCTCGGCCAGCCAGCCGTCGATGGTGCCGAGCTTCACCGAGGAGGCCACCCGGTCCACCGCCGCCGCGCGGAAGCCGCTGATCCGGCCGAGCGGCGTCCCGTCCTCGGCGTACAGGGCGAGGTCGCCGACCAGTTCCCCGGCGCTCTCCGCGGTCACCGTCGCGTGCGCCCACAGGGCCCGGTCGCCGACCGCGTCCAGCCGCAGCTCCGCGATGCCGACGGGCAGCCGGATCCCGGCGGACCCGCCGTCGTCCGGCGTCATCGCGGTGAGCACGGTCTGGAAGCAGGCGTCCAGGAGCACGGGGTGCACATGGCAGTCCGCGGCCCCGTCGCCCATGCCCGGGGTGGGACGGATCAGCGACAGTGCCTCGCCGGGCGCCGTCCACACCTCGTCGATCGCCCGGAACGCCGGGCCGTAGTGGTAGCCGAGCGCCGCCAGCTCGCCGTAGCACGCCTCCCGGTCGAGCCGGCGCCCCGCTCGCGCCCGTACCGCGTCCGCGTCCAGCGGTTCCGCGTGCCGGCGCGGCTGCCCGGTGCGGACGACCCCGCTCGCGTGGACCGTACGGTCCGGAGTCCCGGTCCCGGAACCGGCGAGGGAGGCGATGGCGAACCCGGACTCCTCCGGCGCGAAGGCCAGCTGGACGGTCGTCGCCTCGCCGTCGGGCAGGAACAGGGCCCGGGAGAACTCGACGTCGGCCAGGGTGGCCGTGTCGCCGCCGGTCAGCGCCCGGACCGCCTGCGCGGCCATCTCCAGGTACCCGGCGGCCGGGAAGACCGTGCTGTCCTCGATCCGGTGGTCGGCCAGGTACGCCAGTCGCTCGGTGTCCAGGCGGCTTTCCCAGGTCGGCTGCAGCGCGGAGGTCCGCCGGCCGAGCAGCGGGTGGTCCAGCCGGCCGAGCCGGATCTGCTCCACCGGCGCGGGCTCCACCCAGTACCGCTCCCGCTGCCACGGATAGCCCGGCAGCGGCACCGGCCGCCCCACGGGCTGGAGCACCGACCAGTCCACGTCGACACCCAGCGTGTACAGCTCCGCCAGGGAGCGGGCGAACCGCTCGGGCTCGTCCTCCCGGCGCCGGATCGACGGCAGCGTCACGCCCTCGACGGCCCGGCCCTCCAGGCACTCCCGGATCGAGTGGCCGAGCACCGGGTGCGGACCGATCTCCAGGAACAGCGTGTACCCGTCGTCGACGAGCCGGTCGACCGCGGCACGGAACCGGACGGGCCGCCGGACGTTCTCCCACCAGTACGCGGCGTCCAGCTCCGGCCCCAGCGCACGCCCCTCGCGGGCGGTGAGGTACAGCGGCAGACCGGCGGCACGCGGCGCGATCCCGGCCAGCGCCTCGTGCAGCTCGGCCTCGATCGGGTCCATCCGCACGCTGTGATACGGCACTTCGACGTCGAGGAACCGGGCGAAGACCTGCTCCCGCTCCAGCCGCCCGGCGAGCTCCCCGAGGGTGTCCCGGTCCCCGGACAGCGTCACCGACGCCGGGCTGTTCACGGCGGCGACCGACACCCGGTCCCGGTACGGGCGGACCAGCCGCTCGGCCTCGTCCTCGGACAGGTTCGCCGCCAGCATCGCGCCGGTGCCCGCGAGCCGGTGCTGGAGGGCGCTGCGCGCCAGCGCGATCCGGACGGCGTCCTCCAGCCCGTACACCCCGGCCAGGTGGAAGGCCGCGATCTCGCCGGTGCTGTGCCCGACGACGGCGTCCGGCCGCACCCCGTGGTGCTCCCACAGCGCCGCGAGCCCCACCTGGACGGCGAAGTTGGCGGGCTGGGCGAGCCAGGTCTCGGCCATCCGGGACTCCGCCTCGGGCCGGGTCAGCTCGTCGAGCAGCGACCAGCCCGCCTGGCGCCGGACCTCTCCGTCGCAGCGCTCGACCGCCTCCCGGAACACGGGCTCGGAGTCGAGGAGCTCGCGCCCCATGCCCCACCACTGCGGCCCCATGCCGGTGAACACCCACACCAGCCGCCGCGCCCCGGCCTCCCGGAGGCGGCTCCGCACGGCCCGGGGGTGCTGTTCCCCGCGCTCGCAGGCGGCCAGCACCTCGTCGAGGGAGCCGGGCGGGTCGAGGGGGGAGTGGACGACGGCGAGGCGCTCCTCGAAGTGCTGGCGGCGGTGGGCCAGGGTGTGCCCGACGTCCGCGAGGGACACTCCGGCGGCGAGTTCGCGGCGGACGCCCGCGGCCAGTTCGGCCGGACCCGACGCGTGCCGGGCGCTCAGCGGGAGGACGGAGCGGGCGGGCGTCCGGGCCGTCGCGTGCGGCTCCTGCGGCGGGCGGGGCGGCGCCTCCTCCAGCAGGACGTGGGCGTTGGTGCCGCCGAAGCCGAAGGAGTTGACGCCCGCCCGCGCGGGTCCCTCGTGCTCCGGCCAGTCGACCGGTGCGGTCGGGATCTCGAAGGGCAGCGCGGCGAAGTCGATGGCGGGGTTGGGCTGTTCGAGGTTCAGGTGCGGTGGGATGCGGCGGTGCCGGAGGGCCAGCGCCGTCTTGATCAGGCCCGCGACGCCGGCGGCGGCCTCCGTGTGCCCGATGTTGGTCTTGACCGAGCCGACGTAGCACCGCGCGCCGGGCGCCCGGCCCTGCGCCAGCACCCGGCCCAGCGCCCGCGCTTCGATCGGGTCGCCGACGGGGGTGGAGGTGCCGTGCGCCTCGACGTACTGGAGGCTGCCCGGTGACACTCCCGCCTCGGCGCAGACCCGCTCGATGAGCGTGGCCTGGGCGTCGGCGCTGGGCACGGTGATGCCGTTGGTCCGTCCGTCCTGGTTCACCCCGCTGCCGATCACCACGGCGTGCACCGGGTCGCCGTCGCGCAGCGCGTCCGAGAGGCGCTTGAGCGCCACGACGCCGACGCCCTCGGCCCGTACGTAACCGTCGGCGGAGGCGTCGAAGGCGCGGGAGCGTCCGTCCGGGGAGAGGAAGCCGCCCTTGGTCTCGGCGATGGTGTACTGCGGCGCGAGGTGCAGCAGGGTGCCTCCGGCCAGGGCGAGTTCGCTCTCGCCGCGCCGCAGGCTCTGGCAGGCCAAGTGGACCGCGACCAGGGAGGAGCTGCACGCCGTGTCGATCGAGACGCTGGGGCCGCGGAAGTCGAGGCAGTGCGAGATGCGGTTCGAGACCATCGTCATCATCGTGCCGGTCGCGGTGTGCGCGGCCAGCGTCTCGAAGCCGAGGTCGGCGAACTGCAGGATCTTGTAGTCCAGGGTGAAGGCGCCGATGAAGACGCCGACGTCCCGCCCGGCCAGTTCGGCGGGCCGCTGCCCGCCGTCCTCCAGCGCCTCCCAGGACACCTCCAGGAGCTTGCGCTGCTGCGGGTCCATGTGCTCGGCCTCGCGCGGACTGATCCCGAAGAAGTGGGGGTCGAACTCGTCGAAGCCGTCGATGTAGCCGCCCCGCCCGCCGGTCAGCCGGCCCGGCTTGGCCCGGTCGCGGCTGCCGAGGGTCGCGGTGTCGTACCGGTCCGCCGGGGTGGGGACGAGACAGTCCCGGCCTTCGATCAGATTGCGCCAGAAGGACCGGTGGTCACCCGCGTGTCCGGGGAGCCGGCAGCCGATGCCGATGATGGCGACCTTGTCGCGGTGGGCGGAGCTGGGTGAGTCCGTCATGGTCCAATCCGGTAGGGACGACGCCTCGGTACGGGCCGGGCGGGGCGTGTGGGGGCACGACGCCGGTACGGCGCGGGGAGGTGCGCGGTACCGAGCGGGTGCGCGCGGTACGGGGGACTACGCGGTGCGGGGCGGACGGCGCACGGGGTGGAGCAGGCTGGCGACGATCGAGCCGGTCTCCGGGAACGTGGCGGGGTCCTTGACGCCGACGATCGCCGGGCGGCGGTCCGGTCGCCAGGTGAAGCTGCCGAAGAGGCGGTCCCAGACCGAGAGGTCCACGCCGAAGTGACCGGCCTCGGCCAGGTCGGCGCTGTGGTGCAGCCGGTGTTGCTCGGGAGTGGCCAGGACGTGGTGGAGCGGACCGAGCCGGACGTCCACGTTCGCGTGCACGAAATAACCCTGAACAAGGGTGAAGAGCGCCACCGCGAAAAGGCAGTCGGTGGAGAATCCGAGAAATCCCAGTGTCAATTGGACGGCGCCTTGCTTGAAGGCGACATCCAGTAGGTGGTTGACGCCGTTGTTGGCGACGTTCACTTTTCCCGGGACGTGATGGATTCCGTGCACCTTCCACAGCCACCGATTGGAATGCGCCCAGCGGTGGGCGAGGTAGCCGGCCAGTGAGGAGGCCAGCAGGGCGAGGGGCACCTCGGCCCCGAGAGGGAGCCCCGGCCCCGTGACGGGGGTCGCGGCCAGAACGGCCGTGACGACCGACTTGCCGAACACGGCGCCGGCCATGGTGAACCCGAAATACGCTGTGTACCAGCACAGTTCCGGGCCGCTCGGGTGCCAGTCGGTCCGGTGCGGGATCAGCCGCTCCAGTGCCGCGAGATAGACGATGGTGCCGATCAGGAAGAACTGGACGGCCCGGCCGCGGTCCCAGCCGAAGTGCAGGACCGAGGTGAAGAGCCAGACTGCGGACAGGAGCAGAATCGGGTACGCGGCATAGCGGAGGCACTCGCGGGCGGACGCGCCGATGGTCCACGAATTCGCCGGCAGCGATCCCTCGTCGGGTCGATCTTCCATGCGGAGAATCTCCATCACATCCGAATGGGGAGTTCGCAGAGTAGCAGCGGACGCGAGGGGCCGTGAATGAGTGGACGACGTTTTTTGGACAGCGCGGAAAGGGGGCGCGCGAGGGGTATTCATAAGAAGAAGTTCTTTTCGTTCTCCGGTGTTCGTGGGGCGGGCTGGAGGGCGCGGGGCGCCGGTGCTCGGAAGCAACGATTCCGCACTCGTGCGGACGACGCCGGCCATGTCGGTCGCCACCCGCCCGGAGAGCGGTTGCCGCGGGTCCCGGGCCCGGCGGATATGCCCGAAACCATCGCCCCGTGCCGCCGCGCCATCCGCTGCCATGCTTCCGGGCAGGTCGTGGACCACCTGTGACGTGGGGGTGAGCGACGCGGCCAACAGCGGTTCCCGCTGTGGCTGTTCATCCCGGGCCTCTGGACGGTCCTGCTGCTGGTCTGGATCGCGGTGGGCGCCCTTCTCGGGAACCCTCCCCTCCGCCATGCCTTTGCCCTCGCGGTGACGCTCCCCGGTGTCGTCCGGTGCGTCCTCTCGATCTTCTGGGAGGGCGCCGCCACTCCTCCGTGCCCCAAGGGTGTGCCCTCGTGGTGGCCGAGCTTCATCCCCGTCCCGGGACGAGGGGACGCCAGAACCTCGCTCTCCTCGCCGAGATCGGCGACGACCGCACCCGCTTCGACACCGCCCGCGACCTGAAGGCCTATGCCAAAAGCGCCCCGGTCACCCGCGAATCCGGACGCAGCCGCCGCGTCAGCCACCGCCGGATCAAGAACAGCCGGCTCGCGGCAGCCGGCCGGCACCGGGCGTTCGTCGCCCTGACCGCCTCACCCGGAGCCCACGCCCGCTACAACCGCCGACGCGAGACCGGCGACCGCTACTGCGCAGCCCTCCGCCACCTGTTCAACCGCATGATCGGCCAGCTCCACCACTGCCTGACCATCCGGCAGGAATTCGGTGAAGCCATCGCCTTCACCCCGCCGACGAAACCTCGGCTTGCCACCGCTGCTTGACCCGATGACCGCATGGGGTGGCCGGGCCGGGGCCGGGGTCGTCCGCTGACGGCAGGGGAGAACCGGGCGTGCGGGACGGGACCGCGAGAACTCCGTCCCAGGCGGAGAGGACGGCGGCGGAGGGCGCGGCGCGGCGTGTTTCCCTCCCGCGGCCGTGACCGGCGGTCCAGGGGACGGCGTCTCACCGCTTGCCGTGCACGAGCCCGTCAGGTTCTGCCGCCGGCGTCCCGTCCGCCCCGCCTGCGTGCCGCCCCTTCCCTTCCGGCGCCGGTGCCCGTACGAGGCCGGGGTCACGGCGTGAGGTCCCGCCGTTGAACGCCAGGTTCAGGAAGAACGCCAGCAGTGTCGCGCTCGTCACCGGGGAGCCGAGGACGATGCCGATGCCGTCGGGGAGGCGCGAGTACAGATCGGGGGCGACCTCGGGTGCCATGCCGACGCCGATCGACACGGCGACGATCAGCAGGTTGTGCGTACCGTCGAAGTCGACCTTGCGGAGGGTGCCGACACCGACCGCGGCGACCGTCGCGAACATCACGAGTCCCGCCGCGCCGACCACCGGCTGGGGCAACCCGGCGACCAGCGCACCGAGTCGGGGAACCAGGCCGAGGAGCACGAGGATGCCGCCCGCGACCGTGGCGACGTGCCGGCTGCGGACCTTCGTCATCGTCACCAGGCCCACGTTCTGCGCGAACACAGTGTCGAGGAAAGCGTTCATGACGCCTCCCAGCACGCCGGAGAGCCCGTCCGCGGCCAGTCCGCGCGCCATGTCGGCGGTGGTCAGGCGCTTCCCGGTCAGCTCCGCGACCGCGATCAGATCGGCCGTCGACTCGGCGAACAGGACGAGCATCACGACGCACATGGACAGCACGGCGACCGCGGGGAACTCCGGGGCGCCGAAGTGGAACGGTGCGGCGACCCCGACCCAGTCCGCCGTCCGCGCCGCCGAGAAGTCGACCAGGCCGAGCGGGACGGCGGCCGCCGTCCCCGCCAGCAGGCCCAGCAGCACGCCGGTCTGGGCGAGGAACCCCCGTCCGAACCGCGCCACCAGGAGGATCACGAGGACCACGAACGCGGCGAGCGCGAGCCGCGAGGGCGCCGCGTGGTCGGCGGCCTCCGGGTCGTTCCCGACGACCAGGTTCACGCCCACGCCGATCAGCGCGAGTCCCACCACCGTGATCACCACGCCGCTCACCAGCGGCGGGAAGAAGCGGACCGCCTTCGCGAACGGGTAGGCGATCAGCAGCCCGAACACCCCGGCCGCGAGCATCGAGCCGTACACCGCCTGGAGGCCGTACTCCCCGGCTATCAGGATCATCGGCGTCACCGCCGTGAACGCGGCCCCCGCCATCACCGGCATCCGCACGCCGAGGAAGCGGCCGACACCGGCGCCCTGGATCATCGTGACGACGCCCGCGACGAGCAGGTCGGCGTTGATCAGGACGGCGATCGTCGCGGTGTCGAGGCCGGCCGCGGCACCGAACACCAGCGGCACGGTCACACAGCCGGTGTACATCACGAGCACGTGCTGGAGCCCCAGCACCGCGAGCCGTCCGAAGCCGGCCCGCCGTCCGTCCTTCGCGGGCGTCGTCACGTCGGTCGTCCTCCTATCGGGCGAAGTTGGCAGCGATCCGCTGCTGGATGTAGTCGGCCGCGGTGATCGGCGGGTAGCGGCCCTCCGGGCCCTCGATCACCACGTCGCGGTCGGCCTGGGCGAAGAAGGCGATGCTGTGGCGGGCCGACCGGTCGTCGTCGGGGCCCGGTGACCTGACGCGGTGGAAGTTGGAGGGGAGCCGGTCGTCGCTCCACCGCATCAGCATGTCGCCGATGTTGCAGGTGATCACGGAGTCGGCCGGTTCGACCGGGGTCCACTCCTGGGCCTCGGCCTCCTTGCCGGGGCACACCTGCAGGCCGCCCTGCCCGGCCCGCTGGAACAGCAAGGTCAGGCAGTCGAAGTCGGTGTGGGCGCCGGCCCGCCACACGTTCGCGGGGATCACGGCGTCGGCGGGGACGGCGAAGTAGTGCAGCATCCGCAGGGTGGACTGGTAGTTCGGGCTCGCCGGGTCGTGGGCGCGGGTGAAGAACCCGTCGGGGAGCCCCAGTCCGTCGGCGAAGCAGGACAGCACCCGCATCGCCAGGTCCCGGCAGCGTGCCTCGAAGTCCAGGACGCGCCGCCGGAAGCCGGGCAGCGTGTCGTCGGGCCACAGGCCGTCCATGTGCGGGCGGGTGACCTGGTACGACTCCTTCTGGTCGGGCGTTTTGACCGAGGGGCGGACCTGGGTCATCGATTCCCAGCCGGAGTTGAGGCCCTTCTTCAGGGCGTGCCGGGCCTTGGCGTGCTCGGGGAGGGCGAAGAAGGCCTCGGCGTCGGCGAAGGCGCGGCCCACGGCGTCGGGTTCGATGCCGTGGTTGACCAGCTGGAAGAAGCCGATGTCGGTGGCGGCGGCCCACAGTTCCTCGGTGATCTCCCCCTTGCGGCGGTCGAAGTCGGTGAGGTCGATGCGGCGGATCTCCCGGGCGGACGTCTCCGTCCCGGCCCCGCCCATGCGGGTTTCCTTGGCCAGCTCTTCGAGTGTGTGGGTGGTGTGGGTCATGGCGGCTGTCGCTCCTCGGACAGGGAGGGGTCTACGGGATGCAGTCACCGCCCCTGCGATCCCCAGCGCGGGTGCTCAGAGACCCGCGTGCACGGTCGCGGCGGACCTCTTCGTGGGTCCGGCGCCGTGGGCTGGCGCGGGTCCCGGTCGCCGGGGCCCGCGCGCGATGGGTTCAGCCTGCACGGTGGGTGTTACCGGTGGGGGTCGTGCTGTTACGCGGTGGTAAAGCTCGCGGGGGCCCCGGTCGGGGTCGTGGGCCCGGACGGTCGCCCGTCGCCGGGGCCGGAGCGGGTGAGGCCCGCCGCCAGCTGGTGCGAGGGGAGGCGGACGTGTTCTCCGTCGCGTACCAGCACCTCGCCGCCGACCAGTACGGCCGCCACCGTCCTGCTGCCGGCGCACGTCAGCAGCGTGGCACCCGGGTCGCGGACGGGCAGGCAGGCGTAGTCGCGGTCGAAGCGGTGCAGGACGAGGTCCGCCCTCATGCCCGGCCGCACGCCGCCGTCGGGGTTCTCCTCGATGCCGAGGACCCGGTTCGCGCCGCCCGCCGCCATGGCGAACATCTCGGGGAACCCGAGCAGGTCCGCCTTGCGGTGTGCGGCGCGCTGCAGATAGGCGCCGATGCGCAGGGCCTCCAGGATGTCCTGGGTGTCGTTGCTGGCGGCCCCGTCGACGCCGAGGCCGACGCCGAGGCCGGCGTCGAGCATCTCGGGGACCGGTGCGATGCCGCTGCCGAGCCGCATGTTGCTCAGCGGGTTGTACGAGACGCCGACGCCGTGCCGGGCGAGGGTGGCGCGTCCGGCGGCGTCGAGTTCCACGCAGTGCACGGCGAGGAGGCGGTCCCACAGGAACCCGGCGCGTTCCAGATACTCGACGGCGCCGGCTCCCGTGCGGTCGCGGCACAGCACGTCGTCCGTGGTGGTCTCCAGGAGGTGCAGCGAGACGGGCAGGGCGCGCTCCTCGGCGTACGCGCGTACGGCGCCCATGCCCTCCGGGGTCAGGCACCGGGGATTGGGCACGGCGACGCCGATGTCCACCCGGCTGCCGCGGGTCTGCGCGATCAGCTCGTCGGTGTGGGCGAGGGCTTCCTCCAGCGGCTGCATCAGCCGCGGGTCGTAGCCCCATCTGCGGCTGGGGTCGGCGCGGTCGGCGACGCCCCGGCACAGCACGGCCCGTACGCCGCTGTCCTCGAGGGCCCGGAGCACCGCGTCGTGGACCGCGGGCGACGGGTGGGGCCACATGTGCTCGACGAGCGTGGTGGTGCCGCTGCGCAGTGCTTCGGCCGCGGCCGCGGCGGCGGTCGCGTAGGCCCGCTCGGGGGTGAGGAGCGCCGCCTCCTCGCCGACGGCGCCCAGCCAGGCGAGGAGCCCGAGGCCCTCGCCGATGCCGCGGAGTCCCGCCTGGAAGAGGTGGGTGTGGGTGTTGACGAGGCCGGGCGTCAGGTGGCCGCCGTGTCCGTCCAAGACCTCGCCGGCGTGCGGGAGTTCGCCATGCTCCGAGATCGCCGTGATCCGTCCGCCGGCGAGGTGGACGTCCCTGCCGGGCAGCCAGCGGTCACCGGTGTGGACGGTGACGTCGGTGATGGTCGCGGGGTTCACCGGGCGGTCTCCTTCGGGTGGCGGGCCGCGCCCGTGTGGTGGAACAGGAGGTTGAGCAGGAACGCCACGATCCCGGTGACGGCGATGCCGCTGTCCAGGACGGTGCGCAGGTGGGAGGGGAGCGGCGCGTAGAAGTCCGGTGCACCGACGGGGATCATGCCGAGCGCGAAGGCGAGGGCTACGGTCAGCAGGTTCCGCGGCTCGGTCAGGTCGGCGCGCGCGAGGATGCGCAGCCCGACCGCGCCCACGGTCCCGAACATGACGAGCGAGACCCCGCCGAGTACCGGCCCCGGGACGGCGGCGACGGCGGCCCCGAGTACGGGCACGAACGCGAGCACCACCATCGACGCGCCCGACAGGGCGACCACATGGCGGCTTTTCACACGTGTCACGCTCACCAGGCCCACCGACTGGCCGAACGTCACGATGGGGAAGGAGGCGAGCGCCCCCGACAGCACCGTGGCGGCCCCGTCCGCGCGCAGTGCCCGTACGACGGTGGGCGCGTCGTCGCCGCGGCCGACGATCTGGCCGACCGCGAGGGTGTCGCCGACGGACTCCACCATGTTCACGAGTTGCACGACGAGCATCGCGGCGATCGCGGGCACCACGAAGGTGGGGGCGCCGAAGACGGTCGGGTCGGGGGCGGTGACGAGGCGGGCGTCCGTGACTCCCGATCCGTCGAACAGTCCCAGCGGCAGCGCGGCCGCGGTGCCCGCGGCCATGGCGAGGAGCACGGAGAACCGGGCGAGCGCGGGCGGCGCGAGGACCACGAGCAGCACCGTCCCGGCGGCGAGCGCGAGCCCGCGGCCGCCGCTGCCGGCGGTCTCGTGCCCGGCGACGAGACCGGCCGCCGAGGGCACCAGCGAGAACCCGATGACGGCGATGACCGTCCCGGTGACCAGCGGCGGGAACAGGTGCAGGCAGCGGCCGAACCAGGGGGCGACGGCCAGCGTCACCAGGCCGGAGACGACGGTCGCCCCGAACACGGCTGCGAGCCCGTGCTGCTGCCCGATGAGGATGGCGGGGGTGATCGCGGTGAACGTGGAGCCCATCACGATCGGCAGCCGCGCCCCGAACCACTTCAGGCCCAGCGACTGCAGCACGGTGGCGACTCCGCTGACCAGCAGGTTCGCGCTGATGAGCAGGCGTATCCGGTCCTCGGGAAGGTGGAGTGCGGTTCCCACGAGCAGCGGCATCGTGGCCATGCCGGCGTACGCGACGAGCAGGTGCTGCAGGCTCAGCGGCACGAGCCGTCGCCACGGGGGTCGTACGTCGACGGGGTGGGGCGCTTGGGGTGCGGGCGCGACGGCGTGCTCGACCACAGCCATCGTTCCTCCTCGTAGCTCGGCGGAAGACGGCTGGTTAGCGCCCGGGCAGGCTCCGTGTCCGGGCGCGCACCGGCCGTTGCAGCCATGACCGGTGTGGGAGTGACGGTAGGGAGGGGGTGTTTCGGCGGCATTGCGCTCAGGAAACCGCGGCGTACCCGAAGGGCGGGGCGCGGGCGGGAGGGTGGGGCGGGGCCGGGGACGTCGGGGGTGCGGTCCGTCCGCGTGCCGGTGATTGCGCGGTTCCGGGGCGGCGGCCTTTCGGCTCCGCAGGCCGGGCGAGGTGCGCTGCCCCGGGGTGTCGGCGGGGTCCTCCCGGGCGTCTCGTGGGCGGCCGTCACCGGCTGCTGGAGCGGCTGGGCGCCGGCGGCAGGTGTTCCCACGGAATCCCGGTGCGATCGACGTAGAGGATCGCGTTCCCGATCTCTCTCGGATCATGCACCAGCGCCGCCGCCCTGGGCCCAGAGCGGGCCGCCCGCCAGGCGGCGAACACGGGCTCGATCAACGCCCGGCGGGCATCGGAGACGTCAACCGGGATGGAGGCGTGGACCTCGGTCCTGCAAGACCCGGACCGAGCCCCGAGTCGTGCCCATGTTCACCATGCGTCGTGACGGAGCCACGGATCAGGTGCAGCACAGCTTCGTGAGCGTGTCGTCGAAGTCAGGCCTTGTGCGGCCACGCGATGATCGCTGCCGGCGGGCCTGGTCCGGTGCCCGGCCGGCCCCAGGATGTGGGGCCGGCCGCGGGGTGCCGGGGATACCCGCGCACCTGTCACCTGGTCGGAGTTCGCGCCGTAGGGGTTGGCCGGTGCGAGCCTCCTGCCGGGGATCACCCGGACGCCATGACGATGGCAGGACGGCGTTCCCCAGGCGATAGGCCGGGCATCATCACGCACGTGTTGAGCGTGGTTCACTCGGTCCGTAACGAACAAGGAAGCATTCGGCGCGTGACTCATGCGTGACGCGCATGATTCGGGGAGTGGGCCGTGGATGCGATCGACCGCCACATACTGGACATCCTCCGCAAGGACGGGCGAGCGCCCGTGTCGGAGATCGCACGTGTCGTGGGACTCTCAGCGGCTCCGTGCGCGCGCCGCATAGAGCGCATGGAGAGGGAGGGTGTGATCCGCGGCTACACCGCGGTCATCGAGGACAGCCGGGCGGGCATGCTTCAGGCGTTCATCGAGATCCGCCTGCTCGGCGCGACCGACAGCGACGAGATCCAGGGCATCTCCGAGAGCATCCCGGAGATCGAGGAGAGCCACAGCATCGCCGGCACCTCCGACGCCCTGCTCAGGCTCCGGGTCCGGGACGTGAGCCATCTTCAGCAGGTGATCAACGCCGTACGCCGGACCGGCAAGGTGGAGGGCACCAAGACCTTCATCATCATGAACACCTGGACCCGCGTGACCGAACAAGGCGGCACCCCGTAACTCCGGAACGGCATCACGCCCGAGGCTCGGAGGCCATCCGCCTGCCGGCGGCGGGTTTGTTCAGTCGAACAGGGTTCCGGGCCTGCCTCGGGCCCGGGAGACGGCAGGTCGTCCGGGCGGGTCTTTCAGAGAGAAGCACCACCACAGTGATCCGCTGACCGACGGGTCCACGGCAGACCTCGGAACTGTCACTGCGGGCCGTCACCCCTTCCGAGTCCCTCGCCACGTGAGGTCATGGGGTGGCGGGCAAGAGTTCTGACGATCCGTGGTGCAGGCCGGTCGTCGCCCGGTACACGGCTGAACCCGGCGGCTCCTGGCGTCGCCCGAGAGTGTCACTCACGTGCCGGTGTGACGGTGTGCGCGAGTTGGAAGCGTGAGTGGAGGCCGAGTTTCCGGTAGACGCGGGTGAGGGTCGCTTCGACCGTCTTGACGCTGACGGTGAGGGCGGTCGCGATGTCGCGGTTGCTCGCTCCGGCGGCGGCGAGTTCGGCGCAACGCCGTTCGGCGGAGGTGAGGCGGGGGCGGGCGTCGTCGTCCGTGGGGGCGTCTTCCAGTCGGCCGAGGGTGTGCGCGGCGGTCTGGGCCCAGGGGTGTGCCTGGTGGGTGGTGAAGAGGTCGGTGGCGCTTCGCGCGGCGGTGCGGGCGCTGGCGCGGCGGCGGCCGCGCCGTTCGGTGTGGCTGAGCGCCAGCAGGGTCCTGCCTCGTTCGAGGGGGAGGTGGCGGAGGCGGCCGGCCGCGTCGTCGAGGCGCCGGGCCGCGGTGCCGAAGTCGCCGCGGGCGGCGTCCAGAAGTGCCTGGGTGCGTTCGAGCGCGGGGAGGACCGCGTCCCTGCCGAGGCCGGTCGCGGTGCGGCGGGTGTCGTCCAGCAGGCTCTGCGCTCGGTCGAGGTGACC
>NZ_BNBS01000056.1 GCF_014656075.1 Streptomyces hydrogenans
GGACGCGCGGCAGCGGGCGCCGCGGGCGCCGGCGCGGCCGGCTTGGGGGAGGGCGCCGCCTTGCGGGGCGCGCCGGGCTTGGCAGCGGTCTTGCCGGCGGAACCGCCGGGACCCTGCAAAGCGTCAGTCAACTTGCGCACGACCGGCGCCTCGATCGTCGAGGACGCCGAACGGACGAATTCACCGAGTTCCTGGAGCTTGGCCATGACGACCTTGCTCTCTACACCGAACTCCTTGGCGAGTTCGTATACCCGGACCTTAGCCACATCGCTCCTTTATAGGTCCGGTTACCGCCGGACCGTCGCTACTTCATGGGCGTACTCATCGCGTACTCATCGAGTGCTCATCGCAATCTCGACCTACTTCCGACTCGCGAGGTACCTGACCGCACGGTGTTCCGTGCCGTACTTCCTGTTCACTGCGGTGCCGCCTGCGCGGCCTGCTCGATGTGCTCCCGGAGCACCGCCGTGTCGAGCGGGCCCGGGACCTTGAAGGTCCTCGGGAACGCCCGTCGGCGGACCGCCAGGTCGAGACAGTGCAAGGCGGGGTGCACGTACGCACCCCGGCCGGGCAGCGTACCGCGATCATCGGGGACGCACTCGCCCTTGATCACCACGGTCCGCAGCAGATCGCTCTTGGCCGCTCGCTCCCGGCATCCCACACAGGTTCGCTCAGGGCACGCGCGGGCATGCGTCCGGCCAGACACGATAAGTCTACCTCCCCGTACCGACCTCACCCGTTTGGGGCAAAAATCGAACAGCTGTTGGCCAAAAACGATCTCCAGCTTGCGGAGTCGTCGCTCAGCGCTCCTCGGCCGGAGCCTCGGTGTCCGGCCGGATGTCGATCCGCCAGCCGGTGAGCCGCGCGGCCAGGCGGGCGTTCTGCCCCTCCTTGCCGATGGCCAGCGAGAGCTGGTAGTCGGGGACCGTCACCCGGGCGGACCGGGCGGCGGCGTCGACGACCTCGACCTTGGAGACCCGGGCCGGGGAGAGCGCGTTCGCCACCATCTCGGCCGGGTCGTCCGACCAGTCGACGATGTCGATCTTCTCGCCGAGCAGCTCCGCCATCACGTTCCGGACGCGGCTGCCCATGGGGCCGATGCAGGCGCCCTTGGCGTTCAGGCCCGAACGGGTGGAACGGACCGCGATCTTGGTGCGGTGGCCGGCCTCGCGGGCGATGGCGGAGATCTCGACGGAACCGTCGGCGATCTCCGGCACCTCCAGCGCGAAGAGCTTCTTCACCAGGTTGGGGTGGGTGCGCGAGAGGGTGACGGACGGACCGCGGACACCCTTGGCCACCCGGACCACGTAGGTGCGCAGCCGCAGGCCGTGCGTGTAGTCCTCGCCCGGCACCTGCTCCTGCACCGGGAGGATGGCCTCCAGCTTGTCGTCCAGCTTGACGAGGACGTTCTTGGGGTCCTTGCCCTGCTGCACCACGCCGGCCACGACATCGCCCTCGCGGCGGGCGTACTCGCCGAAGGTCACGTCGTTCTCGGCGTCGCGCAGCCGCTGCTGGATGACCTGGCGGGCGGTGCTCGCCGCGATGCGGCCGAAGTCCGACGGGGTGTCGTCGAACTCCTTGGGCTCCTGCCCCTCCTCCAGGTCGGCCGGGTCCTCCTCGGCCCACACCGTCACGTGGCCGGTGCGCCGGTCCAGCTCCACGCGCGCGTGGCGGTGGGGGGCCGGGGTGCGGTGGTACGCGATGAGGAGGGCCGACTCGATGGCCTCGACCAGCATCCCGAAGGAGATGTCCTTCTCCTTCGCCAAGCCCTCCAGGAGCTTCACGTCGATGTCCACGGCTACGCCTCCTCTTCCTTCTTGTCCTTGCGGTTGAACTCGATCTCGACACGCGCCTTGGCGATCTCGGCGAACTCCACCCGGCGGGCCGTGGCCTTGCGGCCCTTCAGGCCCGGAACCTCGGTGTCGATGCCGTCCTCGTCCACGGCCAGGACGCGGGTGACCAGCTCGCCGCCCTCGACGAGCTGGAGCTTCACCAGCCGACCGGTGGCCCGGACGTAGTGGCGGTGCTCGGAGAGCGGACGGTCGGCACCCGGTGAGCTGACCTCCAGGACGTACTCGCCGTCGCCCATGGCGTCGGACTCGTCCAGCTTGGCGGAGATGGCGCGGCTCAGCTCGGCACAGGCGTCCAGCTCGACGCCCTCGTCCGAGTCGACGACGATCCTCAGCAGTCCACGGCGGCCGGCCCGGGACACCTCGATCTCCTCCAGATCCAGGTCCTCCGCGAGGACGAGCGGCTCAATGAGTCCGCGCAGCCTGTCGCTCTGGGTGGTGCTCATCCGGGTGACTCCTCGGCCGCGTGTGCTGTTGTGGGTACGTCGCAAATCCCTGCGTGTCGGATCAAGGGTATCCGGTCCGGGAGGGTGTTGCCGTCCACCGCCGGGGCCCTCGCGGGTACGCTCGCCTGCGGTGATCTTCGACGGGCGGCCGGGAGGGGTCCGGAATGCTGAGGGAGAGAGCGTGACGACGACGGGCAGACGCGCCCTGCTCGTGGCGGGGGCCTCGGCCGCCGCGGCGGCGCTGACCGGCTGCACCTCCGACGACGCGGGTCCGCCCCGCCCGAGGGCCGCCGAGCGGGCGGCGGCCCGCGAGGCCGAACGGGTGGCACGCGCCGAGGCGGCCCTCCGCCGCCGCGCCGTGACCGCCTCCCGGACCCTGCTGGAACGTTACGACGCCACCCTGGCCGCCCATCCCGCGCTCCACGCGCGCGTGGCCCCCCTCCGCGCCTCCGTCGCGGCCCACGTCCGCGCCCTCGGCGAGGACCCGCGCCCCACCGCGACGCCGGACGGTGCCTCGGCCGCCCCGGTGACGACCGCCCCGCCCACGGGCCCCGCCGTACCGGCCGATCCGAACGTCGCCCTGCCGGAGCTGGCCGGGGCCGCCCACACCGCTTCCGCGGCGCACACCGCCGAGCTGCTCGCCGCGCCGCCCGAGTACGCCCGGCTGCTCGCCTCCGTGGCCGCCTCCGGCGCCGCCCACGCCTACCTCCTCACCGAAGGGGCCCGCGCATGAGCGCCCTGAAGGCCGCCCAGGCCGGCCTCGCCGCCGAGCACGCCGCCCTGTACGGCTACGGCGTCGACGCCGGCCGGGTCGCCGAGGCCCGCCGGGCCGAGGCCGCCCACCGCCGCCCACGGGGCGCACCGGGCCCGCCGGGACGCGCTGCGCCGCACCGTCCGCGACCTCGCCGGCGCGCCGGTCGCCGCGGCCGCCGCGTACGAGCTGCCGTTCCGGGTGGCCGACCCGGCCGGCGCGGTGCGGCTGGCCGCGGTCCTGGAGGACCGGGTGGCCGGGGTCTACTCCGACCTGGTGCGGGCCTCGGACGGCCCCCTGCGCCGGGAGGCGGCGGTGGCGCTCCGGGAGGCGGCGGTCCGTGCGGTGCGGTGGCGCGGCAGCGACGTAACCTTTCCTGGGCTCGCCGAGCGGGTGTGAGTCCGGCCCCCACCTGCTCTGATCACCCCGCCCAAGGAGAAGGAACACGGCACACATGGGTTTCGAAGCGCCCCGGCGACTGGTGACGGCGCTCCACGAGAGGTACGGCGACACCGCCGCGGCCGAGTGGCTCGGACGGCTCCCCGGCCTCGCCGAGCGGGTGCCCGAGCAGGCGGGTCTGACCGTCGAGCGGGTGGTGGCCCCCGGCGGCCGCGGCAGCCTGGTGCTGCTCGTCCGGGACGCCGACGGCGCGCCCGCCGCGCTGAAGATCGCGCCGCCGTTCACCCGGCCGGCGCTGGAGCGGGACGCGCTCGCGCACTGGAACGGCTGGGGCGCGGTGCAGCTGCGGGCCGAGGCCCCGGAGGGCGCCCTCGTCCTCGAACGGCTGCACCCGGAGGTGTCGCTGCGCTCCCTGCCGGAGGCGAAGGCCCTCCTGGAGGCGGCCGGGACCGTGCGGCGCCTGTGGGTGGAACCGCCCGCCGGGCACGGCTTCGAGTCGCTGACCGAGCGGACGGACCGGCAGGCGGAGGCCATGCGGGCGCACGCCTCCGACGCCGTCGCCGGCATGCTGGTCACGACGGCGCTCGCCGCCCGCGAGGAGCTGCTCGCCGGGTCCGCCGAGCGGGTGCTGCTGCACGGGGACTTCCGGCAGGGCAAGGTCCTCGGCGGCGACCGGTCGCCCTGGCTGGCCGTCGGGCCCGACCCGCTCGTCGGCGAGCGCGCCTACGACCTGGCGCGGCTGGTGCGCGACCGGGTCGAGGACCTGGTGGCCGCGTCCGCCGGTGCCCCGGCCGCCCGGCGGCGGGTCAACAAGCTGGCCGACTCGCTCGACGTCGACCGGGAGCGGCTGCGCGGCTGGACGCTCTTCCGGGCCGTCGAGTCCGGCACGCGGGCGCTGGCCGCGGGGCGGCGGCAGGAGGCCGAGTGGCTGCTGGAGTTCGCGAGCTGGCTCTGAGTTCGCGGCCCTTCTGAGAGGGAATACCCTTTTTGTATCCCTTCCTCAGGGGGCCGTGATGATCGAAGAACTCCTCATGGCGGTCGCGGGGGCGGCGGCGGCGACCGCGGTCTACGTGGGCGCGGCGGCGCGCGTGGTGAAGCAGTACGAGCGCGGTGTCGTCTTCCGCTTCGGCCGGCTGCGGGGCGAGGTCCGCCCGCCCGGCTTCACCATGATCCTTCCCGCGGTGGACCGGCTCCACAAGGTGAACATGCAGATCGTCACGATGCCGGTGCCCGCGCAGGAGGGCATCACCCGGGACAACGTGACGGTCCGGGTCGACGCCGTCGTCTACTTCCGGGTGGTGGACGCGGCGGAGGCGCTGGTGCGGGTCGAGGACTACAAGTTCGCGGTCTCGCAGATGGCGCAGACCTCGCTGCGGTCGATCATCGGCAAGAGCGACCTCGACGACCTGCTGTCCAACCGCGAGAAGCTCAACCAGGGCCTGGAGCTGATGCTGGACTCCCCCGCGATCGGGTGGGGCGTGCAGATCGACCGGGTCGAGATCAAGGACGTGTCGCTGCCGGAGACCATGAAGCGCTCGATGGCCCGGCAGGCCGAGGCGGACCGGGAGCGGCGGGCCCGGCTGATCAACGCGGACGCGGAGCTCCAGGCGTCGAAGAAGCTGACGGAGGCGGCGCACCAGATGGCCGACGCCCCCGCGGCGCTCCAGCTGCGGCTGCTCCAGACGGTGATGGCGGTGGCCGCCGAGAAGAACTCGACCCTGGTCCTGCCGATCCCGGTCGAGCTGCTGCGCTTCCTGGAGCGCGCCACGCCCGAGGCGCCCCGGCCGGAACCGGCGCCGCAGGCCCCTCCCGCGCCTCCCCCGGAGCCCCTGCCCCCGATCGAGGACCTCACCGGGCCCTCGGTCGACCCGTCGTCCTGACCTCCGGCCCCGCCGGAGACGCCGACGCCGCCCCGCGCGGGAGCGCGGGACGGCGTCGGCGTGGAGGTGCGGGGAGGGTCACGCCGTCAGCGCGGCGAGGGCCTCCTCGACCGTCAGCTCCTCGCGCTCGCCCGTGCGGCGGTCCTTCAGCTCCACGACGCCCTCCGCGGCCCGGCGGCCGGCGACGAGGATCTTCGGGACGCCGATCAGCTCCGCGTCGGTGAACTTGACGCCCGGCGAGACGCCCGCGCGGTCGTCGACGAGGACCCGCAGCCCGGCGGCCGAGAGCTTCTCGGAGACCTCCAGGGCCAGCTCGGTCTGGAGCGCCTTGCCTGCGGCGACGACGTGGACGTCGGCGGGCGCGACCTCGGCCGGCCAGCACAGTCCCTTGTCGTCGGCGGTCTGCTCGGCGAGCGCGGCGACGGCGCGCGAGACGCCGATGCCGTAGGAGCCCATGGTGACGCGGACCGGCTTGCCGTTCTGGCCGAGGACGTCGAGCTTCAGCGCGTCCGCGTACTTGCGGCCGAGCTGGAAGATGTGGCCGATCTCGATCGCGCGGTCCAGCTTGAGGCCGGTGCCGCACGCGGGGCACGGGTCGCCGTCCTGGACGACGACCACGTCGAGGTACTCGGACACCTCGAAGTCACGGCCCACGACGACGTTCTTCGTGTGCGTGCCCGGCTTGTTGGCGCCGGTGATCCAGGAGGTGCCGGGGGCCACGCGCGGGTCGGCGAGGTAGGTGACCTTCTCCAGGCCCTGGGGGCCGACGTAGCCGCGCACCAGGTCGGGGCGGGCCGCGAAGTCCGCCTCGGTGACCAGCTCGACGACGGCCGGGGCGAAGCGCTCCTCGACCTTGTCCATGTCGACCTCGCGGTCGCCGGGGACACCGATCGCGACGATCTCGCCGTCGACCTTGACCAGCAGGTTCTTGAGGGTGGCGGAGGCGGGGACGCCGAGGGAGGCGGCGAGCGTCTCGATGGTCGGGGTGTCCGGGGTGGGGATCTCCTCGGCGGCGGGGACGGCGGAACCGTCGACGGCCTCGACCGCCTGGTAGACCGCCTCGGTGTTGGCCGCGAAGTCGCAGTTGGGGCAGTCGGCGAAGGTGTCCTCGCCGGCCTCGGCCGGGGCGAGGAACTCCTCGGACTTGGAGCCGCCCATGGCGCCGGCGGTGGCGGCGCAGATGCGGTAGTCGAGGCCGAGGCGCTCGAAGATCCGCTGGTACGCCTGGCGGTGGACGCCGTACGACTGGGCCAGGCCCTCGTCCTCGGTGTCGAAGGAGTAGGAGTCCTTCATGAGGAACTCGCGGCCGCGCAGGATGCCGGCGCGGGGGCGGGCCTCGTCACGGAACTTGGTCTGGATCTGGTAGAGGATGACCGGCAGGTCCTTGTAGGACGAGCACTGGTCCTTCACCAGCAGGGTGAAGATCTCCTCGTGGGTCGGGCCGAGTAGGTAGTCGCCGCCCTTGCGGTCCTGGAGGCGGAAGAGCTCGGCGCCGTACTCGCTCCAGCGGCCGGTGGCCTCGTAGGGCTCGCGGGGCAGCAGGGCGGGGAGGGAGACCTCCTGGGCGCCGACGGCGTCCATCTCCTCGCGCACGATCCGCTCCACGTTGGAGAGGACCTTCTTGCCCAGCGGCAGCCAGCTCCAGATGCCGGCGGCGGTGCGGCGGACGTAGCCGGCGCGCACGAGGAGCTTGTGGGAGAGGACCTCGGCGTCCGCCGGGTCGTCGCGCAGCGTCTTCGCCATCAACTGGGACATGCGCTGGACCGGTGCCTTGGCCATGGTTCTCGTACTCCTGCCGGGACTGAAAGTGATGGCCCCGAGGTTAGCCGGGCGGCCCCGCCCGCGAGAAATCAGTTCCGGCGCGGGAGCGGGAGCGGCGCGCCCATCACCGCGTAGGGGCGGGCCGCGCTCGGGAAGTGGACCCGGCGGGCGAGGTCGGTGTAGCCGAGCGAGCGGTAGAGGCCGCGGGCCGGGGACTCGGTGTCGATGGCCGAGAGGATGGAGCGCTTCTCGTCGGCGGTGTCGGTGATGGTGGTGATCAGTCCGCGGCCGAGGCCCCGGCCCTGGAAGGCGGGGTGGACGTGGAGCTCGGTGATGACGAAGGAGGCGTCGAGCCAGTCGGCGGTGCCGGTGGCGCGGAGGTACGGCTCCACCACGGTGGACCACCAGTGGCCGCGGTCGTTGGGCATCCCGTACACGAAGCCGACGAGCCGGCCGTCGGGGGTGGTGGCGCCGTAGGCGCGGGCGCCGGGGTTCATCAGGTGGCGCAGCACGATGTGGCGGCGTACGGCGACCTCCTCGGCGTCGAGGCCGAAGGCGACCGCCTGCACGGCGAGCGCCTCGTCCACCCGGGCGGCGAGGTTGACGGGTCCGATCACGGCCTGTGCGTCGTCCATGCGGCGCACCCTACAAGTGCCCGCCGGTTCAGAACAGAACGCTCATGAACGCGCCCGTCTCGCGGAAGCCGACCCGGCGGTAGGCGGCGCGGGCGGGGGTGTTGTAGTCGTTCACGTACAGGCTGACGACGGGGGCGACGTCGGCGAGGGCGTACTGGAGGACGGCGGCCATGCCGGTCTCGGAGAGGCCCCTGCCGCGGTGTTCGGGGGCGACCCAGACGCCCTGGATCTGGCACGCCTGGCGGGTGGCGGCGCCGATCTCGGCCTTGAAGACGACCTTGCCGTCGTCGATGCGGGCGAAGGAGCGGCCGGCGGAGACGAGTTCGGCGACCCGGGCCTGGTAGAGCAGGCCGCCGTCGCCGGCCATCGGCGAGACGCCGACCTCCTCGGTGAACATGGCGACGCAGGCGGGCATGATCGCCTCCATCTCGTCCTTGCGGACCCGGCGGACGAGGGGGTCGGGGGCGACGGCGGCGGAGGGCTCCTCGGCGACCATGAGGGGCTGGTGGGCGCGGACGTCGCGGGCGGGGCCCCAGGAGGGTTCGAGGAGGCGCCACAGTTCGGCGGTGGGGCCGGCCGGGCCGACGATCGAGGAGCAGCGGCGGCCGATCCGGCGGGCCCGCTCGGCGAAGGCGCGGACGGCCTCGGGGGTGGCGCAGATGGGCACGAGGTTGGCGCCGGAGTAGCAGAGCGAGGTGAGCCGTCCCTCGGTGTACCAGCCCCACATCTCGCCGCCCAGGCGCCACGGGTCGAGCCCGGCGATCCGGACGCGGGCGGTCACGAAGGCGTTCTCCACGGGGGCGCTCTCCAGGACGGCGAGGGCGGCTCCGAGGTCGGCGGGTTCGAGGACCCGGGTGGTGGTCTGTGTCAACACGAGGGGGCCTCACCGTGCGGGTTCTGCTGGTCCTGGCACTGTACCCCCAGGTCCTGTGGCGGGGCCCGGTGCGAAGGCGAAACCCCGCCGCTCCGGAGGGCGGCGGGGTCTCGTACGGCGCGGGGTCCGCTCAGCCGGCGACGGCGATGGTCGGCTCGCCGCTCTCGACGCCGTCCTTCTCCATCTGCTCGGCGATCTTGAGGGCTTCCTCGATGAGGGTCTCGACGATCTTCGACTCGGGGACGGTCTTGATGACCTCGCCCTTGACGAAGATCTGGCCCTTGCCGTTGCCGGAGGCGACGCCGAGGTCGGCCTCGCGGGCCTCGCCGGGGCCGTTGACGACGCAGCCCATGACGGCGACGCGCAGCGGGACGGTCATGCCGTCGAGACCGGCGGTGACCTCCTCGGCGAGCTTGTAGACGTCGACCTGGGCGCGGCCGCAGGACGGGCAGGAGACGATCTCCAGGCGGCGCTGGCGGAGGTTGAGCGATTCCAGGATCTGGATGCCGACCTTGATCTCCTCGGCCGGCGGGGCGGAGAGGGAGACCCGGATGGTGTCGCCGATGCCCTGGGAGAGGAGGGCGCCGAAGGCGACGGCCGACTTGATGGTGCCCTGGAAGGCGGGGCCGGCCTCGGTGACGCCGAGGTGCAGCGGGTAGTCGCACTGGGCGGCGAGCTGGCGGTAGGCCTCGACCATGACGACCGGGTCGTTGTGCTTGACCGAGATCTTGATGTCGCGGAAGCCGTGCTCCTCGAAGAGGGACGCCTCCCAGAGGGCGGACTCGACGAGCGCCTCGGGGGTGGCCTTGCCGTACTTCTTGAGCAGGCGGGCGTCGAGCGAGCCGGCGTTGACGCCGATGCGGATCGGGACGCGCGCGTCGCCGGCCGCCTTGGCGATCTCCTTGACCTTGTCGTCGAACTGCTTGATGTTGCCGGGGTTGACGCGGACGGCGGCGCAGCCGGCGTCGATCGCGGCGAACACGTACTTCGGCTGGAAGTGGATGTCGGCGATCACCGGGATCTGCGACTTGCGGGCGATCGTGGCGAGCGCGTCGGCGTCGTCCTGGGTGGGACAGGCCACCCGGACGATCTGGCAGCCGGAGGCGGTCAGCTCGGCGATCTGCTGGAGGGTGGCGCCGATGTCGGACGTACGGGTCGTCGTCATCGACTGCACCGAGACGGGAGCGTCACCCCCGACGGCCACGCTGCCGACCTGGATCTGCCGGCTCTTGCGGCGCTCGGCGAGCCGGGTCGGGACGGTGGGGATACCGAGAGAAATCGCGGTCATGAGTCTGTGCAACCTCAAGGTCGTGCGTCGGCGGGCTCGGGCTTCCGAGGTTACCGCCCCGGGGGCGGGAGGCCGGACACGGTGGTGCGCGGCCTCCCTGGGAGCTACGTCAGCTTCACCGGGTTGACGATGTCGGCGGCGAGGACGAGCAGGGTGAAGCAGACGAAGACGCCGGCCACCACGTAGGCGGCGGGCATCAGCTTGGCCACGTCGAACGGGCCGGGGTCGGGGCGCCTGAAGATCCGGGCCGTGTGGCGGCGGACGGACTCCCACAGGGCGCCCGCGATGTGGCCGCCGTCGAGCGGCAGCAGCGGGAGCATGTTGAAGAGGAACAGCGAGACGTTGAAGTACACCAGCAGGTTCATGAACATGACCAGGATCCGCTCGGGCGGGAGGTCCAGGTTCATGAGTTCGCCGGTGATGCGGGCGGCGCCGACGACGCCGACCGGGGAGTCCTCGGCCCGCTCGCCGTCGCCGAAGGTGGCGTCCCACAACCCGGGGATCTTGCCGGGGAGGGCGACGACCGACTCCAGGCCGTTCTGCATGAGCTCGCCCATGCGGTCGGTGGTCTCGACGAAGGTGAGCGGCGCGACCTCGGTCTTGGAGGCGAAGCCGAGGTAGCCGGCGGGCTCGTAGGCCGGCGGCCGGACGACCTGGCCGTCCTCGTCCTTCTTCAGGACCTCGTTGGCGACCAGCGTGGGGTGCAGGTCGAGGCGCTGCCCGTCCCGCTCGACGGTGATCGTGGCGGGGCCGATGGTCGCCCGGATGTGGTTGGAGAGGGTGTCCCAGTCGGAGACGGGGGTGCCGTTGAAGGCGACGATCGTGTCGCCGTTCTTCAGGCCCGCCTTGTACGCCGGGGAGACCGGGTCGCCGGTGGCGCAGGCGTCGCGGCCGGCGCTCTGCTTGATGACGCACTTCTGGACGCCGGCGACCTGGGTGGTCTGGCCCTCGATGCCGAGGGTCATCAGCGAGCCGTAGAAGAGGCCGAGGGCGAGGACCAGGTTCATGAACGGTCCGGCGAACATGACGATCACGCGCTTCCACGGCTTGCGCGTGTAGAAGAGCCGGGACTCGTCGCCGGGCTGGAGCTCCTCGTAGGACGCCTCGCGGGCGTCCTCGATCATGGTGCGCCAGGGTGAGGTGGAGCGGGCCTCGATCTTGCCGTCCTCGCCGGGCGGGAACATGCCGATCATCCGGATGTAGCCGCCGGCCGGGATGGCCTTGATGCCGTACTCGGTGTCGCCGCGCTTCTTCGACCAGATGGTGGGGCCGAAGCCGACCATGTACTGCGGCACGCGGATGCCGAAGAGCTTGGCCGTGGAGAGGTGGCCCAGCTCGTGCCACGCGATGGAGACGAGGAGTCCCAGCGCGAACAGGACGACCCCGAGGATCGTCAGGAGCACTTCCGTCATGCGCGCGCCTCCGCGGTTGCCTTCGCTGCGAGCTCTCGGGCCCGGGCCCGGGCCCAGGTCTCCGCTTCCAGGACGTCCGGCACCGTCAGGGAGGTTCCCCCGGTGGGCCGTCCGTGTTCGGTGACGACCGCCGTGACGGTGTCCATGATGCCGTTGAACGGGAGCCGGCCGGCGAGGAACGCCTCCACGCACTCCTCGTTGGCGGCGTTGAAGACGGCGGGGGCGGTGCCGCCCAGCTCGCCGACGTGCCGGGCCAGGTTCACCGACGGGAACGCCTCGTTGTCGAGCGGGAAGAACTCCCAGGTGGAGGCGGTCGACCAGTCGAAGGCGGGGGCCGCGTCCGGGACCCGCTCGGGCCAGCCGATGCCGATGGCGATGGGGCCGCGCATGTCCGGCGGGGTGGCCTGGGCGAGGGTGGATCCGTCGGTGAACTCGACCATGGAGTGCACGTACGACTGGGGGTGGACGACGACCTCGATGCGGTCGAAGGGGATGTCGTAGAGGAGGTGCGCCTCGATGACCTCCAGGCCCTTGTTGACCAGCGTCGCGCTGTTGACCGTGATGACCGGGCCCATCGCCCAGGTCGGGTGGGCGAGCGCGTCCTCGCGGGTCACGTGCTCCAGGTCGGCGCGGGTGCGGCCGCGGAAGGGGCCGCCGGAGGCCGTGACGACCAGCTTGCGGACGTCGGCGCGGGTGCCGGCGGCGAGCGCCTGGAAGAGGGCCGCGTGCTCGGAGTCGACCGGGATGATCTGGCCGGGCTTCGCGAGGGCCTTCACCAGCGGGCCGCCGACGATCAGCGACTCCTTGTTGGCGAGGGCCAGGGTGCGGCCGGCCTCCAGCGCGGCGAGGGTCGGCGCGAGGCCGATGGAGCCGGTGATGCCGTTGAGCACCGTGTGGCACGGGGAGGCGGCGAGCTGGGTCGCGGCGTCGGGGCCGGCCAGGATCTCGGGCAGCGGCTCGGAGCCGTACCACCCCTCCAGGGCCGTACGCAGCTCCTCCACGGTCTCCTCGCGGGCGACGGCGACCTGGGCGACCTTCAGCCGGTGGGCCTGCTCGGCGAGGAGCGCGACCCGGCCGCCGGAGGCGGCCAGGGCGGTGACCCGGAAGCGGTCGGGGTGGCGCAGCACCAGGTCGATGGCCTGGGTGCCGATGGATCCCGTCGAGCCGAGGACGACGATGTCCCGGCGTCCTTCGGTGCGGTCGAAGGCGGTGTGCGGGTCGGCGAGAGGAGAGGGGCGGTCGCTCATGCCCCCCATTCTTGCCCCAAACGCTGTGCGCTCTTCACGGGGTCCGGGTGAACGCGCCGAACTCCCGGTGGAAGTCGGGGAAGGTCTTCTTCACGCAGCCGGGGTCGTCGAAGCCGATGCCGGGGGTGCGCAGGGCGGTGACGGCGAAGGACATGACGATCCGGTGGTCGCGGTGGGTGGCGATCTCGACGGGGCCCGCGGGGGTGCCGGGGTGGATCTCGATCCAGTCGGGGCCGGTCTCGACGGTGATGCCGAGCGCCCGCAGGTTCTCGGCGCAGGCGTCGAGCCGGTCGCACTCCTTGACCCGGGTGTTGGCGACGTCCTCGATGCGGACCGGCCCGTCGGCGAAGGGCGCGATCGCGGCGAGGGTCGGCATGGTGTCGGAGATGTCCCGCATGGCGACGGTCAGTCCGCGCAGGGTGCCGGTGGAGCGGACGGTGGTGGACTCCTCGGTGACCTCGACGTCGGCGCCCATCCGGCGCAGGACGTCGACGAAGGCGAGGTCGCCCTGGAGGGCGCCGGTGCCGAGGCCGGGGACCGTGACGGAGCCGCCGGGGCGCAGGGCGGCGGCGGCGAAGAAGTAGCTCGCCGTGGAGGCGTCGGGCTCGATCGCGTACGTCCGCGCGCGGTAGCCGGTGGGGGCGACGCGGTAGGTGCGGCCCCGCTCGTCGTCCTCGCGGGTGACCTCGGCGCCGAAGGACCGCATCATCGCGAGGGTGATCTCCACGTACGGCTCCGAGACCAGGTCGGTGACCGTGATGTCCAGGCCCTCGGCGGTGAGCGGGCCCAGCATCAGCAGGGCCGTCAGGTACTGCGAGGACTGGCCGGCGTCGAGGGTGAGCGCGCCGCCCCGGACGCCGGCGGCGTGCACGGCGACCGGGTGGTGGCCGTCCTTCCCGCCGTGCCGCAGGTCCACGCCGAGCTCGCGCAGGGCGGTGGTGAGCGGGCCGAGCGGCCGGCGGCGCATCTGCGCGGAGGCGTCGAAGCGGAAGGTGCCGCGGCCCGCGGCGGCGAGGGCGGGCAGGAAGCGGGCGGTGGTGGCGCCGTCCCGGCAGTAGACGTCGGCCTCGGCGGTCCCCGGTCCGGCGGGGCGGCCCTCGATGTGCCAGGCACCGGGCTCCTGCCGGACGGTGTAGCCGAGGGCCCGGAGCCCCTCGGCGAAGCCCTCGGTGTCGTCGGAGACGAGCGGGCGCAGCAGCGTGGTGGTGCCCTCCGCCGCGGCGGCGAGGAAGAGCGCGCGGGCGGTGACGGACTTGGAGCCGGGGATGTCGATGACGGTCACGCCGACCATCCTGCCGGTCGGACCGGGCCCGGTGCGGGTCCGTTCCGGTCCGTGGACGGGGCGGGGGTCGGGGGCCGTACGGGGTCGAGCAGGGTTCCGTGCGGTGGGCTGAACCCTGGGCGTACGGCCCCGGGCGCGGGCGCGTGGCCGTGGGACGGGGGCGTACGGGCCGGCGGGGTGCGCGGGCGTCGGGGCCGGAGGGCGTACGGCCGTGGCCGGGGACGCACGAGAGGCGGCCCGAGCCCCCGCACAGTGGGCTCGGACCGCCTGGTCTCGTGGGACGAGGGGCTAGAGGGCGAGGCCGGTGAGGACCAGGACGCGCTCGTAGGTGTAGTCGTCCATGGCGTACGCGACGCCCTCGCGGCCGACGCCGGAGCGCTTGGCGCCGCCGTACGGCATCTGGTCGGCGCGGTAGGACGGGACGTCGCCGACGATCACGCCGCCGACCTCCAGGGCGCGGTGGGCGCGGAAGGCGGTCTGCAGGTCGCGGGTGAAGACGCCGGCCTGCAGGCCGAAGTCCGAGTCGTTGACCGCGGCGAACGCCTCGGCCTCGCCGTCGACCTTGGCGACCGTGAGGACCGGGCCGAAGACCTCGGAGCGGGCCAGGGTGACGCCGGCCGGGAGGTCGGTGAGGACGGTCGGGGCGTAGGTGGCGCCCTCGCGCTTGCCGCCCGCGAGGAGCTTCGCGCCGGCCGCGACGGCCTCGTCGACCCAGGACTCGACGCGCTGCGCGGCGGCCTCGTCGACGAGCGGGCCGACGTCGGTGGCGTCGTCCGCCGGGTCGCCGGTGACCTGGGCCTCGACGGCCGCGACGATCTTCGGCAGCAGGCGGTCGTAGACGGTGGCGTCGGCGATCACGCGCTGCACGGAGATGCAGGACTGGCCGCCCTGGTAGTTGGAGAAGGTCGCGATGCGGCTCGCGGCCCAGTCCAGGTCGGCCTCGGAGGACCAGTCCGGGAGGACGACGGCGGCGGCGTTGCCGCCGAGCTCCAGGGTGCAGTGCTTGTGCGGCACGGACGCCTGGATGGCGTAGCCGACCTTGTCCGAGCCGGTGAAGGAGATGACCGGGAGGCGCTCGTCCTGGACGAGGGCGGGCATCCGGTCGTTCGGCACGGTGAGGATCGACCAGGAACCGGCCGGCAGGTCGGTCTCGGCCAGGATCTCGCCCAGGATGAGGGAGGAGATCGGGGTGGCCGGGGCCGGCTTGAGGATGATCGGGGCGCCGACGGCGATGGCCGGGGCGACCTTGTGGGCGCTGAGGTTCAGCGGGAAGTTGAAGGGCGCGATGCCGAGGACGACGCCCTTGGGCACCCGGCGGGTGAGGGCGAGACGGCCCGCGCCGCCGGCCTCGGTGTCCAGGCGCTGGGCCTCGCCCGCGTTCCAGCGGCGGGCCTCCTCGGCGGCGAAACGGAAGACGGAGACGGCGCGGCCGACCTCACCGCGGGCCCACTTGATGGGCTTGCCGTTCTCCGCGGAGATGACCTGGGCGATCTCCTCGGTGCGCTCGGCGAGCCGCTTCGACACGTGGTCGAGGGCGGCGGCGCGGACGTGCGCCGGGGTGGCGGCGAACTCGTCGACGACCGCGTGGGCGGCCGCGACGGCCTCCTCGACCTGGGCCTCGGTGGGCACGGCGACCTTGCCGACCAGACGTCCGTCGTACGAGTTCGTGACGTCGAAGGTGGTGTCGCCGGTGGCCTCGCGGCCGGCGACCCAGAAGGCGTGGGTGGTCGTCATTGCGTGTCCCGGCCCTTTCCGTTTCGGGTGCGAGCGGTTGCCCCGTGCGGGCGGTTGCTCTCCAGACACGTTAGGGCCGGGACCGGCGGGTGACGTTTGTCCGTGATGGAGTGGTGGGGGTGCCGGTCTGTCCGCTTCGGCCGAAGAGCCCGCGGGAGCCGGCGCGCGGGACCGCCGGGTCGGCGCTCCTCGTACGCGGTGAGGGGCGGGGCGTACTACGCGGTGAGGGGCGGGGCGCGCCCGTCGTCCCGGCGCCGGTCGCGGTGCCGGAGGAGGCCCGTGACCTCGCCGGACGCGGTGCCGTCCGCCCGGCCGCCCGGCGACCCACAGCCGGTTGACGTCGCCGCCGTCGTCGTCATGTTCACGCCGACCGATCGGCTGGAGGGATCGGGGTGGGGCCAGGGCGATCCTCGCCGTCACCTCCTGCGCTCGGTCGAGACGATGAGGCAGACCGCCGCCACGACGATCGCGCCGCCGAGGAGGATCGGCCAGGTCAGGGCCTCGCCGAGGATCAGCACGCCGAGCAGCACGGCGACGACCGGGTTGACGTACGCGTAGGTGGCGGCGAGCGAGACCGGGGCGGACTGGAGCAGCCAGGCGTAGGCGGTGAAGGCGATCAGCGAGCCGAAGACGACCAGATAGCCGAGGGCCACCCAGGAGCCGGTCGAGACCGCGCCGGGGTCGAAGCCGTGGTGCTCGCCGCGCAGCAGGCCGACGACGATGCCGCCGACACCGCCCGCCAGCATCTCGTACACGCTCGCCGTGAACGGGTTGGCGGGCATCGGCAGCCGGGCCGAGGAGACGGAGCCGGCCGCCCAGAGCAGGGCGGCGAGGACGACGAGCAGCACCCCGCCGATGCCGACGTCGCCGCTGAGCCCGGGAAGGGTGAGCACGGCCAGGCCGCCGAGGCCGATCAGGACGCCGCCGTACGCGCCGAGCCCGGGGCGCTCGCCGGCGGCGGTGCGCAGCAGGACCACCCAGACCGGGACGACGGCGATGAGGAGGGCGGCGAGACCGGAGGGCACGGTGGTCTCGGCGAGGTTGACGAGGCCGTTGCCGCCGAGGATGAGGAGCAGGCCGACGAGCGCGGCGGAGCCGAGCCGCCGCCGGTCCACCTTGAGGGCGGCGGGGCCGTGGCGCCAGGCCACCAGGGCGGCGAGGAGCAGGCCGGCGACGATGAAGCGGGAGCCGGAGGCGAGGAAGGGCGGGACGGTCTCGACGACGATCCGGATGCCGAGGTAGGTGGAGCCCCAGACGACGTAGACGATGCCGAGGGCGGCCCAGACGGCTCCGCTGATACGGCCGCCGGGGGCGGGGGAACCGGGGGCGGGAACGGTTCCGGGAAGGGGCTTGGCGGCGGGGACGGGTGCGGCGGGATCGGCGGCGGGGCTTGTCATGAGCAGGAGATTAAGGACTTCGCGCACTTCCGGCCAGGAATTCTGCCCGCCACCGGGCAGGGAAGGCCCGGCCCGGCCCGCGTCCGGGCAGGAAGGGGACGCCGGCGGAGGTGCGACGAAGGGAACGAAGCGGCGGAGCGACGAAGAGAACCAAGGGGCGGGCGACGAAGGGAACGAAGCGGCGGTGCGGCGGTGCTACTGCTCGCCCTCCCCCGTCGTCTTCAGGGCCAGCCACAGCTCCATGCGGACGTCCGGGTCGTCGAGCGAGCGCCCGAGGATCTCCTCCACGCGCCGCATCCGGTAGCGCAGCGTGTGCCGGTGCACGCCCAGGTCGGCCGCGGCGGCGTCCCACTGGCCGTGCCGGGAGAGCCACGCGCGCAGGCTGGCGACCAGGTCGCCGCGCCCGGTCGCGTCGTGCTCGCGCAGTGCCCGCAGCATGCCGTCGGCGAAGGCGCGTACGGCCTCGTCGGCGAGGAGCGGCAGGACGGAACCCGCCGCCAGGTCCTCGTGCTCGACCAGGGCCCTGCCCCGGCGGCGGGCCACCGAGAGGGCCTGCTCGGCCTGCTTGTACGCGGCTGCCGCGGTGACCGGGTCGGCGGCGGCGGAGAGCCCGACCACGACGCCGGCCTCGTCGGCCTCGCGCTCGGCGTACCCGGCGCAGGCGGCGACCACCGCGCCGCCGTCGCCGGCGAGGACGACGAGCCGCTCCGCGCCCTCGGGGACGGTGAGCACGGCCTCGCCGGCGCGGGCCGCCGCTGCCTCCAGGGCCTCGGCGAGCACCGGCAGCGGGGGCTCGGCCGGTTCGCCGCCGGCGCTCGGCTCCGCGACGAGCAGCCGGAAGGGGGCGTCGAGGAGGCCGCCGTACACGTCGCCCGCGACGGCGCGGGCGTGGTCCGGCTGCCCGGCGAGCATCATCCGCACCACGGCGGCGCCGAGGCGGTGCTCGGCGGCCTGGAGGGAACGGGAGCGTTCGGTGGTGAGGGTGAGCAGGGCGATCGCGGAGTGGACGGCGTACCGCTCGGCGGTCCCGAGGGGCGCGGCGGTGCCCACCGCGAGGGCGCCGCGGACCCGGCGGCCGGTCCCGAGCGACTGGAGCTCGACCCGGTCGTCGGTGCCGCCGACGACGGCGCTGGCCGGGGCGGGGCGCTCGCGCAGCCGCTCCACGTCCGGGGTGAGCCGGGCCGCGCGGCGGGCCGCCCACTCCGGGGAGACGGCGACCACGGAGCCGGAGGCGTCGTACAGCGCGGCCCAGCCGTCGACGTGGGCGGCGAGCCGGGCGACGACCGCGTCCGGCCCCTCGGCGAGGGCGGCCCGGGTCAGCTCGCGCTGCGCCTCGAACCCGGCGGTGACGGCGCGGTACTGGTCCGCGGCGATGGCGGCGGAGACGGCCTTGCTGATCGCGAGGAACGGGGTGCGGCGCGGGACCTCCAGCAGGGGCAGGTGCTCGGCGCGGGCGGCGTCGAGGAGCGCGCCGGGGATCTCGTCGTAGTTCACCCCCACGGCGAACCCGAGCCCCACCACGCCCGCCCCGAGCAACCGCCGCACGTATCGCCGCATCGCCTCCGGGTCCTCGGCGTCGAGGGTGAGGCCGGTGGTCAGCAGCAGCTCCCCGCCCTCCATGTACGGCACGGGGTCGGCCAGCTCACTGACGTGCGCCCAGCGGACGGGCGTGTCGAGACGGTCCTCCCCCGCCCGGACGAGCAGCCGGAGCGAGGAGTGCTGGACGAGCGAGGCGAGGGTGGGCGGCATCGGAAACCGGCGGACCTTTGAGCGGAGGCCGAACGCGCGAAACCCGCACCCGGCAACGGAGACGCCGCTGGGGAGGGCGGCGCCCCCGATTGTGCCAGGGCCCCGGGGGGAGCGCGCGGGGCCGCGTGCCGCCCGGCCCCGTCAGCCCCGCAGGTCGACGAGGACCGGCGGCATGTTCGCCCCGTCGACGGTCGCCAGCGACACGACCGCGTGCCCGGGCGGCACGGAGTGCGCGAGCTCGGAGGCGGACCACCGCTCGCGCTCGACCCGCTTGAGCGTGACGGCGTCGGTGGTGACCGCCTTTCCGGTGACCCGCTTGCGGAGGGCGTGCAGCGCGCGGGTCATCGGCTGGTTGGCGAAGACGGTGTGGTGGGCGACCTCCTCGGTCTCCACCCACTCGGTGCCCCACGCCTCCGCGAAGCCCCGGCCGTCCCAGGTGGTGACGCCGGACAGGGCGGCGCGGCAGCCGACGGCGGCGAGCAGCGGGCCGTGCAGCGTCTCCGGCACGTCGCCGAGGGTGCGCAGGCCGAGGACGACGCCGGCCCGGCGGGTGCGGAGCCGCTGGAGGGCGCGGACCGTGCCGGCGGTGAGCGCGCCGGTGGCGTCGTCCAGGACGAGGCCGGCGAAGTGCGTCCGGCGGTCGCCGGAGCGGGCGGCCGTCAGGAACTGCGCGAGGACGAGCCGGGCGAGCAGCCGGGACGCCTCCTCGTGGCCGTGCTCGGGCAGTTCCACGCGGACCCGCAGCGGGTGGTGGGCGACGGTGTTCAGCGAGAAGGGCCGCGCGGCGCCCGTGCCGGCGCCGAAGAAGTCCGCGAAGGCGGGACGGTCGAGGAGGGCGAGCCGGTCGGCGAGGAGCGGCCCGGGGTCGGCGGGCCCGCCCGCCTGCCGGATGCGGCCGTCCAGTTCGCGCCGCATGGCGGCGGCCTCGGCGGGCAGCCGGTCTCGCAGGTCGCCGAGCGTCCCGGGGCCCGCCTCCAGGAGCTCCCGCAGCACCGGGACCGGGGGGAAGGTGCCGTGGACGGTCCGGTAGGGGCCGAGGAGCTGGGCGAGGACGGTGACGGCGCGGCGCGGGTCGAGCGACTCGACGTCCCCGGCGAGGCCCTCCGCGAGCAGGGCGGCCGCCTCGTCCGGTTCGGTGAGCCCGCCGTAGAGGTCCAGGTCGTAGGGGGAGCCCGGGTCGCCGAGCCGGACCACGACGTCGTAGGCGGCGTCCGGGCCGTACGGGGCGGCGGGGCCGCCCACGGCGACGACGGCGCAGGTGCCGGTGAGGGCCTGGAGGGTGAGGGCCTCGGCGGCGGCGGCGGTCAGACCGCCGGCCGGTCCGCCGCCGGGGGGTCCGACGACGAGCATCGAGGTGCCGAGCGCGGCCGGGTCGAGCGCGACGCCCGCGCCCCGGTAGGCGGCCGGGTTCCGCTCGGCGGCCACGGCCCGGCCGATCCGCACCTGCCCGAGCAGCAGGTCGTGGGCGGCCGTCCGGCGCGGCAGGTCCCGGTCGCCCGAGGGATGCGCCCAGGCGGCGGCACCCTGCCGCATCACGGTGTCGACGAAGCCGGCGAGCCCGCGCGCGTCGTCCCGGCTCCGCTCCCACCGGTGCCCGATCCGGGCCGCGTCCACCTCGTTCATCCGCCCGGCCAGCACCTCCGCCGCCAGCAGATCCGCGGCCTGCCACTGCCCGGCCTCCCGCGGGCCGGGCCAGGTGGAGCGGGGGGCGGGGGCGCCGGGCACCTCGGCGGCGGGGCGACGGGCGTCCCGCCTGGCGCGCAGGACGCCGCGCCAGTCCCCGACGCGGGCGAAGGGCCACAGCACGCCGACGGTGATGAGGACGGTCAACAAGTAGACGGGGACGGTCGTGATGATGTCGTAGCCGCCGCCGAGAAGGGCGAGGAGGGAGAAGAACGGGGAGGCGATGGGCAGCGGGTCCCAGCCGACGAAGGGGAACCATTCGGGCCAGACGAAGGTGAGGGCGACGAGCCCGGCGCCGGCCGTCAGCGCCGCCCGGGCGTTCGGCCCGTACGGCTCCAGCACGTGGCGCACGACGGTTCCCCAGGCGCCGAGCCGGGCGACCGCGAAGACGATCGCGCCGAACACGACGCCGCTGTACACGATGTGCGCCTCGGTGCCGTGCCAGTCGCGGGCCGTGGTGGTCCCGGCGTACCACCAGTCCTCGGGGGTGAGGACCTGGAGCGGGACCCACAGGTAGGGCACTCCGCCGCGACGCCACACGGACCACAGGATCAGGGCGACGACGACGGGGATGAGGAGTCCGGCCACGGTGACCGGAGCGAGCCTGCTCCGCTCCCGGTCCTGCACCGGCGGGACGTGCCGGAACCGCCAGATCCCCGGCGCGGCCTTCGGTCGCGGCGCGTCCAGCCACTCCGCCACCGCGTTGCGGGCCCCGGGGACGGCCGTGGGCTGCGGGGGGACGGTGGTGGGCGGGTGGGCGGGAGGGCGGGGCGGCACCGGTGGCGCCGTCGGGCGGGGGACCGCCGCGCCCCTCGTGTCGGGTGACTCGTACGTGCCGTCGGTCTCCATGAACCCCTGCCCCCTGACCAGCCAGGTCGCCGCGTCTGTGCCAGCGTCAATCTAGTGGGCGCGGGGCTTCCGGGGAGGGTTTCCGCGCGGGGGGCGGGGGCGGCGGGGTGGCGGGGGGCTCTGTCCATCGCGTCCAACGACACGCCGGCAACACTCCCTATCGGCGCATGCCTGGAGCCCTCCCCCGCGCCTAGCCTGCGGAGGAAACCCGCAAGAGCGTCCAGAACACCCCAGGAGCCCCGCATGAACGCTGTCCCGCAGGAGCGGCGCGTCGTCACCGCCATTCCCGGTCCGAAGTCGCAGGAGCTTCAGGCTCGCCGGCTGGAGACGGTCGCCGGGGGCGTGGGGTCCACGCTGCCCGTGTTCACGAAGCGTGCGGGCGGCGGGATCATCGAGGACGTCGACGGCAACCTGCTGATCGACTTCGGGTCCGGCATCGCCGTGACGTCCGTGGGCGCCTCCGCCGAGGCCGTCGTGCGCCGCGCCTCCGCGCAGCTGCAGGACTTCACCCACACCTGTTTCATGGTCACGCCGTACGAGGGTTACGTCGAGGTCTGCGAGGCGCTGGCCGAGCTGACCCCGGGCGACCACGCCAAGAAGTCCGCGCTGTTCAACTCGGGCGCCGAGGCCGTCGAGAACGCCGTCAAGATCGCGCGTTCGTACACCAAGCGCCAGGCCGTCGTCGTCTTCGACCACGGCTACCACGGCCGGACGAACCTGACCATGGGCATGACGGCGAAGAACATGCCGTACAAGCAGGGCTTCGGTCCGTTCGCGCCCGAGGTCTACCGCGTGCCGGTCGCCTACGGCTACCGCTGGCCCACCGGTGCGGAGAACGCCGGCCCCGAGGCCGCCGCGCAGGCGATCGACAACATCACCAAGCAGATCGGCGCCGACAACGTCGCCGCGATCGTCATCGAGCCGGTCCTCGGCGAGGGCGGCTTCATCGAGCCGGCCAAGGGCTTCCTGCCGGCGATCGTGAAGTTCGCCAACGACAACGGCATCGTCTTCGTCGCGGACGAGATCCAGGCCGGCTTCTGCCGCACCGGCCAGTGGTTCGCCTGCGAGGACGAGGGCATCGTCCCGGACCTCATCACCACCGCCAAGGGCATCGCGGGCGGTCTGCCGCTCGCCGCCGTCACCGGCCGCGCCGAGATCATGGACTCCGTCCACGGCGGCGGCCTGGGCGGCACCTACGGCGGCAACCCGGTGGCCTGCGCCGGTGCGCTCGGCGCCATCGAGACGATGAAGGAGCTGGACCTCAACGGGAAGGCCAAGCGCATCGAGGAGGTCATGAAGGGCCGCCTCGCCACGATGCAGGAGAAGTTCCCGGTCATCGGTGACATCCGCGGCCGCGGCGCCATGATCGCCATCGAGCTGGTGAAGGACCCGGAGACGAAGGAGCCGGCCGCCGAGGCCGCCGCCGCGCTCGCCAAGTACTGCCACAACGAGGGCGTCCTCGTCCTCACCTGCGGCACCTACGGCAACGTGCTGCGCTTCCTGCCGCCGCTGGTCATCGGCGAGGACCTGCTGAACGAGGGCCTGGACGTCATCGAGGCGGCGCTGGCCGCCCTCTGAGGGACGCTTCGGCACAAAGAGTGAAGACTCTGTGGGGGGCCGATGGCGGGACGCGTTTCCCGCTGTCGGCCCCCTTCCCCGTGCCGTACGGTCTTCTCCAGATGAGAGAAACACCCAGGGCGGGGCATCCCCAGCACCGCCCGCACCGTGCCGACGCGCACACCGCCGGAGCCTCGCGCTCCGGGACTCCTCACCGATCGGACGGCCGCCCGCCCCACACCCCCCGGGGCGCGCGGCAGCCCGATCCCCTCGGCCGCCCCGGAACCACCCCCCCTGTTCCAGGGCGGCCGGCTCTCTTCTCGGCGCTCGTCGCCCTCGCCGTCGTGACCTGGCAGGTGCTCGTCCACGGCCCCTTGACCAGGCTCGACGAGCGGGTGTCCCGCTCTCTGGTGGACACCGTTCCCCGGTGGCTGAGCGAACTCGCCTCCGACCTCGGCAATCTGACCGTGGCCCTGCCCGTGCTGGCCGCGGCGATGGCGTACGCGTTCTTCCGCGGCCGGCGCGCCGCCGCCCTGTACGCGGGTCTGGCGATGGCCGCCGTCCCGCTGCTCGTCGTCCCCCTGAAGGAGTGGACGGCCCGCCCCGGCCCCCTCGAACCCTGGGCGCACGGCTACTACCCCTCGGGCCACACGGCCACCGCGATGGTCGCCTACTTCGGCGCCGCGTACCTGGTGTCGCGACGCCTCGTCCCCGTCGCCGCCGTGCTGACGGCGGTGACGGGGACGGGTCTGGTCCTGCGTGGCTTCCACTGGCCCCTGGACGTGCTGGCCAGCCTCTGCCTGGGCTTTCTGGTCCTGGCCGTCAGCTCCAGTTGTACGCGTCGAAGTTCCGGCTGAACTCCCACTGGTTGAAGCGGTCCCAGTTGATGGACCAGGTCATCAGGCCGCGGAGGGACGACCAGGTGCCGTGGGTCTGGTAGGTGCCGCAGTTCTGCTTCTTGGTGAGGCAGTCGAGGGCCTTGTTGACCTCGGTGGGGCTGGTGTGGCCGTTGCCGGCCTGGGTGGAGGCCGGGAGGCCGATGGCGACCTGGTCGGGGCGCAGGCCGGGGAAGAAGCGCTCGGTGTTGCCGGCGACCGGGAAGCCGGTGAGCAGCATGTCGGTCATGGCGATGTGGAAGTCGGCGCCGCCCATGGAGTGGTACTGGTTGTCCAGGCCCATGATGGAGCCGGAGTTGTAGTCCTGGACGTGCAGCAGGGTGAGGTCGTCGCGCAGGGCGTGGATGACCGGGAGGTAGGCGCCGGCGCGCGGGTCCTGGCCACCCCAGGGGCCGGAGCCGTAGTACTGGTAGCCGAGCTGGACGAAGAAGGTCTCGGGGGCCATCGTCAGGACGAACTTCGCGCCGTACTTGGCCTTGAGGGTCTTGACCGCCTGGATGAGGTTGACGATCACCGGGGAGGTCGGGCTGCGGAAGTCGGTGTCGCCGGTCTGGAGCGAGAGCGAGTGGCCCTCGAAGTCGATGTCGAGGCCGTCGAGGCCGTAGTCGTCGATGATCTTCGAGACGGACGAGACGAAGGTGTCGCGGGCGGCGGTGGTGGCGAGCTGGACCTGGCCGTTCTGGCCGCCGATGGAGATGAGGACCTTCTTGCCGGCGGCCTGCTTGGCCTTGATGGCGGCCTTGAAGTCGGCCTCGGACTCGACGTTCGGGCACTCGGCGACCGGGCAGAGCTTGAAGCGGATGTCGCCGGAGGTCACCGAGGTGGGCTCGCCGAAGGCGAGGTTGATGACGTCCCAGGAGTCGGGGACGTCGGCCATGCGGGTGTAGCCGGAGCCGTTGGCGAAGCTGGCGTGGAGGTAGCCGACGAGGGCGCGGGCGGGCAGTTCGCCGCCGCCGCCCCCGCCGCCGGAGGTCGTGGTGGCGCTGACGGCCGTGGACCGGGGGGACTCGCCGGCGCTGTTGACCGCCGAGATCTGGAAGGAGTAGGCGGTGTTCGGGGTGAGGCCGGTGGCGGTGTACGAGGTGCCGGTGGCCGTGCCGACGGCGGTGCCGCCGCGGTAGACCTTGTACGAGGTGGCTCCGGCGACCGCGGGCCAGGTGAGCGGCACCGAGGTGGAGGTCGGGCTGCCGGCGGCGAGGCCCGTCGGGGTGGCGGGGATCTCCACCGGGGCGCCGCCGGGGCCGAAGAGCGAGAGGTCGTCGGCCTGGTAGGCGGGGGTGCCGTACCAGCCGTGGGTGTAGACCGTGACCGAGGTGGTGTTGGCGCCGGTGGTGAAGGTGGTGGAGAGCTTCTGCCAGTCCGGGGCCGACTGGGTCCAGGTGTAGCCGTCGGTGGTGCCGGTGCCGGTGACGCCGAGGTAGACGTAGCTGCCGCGGACCCAGCCGCTGAGCGTGTACGTCGACTGGGGCTTGACGGTGATGGTCTGGGAGCACTTGGCGTTGTCGCTGCCGGCCGGGGTGGCCTGGAGCGCCTTCGTCCCGCCGTGCACGGGTGAGGGGACGACGGTGCCGCTGCCGCCGGTACAGCTCCAGCCGTCCAGGCCGGCCTCGAAGCCGCCGTTGCGGGCGAGTTCGGAGTCGGCGGCCTGGGCGGCCGGGGAGAGCGCGGCGAGCCCGCCCAGGGCGAGCGCGCCCGCCAGGAGCAGGTTGAGAGGTCTGGTGCGGTCCACGACTGCCTCCGGGGGTGGGGGATCGGAGTGGAGCGCGCCACAGCATGGTCCAGACCAATCGAGTGGTCAAGACCTCTGTACGGAGAGGGAGTTGCCGGAAGGGGGGAGACGGGTCCGTGCGCGGGGGCGGTTTCAGCGGATGCTCCCCCCGCGCGGCTCCTCGCGGGCCAGCGCGCCCGCGGCCTCGTGCATGGCCAGTTCGAGCAGCGAGGCGTCGGTGAGGGTGCCCCGTCCGTCCGGGACGACGAGCCAGCGCACTCCCCCGGTGGCGCGCCCCGGGTACGGGACGACGATCCAGGTGCCGGGGCCGGCGCCGCGCACCCCGGTGCCGAGCCAGCGGGCGGCCGTGCCGGGCGGGACGAAGAAGCCGACGCGGGCGTCGCCGAAGTCGGCGAGGACGGGTCCCGGCCGGTCGACCAGCCGGGTCAGGACGTCGAGGGTGGGGTGGCCCAGCTCGCCCGGCAGGATCAGTACGTCCCAGCGCCGGCCGGCCGGGAGCAGGGCGATCCCGTGCGGGTTGCGCTCCCACTCCCAGCGGCAGGCGTCGGGATCCGGTGCGACCGCGGCCAGCCATTCGAGCGCGGCCTTGGCGCCGGGGGCCCCCGTAGATGTCATCGTGCGCACTCCTCTCCATGGGGACGCGCGGAGTGCGCGTCCACACGGAGAGAGCGCGAGGGTTCCCCGCTCTTACGCGGGTTTCCCTACCCATCGGTTGTGATCTGAATCACACCTGATGGCACGGGTTCAGCTGTCGAAGCCGAGGCCCAGCTTGTCCATCGCCTTCAGCCAGAGGTTCCGCCGGCCGCCGTTGGCGTCCGCGCGGGCCAGCGACCACTTGGTGATCCCGATGCCGGCCCAGGCGATCGGCTCCGGCGGGAACGGCAGCGGCTTGGAGCGGACCATGTCCAGCTGGGTGCGCTCGGTGCGCTCCCCGGCGAGCAGGTCGAGCATCACCTCGGCGCCGAAGCGGGTCGCGCCGACGCCGAGGCCGGTGTAGCCCTGCGCGTACGCCACCTTGCCCTGGTGGGCCGTGCCGAAGAAGGCCGAGAAGCGCGAGCAGGTGTCGATCGCGCCGCCCCAGGCGTGGCTGAAGCGGAGCCCCTCCAGCTGCGGGAAGCAGGTGAAGAAGTGCTCGGCCAGCTTGAGGTAGGTCTCCGGGCGGTGGTCCATCTCCGCCTGCACCTTGCCGCCGAAGCGGTAGATGGCGTCGTAGCCGCCCCACAGGATGCGGTGGTCGGCCGTGACGCGGAAGTAGTGGAACTGGTTGGCGGAGTCGCCGAGGCCCTGCCGGTTCTTCCAGCCGATGGAGGCGAGCTGCTCGGCGGTGAGCGGCTCGGTGACCAGCGCGTAGTCGTAGACCGGGACGGTGTACGGGCGCAGCCGCTTGACCAGCGACGGGAAGACGTTGGTGCCGAGGGCGACCCGGCGGGCGGCGACCCGGCCGTACGGGGTGCGGACGGCCATGCCGGCGCCGGCCGACACCAGGTCGAGGCCCGGGGTGTTCTCGAAGATCCGCACGCCGAGGTCGAGGCAGGCCCGCTTGAGGCCCCAGGCGAGCTTCGCCGGGTGGAGCATGGCGACGCCCTCGCGGTCCCAGAGGCCGCCGCGGAAGGTCGGCGAGTTCACCTCGGCCCGGACGGCGTCCTGGTCGAGGAGGGTCAGGCCGTCGGCGAGGCCGAGCCGCTCGGCCTCCTCGTACCACTCGTGGAGCTCCTCCACCTGGTACGCCTCGGTGGCGACGTCGATCTCGCCGGTGCGCTCGAACTCGCAGTCCAGGGAGTAGCGGGCGACGGCGTCCTCGATGGCGTCGAGGTTGGCCGCGCCGAGCCGCTCCAGCTTCGGCAGCTCCCCGGGCCAGCGGGAGAGGCCGTTGCCGAAGCCGTGGGTGAGGGAGGCGGCGCAGAAGCCGCCGTTGCGGCCCGAGGCGGCCCAGCCCACCTCGTGGCCTTCGATCAGCACGACGTCCTGGGAGGGGTCGCGCTCCTTGGCGAGGAGCGCGGTCCACAGTCCGCTGTAGCCGCCGCCGACGACGAGGAGGTCGCACTTCTCGGTGCCGGTGAGGGCGGGCAGGGCGCCGGGCTTGCCGGGGTCTTCCAGCCAGAAGGGGACGGGCTGGGCGTCGGAGAGAGATTGTGCAGCGAGACGCATGGCGACTGGGGCCATGGTTTCCAACTCCTTCGGTGCCTGAGAGCTCCCTGCGCTCAGGCTGTTGCTGTTTTCTTGCGCCGGTTCGTAATGATTTGACCGGCCACCACGATCAGTACCGCGAGGACGAACATCGCGGTGCCGATCACGTTGATCTGAACGGGGGTACCGCGCTGTGCCGAGCCCCAGACGAACATGGGGAAGGTCACGGTGGAGCCCGCGTTGAAGTTGGTGATGATGAAGTCGTCGAACGAGAGCGCGAAGGCGAGCAGCGCGCCGGCGGCGATGCCGGGGGCGGCGATCGGCAGGGTGACGCGCAGGAAGGTCTGCGCCGGCCCCGCGTAGAGGTCGCGCGCGGCCTCCTCCAGGCGCGGGTCCATGGACATGACCCGGGCCTTGACCGCCGTCACGACGAACGACAGGCAGAACATGATGTGGGCGATGAGGACCGTCCAGAAGCCCAGCTCGATCCCCATGTTGAGGAAGAGGGTGAGCAGCGAGGCGGCCATCACGACCTCGGGCATCGCCATCGGCAGGAAGATCAGCGAGTTGATCGCGCCGCGCGCCCGGAAGCGGTAGCGGACCAGGGCGAAGGCGATCATCGTGCCGAGGACGACCGCGCCGACGGTGGCCCAGGCGGCCAGCTGGAGCGAGAGCGTGAGCGACTCGCACATGTCGGCGACGCCGCAGGGGTCCTTCCAGGCGTCCAGGGAGAACTGCTGCCAGGAGTAGTTGAAGCGTCCGTTCGGCTTGTTGAACGAGAACACCATGACCACGATGTTCGGCAGGATCATGTACGCGAGCGTCAGCAGGCCCGCGATGACGACGACGTTCTTGCGCAGCCAGGTCATCAGACGAGGTCCTCCGTTCCCGCCTTGCGGATGTAGACGGTGACCATGAGCAGCACGATCGCCATGAGGATGAAGGACAGGGCGGCGGCGGTCGGGTAGTCGAGGACGCGGAGGAACTGCGACTGGATGACGTTGCCGATCATCTTGGTGTCGGTGGACCCGAGCAGTTCGGCGTTGACGTAGTCGCCGCTCGCCGGGATGAAGGTGAGCAGGGTGCCGGAGACGACGCCGGGCATCGACAGCGGGAAGGTCACCTTGCGGAAGGTGGTCGCCGGGGAGGCGTAGAGGTCCTGGGCGGCCTCGTGCAGCCGGCCGTCGATCCGCTCCAGGGAGGTGTAGAGGGGCAGGATCATGAACGGCAGGAAGTTGTACGTGAGGCCGCAGACGACCGCCATCGGGGTGGCGAGCACCCGCTCGCCCTCGGTCCATCCGAGCCAGCTGGTCACGTCGAGAAGGTGCAGCGCGTTGAGCACGTCCACGACGAGGCTGTCGTCGGCCAGGATCGTCTTCCACGCCAGGGTCCGGATGAGGAAGCTGGTGAAGAAGGGGGCGATCACGAGGACCAGCAGCAGGTTGCGCCAGCGGCCGGCCTTGAAGGCGATGAGGTACGCGAGCGGGTAGCCGAGCAGCAGGCAGAGCAGGGTCGCGGTGCCCGCGTACAGCAGCGAGCGCAGCAGCTGGGGCCAGTACTCGGTGAAGGCGTCGACGTAGGTCTGGAAGTGCCAGGTGACCTGGAAGCCCTCTTCGAGGGAGCCGGTCTGCACCGAGGTGGACGCCTGGTAGACGAGCGGCAGGGCGAAGAAGACGAGCAGCCAGAGGATGCCGGGGAGCAGCAGCCAGTACGGGACGAGCCGCTTGCGGGTGGGAGGCTTGCGCAGAATCGGTTCCTCGACCGGTCCCGGCGCCTCCTTCGTCAGGGTCGTGCTCACGCGGCGTCCTCCACCGTCTCCACGCCCGCGTCGATGTCCTGCGCCGCGTCGAGGCCGAAGGTGTGGGCCGGGTTCCAGTGCAGGACGACCTCGGCTCCGGGGCGGAGCCGCGCGTCGCGCTCGACGTTCTGCTCGTAGACCTGGAGCTCCGCGCCGGCCGGCGAGTTCACCACGTACTGGGTGGAGACGCCGATGAAGGAGGAGTCCACGATCCGGCCGGTCACCCGGTTGCGGCCGTCCGCGATCGAGCCCGCGTCGTCGGCGTGCGCGAGCGAGATCTTCTCGGGGCGGACGCCGACGAGGAGCTTGCCGCCCTGGCGGACGGCGTCCGTACAGCGGTCGCCGGGGAGGCGGAGCTTGCCGCCGCCCGCCGTGACGACGACGTCGGCGCTTCCGGAGCCCGTCTCGACGACCTCGGCCTCGATGAGGTTGGAGGTGCCGAGGAAGTTGGCGACGAAGGTGGTCCTCGGGTTCTCGTACAGGTCGGCGGGGGCGCCGAGCTGCTCGACCCGGCCGCCGTTCATGACCGCGACCTGGTCGGCCATGGTCATGGCCTCCTCCTGGTCGTGGGTGACGTGCACGAAGGTGATGCCGACCTCGGTCTGGATCCGCTTGAGCTCCAGCTGCATCTGGCGGCGCAGCTTGAGGTCGAGGGCGCCGAGCGGCTCGTCGAGGAGGAGCACCTGCGGGTGGTTGATGAGGGCGCGGGCCACGGCGACGCGCTGCTGCTGGCCGCCGGAGAGCTGGTGCGGCTTGTGCCGGGCCTTGTCGCCGAGCTGGACGAGCTCCAGCATGTCGTCGACCTGCTTCTTCACCGACTTGATGCCGCGCCGGCGCAGGCCGAAGGCGATGTTCTCGGAGATGTCCATGTGCGGGAAGAGCGCGTAGGACTGGAAGACGGTGTTGACCGGCCGCTTGTAGGGCGGGAGGTCGGTGACGTCGCGGTCGCCGAGGAAGATCGTGCCGGTGGAGGGGTCCTCCAGCCCCGCGATCATGCGCAGGGTGGTGGTCTTGCCGCAGCCGGAGGCGCCGAGCAGGGCGAAGAAGGAGCCCTGCGGGACGGTGAGGTCGAGCGGATGGACGGCGGTGAAGGAGCCGTAGGTCTTGCTGATCCCGGTGAGTCGGACGTCGCCGCCGGTGGTGTTCTCAGTCATGGGTTGCGGTCCCGGATCTACGTGATGGGTGGACGACGGCTCAGGCGCCGATGAGCTTGGCGAACTTCTCCTCGTACGCCGTCTCCTCCTCGCTGGTCAGCGAGCGGAAGGCGCGGGACTTCTTGGCCATGGCCTTGTCCGGGAGGATCAGCGTGTTGGCCGCGAGCTCGGGATCGATCTTGGCCAGCTCGTCCTTGACCCCGTCGACGGGGCAGACGTAGTTGATGTAGGCGGCGAGCTGGGCGGCCACCGGGAGCTCGTAGTAGTAGTCGATGAGCTTCTCGGCGTTGGTCTTGTGGCCGGACTGTGCCGGCACCAGCAGGTTGTCCGTCGAGGTGATGTACCCGGCGTTGGGGATCGCGTACTGGATGTCCGGGTTGTCCGCCTGGAGCTGGATGATGTCGCCGGCCCAGGCGAGGCAGGCGGCGAGGTCGCCCTTGTCCAGGTCCGAGGTGTAGTCGTTGCCGGTGAAGCGGCGGATCTGCTTCTTGTCGACGGCCTTCTGGAGGCGGCCGATCGCGGCGTCGTAGTCGGCGTCGGTGAACTTCCCCGGGTCCTTGCCCATGTCGAGCAGGGTCATGCCGACGGTGTCGCGCATCTCGGTGAGGAAGCCGACCCGGCCCTTGAGGGCGGGGTCGTCGAGCAGCTGGCTGACCGAGTCGACCTTCTTCCCGCCGGTCGCCTTCACGTTGTAGGCGATGACGGTGGAGATGCCGGTCCAGGGGTACGAGTAGGACCGGCCCGGGTCCCAGTCGGGGCGGCGGAACTGGGCGGAGAGGTTCGCGTAGGCGTTGGGCAGGTTCGCCGGGTCGAGCTTCTGCGCCCAGCCGAGCCGGATGATGCGCGCGGCGAGCCAGTCGGTCACGCAGATCAGGTCGCGACCGGTGTCCTGGCCGGCCGCGAGCTGCGGTTTGATCTTGCCGAAGAACTCGACGTTGTCGTTGATGTCCTCGGTGTACTTGACCTTGATCCCGGTGCGCTCGGCGAACGCCTCCAGGGTGGGCCGGGACTTCTCGTCCTCGCTGACGTCCATGTACTCGGTCCAGTTGGAGAAGCTGACGGTCTTCTCCTTGGCCGACAGGTCCGTGGACGCCGGGCCCTGTCCCTCCCGCTTGGCCGGCGGGATGCCGCAGGCGGTGAGGCCGGCCAGGCCGCCCACCGTCAGCGCGCCCGCACCGCCGGCCCGCAGCAGCGAGCGGCGGCTGAGGGCACCACGGCCGCTCGTCATGCTGCGCCGGATCGCCGCGAGCTGGGCGGCGGACAGGCGGTCGGGCTCGTACTGCTCCATGCGCTGTGCCCTTTCGGGATGGTTGCGCCGCTGGTCGGGCGGCTGACTGCTATCGGTCCCCGAAGATCGTGCGGTGCCAGTCCTTGGCCGCCACCGCGGTGTTGTCGAACATCACGTGCTTGACCTGCGTGTACTCCTCGAAGGAGTAGGCCGACATGTCCTTTCCGTAGCCGGACGCCTTGGATCCCCCGTGCGGCATCTCGCTGATGATCGGGATGTGGTCGTTCACCCAGACGCAGCCGGCCTTGATCTCGCGGGTGGCCCGGTTCGCCCGGTAGACGTCGCGGCTCCAGGCGGAGGCGGCGAGGCCGTACGGGGTGTCGTTGGCGAGCCGGATGCCCTCGTCGTCGGTGTCGAAGGGCAGGGCCACCAGGACCGGTCCGAAGATCTCCGACTGCACGACCTCGCTGTCCTGCGCGGCGCCGGTGATCAGGGTGGGACGGTAGTATGCGCCGTTCTTGAGCTCTCCACCAGGGGCTTCGCCTCCGGTGACGACGGTGGCGTAGCCGCGGGCCCGCTCGACGAAGCCGGCGACCCGGTCGCGGTGGACGTGGGAGACCAGCGGGCCGAGGTCGGTGGCCGGGTCGGCCGGGTCGCCCAGCCGGACGGTCTCCATGAGCTCGGCGACCCGGGCGACGAAGGCGTCGAAGAGCGGGCGCTGGACGTAGGCGCGGGTGGCGGCGGTGCAGTCCTGGCCGGAGTTGATGAGCGAGGCGGCGACGGCGCCGTGCGCCGCGGCCTCCAGGTCGGCGTCGTCGAAGACGACGAACGGCGCCTTGCCGCCGAGCTCCAGGTGGAGCCGCTTGACGGTGGCGGTGGCGACCTCGGCGACCCGCTTGCCGACCGGGGTGGAGCCGGTGAAGGACGTCATGACGACGTCGGGGTGGCCGACCAGGTGCTCGCCGGCCTCCCGTCCGGTGCCGGTGACGACGTTGATCACGCCGTCGGGGATGCCCGCCTCCTTCGCCGCCTGGGCGAACATCAGGGAGGTGAGCGGGGTCAGCTCGGCCGGCTTCAGGACGATCGTGTTGCCGGCGGCGATCGCCGGGAGGATCTTCCAGGCGGCCATCTGGAGGGGGTAGTTCCAGGGGGCGATGGAGCCGACCACGCCGAGCGGCTCGCGCCGGACGTAGGAGGTGTGGTCGCCGGAGTACTCGGCGGCGGACTGGCCCTGGAGGTGGCGGGCCGCGCCGGCGAAGAAGGCGGTGTTGTCGATGGTGCCGGGCACGTCGAACTCGGTGGTGAGCCGGATCGGCTTGCCGCACTGGAGCGATTCGACCCGGGCGAAGTCCTCGGCCCGGTCGGCGAGGACCGCGGCGAAGCGGTGCAGGGCGTCGGAGCGCTCCCCGGGGGTGGCGCCCGCCCAGCCGGGGAAGGCCGCCCTGGCGGCGGCCACGGCCTCGTCGACGTCCGCCGGGGAGGCGAGGGTGTAGGTGTACACGCTCTCGCCGGTGGCGGGGTCGACGACGCTGTGCGTCTGTCCCGAGGTTCCGGGGCGGAGCCGTCCGCCGATGTACTGCGCGCCGTCCGCGAAGCGGTCCGTCACCTGGAAGCGGTTGCCCATGACGCTCTCCGTTGTCCCAGCTCGAATTGAGTGCCGATCCTGACAGAGCGATACGGCTCGAACAAGTGATTCCGTTGTTGCCTTTTGGTTACTCGACGGAATCGGTCGACCAAGTGTCGAGGTCGCAGGAAAATCTTCGTACGGAATGTCTGTCGCGGATGTCAGACTCGCGTGCATGATGACCGTCGAAGAGCTGACACAGCAGGTCAGCAGGGGTGAGAAGGTGAAGTGGCTGCACTTCTGGGGCCACCGTCCGGCCCCGGACGGACGGCTCACGGCGAGCTGTCTGAGCCAGTGGTGGCCGTCACCGTTCGCGGTCGACGGGGTGCGTTACGCCACCGCCGAGCACTGGATGATGGCGGAGAAGGCGCGCCTCTTCGGGGACGCCGAGGCGGAGCGGGCGGCGCTCGCGGCCCGCACCCCGGCCGAGGCGAAGAAGGCGGGCCGGCTGGTCCGCGGCTTCGACGAGACCGTGTGGGCGCGGGAGCGCTCCGCGATCGTGACGGCCGGCAGCGTCCACAAGTTCGCCTCGGACGAGGGGCTGCGGGGCTTCCTGCTCGGCACCGGGGGCCGCGTGCTGGTGGAGGCTAGCCCGCTGGACCGCGTCTGGGGCATCGGCCTCGCCGCCAGCGACCCCGGCGCCCACGACCCGGCCCGCTGGCGCGGGCTCAACCTGCTGGGCTTCGCCCTGATGGAGGCCCGGGAGCGGCTGCGGTCGGGGGCGGGGTCAGCGGTCGCCGAGCACGAGGACCGCTGAGGTCGTCGTGCCCTCCCGCCCGCTCTCCTCGTACTCGTCGTAGCTCACGACGGCCCAGACGACGAGCGCGACGACCGCCGCGCCGAGGACCGCGGAGACGATGCCGAGGACGATGCCCGCGGTGGCGGCCCCGCCGTTGCTCGCCTCGCCGCGGTGGGCCCGCTTGCGGCCGAGGATGCCGAAGATCAGCGCGAGGACACCGAGCACGATCGACGGGACGCCGTAGAACCAGAAGAGGCAGGTGCCGATGATGCCGAGCACCATGCCGGCCGTGCCCATGCCGTTGTACTGGCCGGGCATCGGCCCGTACGGCGAGGGGTGCGCCGGCGGGTAGCCGTACGCGCCGGGGCCGGCGGCCGGGTAGCCGTACGCGCCGGGGCCCGCCGCCGGGTAGCCGTACGAGGGCGGGGGCGTCGGGGCGCCGTACGCGGACGGCCCGCCCGGGGCGACCGGGGGCGGCGGCAGCTCTCCGCCTGCCGGGTCGCCGACGGGTATCGAGGTGACCGTCGGCCGGTCGTGCACCAGCGGGTCCGCGGCGGGCCGCTTGCCCAGCTCCACCGGCTCGTTCCGGCGCTCCGGCGGAGCCCACGGGTCGGACGCCTCGCGGTCCTGCGGGCGCGGGTCTGCGTTCTCGGACAAAGTGGGCTCCCCTCCGTGGTCCGGTCATGCTACGGCGTCCCGGCCTCCCGCCCCCGACCGGCCTACGATGATCCGATGACCGATCTCCACCCCTTCATCGCGGGCCTGCCCAAGGCCGAGCTGCACGTCCACCACGTGGGCTCCGCCTCCCCGCGGATCGTCTCCGAGCTGGCCGCCCGGCACCCGGACTCCAAGGTCCCCACGGACCCGGAGGCGCTGGCCGACTACTTCACCTTCACCGACTTCGCGCACTTCATCGACGTGTACCTCTCCGTCGTGGACCTGGTGCGCACCCCCGAGGACGTCCGGCTGCTGACCTTCGAGGTCGCCCGGGACATGGCCCGGCAGAACATCCGCTACGCCGAGCTGACCATCACCCCGTACTCCTCCACCCGCCGCGGCATCGAGGAGCGCGCCTTCATGGCGGCGATCGAGGACGCCCGCAAGGCGGCGGAGGTCGAGTTCGGCACCGTGCTCCGCTGGTGCTTCGACATCCCCGGCGAGGCCGGTCTGGAGGCCGCCGAGGAGACCGCGCGGCTGGCCGTCACCGACGGCATCCGCCCCGAGGGCCTGGTCTCCTTCGGCCTCGGCGGCCCGGAGATCGGGGTGCCGCGCCCCCAGTTCAAGCCGTACTTCGACCGGGCGCGGGCGGCCGGGCTCCGCTCGGTGCCGCACGCGGGCGAGACGACCGGCCCGGAGACGGTCTGGGACGCGATCCGCGAGCTGGGCGCCGAGCGCATCGGCCACGGCACCAGCTCGGTCCGGGACCCGGAGCTGCTCGCGTACCTGGCCGAGCACCGGATCGCCCTGGAGGTCTGCCCGACCTCCAACATCGCGACCCGCGCGGTGGCCACCCTCGACGAGCACCCGGTCCGGCAGATGGTGGACGCCGGGGTCCTGGTGACGGTCAACAGCGACGACCCGCCGATGTTCGGCAGCGACCTGAACAACGAGTACGCGGTCGCCGCCCGCCTCCTCGGCCTCGACGAGCGCGGCGTCGCCGGCCTCGCGAAGAACGCCGTCGAGGCGTCCTTCCTCGACCCGGCGGGCAAGCTCCGGCTGGCCGCCGAGATCGACACGTACACGGAGGACTGGCTGGCGCGCTGAGGCCCCCGGCTGGCCGGGGCCCACGAGAATGGGCCCATGCGATCTGTCACTGTCGTAGGCCACCGCGGCGACCCCTACCGCGCCCGCGAGAACACCCTGCCCTCGATCGGCTCCGCCTTCGAGCGGGGCGCGGACGCGGTCGAGGTCGACGTCCGGCTCACGAAGGACGGGGTGCCCGTCCTCCTGCACGACGACACCCTGAAGCGGCTCTGGGGCCACGACCGGCCGCTCTCCGCGCTCACCCACGAGCAGCTGCGCGAGCTGACGCGCGGGGGCGTGCCGACGCTGCGCGACGCGCTCCTGGCGGCCGGGGCGCACCGGCTGATGCTCGACCTGCCCGGCGGGAACGAGGACTCGGTGCGGAAGATCGTCGGCGCGGTCCGCGAGGCCGGCGCCGGCGAGCGGGTCTTCTACTGCGCGGGCGCCGTCGCCATGCTCCAGGTACGGGCCGCCGACCCGCACGCCGAGATCGCGCTCACCTGGACCTCGCTGGCCCCGGCCCGTCCGGTGCTGCTCGACGCGGTCCGCCCGAAGTGGCTCAACTACCGTTTCGGGCTGGTGAGTCCGGAGCTGACCGAGCGCGTGCACCGGGACGGGCTGCTCGTCTCGGCCTGGACGCCCGACACCCTCAGGAGCATGCGTAGGCTGATCGCGAACGGGGTCGACTCGATCACCACGAACCGGGTCGACGCCCTCGCCGCCGTCCTGCGAAAGGCTCCCTGATGAACGACCGGATCCGGACCGACATCGCCCACAACGCCCGGGTGTGGAACTACTGGCTGGGCGGCAAGGACAACTATCCGGTGGACCGGGGCGTGGGCGACCAGGTCACCGCCTTCTACCCGAGCATCGGCGAAGTCGCCCGCGCGGACCGGGCGTTCCTCGGCCGGGTCGTCACCCGGCTCGCGGACGGGACGGGCATCCGCCAGTTCCTCGACATCGGCACCGGGCTGCCCACCGCCGACAACACCCACGAGGTGGCGCAGCGGGTCTCGCCGGACGCCCGGATCGTCTACGTCGACAACGACCCGATCGTCCTCACGCACGCCCGCGCGCTGCTGACCAGTTCGCCCGAGGGCGTCACCGAGTACGTCGACGCCGACGCGCACGACCCGGAGAGGATCCTGGCGGCGGCGGGCGAGGTGCTGGACCTGGAGCGGCCGGTGGCGGTGCTGATGCTCGGCATCCTCAACTTCGTCCTGGACACCGACGAGGCCCGCTCGATCGTGCGGACGCTGATGGCCGCGATGCCGTCCGGCAGCCACCTGGTCCTCACCCACCCGACGCTGGAGCCGGAGCTGGGCGGCGAGGGCAACAAGGCGGCGATGGCGTTCTGGAACGAGAACGCGACCCCGCCGATCACCGCCCGCACCCGCGAGGAGTTCACCTCCTTCTTCGACGGCCTGGAGCTGCTGGAGCCGGGCGTCGTCTCCTGCTCCCGGTGGGGCGCGCCGGAGGCCGCCGCGGTGGCGCAGTTCGGCGCGGTGGGCCGCAAGCCGTAATGCGGATACGGGGGGTGGGGCAGGCCCGGGAGTGGGGCGCGGCGCATCCGTGGGCGGTGGACGCCGGGCTCGCGCTGCTCGTGCAGGCGGCGGTGACGATGCCGTTCGTGGTGCCGCGCCCGCCGGAGCTGGAGCCGGCGACGTGGTCCGCGTACGGCCTGACGGCGCTGACCGTGCTGCCGCTGGTGTGGCGGCGGCGGGCGCCGATGGCGGTGCTGCTCGCGGTGCTCGCCACGAGCACGCTGTACCGGCTGGCGCTGGAGGGTCCCGGGCAGCCGCTGCCGTACCAGGGACTGCTGTGCGTGTACACGATCGCGGTGCTGGCGCCGGCCTGGCAGCGGGCGGTGACGGCGGGGCTGTTGCTGGTCGCGGTGCCGGTGTCGGTGTGGCTCAACACCCAGTCGGCCCGCGAACTCACCTTCTCGCTCTTCGTGTTCGCCGCCGCCTACGTCCTCGGGCGGCTGACCGACGCCCGGCAGCGGGCCCACCTGGTCGAGGCGGAGCGGGCCGCGGCCCGCGAACGGGCCCGGATCGCGCGGGAGATGCACGACATCCTGTCGCACGCGGTGTCCCTGATGATCGTGCAGGCGGAGGCCGGCCCGGTGGCGGTGCGCCGGGCCCCGGAGCGGGCGGAGGCCGCCTTCGAGGCGATCTCGGCGACCGGGCGGGACGCGATGGACCAGCTGCGGCGGATGCTGGGCGTGCTGCGGGACGAGGACTCCGGCGACGGGCGGTCGCCCCAGCCGGACCTGGCGGAACTGCCCGCGCTGCTCGACCGGGTGCGGGCCGGCGGGCTCGACGTGCGGTACGAGACCTCCGGCGGGCTGGCGGGGCTGCCCGCCCCGCTCGCGGCGACCGCGTACCGGATCGCGCAGGAGGCGCTGACCAACACCGTCCGGCACGCCCGGGCCCGCACCGCCACCGTCCGGATCGACCGGTCCGGCGCCCTGCTGACCGTCCTGGTGCGGGACGACGGGCGCGGCCCCCGGACGACGCCGGGCCGGGCGGCGGGGCACGGTCTGGCCGGGATGCGGGAGCGGGCGGCGGCGCACGGCGGCACGGCGACGGCGGGCCCCGGGCCGGACGGCCGCGGATTCGAGGTGCGGGCGGAACTGCCCGTACCCTCCCCGGCGGAGGTGGGAGCGTGACGATCCGCGTGGTGGTGGCCGACGACCAGGAGCTGGTCCGCAGCGGTTTCGCGCTGATCCTCGACGTCCAGGAGGACATCGAGGTGGTGGCGGAGGCGGCGGACGGGGCGGCGGCCGTGGAGGCGGTGCGGCGGCACCGGCCGGACGTGGCGCTGCTCGACATCCGGATGCCCCGGATGGACGGCATCGAGGCGTGCCGGACGATCAGCGCCGAGAGCGCCTGCCGGACGGTGATCCTGACGACCTTCGACTCGGACGCCCACGTGTACGAGGCGCTGCACGCGGGCGCGAGCGGCTTCCTCCTGAAGGACGTGCGCCGGGACGACCTGGTGCACGCGGTGCGGGTGGTGGCGGCGGGCGACTCGCTCCTGGCGCCCTCGGTGGCGCGCCGGCTGGTGGAGCAGTACACGGCGGGCGGTCCGCGCCGGGCCGCGGGGCCGGATCCGCGGCTGGACGTGCTGACGGGCCGGGAGCGGGAGACGCTGCTGCTGCTCGCGCGGGGCCGGTCGAACGCGGAGATCGCGGCGGAGCTGGTGGTGAGCGAGCACACGGTGAAGACCCATGTGGGCCACGTGCTGGCGAAGCTGGGGCTGCGGGACCGGATCCAGGCGGTGATCTGCGCCTACGAGACGGGCCTGGTGGCGCCGGGGCCTCCCCCGCCGGGGGGATTCCCGGGCGGGGGCGCCTCCCCCGCTCCGGCGAGGGGCTGACCGGCCGGGACCGCCGGTGCGGGCGATCCGCCCGAGGGGGGGTGCTCCGGAAGGCTGTGGGCATCGGGAACGACCGCCCACCACCGAGGAGTCCGACCATGCGCACGCCCACGACGAGGACCGCCCGCACCCTGCTCGCCGCCGCCCTGCTGCTGGGCGTCACGGCGGGCCCGGCCGCCCTCTCCCCCGCCTTCGCGGCCACGGCCCCGGCCGTCGCGGCGGCGGCCCCCGACCTGTCCGCGGTCCTCGCGGGGCTGCCCATCGCCGACGCGACGGCGGCCCTGGTCCGGATCGGCGGCACCGAGGGCGCCTGGGCGGGGAGCACGGGGGTGCGCGACCTGGAGTCGGGGGCGGCGGCCGATCCGGCGGGCCGCTTCCGGGCCGGTTCGGTGACGAAGGTCTTCACGGCGGCGACGGTGCTCCAGCTCGCCGCCGAGGGCCGGATCGACCTGGACCGCACGGCCCGCTCCTACCTTCCGGAGCTGATCCCGGGGCGGTACGCGACGGTGACCGTCCGCCAGCTCCTGAACCACACGCACGGCATCCCCGCCGCGGACCTGCCCGGGGAGACCGTGGAGGAGTGGTACGCGCACCGCTTCGACGTCCACGACCCGGAGGACCTGGTCCGCTCGGCGACGGCGAAGCCCCGCGAGTTCCGGCCGGGGACCCGGCAGCACTACCTGAACATCGGCTACACGATCGCGGGCCTCGTGGTCGAGCGGGTCACCGGCGACTCCTTCGAGCACCAGGTGGAGCGGCGGATCCTGCGCCCGCTCGGGCTGCGGGACACCTATCTGCCGGGGCGGGAGGCGGAGATCCGGGGCTCGTACAACCACGGCTACCAGCTGATGCGGCTGGACGACGGGACGACCGGGCTGCGGGACGCGTCGGTGTGGCGGGCGACGGACGGCTGGGCGGCCGGCGACCTGGTGTCGACCACGGCGGACCTGGAGCGCTTCACCCGGGCCCTGTTCGCGGGCCGGGTGGTGCGCGGTCCGCTCCTGGAGGAGATGTTCACCCTGCCCCGGGTGGCGGACTTCTCCACCGGCGCCCCGGCGGCGTACGCGGCGGGCCTGTCGATGAAGCGGCTGGGCGGGCGCGAGGTGTGGGGCAAGACCGGCGGCCGCTGGGGCTACAACACGGCCATCGCCTCGACCCGCCACGGGGAGCGGACCCTGGTCTACAGCGTCAACGCGACGGACGCGAAGGGCCAGGACATGAACCGCACGGCCCTGGAGATCATGCTGGCGACGTACGGACTGCCGTCGGAATGACCCGCTGGGCCGCCTCCAGCCGCTTGATGAGCCGGCGGACGTGGAGCAGCGGGAGGATGCCGACGACCCCGAAGGACATGTCGATGACCGACCACCAGAAGGGGATGTCCCGGATCGGCCCGCAGATCAGGGCGAGCGGGATGATGCCGACGCAGGCGATCATGCCGAACTCGACGACCCAGATGTTGCGGACCGGGTCGCGGTAGGGGCCGTAGAAGGCGACGGCGATGACGAGGTGGGCGAAGGCCAGCCAGTCGGTGCCGTAGAGGAGGTAGGGGGCCTCGGCGCCGGCCGTCTCGACCCCGCCGGCGACCTTGTGGATCCACTCCGCGAGCCCGGGCAGGGCCTCGCCGACGGGGGCCGCCCAGCCGGTCAGGGAGGAGTCGAGCCAGCGGAGTTCGGTGACGAGCGGGAAGGCGGTCGCCCCGCTCAGGACGAGACAGACGACGAAGAGGATCAGCCAGGCGCGGATGCGTGCGAGAAGGGCTCTCGGCCCGTTCGTGTCGCTCATGGGGCCAACGTACACCCCTCTTGAACGTGTTCAGAAACGGGGGTCGGTCCGCGCCCGGCGGCTGCTCACAGGCCGACGATCCCGTTCCAGCGCCTGGCCATGTCCTTGCGCTCGGACGCGGTGATGTCGCGGGCGATGGAGAGCCTGCTCCGCATCTCCCTGTCGGGGAAGATCAGCGGGTCCTCGGCGAGCGCGGCCAGTTCCTCGTCGCCGGAGTCGGCGAGGACGTTCTGGGCGGCCGGGACGGGACAGACGTAGTTGACCCAGGCGGCGAGTTCGGCGGCGACCTCGGGCTCGTAGTAGTAGTCGACGAGCTTCTCGGCGTTGGCCTTGTGGCGGGCGAGGTTGGGGATCATCAGCGACTCGGCCCACAGCTCGCCGCCCTCCTCGGGGACGACGAACTCGATGTCGGGGTTGTCGGCCTGGAGCTGGATGACGTCGCCGGAGTACGCCTGGCAGGCCAGCACGTCGCCGCTCGCCAGGTCCTTGATGTAGTCGTTGCCGGTGAAGCGGCGGATGTGCTTCGTGGCGACCAGCTTCTCGACCTGCTCGCAGACGGCGTCGAAGTCGTCCCCCGTCCAGCGGGTGACGTCGGCGCCGTTGCCCTGCATGAGCAGGGAGATCGACTCGTCGAGGCCGGACAGGAGGGTGACCTTGCCACGCAGGTCGGCGTCCCACAGCTGGCGGGTGGAGCGCAGTTCCCGGCCGAGCGCGCGCCGGTTGTAGGCGATGCCGGTGATGCCGGACTGCCAGGGCACGGAGTGGAGCCGCCCGGGGTCGAAGACGGGCCGGCGCAGCTGCGGGTCGAGGTGGTCGGCGACGTTCGTCTGGGCGGCGCGGTCCATCTTCTGGACCCAGCCGAGGCGGACGAAGCGGGCGGCCATCCAGTCGCTGACGACGATGAGGTCGCGGTCGACGGCCTGCCCGTTCATCAGGGCCGGGCCGATCTTCCCGAAGAACTCGTCGTTGTCGTTGATCTCCTCGGTGTACCGGACGGCGATCCCGGTGCGTTCCCGGAAGGCGTCGAGGCTGGGCCGCTTCCGGGGGTCGTCGTCGTCGGTGTCGATGTAGAGCGGCCAGTTGGCGAAGGTGACGCTCCGCTCCCGGCCGGACAGGTCCCGTCCGGCCCGCCGGTCCTCGGCGACGTAGGCGGGCTTCACGCCGCAGGCGGCGAGGAGACCGGTGGCTCCGACGGCGCCGAGACCCCGCAGAACGGACCGGCGCGGCATGGTGTTCCTTGCTGTCGCTCTCACCCGCGAAGCATCGCTTCCGGCCGTGAGCTGCCGCAATGGACGGTCCGTCGAGCGGCACGGCGAGGCCCCGACACCTTGTCGATCATCGGATCGACGGGTGCCGGGGCCGGGGCCGTACGCGGTGCTACCGGGCGGTTCAGCCCAGCGAGGTCATCACGTGCTTGATGCGCGTGTAGTCCTCGAAGCCGTACGCGGAGAGGTCCTTGCCGTAGCCGGACTTCTTGAAGCCGCCGTGGGGCATCTCGGCGACCAGCGGGATGTGGGTGTTGATCCAGACGCAGCCGAAGTCGAGGGACTTGGACATGCGCATGGCGCGCTGGTGGTCCTTGGTCCAGACGGAGGAGGCCAGGGCGTACTCGACGCCGTTGGCGAACTCCAGGGCCTGCGCCTCGTCGGTGAAGGACTGGACGGTGATGACCGGGCCGAAGACCTCGTTCTGGACGATCTCGTCGTCCTGCTGGAGGCCGGAGACGACGGTGGGGGCGTAGAAGTAGCCCTTGTCGCCGACGCGGTGACCGCCGGCCTCGACCTTGGCGTGGGCCGGGAGGCGGTCGATGAAGCCGGAGACCTGCTTCAGCTGGTTGGCGTTGTTGAGCGGGCCGTAGAGCACGTCCTCGTCGTCCGGCTGGCCGGTCTTCGTCTCGGCGGCGGCCTTGGCGAGGGCGGCGACGAACTCGTCGTGGATGGACTCGTGGACGAGCACACGGGTGGCGGCCGTACAGTCCTGGCCGGCGTTGAAGAAGCCCGCGACGGAGATGTCCTCGACGGCCTTCTCGATGTCGGTGTCCTCGAAGACGACGACCGGGGCCTTGCCGCCCAGCTCCAGGTGGACGCGCTTGACGTCCTTGGCCGCCGACTCGGCGACCTGCATGCCGGCCCGGACCGAGCCGGTGATGGAGGCCATCGCCGGGGTCGGGTGCTCGACCATGGCGCGGCCGGTCTCGCGGTCGCCGCAGATGACGTTGAAGACGCCCTTGGGGACGATCGCGCCGATGATCTCGGCCATCAGGACGGTGGAGGCGGGGGTGGTGTCCGAGGGCTTGAGGACGACCGTGTTGCCCGCGGCGAGGGCCGGGGCGAACTTCCACACGGCCATCATCATCGGGTAGTTCCACGGCGCGACCTGCGCGCAGACGCCGACCGGCTCGCGGCGGATGATGGAGGTCATGCCCTCCATGTACTCGCCGGCCGAGCGGCCCTCCAGCAGACGGGCGGCACCCGCGAAGAAGCGGATCTGGTCCACCATCGGCGGGACCTCCTCGCTCGCGACGAGGGCGGTCGGCTTGCCGGTGTTGAGGACCTCGGCGGCGATGAGCTCCTCGGCGCGCTCCTCGAACGCGTCGGCGATCTTGAGGAGCACCTTCTGGCGCTCGGACGGCGTGGTGTCGCGCCAGGCGGGGAAGGCGGCCGCGGCGGCCTCCATGGCGGCGTCGACGTCGGCCTGGCCGGAGAGCGGGGAGGTCGCGTACACCTCGCCGGTGGCCGGGTTGGTCACCTCGATGGTGCGGCCGTCGGCCGCGTCGCGGAACTCTCCGTCGATGTAGTTGCGCAGCCGGCGCAGCTCGGTGGTCACTTGCCACCCCTCCTGTCACGTTCTGTTCCGCACGGCCTTGTGCGGGCGTCCCGATGGGTGAGACACCCCAGCGTACTTGTTCGGCTGACGCTTTCAACAGCCCCGAGCCCCCTCGACTTCGGATTCAGTGACTTCGAGGCCCTCGAACAACGAATTTCATCGATCCGGGGTTGCGCGACTGCTCATCTCGGTGCACAGTGAGGACGTGGCCAGTCGAAGCTCAGACTCCAGAACCGGAACCGGTTCGTCCCCGACGATCGATGCCGTCTCCCTGGCGATCATCGAGCAGCTCCAGGAGGACGGCCGCCGCCCCTACGCCGCCATCGGCAAGGCCGTCGGCCTCTCCGAAGCGGCCGTGCGGCAGCGCGTCCAGAAGCTCCTCGACCAGGGCGTCATGCAGATCGTCGCCGTCACCGACCCGCTCACCGTGGGCCTCAGGCGGCAGGCGATGGTCGGCATCCACGTCGAGGGTGACCTGGATCCGGTCGCGGCAGCGCTGACCGACATGCCCGAATGCGAGTACGTGGTGATGACCGCGGGCTCCTTCGACCTGATGGTGGAGATCGTCTGCGAGGACGACGACCACCTTCTCGAAGTCATCAACAAGCGGATCCGCACGCTCCCCGGCGTGCGCTCCACCGAGAGCTTCGTTTACCTGAAGCTCAAGAAGCAGACCTATATGTGGGGAACCCGATAACCGTGACCCAGGACCTCTCCAAGACTGCCTACGACCACCTGTGGATGCACTTCACCCGCATGTCGTCGTACGAGAACAGCCCCGTCCCCACCATCGTCCGCGGTGAGGGCACCTACATCTTCGACGACAAGGGCAAGCGCTACCTCGACGGCCTCGCCGGCCTGTTCGTGGTCAACGCCGGTCACGGCCGCCAGGAGCTGGCCGAGGTCGCGTACAAGCAGGCCCAGGAGCTCGCCTTCTTCCCGGTGTGGTCGTACGCCCACCCGAAGGCCGTCGAGCTCGCCGAGCGCCTCGCGGACTACGCCCCGGGCGACCTCAACAAGGTCTTCTTCACCACCGGTGGCGGCGAGGCCGTCGAGACCGCGTGGAAGCTCGCCAAGCAGTACTTCAAGCTGCAGGGCAAGCACACCAAGTACAAGGTCATCTCGCGTGCGGTCGCCTACCACGGCACCCCGCAGGGCGCCCTGTCCATCACCGGCCTGCCGGCCCTGAAGGCCCCCTTCGAGCCGCTGGTCCCCGGCGCGCACAAGGTGCCGAACACCAACATCTACCGCGCCCCGATCCACGGCGACGACCCCGAGGCCTTCGGCCGCTGGGCCGCCGACCAGATCGAGCAGCAGATCCTCTTCGAGGGCCCCGACACCGTCGCGGCCGTCTTCCTGGAGCCGGTGCAGAACGCCGGCGGCTGCTTCCCGCCGCCGCCCGGCTACTTCCAGCGCGTCCGCGAGATCTGCGACCAGTACGACGTGCTCCTCGTCTCCGACGAGACGATCTGCGCCTTCGGCCGCCTCGGCACGATGTTCGCCTGTGACAAGTTCGGCTACGTGCCCGACATGATCACCTGCGCCAAGGGCATGACCTCGGGCTACTCCCCGATCGGTGCCTGCATCATCTCGGACCGCATCGCGGAGCCGTTCTACAAGGGCGACAACACCTTCCTCCACGGCTACACCTTCGGTGGCCACCCGGTGTCCTCGGCGGTCGCGATCGCCAACCTGGACATCTTCGACAAGGAAGGCCTCAACCAGCACGTCCTCGACCAGGAGGGCAACTTCTTCAACACCCTGAAGAAGCTGCACGACCTCCCGATCGTCGGCGACGTCCGCGGCAACGGCTTCTTCTACGGCATCGAGCTCGTCAAGGACAAGGCCACCAAGGAGTCCTTCAACGACGAGGAGGTGGAGCGCGTCCTGTACGGCTTCCTCTCCAAGGCGCTGTACGACGCCGGCCTGTACTGCCGCGCCGACGACCGTGGCGACCCGGTCATCCAGCTGGCCCCGCCGCTCATCGCCGACCAGGGCACCTTCGACGAGATCGAGGGCATCCTGCGGTCGGTCCTGACCGAGGCGTGGACCAAGCTCTAGAGGTCCCCCCGCCCCGAGGCCCCGGCCTCCGGGGCGCCCCCGGCACCACGCCGCCCTCACGGCGTGACCCCACGGCCCGGGCATGCCGCCATCCGAGTGGATGGCGGCGGCCCGGGCCGCGTGCCGTCCGTACAAACGGATCCGAATACTTACGGTGCCCAGTGACCGACAGGCCCGACCCTCGTTCCCCCGGACGGGGGAACGCAAGAATCGGATCCGACATCGAGGTGTACGCGATGGCCCCACCGGACAACGACGTGCTCTGGGCGCGTTCCCTGCACTGCTCCCTGGGCGGCACGGAGGCCCTCAGCGGCGTCTCCGTCGGCGTCCGCGAGGGCGAGATCCTCGCCGTGACCGGCCCCCGAGGCAGCGGCAAGACCACCCTCCTGCGCTGCCTCTCCGGCGAACTCCCCGCCCGGAAGGGCGAGATCTGGTTCAACAGCGCGCCCGTCCACACCCTGCCCGCCGCCGGCCGCGAACGGCTCCGCCGCGAACGCTTCGGCTGGATCGGCCCCGAGCCCGGACTCGTCCCCGAGCTGACCGCCTGGGAGAACGCCGCCCTGCCGCTGCTGCTGCGCGGAACCCCCCACAAGGCCGCCAGGACCACCGCCGTCGAATGGCTCGACCGCCTCGACATCGGCGCCTGCGCCCGCCTGCGCCCGCACGCCCTCACCCACGCGCAGCGCCAGCGCACCGCCATCGCCCGCGCGCTCGCCGCCGCCCCCTCGGTGCTCTTCGCCGACGAACCCACCGCCGCCCTGCACCGGGCCGATGGCGCGCAGGTGCTCCGCACCCTCACCGCCGCCGCCCGCTCGCACGGCATCACCGTCCTCCTCGCCACCCACGACAGCGAGGTGGCGGCGCTCGCCGACCGCACGGTCGCCCTCCTCGACGGACGCCGGGCCGGCAGCGTGCCGCCCGCCACGGGGGCGGAGGGCGTCGCCGCGTGCTCGCTCTCCGTCTAGTCCGCGGCTCCCACCCGCTCGTCCAGCTGCGGCGGCTCCTCGTCGCCGCGGCCGCCGCCGGCGTGGGCTTCCTGCTGCTCTGCACCCTCGGCTACGCCGCCGGCCACCCCGAGCACTCCGCCGCCTCCGTGCTGCGGCTGCTCTGGTGCGCGCTGCCGATCGCCGCCACCGTCCAGTTCGCCGTCGCCGTCGCCCGCACCGACCCGGCCACCCGGCCCCGCCCCGGGCTCTCCGCCATCGGCCTCGGCCCGGCCAGGCTCACCGCCATCGCCGCCGCCTCGACCGCCGTCGCCTGCACCCTGGGCTCGACGGTCGCCCTCCTGGTCTACCTCCACCTGCGCGGCGCCCTCACCGGCCTCCCCTTCGACGGGGCCGCCGCCGGGCTCCTCGCCGCCGACCGGCCGCTGCCGCTGGCCGCCGCCCTCACCCTCCTCGCGATCGTGCCCGTCGCCGGCGCCACCGCCGCCGGACTCGCCCTGCGCCCCCGCACCGGCACCCCCGCCCCCGAAGGCGCCGCCCGGCCCCTGCCCAACGGGCTGCCGTGGGGCATCGCGCTCGTCGCCGTCGGCCTCGCCGTGGAGACGTACGCGGGACGCGGCGGCGGCGAGGGCGTCGCCCTGCCCGGCCGCTTCGACGGCTCCCCCGGCGGCGTCCTCGCCGGCTGGATCCTCACCGCCGCGGGCCTCGCGCTCGCCGGCCCCGGCCTCACCCACCTGTGCGGCCGGCTCCTCCAGACCGCCCGCCCCGGAGCCGTACGCCTGCTCGCCGGCCGGGTCCTGATGGACGAGGCCACCCGCGTCGGCCGCCCCCTCGGCGTGGTCTGCGCGGTCCTCTCCGGCACCCTCGCCGCCGCCACCGTGTACGGCTCCGGGGACGGCGGCACCGCTTTCGGACCCCTCACCGGCCTCGGCGCCGGCGTCGTCCTGGCCTGCACCACGGCGACCCTGCTCACCGCCGCCCTGGAGTCCCGCCAGTGCCGGGCCCACACCGTCGAGGCCCTGGCCCGGCTCGGCGCCCCGCCGACCGTGCTGCGCACCGCCGCCCTGCTGCGGGCCGGGGCGCTGCTCGCCGTCTTCCTCCCCCTCACCTGGCTGATCGGCGAACTGGCTGCCCTGCCGCTGACCGCCTGACCGGAGCCGCCCCGGGCACGCCGGAAAACCGGGAGGCACCCGCGCCCGGGCCCGCCTATCGTGGGCCCATGGCGACGCCCCCACCCCCGCCCCGCCCCGGGGGCCCACCCCGCGCGAGCGCACCCGGGAGCGGGGGAGGGAACGGGCGCGAGATCCACACCCTGGACGAGTTCGACGCAGCGTTCGCCCGGCCCGGCGGCCTCGCCGGGCACCGGATCCAGTCCGTCGACCTCACCGGCCGCACCTTCGCCCTGCTCGCCACCTCCACCGCCGCCACCGTCTTCCTCGGCTGCCCGATGGAACCCGAGGCGGCGGCCAAGGTCCGGGCCGACGGCGCGCTGGTCTTCCCGCCCGTCCCCGACCTCCCCTTCGACCCGTACCGCAGCCGGCTCTACACCGCCGACGAGCTGTACGAGGGCGTGACCGGGCCCGGCGGCTACCCCGGAACCCCCGACGCCCTCTCCTACGCCTGGTTCGGCGCCACCCGCACCGACGGCGACGTCTTCTCCTCCATGCTCCGCTCCCTCCACGACGACGCCGTCGGCGACGCCCTCGACGAACACCTCGCGGGCCTGCGGGTCGTCGGCGTGATGGGCGGCCACGCGATGGGCCGGGGCACCGAGGCGTACGCGGGCGCGGCCCGGCTCGGCCGCGCCCTCGCCCGCGGCGGGTACACGGTGGCGACCGGCGGCGGCCCCGGCGCGATGGAGGCGGCGAACCTCGGCGCGTACACCGCCCCCTTCGACGACCCCGCCCTCGACGAGGCCCTCGCCCTCCTCGCGAAGACCCCGTCCTTCACACCGTCGGTGACCGAGTGGGCCCGCGCCGCCTTCGCCGTACGGGCGCTGCTGCCCGGCGGGGGCGACTCGATCGGCATCCCCACCTGGTTCTACGGCCACGAGCCGCCCAACGCCTTCGCCGGGCACATCGCCAAGTACTTCGCCAACGCGCTCCGCGAGGACGGCCTGCTGGCCCGCTCGTCGGCGGGCGTCGTCTTCCTCCCGGGCGCCGCGGGCACCGTCCAGGAGATCTTCGACGACGCCACCCCGAACTACTACGGCTCCCTCGGCGCCCCCACCCCCATGGTCCTCGTCGACCGCGACCACTGGACCACCCGCTACCCCGCCTGGCCCCTCCTCCAGGCCCTCGCCGCCGGCCGCCCGATGGCCGCCCGCATCGCCCTGGTCGACTCCGTCGACGAGGCCCCGGCGGCGCTGGACGGACTGGGCGCCGCGTAGGTGGACGTCCTCGTGTGCGCGGGCTGCGGAGCGGAGCTGTCGGTACCGGTGGAGCGGGTGGCCCTGCCCCCGGAGGCCCACGCCTCGGGCCACCACGCGTGGATGCCCGCACTCATGGAGCCGGGGACCTACGCCGTCGACCCCGACCCGTGGGGACGGCCGTGGCGGCGCCGGGAGGAGATCGACGCGTCCGAGGCCGCCGCCCTCGGGGTGTACGCACCGCTGTACGCCGTCGCCACCGGCCCCCGGAACGTGATCGTCCTCGCCCCCGGCGACACCCGCGGCACCCGGCTGCTGCCCGAGCGGTCCGGCGACTCCTGCCTCGGCATCGTCGCCGGTGACGAGCCCAGCCTGCTGTGCGCGGGCTGCGGGCTCGGCGTCGGCTTCCGCGAGGACGACTGCGGGGTCTGGCAGACGGTCCGGTACGACCCCGGGGCCGTCGTCCGGCGGTCCCTCGGCGTCCCCGCGCCCGCCGCCCCGGTCCGGCCGCTGCCCCCGGTCGACCCGGAGGGCGGCTGGGACCTGCGCTGGACGGCCGCGGCCGGAACCGCCCTCGCCCGGCTGCTGGCCGCCGCCGGCGGCCGGGCCCCGGT
>NZ_BNBS01000057.1 GCF_014656075.1 Streptomyces hydrogenans
GGGGAGGCACGCTCGAAGTAGCATCCTGCGAGGTTTTCCGGACGTGGCTGTTGCAGAACAATCTGGATCTTCCTGAGGAGGATGTCGACGACGACGTGGCATGCTGCGGCTTCGACGGGTTCCCGGATGAGGGAAGTTTCTTTCTGGGCGTCCGGGCGATGGAGAAGCTCTACGCGAACCGCTCCGTGCCCGGTGGATTCGACCCGCCGGACCAGCCGGACCATCCGTTCTGGCGCAATGAGTGGATCCCGTTCCTGTCGGACCAGGACGGCTGGAGTGGCAAGTTCATCGATGTGCGGGACGGGCGTGTCGGCCGCTGGTTCGTGGGTGAGGTCACGGTCACCGGCGAGTACGCGTCGATGGCCCGGTACTTCGACTCCGTGGCGGAGACGCTGACGAGGATCGCCGAGGGAAAGTCCCCGGTCTGTGAGGTCGCCGAAGGCCGGCTCGTCTGGTCGTGAGGCGGTTCCCCACCGCAGGGTCGTGCGGGACCCGGGCTGGTCAAGGCTCTTCGTGCCGCAGGGCCTGCAGGTGGGAGAGCGCGATGCGTCGTCGGCTGGGGTCGACGTCGAGGATCCTCACCAGGAGAGGGTCACCGACCCGGACCAGGGTTTCGGGGTGGTCGACGGTGTCCTCGCACAGTTCGGTGGTGGGCACGAGTCCCTCGAAGCCGTCCTCGCGGTCCTCGACGCGGACGAAGACGCCGATCGGTACGACTTTCGTGACGGTGCCGGTCACGACCTCGCCGACCCGGTGCGCGAGGGGGACCATGGGGTCCGCCTGCAACGCCTTCAACGACAGGGACACCCTCTCCCGCATCATGTCGACGTCGAGGACCTCGGTCAGGATCTCCTGTCCGACGGTGACGACATCGGAAGGGTGGTCGAAGTGGCGCCACGACAGCTCGGGAACGTTGATCATCGCGGTGAAGCCGCCGATGTCCACGAAGGTCACGCCGAAGGTGGCGATCTCCGTCACCGTGCCGGTGCGGATCTGCCCCCGGCGGAGAGTCTTCATGAAGGCCCAGTTCCGGTCACTCGGCGTCGGTTCGGTTCGCCACCGGGCACGCAGGACGCCGTCGCTGTCGGGCAGGACCGCGGTGAACAGCGGGTGGCGTTCGTCGGCGGCCAAGGACAGGGCCGCGGCGGCACGGGCCCCCGCCACCCGGGTGGCGAGTTCCCGGTACTCGGACTCGTGGACCAGCGCGCTGGAGATGGCCCCGTTCCGGTCCTCCCAAACGAACTCCACCGGCCCCTCGTCGGGAAGCGAGGCGAGGACCGCCCCGACGTCCGGGGACAGGTCGGGCCAGACGGTCAACTGCGCGCGTGGGGCGAGCCGGGCGCGTACGGCGTCGAGGGTGTCCTCGGTGAGGCGGTGCCGGCGGGAGACGTTGTGGAGGTATCCCTCCTCCAGTATCGCGGCGTCCCCCATGGCGACGGACCGATGAAGAAGGTCCCAGAAGTCCTCGTCGGCGGGCCGCTGCACGTCGGGCTCGTCGAAGCCCGCGTCGTACGGCGACGCGTCCAGCCGCTCCGGGAAGAGGCCGAGCGCCCGGGTGCGGGCGACGGCACCTTCGCAGGGCCTGTCGCTGCTGACATAGACGTACTGGTCCCAGCCGACCTGCACGACGAACGTGTCCTCCCTCGCCAGCCGGCACCAGGCGCCGTTGCCGCGGAGCATGATCCTGACCAGCTCCAGACCGACGGAGAGGGGCACCTCCGCCCCGTCGTGGAACCCGCTGAGATCGGGTGGGAACAGCCCGGCAAGGCCGTGGCCATCGACCTCCGGCTCTTGACCGAAGCACGCAAGGTCGGAGATTCCCGGCTCCCGAATGGCCAGATGACCGATGCCGCTGTCCTCGGCGAACGCGGCAATCGCCTGCAGATACGCAGCCTCGACCGGCCCGTGGTCGCTGGTCGTGTCCTCCTCGCCGATGTAGCTGCCGTGCTCGTCGCGCTCGGCAGGGTCGTACTTGGTGACCCGGTAAACGAAAAGCGACATGCTTCCCTCTGGTAGTGGATGAGGTGAACGCGACGAAAGACCGCTCCCCGTACGGACGCGGACTCGCCGCTCGCGCGGCGCCGCGGCACGGTGCGCGGCACGTGGTCGGTGGTGGCCGGCGGTCGGCCGCCGTGCTCGCCCTCGCGAGAGGAGGGTTCGCGCCCTTCCCGCGTGGACTCACGGATGCTCTCCCGCCCGCCACCCTGCGGGAGACGGCAGCTCAGCCGGCGCGCGCGGTCCACTCCGGCGGCGTCCACAGCCGGGCATGGGCGCCGCCGACCTCGATCAGCGTGCCGGTACGTCGATCCTGACGCGCCGGGCGGAAGCCGTCGATCGCGAACACCCGCTGTCCGCTGGTGATGTCGACGCCGTGCAGACCGGCCTCGTCGGCGATCAGCAGATGCTTTCCGTCGGTGAAGAAGCCGACAGGGCCGACGGGCCAGGGGAACGTCGCGACCGCCTCGATCGATCGGACGGCCGGCGAGCGCGGTTCGATCGAAGTGGGGTCGAGGACGTGGACGGTACCGCTGCCGGCCTCGTCCCGGTCGTACACCGCGATCCGCCCGTCGTCGATCCACACCGCCGGCCAGTTCCACTCCGACACCTCGGGATACACCGCGTAGCTGGGCCCGTCCTCGGACTCGTACGGGTTGTCGCGCAGCCAGGCGGTCAGGCTCCACACCGCCGGCATCCCCCACGGCTGCCACACCCAACCGCCGTCGTGGACACGGGTCCCGTCAGGGCTCAGGGACAGCGCGCCGTGGAAGTAGTCGAGGTAGTGCTCCGCGTCCTCCTTGTCTCCATCCGGGCTGTCCCGCGCCGTGAGCACCTTGCCGGACGCGAGGTCGGTGACGTCCAACCGGTTCCAGTCCGTGCGATGGATCACCACCGGCCGGCCACCGTGCTCGGCGAACGCCAACGCGAACGGGACGGTCTCACAGCAGTAGTCCCCGCCGTCCAACTTCAACGCCGTCGCACCGGTGCTGAGATCGACGACGGTGCCGTACCGACCGCGGTCCTGGACCACCGCCGCCCAACGGCCACATCGAGAGACATGAAGCCGCAGTCGAACGCCGCCACCGTACTCGGACGCCGGCCTCTCCTCCCGATACCGGGCCACGTCCCGCACCTCGCCGGTCGTCGGTGTCCACCGCGCGAGCCGCCCGTCCCCGGACAGCACCAGCCACGCCGACCCCGCGTCACCGAGACCCGTCGGCACGGCGGCCACATCGACGACCGGCCGCAGCGCGTCGGGTACTGCCACGTCCACCGTGATCGTCGCCATACTGATCCCCCTAGGTGCGCCCGTGTGACCTCCCGCGACAACGGGAACGGCAGGTGAAACGGCATCGGGTCGGCCACGTCGGTGAGTGCCGCGATGCCGGTCACGGCGGTGAGGTCAGCACGGATCTGGTCCATGTCGGGCTCATTCTCGCGCAGGTCCGCCGCGGTGTCGTCCAGCGAGAAGCCCCTCCGGTCGTCATGGCCGGACCTCGCCGGGCGGGTAAATCCCCCTCGTCATAGGTGAGTTCATGACGGCGTGTCACCCGGCCATGATCCACCACTCAAGGACGCGGTCACGGCATCCAGATGGGCGTCTGGCGGCGAAGCACCGGCAAGGCCCTGCCTTGCACAGGATCGTGCGGGAGGGGCGACGCGCTCGCTGCCCTGCGACCGGCCTCGGCCACTGGGTGCGCCGTCATGGTGGGCCGGCGCCTGAACGGCGGGCGCCGGTCGTGCCGTCGGCGGTGTCAGAGCCGCGTGATAGGTCTGCCGCATGGCCGCATTCAGGGACTTCAACCTCAAGCTTGTCGTGATCGACGTGCTCATGTACCGGCAGGATCTCCTCACGCCTGCCTTCGATCTCGATGCCCGCATGCGGGAGCGGGGCATCGACATACCCGCGGTGTACGTGCTGGAGAACGACATCGACGACGAGGTCCTGGACGAGTCGCGCACCTTCTTCGAGGAACTGGTGATCGGCGATGAGCTCCTGGCCGGGGTCGACACGCTCTGCTTCGACGCCGGCCAGGAGATCTACCGGCAGTGCGCCCCGGCGTGGGACGGCGAGGACGACCTCTTCGACATCCGCTCCCTGGACGACCTGGCGCTGTTGCCGAACCTGAAGCGCGTCACCGCCGTGGACGACGGCACGCTGGTCGCACCGGGCAAGTGGGAGACCTTCGCGGCCCGCGGTATCGAGGCGAGCTGAGGGGCGGGCGTGGGAGCGACCGAGGGGCGAGGAGAAGTCATGCGGTGTGCGTACTGCGGGCGCGAGGTCGTGTGCCGGCAGCCGGCGTTGGGCGGGCCGCCCTGCGTGGGGCAGATCCACGTGCACAGCAACGAGGAGGCGTGCTTCCCCGAGCAGGGAACGGCGAGTTCGCGCGCCTGGCCGCCCGGCGGGTGCGGCTGCAGGCCCCGGGACCTGAAGGCGCGCGTGACCGACCTGCCTCCTCCGCCCCCACCGCCGAGGGCCGGTACGGAACGACTGACCGAGGTCGGCAAGGCGTTCCTCGGCCTCGCACCGGGCGCGGGGGCGAAGGTCGTCGAGCTGGCGGACGGCGCGGGCGTGTGCGTCGTACAGACCGGGCGCGGCGGCGGCAAGGCGTACGTCGCACCCGACCGGACCGTCCTGTTCGTCTCCTCCGCCATGGACTTCGACACCGGACTCGTGGCCTTCCTCGCCGGTGCACGCACCCCCGCGGGGGGCTCGGCGGGCAGGTCCTGATGCTGTGACCGGAACGGTTCACCGGGTCCGATCGTGTGAGGGCAGGATCGGCTTGTGGATCTCGCGGAGCAGACTTCGTCTTCGAGATCACCCGGGGCGCGGAACCGCTCCTGGACGTGGTACGGCTTCCGGGCGGCTCCCATGGCTGTCCGGACCCGAGTCGCCGGACGACAACCTGACGAGTGACGAGTGCTCCCACCGGCGGACTCCGGCAAACTCCGGCGGGCTCCGGTGGACCGTCCGGTCGCGGGCCGGTGGGTGCGGATCGGCCTGGGTCACGGCCCGCGCCACAGGTTCGCGAAGGCCGCGTTCTCGATGGTCCGCCGCTGGCGGACGGCCTCCAGCTCCATGACCGCGTCGTGGACGGCGGCGACCACGGCCGTGGCCGCGTCGTCGTCGAGCCCCGGTTCCTCGTCGGACGGTTCGCCGCCGATGCCGACGACCGAGGCGAGGGCCGTCAGGACGGGTTCCCGCCGCTCCCAGCGGTCGACGGCCTCGTGACGGGCCGGAGTGTCGACCGCTTCCACGCGTCGCGCGCCGAACGACAGGCGGCCGGAGGACTTCGGAGTCAGCTCGCCGTCCTCCTCCAGCGCGGTCTGGTACGTGGCCGCGAGGTCCTTGCCCCTGCGCCACAGCCAGTCCTCGACGCGCTCGTACGGCGTCTGGCGGACGATCCGGGCGCCGGCCTCGCCGAGAAGCCGGTCGTCAGGGGCCGAGACCCCGCCCGGCACGAGGACATCGCCCTCCAGGGTGAGACCCCTGGCCCTGAGGAGGTCGATCAGCTCGGCACCCGCGAGCGCGAGCGACAGGTCCCCCTGTCCGACGGCCTGCTCCTGCCGAGAGTCCATCGCGATGATGAACAGGTCTTTCGCCGTGGTCATGAACGGCTCCCTCCGAGGCGTCGACGAAGGCACGCCCCGCCCGCTGCCCCGTTGTGGGGCCCTCGCGGATTCGGCACGCCGCCCTTGCCAGTATCGTCCCGTCCGATCGCCCCCGTCACGGACTCCGCCGCATCGCGATCGACGGACGGCCACCCGGACAAGGGGCGGCGCGGTCGCGCGGCTGCCCCGGTCCGGGGCAGTTACCTCCCTCACTGCAGGGAGATGTCGCCCCTCGACGCGGCGTGCTGTTTCCGCATGATGCGGGCCACGTGGTGCTCCACGGTGCGGGTGGACAGCACGAGGCTCTCGGCGATGTCCCGGTTGGCGCGGCCCTGGACGACGAGACGGGCCACCTCCTCCTCGCGCGGGGACAGCCGGTCGCCGTAACCCAGGCGGCCCCGGCGGTGGGTGGTGACGATGGCGTGGCGGCGCAGCAGTCGTTGGCAGCGGGCGACGTCCCAGCGGGCGCCCAGGTGCCGGTAGACCTCGACGACGTCCTGGACCCCCTGGGCCGCAGCCTCTCCGTGCAGGTCGAGCAGACACCGGCCACGGGCCTCCGCGGCGCGGGCGGCGTCGAGCGGGCGGTCGAGCAGGCGCCACTGCTCCTCCGTGGCCGTCAGCAGGGCGAGGGCGTCGTGGGTCCGGCCCGCGGCCTCCGCGAGCAGCGCCCTGCACGCGGTGAGCGCCGCGCGGGCGGCGGGGGCGTCGGCGTCCGCGGACCCCCCGGCGAAGTCGGCGACGAGCCGCCGGGCCCGCGCCGTGTGGCCGCTGCCGTGGAGGGCCTCCACCGCGACGGGCAGCAACTCGCTCGCCCACACCCAGCCCCGGGTCCGTTCGATCCGGCCCAGTACGCCCTCCACGGCCTCGCACGCCTGCCCGGGGCGCCCCGCCTCCAGGTGAACCCGGGCGGTGGCCGCGGCCGACGAGGTGAGGATGAAGCCCGTGTCGTAGCAGGCGGTGCGTGCGGCCTGCGCGAGGTCGTGGCGGGCCCGGGGGACGTCGCCGAGTACGTGGAGCGAGGCCAGTCCGCGTACGAGCATCGCCTCGGCGGTCAGGTCGGGTATCTCCTCGTAGAGCCGGGTGGTGCGGTCGGCGGCCGCGTGCAGACCGTCCCAGCGGCCGCCGTGCCAGGCGAGGACCAGTCGGGCGGTTTCGACGAGCCCTTCCAGGTACGGGCTGCTGCTGTCGGCGAGCCCGGCGACGGCCCGGTCGAGGTCGTCCCGCGCCCGCGTGCCGTGTCCGAGCGCGCTGGCCGCGTGCGCCAGGTTGGTCCAGCCCCGGGCGTGGTGCGCGGCCTCCATCGCGGATCCGGCCGGGCCGCGCAGCGCCTCCGCGGCGTGCCAGGCGCGCGGGTCGCCCACGAGCATCAGGGCGGTGGCCCGGTTCGCGGCGATGGCGGCCCGGGCGACCGGGTCGGTGACCTGCTCCGTGAGCCTCTCGCCGCGGTCCAGCCAGTGCCGGTGCCGGTCGACGGGCCAGCCCTGGATGGAGGGGATGGCGGCGACCGCCATGGCCCGTGCGGCGGTCTGCGGATCGGACGCCTCGAGGTCGGGAATGGCGCGGGCGACCTCTTCGAGGCTGTCCAGCGCCCCTCCGGTCTGGTTGCGCAGGACCACGCTGAGGTGCAGGCGGATCTCGCCGCGCAGGTGCGGCGGCGGGTCGTCCTCGTCGAGGACCGTGCGCACGGCGGCGACCACCTGCTCGCCGGCCCGCGCCAGTTGGGCGGTGCGGGCCAGTTTCGCGGCGGTGCGCACCCGTCCCTCCGCCCGGGGGTCCTCGACGACGGCCCGGGTGTACAGGCGGGTGGCGGTGGCGTAGTCGCCGGTGGCCGCCGCGCGGTCGGCGGCCACCACCAGGCACCGCAGGCCCTCGCGGACGTGTCCGGCGGCCGCGTACAGCCGGGCGAGGTCGACCAGCGGCACCGGACCGTCACCCGCGCGGTGCAGGATGCGGGCCGCACGCAGGCTGAGCCGCGCCGCCCGCGGTCCCGGCACCCGCGCCAGCGCGGCCCGCTGGTCCAGCGGGTGCCGGAAGGCCAGCGACGCCCCCTCGGCGCGCAGCACGGACCGCCGTACGCACGCGTCCACCGCCGCTTCGGCCGGCTCGGGGGGACACTCCGCCAGCTCGGCGAGGACGCTGACGGGAGCCGGCCGGTCGAGCACCGCCGCCGCCTCGACGATCCGCCACGCGTCCTCCGCGAGGTGCGCGCATCGTCGGGCGAAATCCCGAGCCACCCGCCGCGGCACCCCCGCGTCCCGTACGGCGGCGAGCGCCGCGTGCGCTCCCGTGCCGCCCTCCCCGTCGGCCGACAGCAGCTCCCCGGCGTCGTCGAGGAGAGCACCCGCGGCTCCGGGCAGTCCACCCGACAGCTCGTGCACGAGCGCCGCGAGCTCCGGCAGGTCCTCCGGTCGCACCCGCGGGCATCCCGCCGCCCACAGGCGGACGTACCGCTCCGTCTCCTCCGGCACCCAGGGCCGTACGCGGATCTCCTCGCACCGCGCCGCCGCCGGGGTGCGGAAGCCGAGGACCGGCGACCCGGTGGCGGCGTCCTCGGTGACGACCAGCCGCAGCCCGGCGGGCAGGGCGTCCGGCAGCCGGTCGAGCAGCCGGAGCGTCTCGGGGTCGGCGAGGTGGACCTCCTCCAGGACCAGCACGGTGTCGCCGAGCGAGGCGAGCAGCGCCCCGACCGCACGGGGCAGCAGCCCCCGACGTACCTCCGGGTCCGCGGCGGACGCGGGCGGGTCCGGCAGCCGGTCGGCCAGCTCGGGCACGACGAGCCCCACGACTCCGGTGACCGGCGGCATCCGGTCGGCCGGGCCGGGGCGGTGGGGGAGTTGGGCCAAGGCCGAGGTGACGGCTTCGAGGGGCAGCGGGTCCGCGCCGTCCGGGCACCTCCCGCGGAGCTGCGTCCACTCCGCGAACTCCGCCCCGCCGAGGACCTCGTCCACGAGCCGCGACGTCCCGGCCCCGGCCTCCCCGCGCACGACGACGACACAGGGCCCCGCGCGCAGAGCCGCCCGCAGCCGCCGCGCCTGCTCGCTGCGGCCGACGAACCCGGGGCCCTCGGGGCGCACTTCGCCGTGGGGCGCATCGAAGGGACGTCTCTCCACGGCTCCGCCTTTCTCGCCGGTCACGCGCCCGGGCGCTCCGCCGAACGTCGTGGAGGCCCCTGGGGACCGGACTCCACGCGTCGCGGGGCGGGCGTGGTCACGGCGTCCTTCGGGCAGCCGGGTCTACCCGCAGGTGGTCTACCGGCAGCGGGCCCGCCGTCGCAATAGGGGGCGACCACCCAGAGAATGCCGCCGGGCCGCCACGGTCTGCGCCGGACGGCGGGCGGTGACGCCCCGTCCCCACTCTTTGGGTAGCGCTACGCATTGCCGGCCTCCTCCCGGCTGATCGAAGCTCTGGGCGGTCCGGTCGCGCCGGCCCCGTCCACCACGGTCCCCAACCGCCGGCGGCACGGGGAGGCAGCACCCCACGCAGTCGTACGGCGTGACCGGATCCGTGCGTCGCGGAGCCCGCTCCGTACGCCGACGTCACCTCGTCCCGCCGTCCCCGGCGCCGCCACCAGAGGCGCCCGCACGACCGCCTTCGGCCCCCGGATCGTCACGGTCCCCACCCGGACCGCCGTCCCGGACGGCCTTCGGCAACCCTCCGGGCGCGCCCTCTCCCACCTGACGGAGCGCGCGCCCGGAGCCACCGGCGGGACGGATGCCGCCCTCCGGACATCGAGCCGGGTCCGGACACCTCCCACGAAGGAAGCAGTCATGGAGTTCGACGCTCGCGCCCTCCGGCGCCTGCTCGCCATCAGCACCAGTGCCGCCTTGCTCGCCGTGGCCTCAGCGACCGCCGCGGCCACGGCCGCGCCTTCACCGCCGAGCGGCGGGGAGAACCGCATCGTCGGCGCGGACCGACCCGGCGCGGTCGAAGGCTCCTACATCGTCACCTTCAAGGGCTCCGTCACCTCGGCCGACGTGCCCGCCGCCGCCCGCGCCGTGGCCGAGCGCCACGCGGGCAGCCTGCGCTACACCTACACCGCCGCCCTGCGCGGCTTCGCCGTCCGCATGACGGAGAGCAGGGCCCAGGAGCTGGCCGCCGAGCCCAGCGTGGCCCGCGTGGAGGCCGACGGCGTGGCGTACGCGGTCGACACCCAGCCCTCGCCGCCCTCCTGGGGCCTGGACCGCGTCGACCAGCGCAGCCTTCCCCTGGACAAGAGCTACACCTACGGGACCACCGCCTCCAACGTGAACGCGTACATCGTGGACACCGGCATCCGCATGAGCCACCGCGACTTCGGCAGCCGTGCCGTCAGCGGCTACGACTTCATCGACAACGACTCCAACGCCTCCGACTGCCAGGGACACGGCACCCACGTCGCGGGCACCGTCGGAGGCGGCTCCTACGGCGTCGCCAAGGGCGTCAAGCTCATCGGCGTCCGCGTCCTGAACTGCCAGGGCACCTCGGGCGACACCTGGGCCCCGGCCCTCGCGGGCATCGACTGGGTCACCAAGAACGCGGTCAAGCCCGCCGTGGCCAACATGAGCATCGGCGGCGGGAAGACCCAGTCCGTGAACGACGCGGTCGCGGCCTCCATAGCCTCCGGCGTCACCTGGGTCGTCGCGGCCGGCAACAACAACGCCGACTCCTGCTCCTACTCCCCGTCCTCCACCCCGTCGGCCATCACCGTCGGCGCCACCAACAGCCGCGACGCCCGAGCCAGCGGCTGGTCCAACGGACAGGGCTCCAACTACGGCACCTGCCTCGACATCTTCGCCCCCGGCGACAGCATCGTCTCCACCTCGAACTCCGGCGACACCGCCTCCCAGACGATGAGCGGCACCTCCATGGCCGCTCCGCACGTCGCGGGCGCGGCCGCCCTGCTGCTCGCCGCCAACCCGACCTGGACCCCGGCCCAGGTCCGCGACAAGCTGGTCGCCGACGCCACGCCCGACAAGGTCACCGACGCCCGCACCGGCTCCCCCAACAAGCTCCTCCACACCGGCACCGGCGGCACCACCCCGCCGCCCACCGGCAAGAAGTTCGAGAACACCGACGACTACCAGATCCGCGACAACGCCACCGCCGACTCCCCGCTCGCCGTCAGCGGCGTCACCGGCAACGCCCCCTCGGCCCTCGCCGCCACCGTCGACGTCCGCCACACCTACCGCGGCGACGTGAGGCTGGAGCTGGTCGCCCCCGACGGCACCGCCTTCCTCCTCAAGGACTACAACTCCAACGGCAGCGCCGACAACATCCAGCAGACCTTCACCGTGAACGCCTCCAGCGAGGTCGCCAACGGCGTCTGGAAGCTGCGCGCCCAGGACACCGCGTCCGCCGACACCGGCTACATCAACGGGTTCAAGCTCACGTTCCCGTAGGGGCTCCGCGGGCCTCGGGGCCCGCGCGCCCCCGGCGCCCCGAGGACCCTGCGGCCCGCACGGACCGCGCGGGCCGCTCGGGGCCCAAAAACCACCCGGGTGGGTCGGTGACCTGCTCCCGACCCACCCGGGCTACCAACTCTCCTGCTACTGGGCCGCGTTGGCCGCGTCCACCAGCGCCTGCGGCGTCACCGCGCCGACGTAGACCTTGCCGTCGTCCGTCATCAGCGCGTTGACGATCTTGGTCTTGAAGACGGTGCCGGAGCCGAACTTCCCGCTCACCTCGTCGCCGAGCGCGTCCAGGAAGCCGCGCGCCTCCTTCGGCGCGTCCTCCGTCTTCGGGGCGGCCGCGCCGGTGTCGAACGTCGCGATGGCCGTCCAGCCCTCCCCGACGACCTCCGGGCCGTTCTGCCCGGCGCCGCCGAGACCGAAGTCGCCGAGGGCCTTCTCCAGGTCCTCGGGGGCCTTGCCCGCGTGGTCCTTCTCCAGCTGGTCGCCCTCGGTGACCTCCGCGCCCTTCGGGACGGTGAAGTCGAACTCCGAGGCGGCCGGCCGGGCGAAGTCGACCTTGGTGAAGCCCGCGTCGACGACCGGCTTGCCGCCGCTCGTGGAGTCGAGGGTGAACTTCAGCGGGGTGCCGGTGGCCGCGTCGACCGCGATCGTGACCGCCTCGACCGTGGAGCCCTGCTGCTTCGGCGCGATCACCAGGCGGTACGCGTCGCGGCCCGCGACGTTCGCCGTGCCGCCGACCGTGATCGAGGTGGTGTCGCCGGCGGCCTTCAGGACCTCGTCGGCGAGCGCCTTCGGCGAGGCCGGGAGCTCCTTCTCGGGGGCCCGGCCGGCCTCCTCGGCGCCCTTCTCGTGGAAGACCTGGTTCGACGCGGAGTCGTACGCCCACACCTCGTCGCCGTTGTGGACCAGGCTGTACCGCTCGTCGCCGTCGAGCAGCGTCAGCTTCTGGCGCTCGGGGCCGTCGGCGGCGATCTTCAGCGTGTGGGTGCCGGAGACCAGCTTGGTGAGCTGGGCGGACGGGTCGGCGGACCCCTCGCCGGAGCCGTCCCCGGAACCGCCGCCGGCGAGCCCGCCGAGCAGGCCGTCGAAGGCCGGCAGACCGAGGTCGGTGGAGATCTTGAAGGTGCCGGACAGGGTCTGGGTGTCCGAGGCGGCGATCTTCTCGATGAGCTGCTGCGCGGTGATCTCGGGCAGGTCCGGGTCACCGGACGCGGCGAGCGCCGGGACCAGTCCGATGGTCGCGGCGGCGATGCCGGCCACCGCGATCGGGACGACGTACCGGCTCGTCTTTCGCTGTGCTGCCATGATCTGCGATCCCTCCGTGCCCTCCGCGGGCCGTGTGGGCCCCTGGTCGATGTACCCATCACACCAGGGCGCCGACCCGGAATCGTCAGCCCCCGGGCTCAACCTCGCGTACAACTCCGGGATGACCCACCCCTAGGGCCGTGCCCCGGAGGGGTCGGCCGGGCGGCCCCGTCGCGGTCAGCCCGCGCGGTGCACGACCGCGTCGCACAGCTCCTGGAGGGCCGACTTCGCGTAGCCCTCGGGCAGCGGCGCCAGCATGGCCCTGGCCTCCTCCGCGTACCGCACGGTGTCGCGGCGGGCCTGTTCCAGGGCGGGGTGGACGCGCAGCCGGCGGAGCACCTCGGCGTGCCGGGCGTCGTCGGTGAGGTCGCCGTCGACCAGGGCGACCAGCTCCAGGTCCTCGGCGCGGCCGTGGGCGGCCGCGGCGGCCCGCAGGCGCAGGACCGGGAGGGTGGGGACGCCCTCGCGGAGGTCGGTGCCGGGGGTCTTGCCGGACTCGTGGCCCTCGGAGGCGATGTCGAGGACGTCGTCGGCCAGCTGGAAGGCGACGCCGAGCCGCTCGCCGTACTGGGTGAGGATGTCGACGACGGACTCGTCGGCGCCGGACATCATCGCGCCGAAACGGCAGGAGACGGCGACCAGGGAGCCCGTCTTGCCGCCGAGCACGTCGAGGTAGTGGTCGACGGGGTCGCGGCCGTCCACGGGACCGGCGGTCTCCAGGATCTGGCCGGTGACGAGCCGCTCGAACGCCTCGGCCTGGATCCGAACGGCCTCGGGGCCGAGGTCCGCAAGGGTGTGCGAGGCGCGGGCGAAGAGGAAGTCACCCGTGAGGACGGCGAGCGAGTTGCCCCAGCGGCTGTTGGCGCTGGGCACGCCCCGGCGCACGGCCGCCTCGTCCATGACGTCGTCGTGGTAGAGCGTGGCCAGATGGGTGAGCTCGACCACGACGGCGGCGGGCACCACGCCCGGCGCGTAGGGGTCGCCGAACTGGGCGGCGAGCATCACGAGCAGCGGCCGGAACCGCTTGCCGCCGGCGAGCACCAGGTGCTGCGCGGCCTCGGTGATGAAGGGGACATCGCTCTTGGTGGCGTCGAGGAGGCCGGCCTCGACGGCCGCCAACCCGGTCTGGACATCGGCCTCAAGAGCCTGGTCCCGCACGCTAAGACCGAACGGCCCGACGACGGTCACGAGGGGGTCTCCTGTCTGCTGACGCCTGCTGACGATCACATGGTGACGATCACACGGTAGGGGCGGTGATCACACGGTGTTCGTGGTCACACGGATGGTCGATGTGTTGCCCGGATTCACTCAAGCCAGCGTATCCGGTCACGTTTCGATCACCGTGGGCGCCTTCCCGTCACCCCCGGTATGTTCGTGATCAGCTGATACGACATGGAGTGCGTCAATTGTCCCGAACAGCGATCGACACGGACCCGGAGGGGGAGCAGCCGCCCCCCGAGGACGACCGCGCCTTCCTGGGCCACCCGCGCGGCCTGCTCGCGCTCTCCGGCCTGGAGGTCTGGGAGCGGTTCTCGTTCCTCGGCATGCAGGCCATCCTCGTCCTGTACTTCGCCGCGAGCGTGTCGGACGGCGGGCTCGGCATGGCCTCCGGCACCGCCGCGTCCGTCTCCGCCGCCTACGGCACCCTCGTCTACCTGGTGTCGGTGGCCGGCGGCTGGCTCGCCGACCGCATCCTCGGCTCCTACCGGGCGGTCCTGTGGGGCGGCATCCTCATCGCCTGCGGCCACTACGCCATGGCGGTCCCCACCGCCGCCATGACCTGGGTCGGCCTCGGCCTGATCAGCGCCGGCACCGGCCTGCTCAAGCCGAACGTCGCCACCATGGTCGGCAAGCTCTACCGGACCGACGACGACCGCCGCGACGCCGGCTTCGCCCTCTACTACATGGCGATCAACATCGGCGCCTTCGCCGGACCGCTCGTCACCGGCTGGCTCGCCGACCACCAGGGCTACCACTGGGGCTTCTCCGCCGCCGCCATCGGCATGACCTTCGGCCTGATCCAGTACGTCGCGGGACGCCGTCACCTGGCCGGGCGCAGGCACTCCGCCGAGTTCGCGCTGGCCCCCGACGCGATGCGGCGGGCCGTCCGGCTGATGGTCCTCGGCGTGGTCGTCGTGGCGGCCGCCGCCACCGCCCTCGCGCTCGCCGGCTGGCTCACCATGGACCGCTTCGTGGACGTGCTGACCGTGATCTCGGTGATCGCCCCGGTCGTCTACTTCTGGGTGATGTTCACCAGCCCCCGGGTCACCCCGGAGGAGCGCGGCCGCCTCAAGCCATACGTCGTGCTGTTCCTGGCCTCGGTCGTGTTCAACTTCATCCTCTTCCAGGCGTACTCGACGATGATCCTGCTGGCCTCCACCAACGCCCGCACGACCATCCTCGGATTCGACTTCCCGGCCAGCTGGTACGCCTCCGCCCTCGGCGCCTTCGAGGTCGCCCTGGCCCCCGTGGTGGCCGCCGTCTGGGCCCGGATGGGCCACCGGCAGCCGCACGCCTCCAACAAGATCGCCCTCGGCGTGATCCTCGGCGGCCTCTCCTTCCTCCTCATGGTCCTGCCGACCTCGGGCCACGCCGACGACACCTACCAGATGGCCGCCTGGTGGATCGTCGGCTCCTACCTGCTGCTCGGCCTCGGCGACGTGCTCCTGGAGACCTCCGGCATGTCCGCCACCAGCAAGCTCGCCCCCAAGGCGTTCTCCAGCCAGACCATGTCGCTCTGGTTCCTCTCCCTCGCCCTCGCCAACGGCATCCAGGCACAGACCGTGAAGCTCTACGACGACGTCTCCAAGCCCGCCTACTTCGGCGTCAACGGCGCCATCGCCGTCGCCGCCGGCCTCGGCGTGATGGCCCTGGCCCCCTGGCTGCGCCGCACGATGCACCCCGTCCACTGAGGTGACCCGATGACGAAGATCCGTACCGAGTTCCCGTACGAGACCCGGCACGAGGACGTCCGCATCCCGATGCCGGACGGCACCCTCCTGTACGCGCGCGTGTGGCGGCCCCTCACCGAGGAGCCCGTCCCCGCCCTCCTGGAGTACCTCCCCTACCGGCTCACCGACTGGACGGCGCCCCGCGACTGGCAGCGCCACCCCTGGTACGCGGGCCACGGCTACGCCTCCGTACGGGTCGACGTCCGCGGCCACGGCAACAGCGAGGGCCTGCCCGGCGACGAGTACGACGCCACCGAGCTCGCCGACGGCGTCGCCGTCGTCCACTGGCTCGCCGAGCAGCCCTGGTGCACCGGCAAGGTCGGCATGTTCGGCATCTCCTGGGGCGGCTTCAACAGCCTCCAGATCGCCGCCCTCGCCCCCGAACCCCTCAAGGCGATCGTCACCGTCTGCTCCACCGACGACCGCTACGACAACGACGTCCACTACATGGGCGGCTCCGTCCTCGGCGTCGACATGCACGCCTGGGCCGCCACCATGCTCGCCTTCGTCTGCCGCCCGCCCGACCCCCGGTACGCGGGCGAGGAATGGCGCGAGCGGTGGCTGAGCCGCCTGGAGTCCGTCGAACCCTTCATCCACACCTGGCTCTCCCACCAGACCCGGGACGACTACTGGAAGCACGGCAGCGTCTGCGAGGACTACGCGGCCATCCGGTGCGCCGTCCTCGCCGTCGGCGGCTGGCACGACCCCTACCGCGACACCGTCCTGCGCCTCGCCGAACACCTCCCCCAGGACCGCTTCCGCGGCATCATCGGCCCCTGGTCCCACCAGTACCCCGACCGCGGCCTGCCGCCCGGCCCCGCCATCGGCTTCCTCCAGGAGACCCTCCGCTGGTGGGACCACCACCTCAAGGGCACCGCCGACGACGTCATGGGCGAGCCGCTGCTCCGCACCTGGATCAGCGAGTCGCACCCGCCGGCCACCGTCTACGAGGAGCTGCCCGGCCGCTGGGTCGCCGACCCGTCCTGGCCGTCCCCGCACGTCACCCCCGTCCGGTACGCCTTCCAGGGCGAGCACGTCGTCGTCGACTCACCGCAGCAGACCGGCATCGACGCGGGCCGCTTCTTCCCCTTCGGCAACGACGCCGACCTGCCCCCCGACCAGCGCGACGAGGACGCCCACTCGGCCTGCTTCGACTTCGCCGTCCCCCCGGACGGCGCCCCGATCGAGATCCTGGGCCGCCCCGGCATCCGCCTCCACCTGATGACGCCCGCGCCCACCGGCCAGATCGTCGCCCGGCTCTGCGACATCGCCCCCGACGGCTCCTCCACCCTGGTCACCCGCGGCGCGCTCAACCTCTCCGCCCGCTACGGCCGCGACCGGGCCGTCGACGCGCAGACCGGCGAGTGGGAGACGTACGACCTCGACCTGAACGGCATCGGGCACACCTTCCCGCCCGGCCACCGCGTCCGGCTCGCCGTCTCCTCCGCCTACTGGCCGTGGATCTGGCCGCAGCCCGACGCGGCCGGCTTCACCCTCGACCCGGCCGGCTCCTCCCTCACCCTTCCGGTCCGCGCCCACACGGACGACTCCGTGACCTTCGAAGCACCCGAACAGTCCCCGCCGCTCGGCGTGTCGTCCCCCGACACCCTGGAGGGGACCCGCCCCGAACGCCTCGTCCTGCGCGACGTCGCCAAGGGCGAGTGGACCCTCCAGGTCGACCCGAAGTACGGCGGCACCCGCGTGTACCCGGACGGCCTGGAGTTCACCGAGGACGCCGTCGAGACCTACACGATCGCCGAGGACGACCCGCTCTCCGCCCGCACCCGCTCCGAGTGGACCATCCGCCTCCACCGCCCGGCAATCGCCTGGGACGTCCGCGTCGAGACCCGCTCCGAGATCACCTGCGACGCGGACGCCTTCCACACCTCCGACGAGGTCGTCTGCCGGGAGGACGGCGAGGTCGTCTTCCACCGCACCTGGGAAAAGCGGATCCCCCGCACGGCGGGCTGAACCCGGGCCGTACGGGGGATCACGGTGACGGTCAGGCGTTCACCTTGCGGCGACGGGCGACGAACACCGCGCCCGCGCCGAGCACGAGGGCGGCACCGGCGGCGGCCGCCACCTGCGGCAGGACGTCGGAGGAACCGGTCGCGGCCAGCTCACCGCCGGTGGCCACCGGGATGTGCGAGGAACCGCCCTGCGGGGTGTGGCCCGAGGTCGCGGCGGGGGCCGGCGCGGAGGTCGACGGGGACGGGGACGGCGACGCGGTCTCCTCCGGCTCCGGCTCCGGCTCCGCGCCCGGCTCGACGATGTCGAACTCGACCTCCGCGTACTGCTCGCTGATGCCGCAGGAGCCGTCCTCGTTCTCGTACTCACCGGTGGTGAAGGCGATGCCCTCGCCCGCCGGCGCGTCCTCGTCCACCGTCAGGCGCAGGGTGACGTCGACCTTGCCGCCCTTGCCGATGGCGCCCAGCTCGATGGCGTCGTCCTGGAAGTCCAGCTCGGTCCACTTCGGGTTGGCCGCGGTCTTCCATTCGATGTCGAAGTACCGGTCGAGGTCCGGGTGCTCCTCGTCGATGTCCTCCCAGGACTCGGGCAGCTGCGCGGCGAAGAGGTAGGAGCGGACCGAGTCGAGGTCCCGGTCCGAGGTGTTCTTCACCGTGAGCGAGAAGTTCGCGCTGGAACCGATGGTGATGGTCTTGGGCCCGGTGAGCGTGGAACGGACGGCGCCGTCCTCGACGCACTCCTCGAAATCGCCCTTGTCCTCCCAGAACGCGTCCACCGCGGCCTCGGCGGCGGCGAGCTCCTGCTCGGCGGCCTTGATGTCCTCGGCGAGCAGGCTGCCCTTCTGGGCGAGCGCGACCCGGGCGTTGTTCCACGCCGTGGTCGCCCGGGCCAGGCGCTCATCGGCGGCGGTGGCGGCGGTGACGGCCTCCGCGACCTCCGCCTCCGCGGTGGTGACGGCTTCCGCGGCGGCGGTCTTCTGCTCCGGCGTGGCGGCGGCGTCGGCCTCGATCGCCGTCAGGGCTTCCTTGGCGGCGGTGAGCACGGCCTCGGCAGCGGTCCTGGCCGTCTTGGCGTCGGCGACGGCCTTCTCGGCGGCGGCCAGTTCCTCCACCACCTCCTTGCCGAGGTTGCCGGCAAGGAGGTCGTTCTTCACCTGCTCCCGCTCTGCCTTCAGGTCCTCGACCTTCTGCTCGGCGGCCGCGTAGGCGGCCTCCAGCCTCTCCAGCTCCTCGAAGTCGGGGCCGTCCAGGTCGTCCTGCTGGGCGGCGGCGCCCTTCGACGTGGCCGGCTTCGGGGTGTCCGCGAAGGCGGGCCCGGCGGAGAGGAGCACGACGGGCGTGGTGACGGCGGCGGCGACGGCGGTCGCCAGGATGCGGCGGATCTTCACGTGCGGGCCTTTTCCTGGTCAGGGAAGGGAAGAGAGAAAGGGGCGCGCGCCCGCGGAGTACTCACGCGGGGGCGACACCACCGTGATCGTAGGTCCCGCAGGGGCCCTGGGGCAGGGCCCGTTTCCGCAGCTCGGAGGCGGTACGGGCAGGCCCGGCGGCACAAACCGTCCGCACCCGGACAGTTGCTCTCTTCCCGGCGGGTTTCTCTGTGATCCATGTCATCCGTGCCCGACGGCCCGCCCCGTAACGTGTCCCTCACCGATCCTGCGAAAGCGAGGCACGTACCGATGTCCGAGCACAGCCCGCTCGACCTGGCCGAGGGCGACCCCTTCGGCCCGCACAACCTCCCGTACGGCGTCTTCTCCACGAGCGACGAGCCCGGCCGCCGTCGGCTCGGCGTCCGCATCGGCGGGTACGTACTGGACGCGGGGGCCGCGGCGCACGCGCTGGGCTCCCCGTACGCCTCCCTGCTCGCGCAGCCGAGCCTGAACCCGCTGCTCGCCGCCGGGCGGACCGCCTGGCGGGACGTCCGGCGCGCGCTGACGGCCTGGCTGACGGTCCCGGCCCACCGCGCCGACGTCGAGCCGCTGCTGCACCCGCTGGACGCGGTGACGCTGCACCTGCCGTACGAGGTCGCGGACTACGTCGACTTCTACGCCAGCGAGCACCACGCCACCAACGTGGGCCACATCTTCCGCCCCGACGGCGAGCCGCTCACGCCCAACTGGAAGCACCTGCCGATCGGTTACCACGGGCGCGCGGGCACGGTCGTCGTCTCCGGGACGGACGTGGTGCGCCCCTCGGGCCAGCGGAAGGCCCCCTCCGACGCGGCGCCGGTCTTCGGCCCGTCGGTGAAGCTGGACATCGAGGCGGAGGTCGGCTTCCTCGTCGGCACCCCCTCGGAGCTGGGCACCCCGGTGCCGCTCGGCTCCTTCCGCGACCACGTCTTCGGCCTGACGCTGCTGAACGACTGGTCGGCGCGGGACGTCCAGGCGTGGGAGTACGTGCCGCTGGGCCCGTTCCTCGGCAAGTCCTTCCAGACCTCGGTCTCCGCGTGGGTGACGCCCCTGGAGGCCCTGGACGCGGCCCGGACCGCGCCGCCGGCCCGGGACTTCCCCCTCCTGCCGTACCTGGACGACGCGGCGGAGGAGGAGCCCGGCGGCTTCGACGTGCGGATCACGGTCGAGATCAACGGCGAGACGGTGGCCGAGCCGCCGTTCTCCACCATGTACTGGACGGCCGCGCAGCAGCTCGCGCACATGACGGTGAACGGCGCCTCCCTGCGGACCGGCGACCTGTACGGCTCCGGCACGGTCTCCGGCCCCGAGGTGAACCAGCGCGGCTCGCTCCTGGAGCTGACCTGGAACGGCCGCGACGCCATCGACCTGGCCGGCGGCAAGCGGACGTTCCTGGAGGACGGCGACGAGGTCGTCCTCACCGCGTGGGCACCCGGCCCGGACGGCACCCGGGTCGGCCTGGGCGAGGTCCGGGGCCGGATCGCCCCCGCGGTCTAGGGCCGGACCCGACGGGAAGGGTCGGACAGGCCCTAGCCCACCCGCCAGAGCGCGGGGACGTTCGGCGGCTCCCAGCCCGTGATGGCGGTGTGGGCCTGGAGACAGACGTAGCCCACGCCGCCGTACGTGACCCGGTCGCCCGCCGCGTACGCCCGTCCGGCGGCCCAGGTGCCGCCGGGCGGGGTCGTGGTGGACGTGGCGGTGGGCGTCGGCCCCGGGTTCTGCGGCACGTCGATGACGAAGTCGAAGGCGGCCTCGCGGCCCCCGCCCGCGTCCCGCACGGTCATCAGGAGCCGCGGGTCGAAGATCGTGTCGGTGTTGTTCCGGGGCTCGTTCGGGAAGTACAGCTGGGTCGTGAGGATCGGCCGCCCCGGCGCCTGCACCTTCACGTGGAGGTGGCGGGTCCGGCCCGGGTAGAGCCCGGGGACGATGGTGGTGAGCTTGAACGACCCGTCCGCGCCGGTGAACTGGTGGCCGCGGAACTTGAAGCCGGTGTTGTCGTAGGCCCCGTTGTTGTCGGCCTGCCAGAAGTCGAGCAGCACCCCGGACACGGGCCGGCAGGCGCGCCCGAACACGTAGCCGCTGACGGTCAGCCGGGTTCCCGCGCCGTCCGGGAGGCTGCTGCGCAGCGGCGAGTTGGGCTTGAAGTAGGGGCCCTCCATCTGCGGCAGGGTCAGGTCGTCGCCGTCGTCGCACTCCGGCGTGAGGTCGAGCGGCGTGCCGCCGTCGGTGAGGGTGCGGGCGAGCGCGGGGACGCCCATGAGAACCGCGGGCGCGGCCATGCCGGCCGCGAGCGCGGCGCGCAGCACGGCCTTCCGTGAGACGTGCCCGGTACCGGTGTTGCTCTCGCTGTCCATGTGCCTGGCTCCTCAGGTGGGGTCTGGGATCGGCACGAACCTAGGTTCCCCCGGCGTCCGCTTCGATGGACGGAACGGGGCGGTCGTGGTGTTTTCGAAAGCCCCCCGGACTGGTCCCGACCTCCCGCCGGAAGAACCGGCAGAAATACGCCGGATCCTCGAACCCCACCCGCGCCGCGACCTGCCGCACGGACAGCGACGTGGCGATCAGCAGCCGCTGCGCCTCCCGCACCCGCGCCTCCCGCAGCAGCGCGGCGGGCGTCCGCCCGGTGCCGCCGCGCACCACCTCGTTCAGGTGCCCCGGGCTGACTCCGAGCCGCCCGGCGCACTCCCGCACGGACACCCCGCCGCTCCCGACCTCGGCCACGATCCGCAGGAACTCCCCGGCGACCCCCTGCGGCGGGGCCACGGGCCGCCCGCCCGGCACCCGGGCGGCCCGCACGAGCAGCACGTGCAGCAGCGACCGCAGCACCCCCGCGAAGCCGTCGTCGCCGCCCCGGTACTCCTCGGCGAGCTCCTCCATCAGCGAGGAGGTCCGCTCGTGCGCGGCCCCGTCGAGATCCACCCAGGGCCGCTCCCCGAGCCGCCGCAGCAGGTCCTCGTCGCCCACCCCTCCCACCAGGAACTCGGGGGTGAACAGCACGAGCGACCCCTCAAGGCCCCGCACCCCCTCCCACCGGTGCACCTGCCCCGGCAGGATCACCCCCAGCTGGGGCGGCCGCACGTCGTACCGCTCGGCGTCGATCACGTGCACCCCGCTCCCCTCCACGACGTGCACGATCTCGTAGAAGGTGTGCCGGTGCGGATAGTCGGCCCGCGACATGGGCCCCATGGCGTCGAACCCCCCGGCGGCGAAGGGCACTTGGTCCGGCAACCGCAACTCCAGCCGATGCACCGGCGGCTCCCCCTCCCGAGCCTCGCCACAAGGCACCCCGGGTAAGACGGTGGTCCCGCGCACGAGCATCCCCTCCCCAACAGGTACAGACCATTCGCCCGTCCACGATCCCACGCGGACCGGGGCCTGTCAGGGGGCCGCTCACCGCCCGTGTCCACTCCCCCGGTCCAGTTCCGGGTGCGCCGAGGACGCGGGCGTTCGACGCTCCTCACGGTGGGCCCGGGGAGAGGCCGCCGTCGTCACAGGTGCAGGTGCGGTGCCTTCCCCTGCCGGAGGAGCACCTCCGTGACGTCCGCACGTCCCCGCGCCCTCAGGGACTCGTTCGCTCTCGTCGCCTCCGTCGCGCCGGCCCTGAGGGCCGCCGCGCCGGCCGCCTCCGCGGGGCCGGTCGCCCCGGTCGCCGGCGGGGACCACGGGTTCCCGCGTCCGGACCTGTACCGGACGTACGAGGCGACGAAGAAGTACCGCTCCGAGGAGAAGGCGATCGCCGACGGGTTCGAGCGGGACTTCGACGGGCCGGAGCCGGTCCCGGGCCTCGGGGAGGTCTACTCGCCGCACGCCTGGATCTACGAGGAGAACCCGTCCGGGGTCTTCGCCCCGTACGACCCGCGGGTGCGCTGCGGGCCCTGCCCGGAGCAGGGCGCCCGGCACGCGGAAGGGCCCGGCTCGCCCCCGAGCCGGGCCCCACTCCTCGACGGGTCAGCGGACGAAGACGCTCGCCTGGCTCGCCAGGTCCAGGAAGTACTGCGGCGCGAGGCCGAGGACCAGGGTGACGACCACGCCCGCCGTGATGGTGAGGGTGGTCAGCACCGACGGCACGGCGACCGTGGGGCCGTCCGCCTTCGGCTCGCTGAAGAACATCAGCACAATCACCCGGATGTAGAAGAAGGCCGCCACCGCGGAGGCGAGGACGCCGACCACGACCAGCGCGCCCGCGCCGCCCTCCGCCGCCGCCTTGAAGACCGCGAACTTCCCGGAGAAGCCGGAGGTCAGCGGGATGCCGGCGAAGGCGAGGAGGAAGACCGCGAAGACCGCCGCGACCAGCGGCGAACGGCGGCCGAGTCCGGCCCACTTGGAGAGGTGGGTGGCCTCTCCGCCCGCGTCCCGCACCAGGGTGACGACCGCGAAGGCACCGATCGTCACGAAGGAGTAGGCGCCCAGGTAGAAGAGGACGGACGAGATGCCGCTGGGCGTCGCGGCGATGACGCCCGCGAGCAGGAAGCCCGCGTGCGCGATCGACGAGTACGCCAGCAGCCGCTTGATGTCCGTCTGGGTGATCGCGACGACCGCGCCGCCCAGCATCGTGACGATCGCGACGCCCCACATGACCGGGCGCCAGTCCCACGTGAGGCCGGGCAGCACCACGTACAGCAGGCGGAGCAGCGCGCCGAAGGCGGCGACCTTGGTGGCGGCGGCCATGAAGCCGGTCACCGGGGTCGGGGCGCCCTGGTAGACGTCCGGGGTCCACATGTGGAACGGGACGGCGCCGACCTTGAAGAGCAGGCCCATCAGCAGGAGGGCGAAGCCGATCAGGAGGAGGACGTCGTTGCCCATCGTGTCGGCGAGCGCCGGGTTGACCGTGCCGACCGAGCCGTCGACCACGCCCGCGATCGTGGCGTACGAGACGGAGCCCGCGTAGCCGTAGAGCAGGGCGATCCCGAAGAGCAGGAAGGCCGAGGAGAAGGCGCCGAGCAGGAAGTACTTGACGGCCGCCTCCTGCGACATCAGCCGCTTGCGGCGGGCGAGGGCGCAGAGCAGGTACAGCGGGAGGGAGAAGACCTCCAGGGCGATGAACAGGGTCAGGAGGTCGTTGGCGGCCGGGAAGACCAGCATGCCGGCGATCGCGAAGAGCGCGAGCGGGAAGACCTCGGTGGTGGTGAAGCCCGCCTTGACGGCGGCCTTCTCGTGGTCGCCGCCGGGGACGGCGGCCGCCTCGGCGGCGAAGGAGTCGACCTTGTGGCCGTGGTCGGCCGGGTCGAGCCTGCGCTCGGCGAAGGTGAAGACGGCGACGATCGAGGCGAGCAGGATCGTGCCCTGGAGGAACAGCGCGGGGCCGTCGACGGCGATGGCGCCCATGGCCGCGATGCCGGCCTTGGTGGTGCCGTAGCCGCCGGCCGCGAGGCCGACGACGGCGGCGAACGCGGCGGCGAGGGCCAGGACCGACAGGAAGACCTGGCTGAGGTAGCGGCCCCTGCGGGGCACGAAGGCCTCGACGAGGACGCCGACCACCGCCGCGCCGAGCACGATGAGCACCGGTGCGAGCTGGGTGTACTCGATCTTGGGTGCCGGGATCTTGTTCAGCGGCTCGGCGGCCGTCGTCCACAGGCTGTGGACAGCGAGGGCGTTCACTTGGCCGCCTCCACGTTCTGGACGGGAACTTCGGGCTGGGGGTCGGTCCGCTGGACGTCCGACATCGTGTGCTGGACGGCCGGGTTGACCACGTCGGTCAGCGGCTTCGGGAAGACGCCGAGGAAGAGCAGGACGGCGATGAGCGGGGCGACCACGGCCAGCTCGCGCGGTCGCAGGTCGGGCATCGACCGCACCTCCTCCTTCACCGGGCCCGTCATCGTCCGCTGGTAGAGGACGAGGACGTACAGCGCGGCGAGGACGATGCCGGTGGTGGCGACGATCCCGGCCACCGGATAGCGGGCGAAGGTGCCGACCAGGACCAGGAACTCGCTGACGAACGGCGCGAGTCCGGGCAGCGACAGCGTCGCCAGACCACCGACGAGGAAGGTGCCGGCGAGGACCGGCGCGACCTTCTGCACGCCGCCGTAGTCGCCCATGAGCCGCGAGCCGCGCCGGGAGATCAGGAAGCCGGCGACCAGCATCAGGGCGGCGGTGGAGATGCCGTGGTTGACCATGTAGAGCGTGGCGCCCGACTGGCCCTGGCTGGTCATCGCGAAGATGCCCAGGATGATGAAGCCGAAGTGGGAGATCGACGCGTAGGCGACCAGCCGCTTCATGTCCCGCTGGCCGACGGCGACCAGCGCGCCGTACACGATGCTGACGAGCGCGAGGACGACGATCGCCGGGGTGGCCCACTTCGACGCCTCCGGGAAGAGCCCGAGGCAGTAGCGGAGCATCGCGAAGGTGCCGACCTTGTCGACCACCGCGGTGATGAGGACGGCGACCGGGGCGGTCGCCTCCCCCATCGCGTTCGGCAGCCAGGTGTGCAGCGGCCACAGCGGCGCCTTCACCGCGAAGGCGAAGAAGAAGCCGAGGAACAGCCACTTCTCGGTGGAGGCCGCCATCTCCAGCGAGCCGTTGGCCCGGGCCTCGGCGATCTCGGTGAGCGAGAAGTTCCCCGCGACCGTGTAGAGCCCGATGACGGCAGCCAGCATGATGAGGCCGCCGACCAGGTTGTAGAGCAGGAACTTGACCGCCGCGTACGACCGCTGGGCCGCCGCGTTCTCGTCGGAGCCGCTGTGCGCGCGGTCGCCGAAGCCGCCGATGAGGAAGTACATCGGGATGAGCATGGCTTCGAAGAGGATGTAGAAGAGGAAGACGTCGGTGGCCTCGAAGGAGAGGATCACCATCGCCTCGACCATGAGGATCAGGGCGAAGAAGCCCTGGGTCGGACGCCAGCGCTTCGACTGCGTCTCCAGGGGGTCGGCGTCGTGCCAGCCGGCCAGCACGATGAACGGGATCAGCAGCGCGGTCAGCGCGATCAGCGCCACCCCGATGCCGTCGACGCCGAGCTCGTACCGGACGCCGAAGTCCCGGATCCAGGAGTGGGACTCGACCAGCTGGTAGCGGTCGCCGCCCGGCTCGAAGCGGGCGAAGACGACCCCGGCGAGCACCAGGGTGGCCAGGGAGACGACCAGCGCCAGCCACTTGGCGGTGGTGCGGCGGGCCGCGGGCACGGCGGCGGTGAGGATCGCACCGACCGCCGGCACCGCTGCCGTCGCCGTAAGGAGCGGGAAGGACATCGGGTTACACCGCCCTCATCAGCAGGGTCGCGGCGATGAGGACCGCCGTACCGCCGAACATGGAGACCGCGTACGAGCGGACGTAGCCGTTCTGCAGCTTGCGCAGCCGGCCGGAGAGCCCGCCGACGCCGGCCGCGGTGCCGTTGACCACGCCGTCCACCAGGGAGTGGTCGACGTAGACCAGCGAGCGGGTCAGGTGGGTGCCGCCGGTGACGAAGACGGCGTGGTTGAAGTCGTCCTGGAGCAGGTCGCGGCGGGCGGCCCGGGTGAGCAGCGAGCCGCGCGGGGCGACCACCGGCACCGGGCGGCGCCCGTACTGGAGGTACGCGAGCCCGACGCCGATCACCATGACGGCGACGGTGGCGGCGGTGACGGCGGCGGCGCTGATCGGCGGGTGGCCGTGGGCGTAGCCGGTGACCGGCTCCAGCCACTCGACGAAGCCGCTGAGCTCGAAGACGGCGCCTCCGGCGACCGAGCCGACGGCGAGCAGCACCATCGGGATCACCATGGACTTCGGGGACTCGTGCGGGTGCGGCGGGTTGCCGTCGGCGTCGTCCTGCCAGCGCTTCTCGCCGAAGAAGGTCATCAGCATCACGCGCGTCATGTAGTACGCGGTGATGGCGGCGCCCAGCAGGGTGACCGCGCCGAGGATCCAGCCCTCGGTGCCGCCCTTGGCGAAGGCCGCCTCGATGATCTTGTCCTTGGAGAAGAAGCCGGACAGGCCCGGGAAGCCGATGATCGCGAGGTAGCCGAGGCCGAAGGTGACGAAGGTGACCGGCATGTACTTCCGCAGGCCGCCGTACTTCCGCATGTCGACCTCGTCGTTCATGCCGTGCATGACCGAACCGGCGCCGAGGAACAGCCCGGCCTTGAAGAAGCCGTGCGTCACCAGGTGCATGATCGCGAAGACGTAGCCGATCGGGCCGAGGCCGGCCGCCAGGATCATGTAGCCGATCTGCGACATCGTCGACCCGGCGAGGGCCTTCTTGATGTCGTCCTTCGCGCAACCGACGATCGCACCGAAGAGCAGCGTGACCGCGCCGACGATGGTGACGACGAGCTGCGCGTCCGGCGCCGCGTTGAAGATGTCGGCCGAGCGGACGATCAGGTACACACCGGCGGTGACCATGGTGGCGGCGTGGATGAGGGCCGAGACCGGGGTCGGGCCCTCCATCGCGTCACCGAGCCAGGACTGCAGCGGCACCTGGGCCGACTTGCCGCAGGCCGCGAGGAGCAGCATCAGGCCGATCGCCGTCAGCTTGCCCTCCGAGGTCTCCCCCGCCGAGGCGAGGACCGGCCCGAAGGCGAAGGTGCCGAAGGTGGTGAACATCAGCATGATCGCGATCGACAGGCCGATGTCGCCGACCCGGTTGACCAGGAACGCCTTCTTCGCGGCGGTGGCCGCGCTGGGCTTGTGCTGCCAGAAGCCGATCAGGAGGTACGAGGCGAGGCCGACGCCCTCCCAGCCGAAGTACAGCAGCAGGTAGTTGTCCGCCAGGACGAGCAGCAGCATCGCCGCGACGAACAGGTTCAGGTAGCCGAAGAAGCGGCGGCGCCGCTCGTCGTGCTCCATGTACCCGATCGAGTACACGTGGATGAGCGTGCCCACCCCGCTGATCAGCAGCACGAAGGTCATCGACAGCTGGTCGAGCTGGAAGGCGACGTCCGCCTGGAAGCCCTCGACGGGGATCCAGGTGAACAGGTGCTGGTGCATCGCCCGGTCGTCGGCGCTCCTGCCCAGCATGTCGGCGAAGAGGGCGAGACCGATGACGAAGGAGACGGCCGCGAGGAGCGTGCCGAGCCAGTGCCCGGTCTTGTCGAGCCGGCGGCCGCCGCACAGCAGGACGGCCGCTCCGAGCAGGGGCGCCGCGATGAGCAGCGCAATCAGGTTGTCCACGGTTCAGCCCCTCACAGCTTCATCAGGCTGGCGTCGTCGACCGAGGCCGAGTGGCGGGATCGGAAGACGGACACGATGATCGCGAGCCCGACGACGACCTCCGCGGCGGCCACGACCATCGTGAAGAAGGCGATGATCTGGCCGTCGAGGTTGCCGTGCATACGGGAGAAGGTGACGAACGCGAGGTTGCAGGCGTTCAGCATCAGCTCCACGCACATGAAGACCACGATCGCGTTCCGCCGGATCAGCACCCCGACCGCTCCGATGGTGAACAACAGGGCGGCGAGATACAGGTAGTTGACGGGGTTCACCGGTTGGCCTCCTCTTCGTCCCGGTCACGGCCCAGCCGCTCCGAGGAGCGCTGCTCCAGGGCCTTGAGGTCGGCGAGCGCCTCGCCCGACACGTCCCGCACCTGGCCCCGCTTGCGCAGGGTCGAGATGACGGTGAGCTCGGACGGGGTGCCGTCGGGCAGCAGGCCCGGCACGTCCACGGCGTTGTGCCGGGCGTAGACGCCGGGGGCGGGCAGCGGCGGCAGGTGCTTGCCGTCGCGCACGCGCTGCTCGGCCAGCTCGCGCTGGGTCCTGGCCCGCTCGGTGCGCTCCCGGTGGGTGAGGAGCATCGCGCCGACGGACGCGGTGATCAGCAGGGCGCCGGTGATCTCGAAGGCGAAGACGTACTTGGTGAAGATGAGGGCCGCCAGGCCCTCCACGTTCCCCCCGTGGGCCGCGTTGGCCGCGCCGAGGCCGGCGAACTCGGTCAGCGCCGCGTTCCCGATCCCGGCGAAGAGCAGCACGCCGAAGCCGAGGCCGCAGGCGGCGGCCCACCAGCGCTGGCCCTTGATGGTCTCCTTCAGCGAGTCCGCGGCCGTGACGCCGACCAGCATGACGACGAAGAGGAAGAGCATCATGATCGCGCCGGTGTAGACGACGATCTGGACGATGCCGAGGAAGTACGCGCCGTTGGCCAGGTAGAAGACCGCGAGGACGATCATCGTGCCGGCCAGGCACAGGGCGCTGTGCACGGCCTTCCTCATGAGGATGGTGCACAGCGCGCCGACGACGGCGACGGTGCCGAGCACCCAGAACTGGAACGCCTCACCGGTGGAGGTGGCGTAGGCGGCGAGCGCGCTCATCGGCCGGTCACCTTCCCCGACGCGGGCTCGTTCTCGCCGGAGGTCGAGGCGGCCTCCTGCGGCTCCTCGCCCTTGGAGACGGCGACCTGGCGCTCGGTCCCGGGCGCCACCTCGGTGACCAGCCCCCGGTAGTAGTCCTGCTCGGTCATGCCGGGGAAGATCGCGTGCGGGGTGTCGACCATGCGGTCGTCGAGGCCCGCGAGCAGCTGCTCCTTGGTGTAGATCAGGTTCTCGCGGGAGGAGTCGGCCAGCTCGAACTCGTTCGTCATCGTGAGCGCGCGGGTGGGGCACGCCTCGATGCACAGCCCGCACAGGATGCAGCGGGCGTAGTTGATCTGGTAGACGCGGCCGTACCGCTCGCCGGGCGAGTAGCGCTCCTCGTCGGTGTTGTCCGCGCCCTCCACGTAGATGGCGTCGGCGGGACAGGCCCAGGCGCACAGCTCGCAGCCGACGCACTTCTCCAGGCCGTCCGGGTGGCGGTTGAGCTGGTGCCGGCCGTGGAAGCGGGGTGCCGTCGTCTTCTTCTGCTCCGGGTACTGCTCGGTCAGCCGCTTCTTGAACATGGCCTTGAAGGTCACGCCGAAGCCGGCCACCGGATTCTGGAAGTCAGACACGATCCGTCCCCCTCTCATCACTCTCAGTAGCAGTATCGGGGCCACCACTGACAACGAGGTCCCGCTGGTGTCGGGGCCTGCGCCGGGGCACGGGCGGCAGGGACTGTCCGGGCTTGGGCGGTACGGGGAAGCCGCCGGCCATCGGGTCGAAGGCCCGCTCGGCCTCGGCGGCCGGCTCCTCCTTCTTCCGGTCGCGGTAGAAGTCGGCGAGGAAGGAGAGCAGCAGCACCACCAGGACGGCACCGGCCACGTACAGCACGATGTTGGTGAAGGCGATGTTCTCGTTGCGCAGCGCCCGGACGGTGGCGACCAGCATCAGCCAGACCACGGAGACCGGGATGAGCACCTTCCAGCCGAGCTTCATCAGCTGGTCGTAGCGGACCCGGGGCAGGGTGCCGCGGAGCCAGATGAAGAAGAAGAGCAGCAGCTGCACCTTGAGGACGAACCACAGCATCGGCCACCAGCCGTGGTTGGCGCCCTCCCAGAAGGTGGAGACCGGGTACGGGGCCCGCCAGCCGCCCAGGAAGAGGGTCACCGACACGGCGGAGACCGTCACCATGTTCACGTACTCGGCGAGCATGAACATCGCGAACTTGATGGAGGAGTACTCGGTGTTGAAGCCGCCGACGAGGTCGCCCTCGGACTCCGGCATGTCGAAGGGGGCGCGGTTGGTCTCGCCCACCATCGTGATGATGTAGATGAGGAAGGAGACCGGCAGCAGGACGATGAACCAGCGGTCCTGCTGGGCCTCGACGATCGCCGAGGTCGACATCGAGCCGGAGTAGAGGAAGACCGAGGCGAAGGCCGCGCCCATGGCGATCTCGTACGAGATCATCTGGGCGCAGGAGCGCAGTCCGCCGAGGAGCGGGTACGTCGAGCCGGACGACCAGCCGGCGAGCACGATGCCGTAGATGCCGACGGAGGCGACCGCGAGGATGTAGAGCATCGCGATCGGCAGGTCGGTGAGCTGCATCGTGGTGCGCTGGCCGAAGATCGACACCTCGTTGCCGGCCGGCCCGAAGGGGATCACGGCGATCGCCATGAAGGCGGGGATGGCGGCGACGATCGGGGCCAGGACGTAGACGACCTTGTCGGCCCGCTTGACGATCACGTCCTCCTTGAGCATCAGCTTGATGCCGTCCGCGAGGGACTGGAGGAGGCCCCAGGGGCCGTGCCGGTTGGGGCCGATGCGCAGCTGCATCCAGGCGACGACCTTGCGCTCCCACACGATGGAGAAGAGCACGGTGACCATCAGGAACGCGAAGCAGAAGACCGCCTTGATCGCGACGAGCCACCAGGGGTCCGTCCCGAACATGGAGAGGTCCTCGGCGGCGAGGAGGGTGTTCACGCCTGCACCTCCGTCGAAGGGGTGGCCGGGCCGATCCGGACGACGTCGCCCGGGCGGGCGCCGGTGTCGGCGAGGACGCCGCGGCCGGCCGAGTTCAGGGGGAGCCAGACGACCCGGTCGGGCATCTCGGTGACCTGGAGGGGGAAGGCGACCGCGCCGGCGGGGCCGGTGACCTCGACGAGGTCGCCGTCCTTGACGCCGGTGTCGGCGGCGGTGCCGGCGGAGAGCCGGGCGACCGCCGCGTGACGGGTGCCGGCCAGGGCGGTGTCGCCCTCCTGGAGCCGGCCGAGGTCGAGCAGCAGCCGGTGGCCGGCGAGGACGGCCTCGCCTTCGCCGGGCCGGGGGGCCGGAACCGCGTGGGCGGTGGGCTCGGAGGCCCGCTCCTCGGTCCAGCGGCCGAGCCGGTCCAGCTCGCGCCGGGCCGCCTTGAGGTCGGGCAGGGCGAGGTGGGCGTCCATGGCGTCGGCGAGCATGTGGAGCACGCGCGCGTCGGTCGGGGCGAGCGGGCGGGTCATCTGCTCGGGCTTGAGCGCGGCCTCGAACATCCGGACGCGGCCCTCCCAGTTGAGGAAGGTGCCGGACTTCTCGGCGACGGCGGCGACCGGCAGGACGACGTCGGCGCGCTCGGTGACCGCGCCGGGGCGCAGTTCCAGGGAGACGACGAAGGCCGCGTCGAGGGCTTCGCGGGCGCGCGCCGGGTCCGGGAGGTCGTCGACGCCGACGCCTCCGACGAGGAGCCCGGCGAGTTCGCCGGAGGCGGCGGCCTCGACGATCTGTCCGGTGTCGCGGCCGTAGCCGTGCGGGAGCTCGCGGACGCCCCAGGCGGCGGCGACCTCCTCGCCCGCCCGGGGGTCGGTCGCGGGGCGGCCGCCGGGCAGCAGGCTCGGCAGCGCGCCGGCCTCGATCGCGCCGCGCTCACCGGCCCGGCGGGGGATCCAGACGAGCCGCGCGCCGGTGGCGGCGGAGGCGCGCAGGGCGGCGGTGAGCGCGCCGGGCACGGCGGCGAGCCGCTCGCCGACGGCGATGACGGCGCCCTCCTCGCGGAGTCCCTCGGAGGCGGTCCAGCCGGTGGAGTCGAGGCCGACGCGGGAGGTGAGGGCGTCGAGCCACTCGGTCTCGGTGCCGGGGGCGGCGGGCAGCAGGGTGCCGCCCGCCTTCTCCAGGCCGCGGGTGGCGTGGGTGGCGACCGCGTACGTCTTCTGCCCGTGCTTGCGCCAGGCCTTGCGGAGCCGCAGGAAGACGCCGGGGGCCTCCTCCTCGGACTCCAGGCCGACGAGCAGCACCGTCGGCGCGGCTTCGAGGGTCGTGTACGTGACCCCGCAGCCGTCCAGGTCGCGGCCGCGTCCGGCGACGGCGGAGGCGAGGAAGTCGGCCTCCTCGCCGGAGTGGACCCGGGCCCGGAAGTCGACGTCGTTGGTGTCGAGGGCGACGCGGGCGAACTTGGCGTAGGCGTAGGCGTCCTCGACGGTGAGCCGGCCGCCGGCCAGGACGCCGGCGCGGCCGCGGCCGAGGCCGCGGGCGGCCGCCTCCAGGGCCTCGGGCCAGGAGGCGGGTTCGAGGACGCCGTCGGCGTTGCGCACCAGGGGGGTCGTCAGCCGGTCGCGCTGCTGCGCGTACCGGAAGCCGAACCGGCCCTTGTCGCAGATCCACTCCTCGTTGACCTCGGGGTCGTTCTGCGCGAGGCGGCGCATGACCTTGCCGCGCCGGTGGTCGGTGCGGGTGGCGCAGCCGCCGGCGCAGTGCTCGCACACCGAGGGCGTCGACACGAGGTCGAAGGGGCGGGAGCGGAAGCGGTAGGCGGCCGAGGTGAGGGCGCCGACCGGGCAGATCTGGATGGTGTTGCCGGAGAAGTACGACTCGAAGGGGTCGCCCTCGCCGGTGCCGACCTGCTGGAGGGCGCCGCGCTCGACGAGTTCGATCATCGGGTCGCCGGCGACCTGGTTGGAGAAGCGGGTGCAGCGGGCGCAGAGCACGCACCGCTCGCGGTCGAGCAGCACCTGGGTGGAGATCGGCACCGGCTTCTCGTAGGTCCGCTTGACGCCCTCGAAGCGGGAGTCGGCCTGCCCGTGGGACATGGCCTGGTTCTGCAGGGGGCACTCGCCGCCCTTGTCGCAGACCGGGCAGTCCAGCGGGTGGTTGATGAGCAGCAGCTCCATCACGCCGTGCTGGGCCTTCTCGGCGACCGGCGACGTCAGCTGCGACTTGACGACCATGCCGTCGGTGCAGGTGATGGTGCAGGAGGCCATCGGCTTGCGCTGGCCCTCGACCTCGACGATGCACTGGCGGCAGGCGCCCGCGGGGTCGAGGAGGGGGTGGTCGCAGAAGCGGGGGATCTCGATGCCGAGCTGTTCGGCGGCGCGGATGACCAGGGTCCCCTTGGGGACGGAGATCTCGGCGCCGTCGATGGTCAGCGTGACCAGGTCCTCCGGGGGTACCGCCGGGCTTCCGCCGCCGGACGGGCCGGCCGTGGTGACCGTCATGCCGTCACCTCCTTGTGGTTGTCCGCCCAGGCGGTCGACTTGGCCGGGTCGAAGGGGCAGCCCTTGCCCGTGATGTGCTGCTCGTACTCCTCGCGGAAGTACTTCAGCGAGGAGAAGATCGGCGAGGCGGCGCCGTCGCCGAGGGCGCAGAACGACTTGCCGTTGATGTTGTCGGCGATGTCGTTGAGCTTGTCGAGGTCGGCCATCTCGCCCCGGCCCGCCTCGATGTCGCGCAGCAGCTGGACGAGCCAGTAGGTGCCCTCGCGGCAGGGGGTGCACTTGCCGCAGGACTCGTGGGCGTAGAACTCGGTCCAGCGGGTGACGGCGCGGACCACGCAGGTGGTCTCGTCGAAGCACTGGAGGGCCTTGGTGCCGAGCATGGAGCCGGCGGCGCCGACGCCCTCGTAGTCGAGCGGCACGTCCAGGTGCTCGTCGGTGAACATCGGGGTGGAGGAGCCGCCGGGGGTCCAGAACTTGAGCCGGTGCCCGGGCCGCATCCCGCCGCTCATGTCGAGGAGCTGGCGCAGGGTGATGCCGAGCGGGGCCTCGTACTGGCCGGGCGAGACGACGTGCCCGGAGAGCGAGTAGAGCGTGAAGCCCGGGGACTTCTCGCTGCCCATCGAGGTGAACCATTCCTTGCCGCGGTTCAGGATCGCGGGAACGGAGGCGATGGACTCGACGTTGTTCACCACGGTGGGGCAGGCGTACAGACCGGCGACCGCGGGGAAGGGGGGCCGCAGCCGGGGCTGGCCGCGGCGTCCTTCGAGGGAGTCGAGGAGGGCGGTCTCCTCGCCGCAGATGTACGCGCCGGCGCCGGCGTGCACGGTGAGTTCGAGGTTCAGCCCGCTGCCGAGGATGTTCCGGCCGAGGTAGCCGGCGGCGTACGCCTCGCGCACCGCCTCGTGCAGGCGGCGCAGGACGGGCACGACCTCGCCGCGCAGGTAGATGAACGCGTGCTCGGAGCGGATCGCGTAGCAGGCGATGATCATTCCCTCGATGAGGGAGTGCGGGTTGGCGAAGAGGAGGGGGATGTCCTTGCAGGTGCCGGGCTCGGACTCGTCGGCGTTGACGACGAGGTAGTGCGGCTTGCCGTCGCCCTGCGGGATGAACTGCCACTTCATGCCGGTGGGGAAGCCGGCGCCGCCGCGTCCGCGGAGGCCGGAGTCCTTCACGTAGGCGATGAGGTCGTCGGGGCTCATGGCGAGCGCGCGCCTGAGGCCCTGATAGCCCTCGTGCCGTTCGTACGTCTCCAGGGTCCAGGAGTCGGGCTGGTCCCAGAAGGCGGAGAGGACCGGGGAGAGCAGCTTCTCGGGGCTGCTGGAATTGATCTCGGCCGCCAACGTCATCACGCTCCCTCCTGACCGGCTGCCTCGCCGCGCGGGTGGACGATTCGGGTCTGCGGGGTCTCGCCCTTGGCCAGGCGGAGGCCGACGAGGGAGGCGGGGCCGGCGCCGCCGGTGGCCTCGACGGCGCCGGGGCGCTCGTCGGGGAAGCCGGCGAGGATCCGGGCGGTCTCCTTGAAGGTGCAGAGGGGGGCGCCGCGGGTGGGTTCGACGGTGCGGCCCTCGCGGAGGTCGTCGACCATCTTCTTGGCCGACTCGGGGGTCTGGTTGTCGAAGAACTCCCAGTTGACCATCACCACGGGGGCGTAGTCGCAGGCCGCGTTGCACTCGATGTGCTCAAGGGTGATCTTGCCGTCGTCGGTGGTGCCGTTGTTGCCGACGCCGAGGTGCTCCTGGAGCTCCTCGAAGATGGCGTCGCCGCCCATGACCGCGCAGAGCGTGTTCGTACAGACGCCGACCTGGTAGTCGCCCGAGGGCTTCCGGCGGTACATGGTGTAGAAGGTCGCGACGGCGGTGACCTCGGCGGTGGTCAGGCCGAGCAGGTCGGCGCAGAACTGCATGCCGGTACGGGTCACGTGGCCCTCCTCCGACTGCACCAGGTGCAGCATCGGCAGGAGCGCGGAGCGGGAGCCGGGGTAGCGGTCGATGATCGCCCTGGCGTCCTCCTCCAACCGGGCCCGGACGTCGTCCGGGTAGGCGGGGGCGGGAAGCTGGGGCATCCCGAGGCTGACGTTCTCCGTCATCGGTCGACGCCTCCCATCACGGGGTCGATGGAGGCGACGGCGACGATGACGTCGGCGACCTGGCCGCCCTCGCACATCGCGGCCATGGCCTGGAGGTTGGTGAAGGACGGGTCGCGGAAGTGGACCCGGAAGGGGCGGGTGCCGCCGTCGGAGACCACGTGCACGCCGAGTTCGCCCTTGGGGGACTCGACGGCCGCGTACGCCTGGCCGGCCGGGACCCGGAAGCCCTCGGTGACCAGCTTGAAGTGGTGGATCAGGGCCTCCATGGAGGTGCCCATGATCTTCTTGATGTGGTCGAGGGAGTTGCCGAGGCCGTCGGGACCGAGGGCGAGCTGCGCGGGCCAGGCGATCTTCTTGTCGCCGACCATGACCGGGCCGGGCTCCAGCCGGTCGAGGCACTGCTCGACGATCCGCAGCGACTGGCGCATCTCCTCCAGGCGGATGAGGAAGCGGCCGTAGGCGTCGCAGCTGTCGGCGGTGGGGACCTCGAAGTCGTAGTTCTCGTAGCCGCAGTACGGGTCGGTCTTCCGCAGGTCGTGCGGGAGGCCCGCCGACCGGAGGATCGGTCCGGTGGCGCCGAGGGCCATGCAGCCGGTGAGGTCGAGGTGGCCGACGTCCTGCATGCGGGCCTTGAAGATGGGGTTGCCGGTGGCGAGCTTGTCGTACTCCGGCAGGTTCTTCTTCATGGTCTTCACGAACTCGCGCACGGCGTCGACGCCGCCGGGCGGGAGGTCCTGGGCGAGGCCGCCGGGCCGGATGTAGGCGTGGTTCATGCGCAGGCCGGTGATCAGCTCGTACAGGTCCAGGATCATCTCGCGGTCCCGGAAGCCGTAGATCATGATCGTGGTGGCGCCGAGCTCCATGCCGCCGGTGGCGATGCACACCAGGTGCGAGGAGAGCCGGTTGAGCTCCATGAGGAGGACCCGGATGACGCTCGCCCGGTCGGGGACGTCGTCGGTGATGCCGAGCAGCTTCTCCACGCCGAGGCAGTACGCCGTCTCGTTGTAGAACGAGGTGAGGTAGTCCATGCGCGTGACGAAGGTGGTGCCCTGCGTCCAGGTCCGGTACTCGAGGTTCTTCTCGATGCCGGTGTGGAGGTAGCCGATGCCGCAGCGGGCCTCGGTGACGGTCTCGCCGTCGATCTCCAGGATGAGCCGGAGCACGCCGTGGGTGGACGGGTGCTGGGGGCCCATGTTGACGACGATCCGCTCGTCGTCGGCCTTGGCCGCCGACTGGACGACCTCGTCCCAGTCGCCGCCGGTGACCGTGTAGACGGACCCCTCGGTGGTCTCGCGGGGGCTTGATGCGGTGTTCACGAGTACGACCTCCGCTGGTCCGGAGCCGGGATCTGGGCGCCCTTGTACTCGACGGCGATGCCGCCGAGCGGATAGTCCTTGCGCTGCGGGTGGCCCTGCCAGTCGTCCGGCATCATGATCCGGGTGAGGGCCTGGTGGCCTTCGAAGACGATTCCGAAGAAGTCGTAGGTCTCGCGCTCGTGCCAGTCGTTCGTCGGATAGACGTCCGTCAGCGACGGGATCCGCGGGTCGTGGTCGGGGGCCGAGACCTCCAGGCGGATCAGCCGGCCGTGGGTGAGCGAGCGCAGGTGGTAGACGGCGTGCAGCTCGCGGCCCTTGTCGCCCGGGTAGTGGACGCCGGAGACGCCGGTGCAGAGCTCGAAGCGGAGCGCCGGGTCGTCGCGCAGGGTGCGGGCGACGCGGACGAGGTGCTCGCGCTCGATGTGGAAGGTGAGCTCGCCCCGGTCGACGACCGTCTTCTCGATGGCGTTGCCGGGGAGGAGCCCCTGCTCCTCCAGGGCGCCTTCGAGCTCGTCGGCGACCTCGTCGAACCAGCCGCCGTAGGGGCGGGCGGCGGGGCCGGGGAGGCGGATCGAGCGGACGAGGCCGCCGTAGCCGGAGGTGTCGCCGCCGTTGTTCGCGCCGAACATGCCGCGCTGGAGCCGGACCTCCTCCCCGTGCTCGCCGCGCTGACCGGGCAGGTTCTGCTCGCTCAGCTCCTTCTCGGGGTTCGGGGTTTCGTCGCTCAACGGAGCAGACCCTTCATCTCGATGGTCGGCAGCGCCTTGAGCGCGGCCTCCTCCGCCTCGCGGGCCGCCTCCTCGGCGTTCACGCCGAGCTTGGAGGTCTGGATCTTCTGGTGGAGCTTGAGGATCGCGTCCACCAGCATCTCCGGGCGCGGCGGGCAGCCGGGCAGGTAGATGTCGACCGGCACGATGTGGTCGACGCCCTGCACGATCGCGTAGTTGTTGAACATCCCGCCCGAGGAGGCGCAGACGCCCATGGAGATGACCCACTTGGGGTTGGGCATCTGGTCGTAGACCTGCCGCAGGACGGGCGCCATCTTCTGGCTGACCCGGCCGGCGACGATCATCAGGTCGGCCTGCCGCGGGGAGCCGCGGAAGACCTCCATGCCGAAGCGGGCGAGGTCGTAGCGGCCGGCGCCGGTCGTCATCATCTCGATGGCGCAGCAGGCGAGGCCGAAGGTCGCGGGGAAGACGGATGCCTTCCGGACCCAGCCCGCGGCCTGCTCGACGGTGGTCAGCAGGAAACCGCTGGGCAGCTTCTCTTCGAGTCCCATGGGTGCTCCTCAGCCCCTCAGTCCCATTCCAGGCCGCCGCGACGCCACACATACGCGTAGGCGACGAAGACGGTGAGCACGAAGAGCAGCATCTCCACGAGCCCGAAAAGCCCCAGGGCGTCGAAGGTGACCGCCCAGGGGTAGAGGAAGACGATCTCGATGTCGAAGACGATGAAGAGCATCGCCGTCAGGTAGTACTTGATGGGGAAGCGGCCGCCACCGGCGGGAGTGGGCGTCGGCTCGATGCCGCACTCGTACGCCTCAAGTTTTGCCCTGTTGTACCGCTTTGGCCCGATTAGCGTGGCCATGACCACGGAGAAGATCGCAAACCCCGCACCCAGGGCACCGAGCACGAGGATGGGCGCGTACGCATTCACGCTCCTCGCTCCTTCCAGTCGTCCTTGACCGTTGGACCGCACTGCCGGCTCGCGGAACCCCGGGACGAGCCCAGGAAGATCGCCCCCATGTGAGGCAGTTCACAAGCCTGACGTCCGCGTATCTTAAGCCCGCCCCTCTGTGATCTGCGACACGGGGGTCACCAACGGATTTGTGATCTCCACCACCTGACGAAGGATCATGAAGTCGGATGAGCGGTGATCTTGTCGCGTGAAGCGCCCAGGTGATCACCAGGTGTGACATTCGGACCGGAAATCACTGGTCGGAGCGGGTGGCGCTCTATCAAGACATGGCCCATGCAAGCAAATTGGCAGTGGACGCGACCGGGTGATATAGGCATCTCCGTCGCCCGTCCGAGGGGCCGGCGGGACGGAAGTGGACGCCCCGACTCCGTGTGCACGCGTTCACGAGACAGGGGTGTGACCTGCGTCACGCCTTCGGAGTCCGAAAAGAGCGGGGCTTGGCCATCGGTGTGAAGAGGTGGTAAGCGAAGGGCAATTCGGGCATCTCATTGAAAACCCATGATCAAGGGCGCAATGAGTCGAGTCCGTTTTGCCCGTTACGGCGTCAATAAGGGCGGCGGAGAAGCGGATTGGACGGTTCCGGTCGTAACTGTGGCGCAACCCACGTTTCTTGAAGGGAACCGTGAAGCCCTGATAGCGGTTGTACCCATGTCCCACACCGCTCACATACCCAGCCACCGGAAACCCCGCCGCAGCGCCTCCAAGCTCGCGCTCCGCGCCGGAGTTGCCGGTGGCGTCCTCAGCACCATCGCGGTGGCCGGTGCCGCCGGCCCGGCGAGCGCCGAGCCGGTGACCGAGACCATCGAGATGCCCACGCTGGGCTCGCTCGGCACTGACCTCTCCAGCGCCGTGGCCGCCTCCGCCGAGGCGTCCCAGCAGGAGGCCCTCGACCAGAGCCTGGAGGCCCAGGAGGCCGCCGCCCTGCAGACGGCCGCCAAGGAGGCCAAGAAGGCGAAGGCCGAGGCCGACCGCAAGGCCGAGGCCGAGCGCGCCGAGAAGGCCCGCCAGGAGGCCGAGGCGAAGGCCGAGCGCGAGCGCGCCGAGGCCGAGGCCCGCGCCTCCCGCGACAGCGCCCGCACCCAGCTGTCCACCACGTCGGCGTCCTCCGACTCGGGCTCCGGCTCCGGTTCGTCGAACGACAGCGGCTCCTCGGCCGGCTCCTCCTCCGAGTCGACCCAGGTCTCCTCCGGCACCGCCGCCTCCATCGTGGCCTTCGCCCGCGCCCAGGTCGGCGACGCGTACGTCACCGGCGGCACCGGCCCCAACTCGTGGGACTGCTCCGGCCTCGTCCAGGCCGCCTACGCCGCCGCGGGCATCGACCTGCCGCGCATCTCGTACCAGCAGTCGAGCATGGGCACCTCGGTCTCCCTGAGCAACCTCCAGCCGGGCGACGTCCTCTACTGGGGCAGCCGCAGCGGCTCGTACCACGTCGCCATCTACGTCGGCGGCGGCAAGTACGTCGGCGCGCAGAACTCCTCGACCGGCGTCGTCGAGCGCTCGCTCGACTGGGACCCGCCGTCGGGCGCCGTCCGCCTCCTCTGATCCCCGCGATCGGAGCCGCACGAAAGGGCCGTCACTCCTCGGGGGAGCGACGGCCCTTCGTCATGCCGTGCGGCGGGGTCAGGCCTTCGGCGCGACCTTCGACAGGCCGTTGATGATCCGGTCCATCGCGTCCCCGCCCGTCGGGTCCGTGAGGTTCGCCAGCATCTTGAGGGTGAACTTCATCAGGACCGGGTGGGTGAGACCGCGCTGGGTCGCGATCTTCATGACCTTCGGGTTGCCGATCAGCTTCACGAAGGCGCGGCCCAGCGTGTAGTAGCCGCCGTAGGTGTCCTTCAGGATCTTCGGGTAGTGGTGCAGGGCCAGTTCGCGCTGGGCCGGGGTCGCCCGGGCGTGCGCCTGCACGATGACGTCGGCCGCGATCTGGCCCGACTCCATCGCGTAGGCGATGCCCTCGCCGTTGAACGGGTTGACCAGACCGCCCGCGTCACCGACCAGCAGCAGACCCTTGGTGTAGTGCGGCTGCCGGTTGAACGCCATCGGGAGGGCGGCGCCGCGGATCGGCGTCGTCATGTTGTCCGGAGTGAAGCCCCAGTCCTCCGGCATCGAGGCGCACCACGCCTTCAGCACCTCGCGCCAGTCCAGCTCGCGGAAGGCGGACGAGGAGTTGAGGATGCCCAGGCCCACGTTGGACGTGCCGTCGCCCATGCCGAAGATCCAGCCGTAGCCCGGCAGCAGACGGTCCTCCGCGCCCCGCTTGTCCCACAGCTCCAGCCACGACTCCAGGTAGTCGTCGTCGTGCCGCGGGGTCGTGAAGTACGTGCGGACCGCGACGCCCATCGGCCGGTCCTCGCGGCGGTGCAGGCCCATCGCCAGCGACAGCCGGGTCGAGTTGCCGTCGGCGGCGACGACCAGCGGGGCGTGGAAGGTGACCTCGGTCTTCTCCTCCCCCAGCTTCGCGTGGACGCCGGTGATGCGGCCCGTGCGGTCGTCGACGATCGGGGCGCCGACGTTGCAGCGCTCGTACAGCCGGGCGCCCGCCTTCTGCGCCTGCCGCGCCAGCATCTCGTCGAAGTCGTCGCGCTTGCGGACCAGTCCGTAGTCCGGGTACGAGGCGAGATCCGGCCAGTCCAGCTGGAGGCGGACGCCGCCGCCGATGATCCGCAGGCCCTTGTTGCGCAGCCAGCCGGCCTCTTCGGAGATGTCGATGCCCATCGAGACGAGCTGCTTGGTCGCGCGCGGGGTCAGGCCGTCGCCGCAGACCTTCTCGCGCGGGAACGCGGTCTTCTCCAGGAGCAGTACGTCCAGGCCGGCCTTGGCCAGGTAGTACGCGGTGGTGGAGCCCGCCGGGCCCGCCCCGACGACGATCACATCAGCGCTGTGCTCGGAGAGGGGGGTCTCGGTCACGGCGAATCTCCCGAAAGGTCGGCGAAGAGGGTCGTAGCGAAGTCTAGGACGGGCGACGCGGCCCGGACCGGAGGGGCGCCGTCCCCGCACCCGAGCCCCCTGCTGCGGGCCGCACTCCCGCCGTCCCCTGCTGCGGGCCGCGCTCCCGTCGGCCCTGCGGGCTGCGCCTCTTGCTGCGGGCCGCACCCGCATCGGTCCTGCGGGCCGTGCCCGCGTGCCCTGGTGCGGGCTGCGCCCACGCCACCCCTCCCTGTGGGCAGGCGTCCCGCAGGGCGGGACGGGTGGGCACAGGGACGGCGCCCCCTGCCGGGCCAAGGCTTTCCGCGCCTGAACCCGCACGCCGTGCGACGACGCCGTACCGGTGCGGGTTCAGGCACGGAAGCGGAAGCACCCGCAAAAGGGTGCCGTTCCGTTGTGCCCACCCGTTCCGCCCCAGCGGAACGACTGCCCACAACGGAACGGCGGAGCCGGAGCCCCGGCTGGGCGCAGCCCACAACGGGGCGGCGGGCGCCGGAGCCCCAGACGGGCGCAGCCCGCGACGCAGCGGCGGCGGTACGTCCCGGTCGGGCGTAGCCCGTGGCGGGGCGGTGGTGGGGTCCAGACGGGCGCGGCCCGTGGGGGCGTCAGGGGGTTTTGAAGCCTCGGTGGAGGGCTACGATGCCGCCCGTCAGGTTGCGCCAGGCGACCTTGGACCAGCCGGCCTTCTGGAGGAGCGCCGCGAGGGCGGGCTGGTCGGGCCAGGACTGGATGGACTCGGCGAGGTAGACGTACGCGTCGGGGTTGGAGGACACCGCCCGGGCCACCGGCGGCAGGGCCCGCATCAGGTACTCCTCGTACACCGTGCGGAACGGCGCCCACGTGGGGTGGGAGAACTCCGAGATCACGACCCGGCCGCCGGGCTTCGTCACGCGGTACAGCTCGCGCAGCGCCTGCTCGGTGTCCTGGATGTTGCGCAGGCCGAAGGAGATCGTGACCGCGTCGAAGACGTCGTCCCGGAAGGGCAGCTTCGTGCCGTCGCCCGCGGTGAACGGCATCCACGGGTGGCGCTGCTTGCCGACCCGCAGCATGCCGAGGGAGAAGTCGCACGGCACGACGTAGGCGCCGGCCCGGGCGAACGGCTGCGAGGAGGTCGCGGTGCCGGCGGCGAGGTCGAGGATCTTCTGCGCGGGCCGGGCGTCGACCGCCTTGGCGACCTCCTTGCGCCATCTGCGGTCCTGGCCGAGCGACAGCACGTCGTTGGTGAGGTCGTAGTTGGCCGCCACGCCGTCGAACATGGAGGCGACTTCGTGCGGCTGCTTGTCCAGGGATGCTCGGGTCACTGGCGTTCGGCCTCGCAAGATCGGGTGCGGACGGATCCACCCATTCTGGCAGGCGGGGCCCGGGGCACTGCCGGGGGCGTGCCCGTTTCCGCCGGGTGGGGCCTTTCCCGGTTCCCGGAGGGTCCTTCCCGGACTTCCTTTCAACCTTTCGGGGCCGGGGGCGCTCAAGGACGGTCGAGCACGCGCCACGACGGCGGGAAGAAGGAAGTGGGGACGATGACAGTGTCGACCGGGGCGAGAGCCGCGGAGCCGGATGTCGGGACGGACGCGAGGGGGGACGCGGTGGACCCCGCCGAGGGTCTCGACCGCGGCCCGGGGGCGGGGCGCGGGACGGATCCCGGTGGCCTCGTCGGGTTCGAGGAGTTCGCCCGGAGCGCCCAGCAGCGGCTGTACCGCACGGCGTACCTGCTCTGCGGGGACGCCGAGACCGCGCGGGACCTGACCCAGACGACGCTGGCCAAGCTGTACCAGCACTGGCGACGGGCGGGGACCGCCGACCACCCGCACGCGTACGCCAAGACGGTCCTGACCCGGACCTTCCTGGCCGAGCGACGGCGCCGGCTGCGCGACCTGCTCGCGCTGACCCGGACCGGGGGGACGGTGCCGGAGGCCCCGGCCGACCACGCGGACCTGCGGGTCACGCTGATCGCGGCGCTCGCCGAACTGCCGCCCCGGGCACGGGCGATGGTCGTGCTGCGCTACTGGGACGACCAGAGCGTGGCCTCCGTGGCGGCGCTGCTGCGGTGCAGCGAGGCCACCGTCAAGAGCCAGTGCTCCCGTTCGCTCGCCCGACTCCGTACGCGCCTGGCCGACGCCGGGTTCCCGCGCGCAGAAAGCTGAGGTCCACCGTGGAAGACAACGACACCGCCGTTCTGCTGCGCGACGCCATGGACCGGACCGCGGACGGTCTGCCGCCGCTGCCCGACCTCGTGCCGCTCGCGGTGCGCGAGGGGCGCAGGCGGCGGAGCCGCTCCCGGCTCGCGGCCGGCGCGGCCGCCTTCGCCGTGGTCACGGCGGGGGCGATCGGGCTCACGCTGCTGCCGGGGTCCGGGCCCGGGGGGCCCGTGCCCGCCGCCTCGTCGACCGTCGGCGAGAAGCCGGCCGAGCGCGAGCGCCGGGAGGAGTACCGGCGGAGGATGGCGGCGCTGCTGGACGAACGGCTGCCGGAGAGGATCACCGGCGTCCGGCCGGAGGGCGACCGGGTGAGCGAGTACCGGATCGAGGCGGGCGGCGAGACCTTCCGCATGGTCGTGTCGGTGCGACGGGCCGCGGTCGGCGGGCCCGGGGCGGGCCCGTCCGCCGGGGGGGACGGGGCGGAGCTGAGGCTCGGGCCGGTCAGCGAGTTGGGCGACCGGGTGCACGTGGGCTACACGTACCGCCGGAGCGACGTCACCTTCCTCGTGTACGCCGGGAGGGCGGCGGCGCCGGTGTCGGCGTCCGATCTGTTCCCGGTCGCCGGGGATCCGCGCTTCCTGGAGCTGGTGGAGGAGGCGGACGCGCGTCCGATGGAGACGGACGACCCGCCGCTCGACTTCGGCATCGACCTCCCGGCGGAGCCCGGCGGCGCTCAGCGGGCGCGGTAGACCAGCCGCCCGTCGATGACCGTGGCCACGCAGGTCGACGCGCCCCGGCGCACCAGCGTCGCCGTGTCGGGGACGTCGAAGACGGCGAAGCGGGCGGGGGCGCCGACGGCCGGGCGCGGGAGCAGGATCAGCGGTGCCGGGGAGAGTGACGGGGGGCCGGGGAGGACGTCGGGGCGGCGGCCCACGGCGAGGCCGGCGCGGCGGACCGCGTCGAGGGCGCCCCGGGCGCGCAGCTCTCCCGCGACGGCGACCGTGCCGTGGGCGAGCATCCGCTGGACGCCGCGCCGGGCGCTGGCGCCGAGGCGGGTGGCCAGGAGCTCCCGGGCGCGCTCGCCGGTGACCGGCTCGGTGCCGTACTCGTCGGCCTCGCGCGGGTCGGGGTGGTAGGTCCGCTCCAGCAGCTCGGGGGCGTACGGGTTGAGCAGGCCGGGCAGCAGGATGCCCGGCCAGCGGCGCAGCCGGGCGTCCTGGTGCTCCGCCGCCAGTTCCTCGTACGGGCCGATGGCGGCGATCCGCGCGCCGTCGACGAGGACGGCGGTCTCCGGCGACCCGTCGGCGGCGTGCAGGGTGGGCATCGGGGGCCTCAGTTCGCGTCGAGGAGCTTCAGTTCGGGGTGGGCCGTGCCGCCCTCGATGGCGACGGACGAGATGTGCGAGGCGACGCGGTCGTCGACCGGGTCGTTCGCCGGGTCGTCGTGGACGGCCAGGTGCTCGTAGGTGGTGGAGCGCTGGGCGGGGACGCGGCCGGCCTTGCGGATGAGGTCGATGATCTCCAGGCGGTTGGAGCGGTGCCTGGCACCGGCGGAGGAGACGACGTTCTCCTCCAGCATGATCGAGCCGAGGTCGTCGGCGCCGTAGTGCAGGGAGAGCTGGCCGACCTCCTTGCCGGTGGTCAGCCAGGAGCCCTGGATGTGGGCGACGTTGTCGAGGAAGATCCGGGCGATCGCGATCATCCGCAGGTACTCGAAGAGGGTGGCCTGCGTGCGGCCCTTGAGGTGGTTGTTCTCGGGCTGGTACGTGTACGGGATGAAGGCGCGGAAGCCGCCGGTCCGGTCCTGGACGTCGCGGATCATGCGCAGGTGCTCGATCCGCTCGGCGTTGGTCTCGCCGGTGCCCATGAGCATGGTGGAGGTCGACTCGACGCCCAGCTTGTGGGCGATCTCCATGATCTCCAGCCAGCGCTCGCCGGACTCCTTGAGGGGCGCGATGGCCTTGCGGGGGCGCTCGGGGAGCAGCTCGGCGCCGGCGCCGGCGAAGGAGTCGAGGCCGGCGGCGTGGATGCGGGTGATGGCCTCCTCGACGGAGACGCCGGAGATGCGCGCCATGTGCTCGACCTCGGAGGCGCCGAGGGAGTGGATGACGAGCTGCGGGAAGTCCTTCTTGATGGCGGCGAAGTGCTTCTCGTAGTACTCGACGCCGTAGTCCGGGTGGTGCCCGCCCTGGAACATGATCTGGGTGCCGCCGAGCTCGACGGTCTCCGCGCAGCGGCGCAGGATGTCGTCGAGGTCGCGGGTCCAGCCCTTCTTGGTGTCCTTCGGGGCGGCGTAGAAGGCGCAGAACTTGCACGCCGTCACGCAGACGTTGGTGTAGTTGATGTTCCGCTCGATGATGTACGTCGCGATGTGCTCGGTGCCGGCGTAGCGGCGGCGGCGCACGGCGTCGGCGGCGGCGCCGAGCGCGTGCAGGGGCGCCGAGCGGTACAGGTCGAGCGCCTCCTCGGGGGTGATCCGACCGCCCGCGGCGGCACGGTCGAGAACAGACTGGAGGTCGGCCTTCTCGGTCACCGTTTCGTCCCTTTCGGAGGCTTGTTGACAGACCGAACCAGCGTACGCCAGCGGCGGTGCGGGGCCGGTCCGGGGTCCGCGTCGGCATGAATTTCCGATGAACGTTCCCCGGCACGATTCCCGTGGCGGGAATGGAAGTGCGGCGCGGGTCCCGGGGCGGGAAATGCGGAGGCGAATTGCGCGGAGTGGCGGCGGGCCTATTCCGGCGGCAGCAGATCGACGGCGACGTCCGCCGGGAATCCGGTCGTCGGTCCGGTGCGGCGGGCGAACTCGCGCACTCCGGCGAGTTGCTCGGGACCGAAGCGGAAGTCGAGCGTGCGGAAGTAGCGCTCCAGCAGTTCGGCGTCGAATGCCTCCCAGCGGGCGGCCTGTTCGGCCACCTTGGTGACCTCGTCGAGGGAGAGGTCCCGGGAGGCGAGGAAGGCCCGGTGGACGTCGTGGACGGTCTCCGGTTCGCGCGCCAGGTAGTCCTTGCGGGCCGCCCAGACGGCGAAGACGAAGGGGAGCCCCGTCCACTCCTTCCACATCAGTCCGAGGTCGTGGACCTGGAGCCCGAGCCGGGGCGCGTCGTGCAGCGAGGCGCGCAGGGCGGCGTCGCCGATGAGGACCGCCGCCTCGGCCTCCTGCATCATCAGGCCCAGGTCGGGCGGGCAGGTGTAGTAGGCGGGCTGGACGCCGTACCGCTCCGCGAGCAGCAGCTGGGCGAGGCGGACCGAGGTCCGGGAGGTGGAGCCGAGGGCGACGCGGGCGCCGTCCAGCTCCTCCAGGGGCCGCTGGGAGACGATCACGCAGGACATGACGGGGCCGTCGCAGCCGACCGCGATGTCGGGCAGGGCGACGAGCTCGTCGGCGTTGCGGAGGTACTCGACGAGGGTGATGGGGCCGATGTCGAGGTCGCCCCGGACGAGCCGCTCGCTCAGCTTCTCGGGGGTGTCCTTGGTCAGCTCCAGATCGAGGAGCGTTCCGGTCCTGGCGAGGCCCCAGTAGAGGGGCAGGCAGTTCAGGAACTGGATGTGCCCGACCCGGGGCCGGCTGCGCTGGTGCTCGTCGTTCGCATTGTCCACAACGCGAGGCTAGACCCGTCTCGTACGGTGGACATCGCCGGGGGACATCCGGGGCAGATCGGCGCGGCGCGTCAGCATGCCGGGAAGCCGATCAAACATGCGGGTGACGTGATCTTTCCCTCTATCGCCACGAGCACGCTGCGTGCTACGCTCGACGCAAGTTGCAGTTTGGTTTCCCTTGCAGTACAGAGCCTGCGGAGCATGTGACCCGCAGGCTTTTGTAGTTTTCAGACTTGTTTGCAGGTTCTGGAGCAGGGCGACCCTTTGGCCCATAGGAGGGCTCATGGCTACCGGAACCGTCAAGTGGTTCAACGCTGAAAAGGGCTTTGGCTTCATCGCCCAGGAAGGCGGCGGCCCGGATGTCTTCGTCCACTACTCCGCGATCAACGCGAACGGCTTCCGTTCGCTTGAGGAGAACCAGCAGGTGAGCTTCGACGTCACGCAGGGCCCGAAGGGTCCGCAGGCGGAGAACGTCACCACGATCTGAACGCCGTAGTGGCGATCTCGATCTTCTAGAGCAGTACCCAAGGAGCCCCGCTCCGTGCCGCAGGTGCGGCACGAGCGGGGCTCCTGCCCGTTTCCGGGCCCCTTCGGGGGGCCTCTCGGGGGGGCTCAGCAGTTCGGGATCACGGTCCCGTTGTTGTCGCGGGCCTCGTCGTTGCCCCAGCGGGAGAGGTAGTACGCCGGGACGTAGGCGCCGTAGCCGTTCTTGCCGGAGTAGACGGTGTCCAGGTCGGTGCGGAGCCACCAGTGGTTGAAGTTGCCGGAGGCGTCGCGGACCTCCTGGCCCCAGACCTTGCAGTAGACGTAGTTCGTGCCGGCGTTCAGCACGCCCTGGGCGTCGTTCGTGTTGGCGCCCGCGTAGCCGGTGGCGTTCGCGAAGGTGTCCACCCAGTACTTCCCGCCGCCCCCGCCCGAGCAGCCGTTGTCGCTGGTCAGGTGCTTGGAGCCGTACGAGCCCGGGTAGGGCGCGAGGGAGGCGCCGTTGATCACGATGGACTGGCCCACGCCGTTGTAGAGCTGCTCGTAGTGGATGTGGGCGCCGGAGCTGTTGCCGGTGGAGCCGGTGGTGCCGATCTGCTGGCCCTGGGAGACGGCGGCGCCGTTCGCCACCGAGTAGGCGTTCAGGTGGAAGTAGTACGTCTTCCAGCCGCCGCCGTGGTCGACCACGATGTAGTTCCCGGCACCGGAGGGCTGGGAGTAGCGGTACGCGGTGCCGGAGGCCGAGGCCAGGACGGGGGCGCCTGCGGTGGCGCCGCCGTCGGAGCGGACGAAGTCGAGGGCCTGGCGGACCTCGGCGGAGTGGTGGCTGTAGGTCCACTTCTGGCCGCACGGGAACGGCGCCTTGAACAGCGGCGCCGCGTGGGCGGTGCCGGCCGTGCCGAGGACCGTGAGCAGCCCCGCGAGCAGGGCGAACAGGGCGCCGAGGGCGGGGATCCGGGTGGTGGGCCGTGCCGTGCGCAGGGGGAGACGCATGGGTCCTCCGGGGCGTCGGTGACAGGGGTATACGCGCGTTGACCGACCACAGGGTGCCGGAAGTCCGGCCGTCGCAGTAGACGGCCTTTCCCACATGCCGGAGGGCTCCGGTACGTACGCTGGACACATGACCGAACGGAAACCGCCCGGCGTCAGCTTCGAGTCCTTCGTCGACAAGCAGATCCGGGAGGCTGCCGAGCGCGGCGACTTCAGCAGACTCGCCGGCTTCGGCAAGCCCCTTCCCGACGAGGCGGCCCCCTACGACGAGCTGTGGTGGGTCAAGCAGAAGATGCACCGCGAGGGCATGGCGGTGCTGCCGCCCGCCCTCCAGCTGCGCAAGGAGGCCGAGGACGCGGCGGAGGCCGTCGCGGCCGCCGTCTCGGAGAGCCAGGTCCGCCGGATCCTCGGCGAGATCAACACCAAGATCGCGGAAGCCCTGCGCCGCCCGCCGGCCGGTCCCCCGCTGCACCTGACGCCCTTCGACGTCGAGGCGGAGCTGACCCGGTGGCGGGAGGCGCGCGACCCCAAGGGGGCCCGATGAACAGCGCCGGTCTGCTGCTCGACGCCTTCGGCCGGATCCGGGAGGCCGTCCACGCGGCGGTGGAGGGCCTCGACGAGGAGGAGCTGGCCGCCAGGACCGACCCCGACGCCAACTCGATCGCCTGGCTCGTCTGGCACCTCACCCGGATCCAGGACGACCACCTGGCGGGCGCCTTCGGCACGGAGCAGCTGTGGCGGTCGGACGGCTGGCGGGACCGCTTCGGGCTGCCCTTCCCGCCCGCCGCGACCGGCTACGGCCACACGTCCGCGCAGGTCGGATCCGTACGGGCGGGCGCCGCGCTGCTGCTCGGCTACCACGACGCCGTGCACGACCGGACGGCCTCGCTGCTGGCCCCGGTCACGGACGCGGACCTGGACCGGGTCGTCGACACCGCCTGGGACCCGCCGGTGACGCTGGGCGTCCGGCTGGTGTCGGTGATCGCGGACGACCTCCAGCACGCGGGCCAGGCGGGGTACGTGCGGGGGCTCGTGGAGCGGCGGGACGGCTGAGGGCGACGGGAGGGACCGGGCCGGGGCCGTACAACCGTTCACGCTCACCGGGAGTCCCCCCTGTGTCCCGCCTCGCGTACGGGACGGCACGCCCGTGCCCGGCCCGTCCCCAGGGGGGAACACCTTGCAGCACCGCACCGCCGGAACCACCCTCCTCACGGCCGCCGTCGCGGCCGTCCTGGCGCTGACCGCCGGCGTCCCGGTCGCCACGGCGGCGCCCGCGCCGGCGGCGGCGAGCGAGCG
>NZ_BNBS01000058.1 GCF_014656075.1 Streptomyces hydrogenans
CTGCGTTTCCGACTCTATCAGATCTTTCCGACCCGATTTCCCCGGTGCTTTCCGGTCCCGAATTTTTGTTTCTTCGGGGCCTTCCGGCGTGTCCACTACTTTAGCCGATTTCCCTGGCGGCTCATAATCGAGCCATTTGGAACGCATTTCGGCATGCCGAAATAGGCCCCGTAGGGATTCGTTGCAGTGAAGTGGATGGCCGCTCTCGGGGCGCTTGAAAAAGCACCACCGTCTCAAGCGGCTCGGGCCACGTTACGCGTCCGCCCTGGCCGGGTCAAGTCGGCGCTTCCGGGGCGTGTGGGGACGGTACGGACTCACCGTGGGGTCGTCGCCGATCCAGAAGCGCCAGGGGTGCGGGGCGCCGTCGCCGCCGACGCCGGTGCGCGGGCCCGTACGGATGAGGGAGGGGGACGGCGGGGTGCCGGTGAGGACGGCGAGGGGGGCGTCGGGGCCGGCGCAGACGTCGGTGCCGTTCAGGGAACCGGGGACGTCCAGGGCCGTGGCGAGGCGGGCCGGGCCCTTCGCCAGTTCGGCGTCCTTGCGGGCCGAGCGGCGGCGGGGCCGGGCCAGTTCCGCGCCACGCAGGATTTCGCCCGCTCGGAGCAGTACCCCGCTCGCCTCGCCCTCGGGGCCGCACACCAGGTTCAGGCAGTGCCACATGCCGTAGGTGAAGTAGACGTACGCGTGACCGGGCGGGCCGAACATGACGGCGTTGCGGGGCGTGCGGCCCCGGAAGGCGTGCGAGCCGGGGTCGATCGCTCCGGCGTACGCCTCCACCTCCGTGAGTCTCAGCTCCATCCGGCCCTCCTCGGTCCGGCGCACCAGGACGCGGCCGAGGAGGTCGGGGGCGACCTCCAGGACGGGGCGGTCGAAGAAGCTCCTCGGGAGCGGCGTACGGTCGGGGCTCTCGCTCATGGCGCCCGAGCGTAATGGGGAGCGTGGTGGAACCCGCTACGGTCGTCGCGCGTATGTAGGGGACAGGAACGAGAAGGAGAGAGTGGCATGGGATTCAAGAAGCTGCTGGCGAGCCTGGGTGCCGGTGGGGCGACCGTCGAGACGGTGCTCACCGAGGAGAACGTGGTCCCGGGCGGTGTCGTCCAGGGCGAGGTCCGGATCCAGGGCGGCAGCGTCGACCAGCAGATCGAGGGCCTGTCCGTCGGTCTCCAGGCGCGTGTGGAGGTCGAGGGCGGCGACCAGGAGCACAAGCAGGACGTCGAGTTCGTGAAGGTGCGGCTCGGCGGGGCGTTCGAGGTGAAGGCCGGCGCGGTGCACGTGGTGCCGTTCGGTCTGGAGATCCCCTGGGAGACCCCGGTCAACACGATCGGCGGGCAGCGTCTGCACGGCATGGAGATCGGCGTCAGCACCGAGCTGGAGATCGCCCGCGCGGTGGACTCGGGCGACCTCGACCCGATCAACGTGCACCCGCTGCCGGCGCAGCAGGCGATCCTCGACGCCTTCATCCAGCTGGGCTTCCGCTTCAAGAGCGCGGACATGGAGCGCGGGCACATCCGCGGCACCCGTCAGCGGCTCCCCTTCTACCAGGAGATCGAGTTCTTCGCGCCGCAGCAGTACCGCGGCCTGAACCAGGTCGAGGTCAGCTTCGTCGCGGACGACCGCGAGATGGACGTCGTTCTGGAGATGGACAAGAAGCCGGGGCTGTTCACCGAGGGCAGCGACTCCTTCCGCGCGTTCAAGGTGGGTCTGGACGACTACCAGGGCACCGACTGGAACGCTTACCTCAACCAGTGGCTCGCCGAGGTCGGCGGCCGTCGCAACTGGATGTAGCAGGACGAAGCGGAGGTTCGACATGTCCGAGGGTCAGAGGGCGCCTCTCCCCCACGCCTTCCATCCGCCGGTGGCGGAGTTCGCGGTGACGAGCGACGACGTCACGCCCGGCGGGGTGCTGAAGGACGCCCAGGTGTACGCGGAGGGGAACGTCTCTCCGCAGCTGCGCTGGGACGGCTTCCCCGCGGAGACCAAGAGCTTCGCCGTGACCTGCTTCGATCCGGACGCGCCGACGGGCAGCGGGTTCTGGCACTGGGTGCTCTTCGACATCCCGGCGTCCGTCACCGAGCTGCCCGCGGGCGCCGGGTCGGGCGGTTTCGCCGGGCTGCCGGCCGGTGCGACGCACGCGCGGAACGACTACGGGTCGAGGGACTTCGGCGGAGCCGCCCCGCCGGCCGGGGACCCGGCGCACCGCTATGTGTTCACGGTCTACGCCGTGGACACGGAGAAGCTGGGGCCGGACGCGGACACCTCGCCGGCCGCCGTCGGGTTCAACCTGCGCTTCCACACGCTGGGCCGGGCCCAGCTGGTCGGTGAGTACGCGGCTCCCGCGGCAGGCTGATCGTTCGTTTGTTGTTTGCCCGCTTCTGGTCTTGGAGAGATCAGAAGCGGGCATCTTTTGTTGCGCAGGAAATTGCGTTGTCCGACCCCGGCCTGCCCGGCCATCGTTTGATCCAAGCTCACCAGGGGGGTGGGCCGGCACAACGGGAGGTGGGCATCATGCGGGACACGCTGGTACTGAACGCGAGCTTCGAGCCGCTGTCGACGGTGACACTCAACCGTGCGGTGGTGCTTGTCCTGCAGGACAAGGCCGTCGTGGAGCAGTCCCACCCCGATCTGCGGGTGCGTGCCGCCGCCGTCGACCTTCCGGTGCCCCGGGTGATCAGGCTCTGCCGTTTCGTCCGGGTGCCGTTCCGAAGACAGGCCCCGTGGTCGAGGAGGGGGGTGCTGGTCAGGGACCAGCACCGGTGCGCGTACTGCGGGAGGCGCGCGACGACCGTGGACCATGTGGTGCCGCGGGCGCAGGGCGGTGGGGACAGTTGGCTGAATACGGTCGCTTCCTGTGCGGAGGACAACCACAGGAAGGCGGACCGGACGCCGGAGCAGGCGGGGATGCCGCTGCTCTTCGAGCCGTTCGAGCCGACGCCCGCGGACGCGATGCTGCTGGCCATGCGGGCCGGTGAGCGCTCGCAGCTGCCGGAGTGGCTGGCCCGTACCGCCGCCTGATCCGTACGGACGTGGGAGGGCCCGCCCCTGTCGGGGGCGGGCCCTCACGTCACTCCGGGGTCACCTCAGGGTGAGCTGGAGGATGGCGACGACGCCGACGGCGATGATCACGCCGCGCAGGACGGCGGGCTTGAGACGGCGGCCGACCTTGGCGCCGATCTGGCCGCCGAGGGTGGAGCCGACGGCGATGAGGAGGACGGCGGTCCAGTCGAACTCGGCGACGAAGAGGAAGAAGACGGCGGCGACGCCGTTGACGAGGGCGCCGAGGACGTTCTTGACCGCGTTGATCCGCTGGAGGTCGTCGTTGAGGAGCAGGCCCATCAGGGAGAGGTAGAGGACTCCCTGGGCGGCGCCGAAGTAGCCGCCGTACATGCTGGCGAGGGTGAGGCCGACGAGGAGGACGGGGCCGCCGTCGGGGTGGGCCTCGCTGCCGGTCAGCTCGCGGCGGCGCTGGACGGCGGCGGCGATGCGGGGCTGGAACAGGACGAGGACGAGCGCGAGTCCGATGAGGACGGGGACGATCGCGTCGAACGCCGCGGAGGGCAGGGCGAGCAGCAGGATCGCGCCGATCAGCCCGCCGACGAGGGCGGCGGCGCCGAGGCGGAGCACCCGGCGGGTCTGGCCCTTGAGTTCGCGGCGGTAGCCGATGGCGCCGCTGATGGAGCCGGGCACGAGGCCGAGGGCGTTGGAGACGTTCGCGGTGATCGGGGGGAGTCCGGTCGCGAGGAGGACCGGGAACGTGATGAGCGTCCCCGATCCGACGATGGTGTTGATGGCGCCGGCGCCGATGCCGGCGGCGAAGACTGCCAGGGCTTCCCAGATGGACAAAGCCGTTTCCTCACATGGTCAGTGGCTCGCCTCCCCGCCCTGCGTGCGGCAGGGTCGAGGGGCTCGCACCGATCATGCACGGAGTTACGTGTACGTGTCAGCAATCGGTCAGTCGACGGTGGGTTCTTCTCGCCTGGCGGACGGGACGTCCTTGGTGAGGGGCGGGGCGGGGGCGCCGCCCTGGCCCAGGCCGCCGAGGGCGCCGGAGAGGCCCTTGAGGGCGTCGCCGATCTCGCTGGGCACGATCCAGAGCTTGTTGGCGTCGCCCTCGGCGATCTTCGGGAGCATCTGGAGGTACTGGTACGAGAGGAGCTTCTGGTCCGGGTCGCCGGCGTGGATGGCCTCGAAGACGGTGCGGACGGCCTGGGCCTCGCCCTCCGCCCGGAGGGCCGCGGCCTGGGACTCGCCCTCGGCGCGGAGGATGGCGGACTGCTTCTCGCCCTCGGCGCGGAGGATCTCGGACTGGCGGACGCCCTCGGCCTGGAGGATGGCGGCGCGCTTGTCGCGGTCGGCGCGCATCTGCTTCTCCATCGAGTCCTGGATGGAGGTCGGCGGCTCGATGGCCTTGAGCTCGACGCGGTTGACGCGGATGCCCCACTTGCCGGTGGCCTCGTCGAGGACGCCGCGGAGGGCGGCGTTGATGTCCTCGCGGGAGGTGAGGGTGCGCTCCAGGTCCATGCCGCCGATGATGTTGCGCAGCGTGGTGACGGTGAGCTGCTCGATGGCCTGGATGTAGCTGGCGACCTCGTAGGTCGCGGCCCGCGCGTCGGTCACCTGGTAGTAGATGACGGTGTCGATGTTGACGACCAGGTTGTCCTGGGTGATCACCGGCTGGGGCGGGAAGGGGACGACCTGCTCGCGGAGGTCGATGCGGTTGCGGATCGTGTCGATGAACGGGACGACGATGTTGAGGCCGGCGTTGAGGGTGCGGGTGTAGCGGCCGAAGCGCTCCACGATCGCGGCGCTGGCCTGCGGGATGACCTGGATCGTCTTGATCAGGGCGATGAAGACGAGCACCACCAGAATGATCAGGACGATGATGACTGCTGACATCGTGTTCCCCGTGCCCTTCGCTGCCGGTTGTCTGCCGGGTTTCTTCCGATGATCGAGTTTCCCACGCCGCCGGGGCCCGGGGGGCGGGCTTCGGTCAGATGACGACCGCGGTGGCTCCTTCGATCTCGACGACGTCGACCTCGTCGCCCGGTTCGAAGACGCGGGTGGCGTCGAGGGAGCGGGCCGACCAGATCTCTCCGGCGAGCTTGATGCGGCCGCCCTCGGCGTCGACCCGTTCCAGGACCCGGGCCTGACGGCCCTTCAGGGCGTCGATGCCGGTCGCGAGGGCGGGGGTGCCGGCGCGGTGACGGGCCGCGACGGGGCGGACCACGGCCACGAGCGCGACGGAGACGATCACGAAGACGATCACCTGTGCGGTGATGCCGAAGCCGAGGGCGGCGGTGACCGCTCCGGCGACCGCGCCGACGGCGAACATGCCGAACTCCGGCATGGCGGTGAGGACCAGGGGAATGCCGAGCCCCACCGCGCCGATCAGCCACCAGATCCATGCGTCGATGTCCACAGGGTCATGGTAGGGCGGGTGGGGCCGGATGGGACAGGGCGCGGTGGGGTGCCGTGGCTGTGCGGGTCACGACGGTCCATCGCCCTGCGGGGCGGGGCTACTTGAGGGGCAGGCCCTGGGCGGTCCAGCGGTCGCCGACGCGCTCGACGACGAGCGGGAGGCCGAAACAGCGGGAGAGGTTGCGGGAGTTGAGCTCGTCCTCCATGGGTCCCGCGGCCAGCACCTTGCCCTGACGGATCATCAGGACGTGGGTGAAGCCCGGGGCGATCTCCTCGACGTGGTGGGTGACCATGATCATGGAGGGGGCGTACGGGTCCCGGGCCAGGCGGCCGAGGCGGCGGACCAGGTCCTCGCGGCCGCCGAGGTCGAGACCGGCGGCGGGCTCGTCGAGGAGGAGGAGCTCCGGGTCGGTCATCATGGCGCGGGCGATCAGGGTGCGCTTGCGCTCGCCCTCGGAGAGGGTGCCGAACCGCCGGTCCAGGTAGTCGCTCATCCCGAGGCGGTCGAGGAAGGCGCGGGCGCGGGCCTCGTCGACCGGGTCGTAGTCCTCGTGCCAGGTGGCGGTCATGCCGTACGCGGCGGTGAGGACGGTCTGCAGGACGGTCTGGCGCTTGGGCAGCTTCTCCGCCATCGCGATGCCGGCCATGCCGATGCGGGGGCGCAGCTCGAAGACGTCGACGCCGCCGAGGCGCTCACCGAGGATGGTGGCGTTGCCGGAGGTGGGGTAGAGGTAGCTGGAGGCGAGGTTGAGGAGGGTGGTCTTGCCGGCGCCGTTCGGGCCGAGGATGACCCAGCGCTCCCCTTCCTTGACCGACCAGGAGACCCCGTCCACCAGAGCGCGTCCGTCGCGGACCACGGATACGTCCACCAGCTCCAGTACATCGCTCATGAGCGCGTTGTCTCCCCTTGCCGTCGAGTCGCGTGGGCTCGTGTCGTCGCCTTGGGCCGCGGGCGCGGCGTCCACGGGAAAACCTACGTCATCGGCGGGGCGGGCCGGTCCCTAGGGCGTCGTTCGGGTCCTTACTCTGGGGGGATGCTTTCGGAACCACGTTCAGGACGCCTGGCCGCCTGGGGCAACGCCCTGCTGGCCGGGGCGGTGTCGCCGGACGACGCGGCGCTGGCGATTGTCGGGGAGGACGCGGTGCACCGCGTGGCGGGGCTGCCGGGTGAGGCGGGTCCGGTGGGACTGACTCTGGCGCTGGGGCGGCTGCGGCGGCTCGGGGTGACCGGGTGGCGGGTGGCGCTGCCGGCGCCGGGGCATCCGCTGGGGCTCAGCGGTCCGCCGGACTTCAACGCGCGCGCGTTGGACGCGGAGGAGGCGGCCATCGGGTACGGCGCGCCGTTCGGACTGGTCCCGGAGGTCTCGGAGGTGGGCCCGCGGGGCGACGTGCACGTCGAGGTGGTGTGGCACTGCCTGGCGGTACGGGAGGCCCCGCCGGCGGACGTCCCGTCGCTCGGCGAGGCGGAGCGGGAGCTGGCGGAGGCGCTGCGGGACGCGACGGCCGCGCTGACGCGGCTGGACGTGGCGGCGTCGGGACCGGCGGCGGAGGCCGCGCGGGAGGCGTACCGGGCGCGGGCGGAGGCGGGCCGCGAGGTCCTGGCCCCCGGGTACCCGCCGCGGGCGGTCCGGGTCCTGGAGCTGGCGCAGCGGGTCGGGCTGATGGTCGACCTGGCGTACGGGAACGGGCACGGGGGTGCGGTGAGCGCGTCGGAGATGGCGGCGCGGGGCGCCGCGCTGGCGCCGGTGGAGCGGGTGGCGCGGCGGGCGCAGGTCGCGGCGTACAACGCGTGGGTGGAGGAGCGGGAGCGGGGGGCCTGACCTGGCGGGCAGGGCCTGACCTCGCGGTCGGGCCTGTGACCTCGCGGTCGGGGGTTCGGGCCTCGCGGTCCGGGTTTTGGCCTGCGGTCCCGCTGGTGACTTGGCGGTCGGGCCTGCGACCTCGCGGTCCGGTTCCTGACCTGCGGTCCGGCCGGTGACCTGGCGGTCGGGGGTGTCCTCGCGGTCGGGGCTGCGACCTCGCGGTCCGGTTCCTGACCTGCGGTCGGGGGTGTCCTCGCGGTCGGGGCTGTGACCTCGCGGTCCGGGTTCTGGCCTGCGGTCCGGGGGCGGGGGCGTGAGGAGCGGGCGCCCTGGGGGGTGTGCCCACCCGTTCCGCCCCGGCGGAACGCATGCCCACGACCGGTGGGGCGTGGCATGCGGACGGCCCCCGGAGGGATCTTCCGGGGGCCGTTCGACGGGGGTGGTCAGCCGTTGAGGGCGTGGTTGCCGAAGGCCGGGTTGAGCAGGCCGATCACGTTGACCGTGTTGCCGGAGACGTTCACGGGGACGTGGACCGGGACCTGCACCAGGTTGCCGGAGGCGACACCCGGGGAGTTGAGGGCCTTGCCGTCGGCCTCGGCGCCGTGGGCGGAGGCGACACCGGCACCGGCGGCGACGATGCCACCGGCGACCATGGTGAGGGCAGCGGCCTTCTTGAGGTTCTTCACTTGGTACTTCCTCCTGGTCATCGCTGCGGCCGGTCCGCCGCAGCACGCCTTGGAGAACGCCGCCGCCCGCTCAGGGTTGCGCCGAACGGGGGATGTACACCCGACGGTATGACCTTCTGAACGGGCGTGCGCCCCGGCGCGTTGACGGAGCGTTTCAGGTGGTGAGACCGTGGCGGACCGCCCAGAGCGCGGCCTGGGTGCGGTCCGCGAGGTCGAGCTTCATGAGGATGTTCGAGACGTGGGTCTTCACCGTCTTCTCGGAGAGGACCAGCGCGCGGGCGATCTCCCGGTTGGAGCGGCCGTCGGCGATCAGGCCGAGGACCTCCCGCTCGCGCTCGGTGAGCGTGGTGCCGCGTCCCGTACCGCCCTGGGGGTCGTCCTGGGCGAGGAGGGCGCCGGCGACCTCGGGCTGGAGCAGGACGTGGCCGGCGTGGACGGAGCGGATGGCGCCCGCGAGGGCGTCGGGGTCGATGTCCTTGTAGACGTACCCGGAGGCGCCGGCGCGCAGGGCGGGGACGACGGTGCGCTGCTCCGTGAAACTGGTGACGATGAGGACCTTCGCCGGGTTGGCGAGGCCCCTCAGCCGCTTGAGGGCCTCGATGCCGTCGGTGCCCGGCATCTTGATGTCCATGAGGACGACGTCCGGTCGGAGCTCCTCCGCGCGGGCGACGCCCTCGGCGCCGTCACCGGCCTCGCCGACCACCTCTATGTCGTCCTGGACCTCCAGGAAGGTGCGCAGGCCGCGGCGGACGACCTGGTGGTCGTCGACCAGGAGCACGCGGATGGGCTTGTCAGCCACCGGGGACCTCCATCTCGATCGTGGTGCCCTCGCCGGGGGCGGAGGTCACGGTGAGGGCGCCGCCGACTCCGGCGGAGCGGTCGCGCATGGACACCAGGCCGAGGTGGCGGCCGGCGCTGCGGACCGTCCTCGGGTCGAAGCCGCGGCCGTCGTCGGTGACGGTGAGCCGGGCGCCCTGGCCCTGCCGGGTGAGGGCGACGGTGACGAGGGCGGCGTCCGCGTGCCGCAGCGCGTTGTGCAGGGCCTCCTGGGCGACCCGGAGGACGGCCTCCTCCTGGGCCGCGGGCAGGGCGCGGATGCCGGGGCTGTCGAAGACCACCGTGGCCGTGTGGGCGCGGTCGAGGACCTGGACCTGGGTGCGCAGGGTGTGGACGAGGCCGTCCTCGTCGAGCGCGGCGGGGCGGAGCTCCACCACGGCGGCCCGCAGCTCGTCGGCGGCCTCCGCGGCGAGCGCGGCGACCTGCTGGAGCTCGACCTTGGCGCGGGTCGGGTCGCGGTCGACGAGGGCGGCGGCGGCCTGGGCGGTGAGCCGGAGGGAGAAGAGCTTCTGGCTGACGGCGTCGTGCAGCTCGTGGGCCAGCCGGGAGCGCTCCTCGGCGATGGTGAGCTCGCGGCTGCGCTCGTAGAGCCGGGCGTTGGTGAGGGCGATGGCGGCGTGCTGGGCGAGGATGCCGAGGAGCTCCTCGTCCTCGGCGGTGAAGCCGCAGCCGCCCTCGGGCCGGGGGCAGCGCTTGTTGGCGAGGAAGAGGGCGCCCAGGGTCTCGTCGCCGTCGCGGACGGGAAGGCCGAGGAAGTCGGAGAGCTCGGGGTGGGCGTCGGGCCAGCCGCCGAAGCGGGGGTCCTCGCGGACGTCGGCGAGCCGCTCGGGCTCGGCCTTGTGGAGCATCGCGGCGAGGACGCCGTGCTGCCGGGGCAGGGGGCCGATGGCCCTCCACTGCTCGTCGGTGACGCCGTCGACGACGAACTGGGCGAAGCCGCCGTGGTCGTCGGGGACGCCCAGGGCCGCGTACTCGGCGTCGAGGAGCTCGCGGGCGGAGGCGACGATCGTCTTGAGGACGTCGCGGACCTCCATCTGCCGGCTCATCGCCAGGAGTGCGGTGCTCACGGCGGCGAGGCCGGAGCTCGGTCGGTGGCTCATGGGTTCACGGTACCGGCGGGGTGTGACGGCCCGTATGGGGCTGTGGACGGCGCTGGAGGGGGTCGCGGGACCTAGGTCGAAGTGCCCCCTCGGGGGCGGGACCGGTGCACCCGCGCGTGGCGCGGGTGAAGGGGAGCACGCGCGCGCGTGCGTGAGGCGCGTGCGTGAAGCACGTGCCTGCTGGATGGGGCGGGGAGGCAGCCGGGGGCGGGGGCCGAGGGCAGGGGCGGAGGGGTGGCGCTCGGTCCGGCAGGCGCGCGGCGGAGCCCGTACGCCGGCGCGGGCCAGGGGCGGACGGGGCCTGGGCGGCTCCGGGACGGGCGTGGCACTCGACCCGGCAGGTGCGGGGCCTGACCCCGTACCCCGGGGCCTGACCCCGTACCCCGGGGCCGGGACCCGGGCGGGTGGGCCTGGGACGGCCGTGGCGGCCGGTTCTACGGGCGCGGGGCGGAGCCCGTATCCCCGGGCCGGAGCGCGGGCGGGGCGGTCCGGGGCAGCCGTGGCGGCCGGTTCCACGGGCGCGAAGCGGAGCCCGTATCCCCGGGCCGGAGCGCGGGCGGGGCGGGCCGGGACAGCCGTGGCGGCCGGTTCTACGGGCGCGAAGCGGAGCCCGTATCCCCGGGCCGGGACTCGGGCGGGGCGGGCCGGGGGCCGGCGGCTCCGGGGGCGGTCCTGGCGTTCGGTTCGGTGGGTGCGGGGGCGGTGGCGGTGGCTCTGGGTGGGGATGGGGGCGTCGCTGGGAGGAGTTCGGGGGTGGTGGGGTCCTCCTTGAGGTGGAGGGGGGTCACCGTGTGCATTGCTGGAGCAACGCCGGGTGAGTTTGTTACGTCGCCTATGTGAGCCCGCGCATAGGACCCAGGTCACTTACGAAGCAACCTAGTGGAGTGGTTAGGGGTGGTTTGATCCGGGACGAATCGGCCCTGAAGGGCTGTCTCGGGCACGTACACGGGTCCCTGATCCACTATCCGGGATCGTACGTCACACCTTTGCCACGCGATTTTGCTGCCGCTAAGAATTGCCCCCGTCGCCGCCGAGCAGGCGCAGCGCCGCCCCGGCCCAGCGACCCCCAGCGATTCGAAGAGGTAGTCCTGCATGTCTCAGAACACCCCTGGCCACAGTCGTGGTCTGAAGAAGACCCACAAGGCCACGATCGCCGGTGTCGCCGCTCTGGGCGCTGCCGCGCTCACCCTCTCCCTGGTGCCGGGCAACGGTTCCACCGAGACCGAGCCGCAGGCGCTGAACACGAGCCAGCGGGTGGCGTGGTCCTATGACGCCGCCAGCCCGCAGGCCAAGGCGCTGGCCGCGAGCGTGACCGACCAGCACACCACCATCGGCCTGAAGGCCAAGCTGGACGCCGAGGCGAAGGCCAAGGCCCAGGCCGCGGCCAAGGCGAAGGCCGCGAAGGCGAAGGCCGACGCCGCCGCGAAGAAGCGGGCCGCCGAGGCGAAGGCCGCGGCGAAGGCGAAGGCCGCCGCGAAGAAGCGCGCCGCGACGAAGACCGCCGCGAGCCGTTCCGTCACCCGGACCCCGGTCTTCGCGAACAACCTCGACGGCTGGATCCGCGAGGCGCTGTTCATCATGGACAAGCACGACATCCCGGGCTCGTACAACGGCCTGCACAAGAACATCATGCGCGAGTCCAGCGGCAACCCGTACGCGATCAACAACTGGGACATCAACGCCATCAACGGCGTCCCGTCCAAGGGTCTGCTCCAGGTCATCTACCCGACCTTCAAGGCGTACCACGTGAAGGGCACCAAGTTCGACCAGTACGACCCGGTCGCCAACATCGTCGCCGCCGCCAACTACGCGGCCGACCGTTACGGCTCGATCGACAACGTCAACAGCGCCTACTGAGTCGCCCCGACGACGCCGAAGGGCGGCACCCCGTGCGGGGTGCCGCCCTTCGGCGCGTGCCGTGCGGCCGCTACTTGCGCATGACCTCGGGCTCGTGGCGGCGCAGCAGGCGCGCGACCAGGACGCCGAGGACGACGGTCATGAACAGCAGCACGCCGATGTTGAAGCTCCACTGGCCGACGCTGTGCTCCCACAGGGGGTCCAGGTCGGTGGGGTTCTTCGGGTCCCACGGCGCCATCAGGTGCGCGAGGTCGAGCGTGGTGCCGGCGCCGGCGATGGCCCAGCGGGAGGGCATGAGCCAGGCGAACTGCTCCAGGCCGGGCGAGCCGAAGACCTTGAAGAGGATGCCGGTGAAGACGACCTGGACGATCGCGAACATGACGAGCAGCGGCATGGTCTTCTCGGCGGTCTTCACCAGCGCGGAGATGACCAGGCCGACCATCATCGAGGTGAGGCCGAGCGCGATGACGGTGAGGCAGAGCTCGACGGCCGGCGGCATGAGCAGGCCCTCGGCGGGCAGGTCGCGGATGGCGAAGCCGATGCCGCAGAGGATGACGCCCTGGAAGGCCGTGATGACGCCGAGGACGATCACCTTGGACATCAGGTAGGCCGAGCGGGAGAGGCCGGTGGCGCGCTCCCGTTCGTAGATGACCCGTTCCTTGATCAGCTCTCGGACGGAGTTCGCGGCTCCGGAGAAGCACATGCCGACCGTGAGGATCAGCATGATGATGCCGGCGTCGCCGTTGAAGCGGGACGGCGGCGTGGGCGGCGCCAGGCCGAAGTCGGAGGGGATGACGACGGAGACCGAGCCGATGACCGCCGGGAGCATCACCATGAGGGCGAGGAAGCCCTTGTCGGAGGCGATCACCGAGGTGTAGCGGCGGATCAGGGTCCACAGCTGGGAGCCCCAGCCCTGCGGCTTGGGCGGGCGGGACATCGCCTGCTGCGGCATGTGGACGGGCTGGGCGGCGACGGCGTCGATGTCCGCGGCGTACAGCTGGTAGTGCTGCGAGCCCTTCCAGCGGCCGGCCCAGTCGTAGTCGCGGTAGTTCTCGAAGGCGGAGAAGACGTCGGCCCAGGAGGTGTAGCCGAAGAAGTTCAGCGCCTCGTCCGGCGGGCCGAAGTAGGCCACGGAGCCGCCGGGGGCCATCACCAGGAGCTTGTCGCAGAGGGCCAGCTCGGCGACCGAGTGGGTGACGACGAGGACCGTGCGGCCGTCGTCGGCGAGGCCGCGGAGCAGCTGCATGACGTCGCGGTCCATGCCCGGGTCGAGGCCGGAGGTCGGCTCGTCCAGGAAGATCAGCGAGGGCTTGGTCAGCAGCTCCAGGGCGACCGAGACGCGCTTGCGCTGGCCGCCGGAGAGGGAGGTGACCTTCTTCTCCTTGTGGATGTCGAGCTTGAGCTCGCGCAGCACCTCGTCGATGCGGGCCTCGCGCTCCGCGGTGGCGGTGTCGCCGGGGAAGCGGAGCTTGGCGGCGTACCGGAGCGCCTTCTGGACGGTCAGCTCCTTGTGCAGGATGTCGTCCTGCGGGACCAGACCGATGCGCTGGCGCAGCTCGGCGAACTGCTTGTAGAGGCTTCGGTTGTCGTAGAGGACGTCGCCCTCGTTGGCGGGCCGGTAGCCGGTGAGCGCCTTGAGGAGGGTCGACTTGCCGGAGCCGGAGGGGCCGATGACGCCGATGAGCGACTTCTCGGGGACGCCGAAGGAGACGTCCTTGAGGATCTGCTTGCCGCCGTCGACGGTGACCGTGAGGTGGCGGGCCGAGAAGGAGACGGAGCCGGTGTCGACGAACTCTTCGAGCTGGCCGCCGACGATCCGGAAGGTGGAGTGGCCGACGCCGACGATGTCCTGCGGGCCGAGGAGGGCGGTGCCGCCCTTGGGGATCGGCTGACCGTTGACGTAGGTGCCGTTGTGCGAGCCGAGGTCGCGGATCTCCATGCGGCCGTCGGGCGTGGCGTGGAACTCGGCGTGGTGGCGCGAGACCTGGAGGTCGGAGACGACCAGTTCGTTCTCGAGCGCACGGCCGATGCGCATGACGTGGCCGAGGGCGAGCTGGTGGAACGTGGTCGGGCTGCGGTCGGAGTAGGCCGACGACGCCCCCGCGGCGGCGTGGCCCTGCGGGACCGGCTGCTGGACCGGGGCGCCCTGGTGGGGCACCTGCGGCGGGACCTGGCCGCCGTGCTGCGCGGGGGGCTGCTGCCAGCCGCCCTGCTGCGGCGGGGCGTCGTGGGTGGACCACTCGGCCTGCTCGCGGGGCTGCTGGACCGGCTGCTGCACGGGCTGCTGGACCGGGGCGCCCTGGTGGGCGGGGACCGGGTGCCCGGCGTGCGCGGCGGCGAGGTTCAGGCGCGGGCCGTCCGTCGGGTTGCCGAGGTGCACGGCGATCCCGGGGCCGACCTCCAGCTGCTGGATCCGCTGGCCCGCGACGAAGGTGCCGTTGGTGGAGCCGTGGTCCTCGATGGCCCAGCTCCGGCCGTTCCAGCTGATCGTGGCGTGCCGCCACGAGACCCTGGCGTCGTCGATGGCCAGGTCCCCCTGTGGGTCGCGGCCCAGGGTGTACGACCGGGACGGCTCCAGCGTCCAGGTCCTGCCGTTGAGTTCGAGTACGAGTTCTGGCACTCCATGCCCCACTGTGTGTCCCCCGATGCACCCCCGTCACGGGGGCCCTAGGGATGGCGAATCATCCTGGGGAACTATTTCAGGCCGGGTCCCCGATCCGAAAGTCGGGCGGCGTGAAGACCCGAGGGAGGGTCTCCGGGCCCGCCGGCGCGGTGTTCGGCCGGCCGGGTGTCCGCTACGCGGGACGGGGCGTCGGGTGGCATCGGGTGCCCGATACGGTGGGAGCACCATGAGCGCATCGCAGACACCGGACGTTCCCGCCGTTCCCGCCGCGGACGTGCCCACGCTTCTCGTCAAGATCTTCGGGAAGGACCGGCCCGGTATCACCGCCGGTCTCTTCGACACCCTGGCCGCCTTCTCCGTGGATGTCGTCGACATCGAGCAGGTCGTCTCGCGCGGCCGGCTGGTGCTGTGCGCGCTGGTCACCGAGCCGACCGTCGCCTCCCAGGGCGAGCTGCGCGCGACCGTGCACAGCTGGGCGGAGTCGCTGAAGCTCCAGGCCGAGATCATCTCGGGCACCGGCGACAACCGTCCGCGCGGCGAGGGCCGCTCGCACGTGACGGTGCTCGGGCACCCGCTGACGGCCGAGCAGACGGCGGCCATAGCGGCCAGGATCGCCGGTTCGGGCGGCAACATCGACCGCATCTTCCGGCTGGCGAAGTACCCGGTGACGGCGGTCGAGTTCGCCGTCTCGGGCTGTGCGACGGAGGCGCTGCGGACGGCGCTGGCCCCCGAGGCGCACACCATCGGCGTGGACGTGGCCGTGGTCTCGGCCGGGCTGCACCGGCGGGCCCAGCGGCTGGTCGTCATGGACGTGGACTCGACGCTGATCCAGGACGAGGTCATCGAGCTCTTCGCGGCGCACGCGGGGTGCGAGGAGAAGGTCGCCGAGGTGACGGCGGCGGCGATGCGCGGCGAGCTGGACTTCGAGCAGTCGCTGCACGCGCGCGTGGCGCTCCTGGAGGGCCTGGACGCGTCGGTGGTGGACAAGGTGCGGGCCGAGGTGCGACTCACGCCGGGCGCGCGGACCCTGATCCGGACCCTCAAGCGGCTCGGCTACCAGGTGGGGGTGGTCTCGGGCGGCTTCACCCAGGTCACCGACGACCTGAAGGAGCGTCTGGGGCTGGACTTCGCCCAGGCCAACACCCTGGAGATCGTGGACGGGAAGCTCACGGGCCGGGTGACGGGCGAGATCGTGGACCGGGCGGGCAAGGCGCGGCTGCTGCGCCGGTTCGCGGCGGAGGCCGGGGTGCCGCTGGCGCAGACGGTGGCGATCGGCGACGGCGCCAACGACCTGGACATGCTGAACGCGGCCGGGCTCGGGGTGGCGTTCAACGCGAAGCCGGTGGTGCGCGAGGCGGCGCACACGGCGGTGAACGTGCCCTTCCTCGACACCGTGCTGTACCTGCTGGGGATCACCCGCGAGGAGGTCGAGGCGGCGGACGACGGCGCGGAGGACCCGCTCCACTGACCCGCGCCGGTCCCTCTCGTACGCGAAGGGGCCCGGCCGTCGTGAGGACGGCCGGGCCCCTTCGCGCGTGTCCGCGCGCGGGTGGTGCGGGTCAGTCGTGCGGGGTCCAGAACTCGACGAGGCGGCAGGAGCCGGGCTCGACGGACTTCCAGTTGCCGGTGAAGGTGAGGACGGCGTAGGCGGCCGTCGGGAAGCCGCTGTGGTTCATGCGGGCGAGGGTGTCGCCCTCGGCCTCGCCGGCGAGGACCTCGGCCAGGCCGTGCACGCCGGGGTTGTGGCCGATGACGAGGACGTCGTTCACGTCCTCCGGGACCTCGTCGAGCAGGGCGATGAGCTCGCCGGGGGACGCCTCGTAGATCCGCTCCTCGTAGACCGTCCGGGGGCGCTCGGCCAGTTCGTGGACGGCGAGCTTCCACGTCTCGCGGGTGCGCGCGGCGGTCGAGCAGAGGGCCAGGTCGAAGTCGATGCCGGACTGGGCGAGCCGGCGGCCCGCCACGGGTGCGTCCTTGCGGCCGCGCTCGGCCAGCGGCCGCTCGTGGTCGGTCTCCTGGCCCCAGTCTGCCTTCGCGTGCCGGAGCAGCACGATCCTGCGGATTGTTTCGACGCTCATGGTCCACAGCTTGGCACGGATCGGCCCGCCCTGACTCAGAGAGCGAGGGTTTGCCCGATTCGCTGGAGGAGCTGTCCCATCCCGCCGTCCCCGCCTGCCGCGGCGGCCTCACCGGGCCCGGTGACCAGCAGCAGGAGGACGGTGAAGGCGGCCACCGGGAGGGCGAGGGCCCACCAGGGCAGCCGGGTGTCGACGCCGGCGGGCGTGGTCCGGTCGCCGGTGCGGGTGAGGGCCGTCATGACCGCCTCCGTGGGGGAGCCCCCGGGACGCGGTCCTCGGGGTGGGTGGACGCCGCGGGAACCGCGGTGTGTCTCCACCGTAGGGAGCGCGGGGGCCGCGACCCATCCGGTGAGCCACCCAGTCACCCCTGAGACTTCCCCCTAGGGGATGCGGGGGTTGTCCCCACCCCCCGCTTCGGGTGGCGGGGTCCCGTGCCCCGGGGGCGGGGTCACGGGGAGGCGATCGAGGCGATGACGGCGATGACGGCTCCGATGCCGAGCATCGCGCCGAGCACGAGGAGCAGCTTCTTCTGGCCGCCCTGGGGATTGGGTTCGAGTACGGGCATGGGCCCAGTCTCGCATCTCAGGTCTCGTCCTCGACCGTCCGGTCCCGTCCGGCGAGGACGCCCACGATCATCTGCGGCACCATCAGGCCGCCCATGAGGGCGATCGGCACGCCCCAGCCGCCGCTGTGCTGGTAGAGCACGCCGACGAGGAGGGGGCCGGGGATGGAGATGAGGTAGCCGACGCTCTGGGCGAAGGCGGAGAGGCGGACGACGCCGGCGCCGGTGCGCGAGCGCATGCCGATCATGGTGAGGGCGAGCGGGAAGGAGCAGTTGGAGATGCCCAGGAGGACGGCCCAGACCCAGGCGCCGCCGGACGGGGCCAGGAGGAGGCCGGTGTAGCCGACGAGGCCGCAGGTGCCGAGGGCGACGACGATCGGGCCCTGCTGCCGCATCCGGGTCGCCAGGCGCGGGATGACGAAGGCGAGCGGGACGCCCATGACCATGGTCACCGCGAGCAGGACCCCGGCGGTGGAGGCAGGGACGCCGGAGTCGCGGAAGATCTGCGGCATCCAGCCCATGGTGATGTACGCGCCGGTGGCCTGGAGGCCGAAGAAGCAGGCCAGGGCCCAGGCGGTGCGGCTGCGGTACATCGGCCGGGACGCGGTGGCGGAGGCTTCCGCGGGGGCGGGGGCGGCCGGGGCGCCCTTCTCCGTGCGGGTGGTGCCGGTGCGGTCCTTGACGAGCGGGAGCCAGGGCAGGACGGCGAGGGCGGCGAGGACCGCCCAGACGCCGAGGCCGAGGCGCCAGTCGCCGCCGAGGGCGTCGGTCATCGGGACGGTGAGGGCGGCGGCGAGCGAGGTGCCGAGCGCGAGGGCCATGGAGTACAGGCCGGTCATGGAGCCGATGCGGTCGGGGAAGTACCGCTTGACGATGACCGGCATCAGGATGTTGCTGACCGCGATGCCCATGAGGGCGAGGGCGCTGGCGGCGAGGAAGCCGGCGGTGCCGGTCGCGAGGGGGCGCAGCAGCAGGCCCGCGAGGATGGCGGCCATGCCGGCGCAGACGACGGCGGCGGGGCCGAAGCGGCGGGCCAGGCGCGGGGCGGTGATGCCGAAGACCGCGAAGCAGAGCGGCGGCACGGAGGTGAGGACGCCGGCGACGGTGCCGCTCATGTGCAGGGTGGCGCTGACCTCTTCGAGGAGGGCGCCCAGGCTGGTGATCGCGGGGCGCAGGTTGAGCGCGGCGAGGACGAGGCCGGCGGTGACGAAGCCGAGGGTCCAGCGGGCGCCGCGGCCGGCCTGCGGGGCGGATATCGGGTCCCGCAGGGCGGAGGAGGGCCGCGCGGGGGCGGCGGCGAGGGTCTTCGGCTCGTCTGACATGGAGCCATCATAGAATCATGGGATGATTGGTTGTCCAATCTCGAACGATCCCCTCTCCGACGATCTCGACCGGCCCCTTTACCCTCGACCAACCCCCGCACCTCGACCGACCACCTCCCCGGACCGACCCCTCCCCCGACCGACCACCCTCCCTCGACCGGTCCCCTCCTCGAACGCACGTGAAGGCGAGTCACCCATGGCCCTCGGGCACCCCCGGCGCACCGGTCTCACCGACCAGGTGATCGCCGAACTGCGGAACCAGATCACCTCCGGCGAGTGGCCGGTGGGCTCCCGCATCCCGACCGAGCCCGAGCTGGTCGAGCAGCTCGGCGTGGCCCGCAACACGGTCCGCGAGGCGGTCCGCGCCCTCGCCCACAACGGGCTCCTCGACATCCGGCAGGGATCCGGCACCTACGTGGCGGCGACGAGCGAACTGGCCGGGGTGATGCACCGGCGGTTCGCGGACTCCGACCCGCGGCACGTGGCGGAGCTGCGCTCCACCCTGGAGTCGGCCGCCGCCCGGTTCGCGGCGGGGCGGCGCTCCGAGCGGGACCTGGGGCAGCTGGACGCGCTGCTGGTGCGGCGCGAGGAGGCCTGGGAGTCGGGGGACGCGGAGCGGTTCGTGACGGTGGACGCGGCCTTCCACCACGCGGTGGTGGCGGCGGCCGGCAACGACGTCCTCACGGAGCTCTACGCGGACCTGGGCGACCTGCTGCGCCAGTGGCTGCGCGACGACGTGGGGCAGGAGCTGCGGCCGGAGAACCACATGGACCACGCGCGTCTGGTGGCGGCGATCCGGGCCGGGGACGCGGAGCGGGCGGCCGAGGAGGCGGCGGGCTACCCGTTCATGTGCCTGGGCGGGCGGAAGGAGCAGGATCCGTCACCGGCTCGTGGGTGACCCAGGCGGAGCGGACCTCCTTCCAGCAGCGGGCGGTGAGCGTCGCGTAGTCGGCGGGCGCGACGTCCACGGGCGCGCTGTCGGCGTCCAGGTCCCACCAGGGGTCGCACTCGACGTGGAGCCGTACGCGGTCGGTCCGCGGGTAGGGGTTCCGGCAGTGCGCGGTGACCCGGGTGCCCTCGACGACCGTGTGGCAGGAGGAGCCGAAGTCCTCCGGGGCCTCGGCGGCCGGGACGCTGACGGCGGGTTCCTCGGCGGGGGCGGGGGCCGCGTGGACCTCCGCGGCGACGGCGGTCCCGAGAAGCAGGGCGGCGACCGAGGCGTGGGCGGCGAAGCCGCGATGGAGCGCGCGCATGCCCGTACCTCCTCCCCGTGAGTAGCCGGAACGACACGCTCCGACCAGTCTGCGGTGATCCGCCGGACTTTTCGACTCGGGGAGGCGGCCCCCGGGGCGGGCACGGAAACGGCCGGGGCCGGGTGCCCGCCCCCGGAGGGACGAGCACCCGGCCCCGGCCGGGGCACGGGGAGCGCTACGGAGCCGTCAGGCGCCGATCGCGTGCAGGCCGCCGTCGACGTGGACGATCTCGCCCGTGGTCTTCGGGAACCAGTCGGAGAGCAGGGCCACGATGGCGCGGCCGGCCGGCTCCGGGTCGGAGAGGTCCCACGACAGCGGGGAGCGGCTGTCCCAGACCTTCGCCAGCTCGCCGAAGCCCGGGATGGACTTGGCGGCCATGGAGCCGAGCGGGCCGGCCGAGACCAGGTTGCAGCGGATGTCCTGCTTGCCCAGGTCACGGGCCATGTAGCGGCTGGTGGCCTCCAGGGCGGCCTTGGCCGGGCCCATCCAGTCGTACTGCGGCCAGGCGAACTTCGCGTCGAAGGTGAGGCCGACGACCGAGCCGCCCTCGCTCATCAGCGGCAGCAGCGCCATGGTCAGGGACTTCAGGGAGAAGGCCGAGACGTGCATGGCGGTGGCGACGGACTCGAACGGCGTGTTGAGGAAGTTGCCGCCGAGGGCGTCCTGCGGCGCGAAGCCGATGGAGTGCACGACGCCGTCGAGGCGGTCGCCCAGGTGCTCGCGGACCTGGCCCTCCAGGCGGGCGAGGTGCTCGTCGTTGGAGACGTCGAGCTCCAGGACCTTGACCTTCTCCGGGTGCGGGAGCTTCTTGGCGATGCGCTCGGTCAGCGTCGGCCGGGGCCAGGCGGTGAGGATGATCTCCGCGCCCTGCTCCTGGGCCAGCTTCGCGGCGTGGAAGGCGATGGAGGACTCCATCAGCACACCGGTGATGAGGATCTTCTTGCCCTCGAGGATTCCAGCCATGGTGATCAGTGACCCATTCCCAGTCCGCCGTCAACCGGAATGACGGCTCCAGTGATGTACGAGGCGTCGTCGGAGGCGAGGAACCTCACGGCCGCGGCGATCTCCTCCGGCTGCGCGTAGCGGCCGAGCGGGACCTGGGACACGATGCCCGCGCGCTGCTCGTCGGTGAGCACGGAGGTCATGTCGGTGTCCACGAAACCGGGCGCGACGACGTTGAAGGTGATGTTCCGCGAGCCGAGCTCACGGGCGAGCGAGCGGGCGAAGCCGACCAGGCCGGCCTTGGAGGCGGCGTAGTTGGCCTGGCCCGCGGAGCCCAGCAGGCCGACGACCGAGGAGATCAGGACGACGCGGCCCTTCTTGGCGCGGAGCATGCCGCGGTTGGCGCGCTTCACGACGCGGAAGGTGCCGGTGAGGTTGGTGTCGACGACGGACGTGAAGTCCTCCTCCGACATGCGCATGAGGAGCTGGTCCTTCGTCACGCCGGCGTTGGCCACGAGGACCTCGACCGGACCGTGCTTCTCCTCGATCTCCTTGTACGCCTGCTCCACCTGCTCGGCGTCGGTGATGTCGCACTTGACGGCCAGGCAGCCCAGCTCGGTCAGCGCGGCCGGCGGCTCGCCGGAGCGGTACGTGAACGCGACCTGGTCGCCGGCCTCGGCGAACGCGCGGGCGATGGCGAGGCCGATGCCCCGGTTTCCTCCGGTGACGAGAACCGAGCGGCTCAACGGATCACCCTTTCGATCAGCGGTCTGGTACGTCGAAAACCTATCGGTCCGTTCCGCGATCCGCGGAATCGGGCCCTGACAGTGGCGTACGGATGTCACTGTCGGGTCCCTACAGAAATCCCTGGGCATCCCGGCCCAAAGCGCGACATGATCGGGGCGACCGGTCGCACATGACAGGAGACAGCTGTGCCATCTGAGGCCCATTCCATCGATCCGGCCTTCACGGCCCTGCCGCTGAGGGCGCTCGCCGACGCGGCGCTCGCCCGGGCGCGGGCGCTCGGCGCCGAGCACGCGGACTTCCGGCTCGAACGAGTCCGGTCCGCCGCCTGGCGGCTGCGGGACGCCAGGCCCGCGGGGTCCTCGGACACCACCGACCTCGGCTACGCCGTGCGGGTGGTGCACGGCGGGGCCTGGGGCTTCGCCTCCGGGGTCGACCTGACCATGGACGGGGCCGCCCGGGTCGCCTCGCAGGCGGTGGCCATGGCGCAGCTGTCGGCGCAGGTCATCGCGGCGGCCGGCTCGGACGAGCGGGTGGAGCTGGCGCCGGAGCCGGTGCACGCGGACCGGACGTGGATCTCCTCGTACGAGATCGACCCGTTCTCCGTGCCGGCCGAGGAGAAGAGCGCGCTGCTCGCCGACTGGTCGGGGCGGCTGCTGCGGGCCGACGGGGTGGCGCACGTGGACGCCTCGCTGCTCACGGTCTTCGAGAACAAGTTCTACGCGGACACCGCGGGCACCGTCACCACCCAGCAGCGGGTGCGGCTCCACCCGCAGCTCACCGCGACCGCCGTGGACGGCACCACCGGCGAGTTCGACTCGATGCGGACGATCGCGCCGCCGGTCGGCCGGGGCTGGGAGTACCTGACCGGGACCGGCTGGGACTGGGACAAGGAGCTGGAGGAGATCCCGGAGCTGCTCGCCGAGAAGATGCGGGCGCCGAGCGTCGAGGCTGGCCGCTACGACCTGGTCGTCGACCCGTCCAACCTGTGGCTGACGATCCACGAGTCGATCGGTCACGCCACCGAGCTGGACCGGGCGCTGGGCTACGAGGCGGCGTACGCGGGCACCTCCTTCGCCACCTTCGACCAGCTGGGCAAGCTGGCGTACGGCTCCTCGGTGATGAACGTGACCGGTGACCGCACGGCCGAGCACGGCCTGGCGACGATCGGGTACGACGACGAGGGCGTCGAGGGGCAGTCCTGGGACCTGGTGAAGGACGGCACGCTCGTCGGCTACCAGCTGGACCGGCGGATCGCGAAGCTCACCGGCCTGGGGCGGTCCAACGGCTGCGCGTTCGCGGACTCCCCCGCGCACGTGCCGGTCCAGCGGATGGCGAACGTGTCGCTCCGGCCCGACCCGGGCGGCCTGTCCACGGAGGACCTGATCGGCGGCGTCGAGCGGGGCATCTACGTGGTCGGCGACCGGTCCTGGTCGATCGACATGCAGCGATACAATTTCCAGTTCACCGGCCAGCGCTTCTTCCGCATCGAGAACGGCCGGCTGGCCGGGCAGCTGCGGGACGTGGCGTACCAGGCCACCACCACCGACTTCTGGGGCTCGATGGAGCAGGTCGGCGGCCCGCAGACCTACGTCCTCGGCGGCGCCTTCAACTGCGGCAAGGCCCAGCCGGGTCAGGTCGCGGCCGTCTCCCACGGCTGCCCCTCCGCCCTCTTCCGGGGCGTCAACATTCTGAACACGACGCAGGAGGCCGGTCGATGAGCCGCGTCAGCAAGCCGTACGAGATCGTCGAGCGGGCCCTGGAGCTGTCCCGCGCGGACGGGTGCGTCGTCATCGCGGACGAGGAGTCCTCGGCCAACCTGCGCTGGGCGGGCAACGCGCTCACCACCAACGGCGTGACCCGGGGCCGTACGCTCACCGTGATCGCCACCGTGGACGGCGCCGAGGGCACCGCCTCCGGGGTCGTGTCGCGCTCCGCGGTGACCGCGGAGGACCTGGAGCCGCTGGTCCGGGCCGCCGAGGCGGCGGCCCGGGCGGCCGGACCCGCCGAGGACGCGCAGCCGCTGGTGGAGGGCGTGCCCTCCTCCCCCGACTTCACCGACGCGCCCGCCGAGACCTCCTCCGCCGTCTTCGCCGACTTCGCCCCGGCGCTCGGCGAGGCGTTCGCCCGCGCGCGGGCGGGCGGGCGGGAGCTGTACGGCTTCGCGAACCACGAGCTGACCTCCACCTACCTGGGCACCTCGACCGGGCTGCGGCTGCGGCACGACCAGCCCAACGGCACCCTGGAGCTCAACGCCAAGTCGCCCGACAGGACCCGCTCCGCCTGGGCCGGGCGCTCCACCCGCGACTTCAAGGACGTCGACCCGGCGGCGCTCGACGCCGAGCTGGCCGTCCGGCTCGGCTGGGCCGAGCGGCGGATCGAGCTGCCGGCCGGCCGGTACGAGACGCTGCTGCCGCCGACCGCCGTGGCCGACCTGTTGATCTACCAGCTGTGGTCGTCGATGGCCCGGGACGCGGTGGAGGGCCGGACGGTCTTCTCCCGGCCCGGCGGCGGCACCCGGCTCGGCGAGACCCTGTCGCCGCTGCCGCTGACCCTGCGCAGCGACCCGAACGAGCCGGGCCTGGAGTCCGCGCCCTTCGTCATCGCGCACTCCTCCGGCGACGACGAGTCGGTCTTCGACAACGGCCTGCCGGTCGCCCCGGTGGAGTGGATGCGGGCCGGCGTGCTCGACCGGCTGATCACCACCCGGCACACGGCGGGCCTCACCGGGCTCCCGGTGGCGCCGGGGGCGGGGAACCTGATCCTGGACGGCGGCGGCGAGCGCTCGCTGGAGGAGATGGTGGCCGCCACCGAGCGCGGTCTGCTGCTCACCTGCCTCTGGTACATCCGGGAGGTCGACCCGGCGACGCTGCTCCTGACGGGCCTGACCCGGGACGGCGTCTACCTGGTCGAGAACGGCGAGGTGGTCGGCGAGGTCAACAACTTCCGGTTCAACGAGTCCCCGGTGGACCTGCTGTCGCGGGCCACCGAGGCGGGCCGGACCGAGCGGACCCTGCCGCGCGAGTGGAGCGACTGGTTCACCCGGGCCGCGATGCCCGCGCTGCGGGTGCCCGACTTCAACATGAGCTCGGTCAGCAAGGGCGTCTGACCCGCCTAGACTGGGCTGTCACCCGTATCTATCCAAGGAGACTGACGACCGTGACGGACATCGTCGACGAGCTGAAGTGGCGCGGGCTCTTCGCCCAGTCCACCGACGAGGACGCCCTGCGCAAGGCGCTCGCGGACGGTCCTGTCACGTTCTATTGCGGCTTCGACCCGACCGCGGCCAGTCTCCACGTCGGCCACCTGGTCCAGGTGCTCACCGTCCGCCGGCTCCAGCAGGCCGGTCACCGGCCGCTGGCGCTGGTCGGCGGGGCCACCGGCCAGATCGGCGACCCCCGCCCGACCGCCGAGCGCACCCTGAACGACCCCGAGACGGTCGCGAACTGGGTGACCCGGCTGCGTTCCCAGATCGAGCCCTTCCTCTCCTTCGAGGGGGAGAACGCGGCGGTCATGGTGAACAACCTGGACTGGACCGCCGGGCTGTCGGCGATCGAGTTCCTGCGGGACATCGGCAAGCACTTCCGGGTCAACAAGATGCTGACCAAGGACTCCGTGGCCCGCCGCCTGGAGTCCGAGCAGGGCATCAGCTACACGGAGTTCAGCTACCAGCTGCTCCAGGGCATAGACTTCCTGGAGCTGTACCGGCGGTACGGCTGCACGCTCCAGCAGGGCGGCTCGGACCAGTGGGGCAACCTGGTGGCCGGTCTCGACCTGATCCACCGCCTGGAGCCGGGCGCCGAGGCGCACGCCCTGGCGACCCCGCTGATGGTCAAGGCCGACGGCACCAAGTTCGGCAAGACCGAGAGCGGCGCCGTCTGGCTGGACCCGGAGATGACCACGCCGTACGCGTTCTACCAGTTCTGGCTGAACGTGGACGACCGCGACATCTCCACCTACACGCGGATCCTCTCCTTCAGGTCCCGCGAGGAGCTGGAGGAGCTGGAGGCGCAGACCGCCGAGCGTCCGCAGGCGCGGGCCGCCCAGCGGGCGCTCGCCGAGGAGCTCACCACGCTGGTGCACGGCGCCGAGCAGTGCGCGGCCGTCGTCAACGCCTCGAAGGCGCTGTTCGGGCAGGGCGACCTGGCCGAGCTGGACGAGCCGACGCTGGCCGCCGCGCTCTCCGAGCTGCCGCACGCCCGGGTGACCGAGCTGGGCCAGGTCGTGGACCTGTTCGCCGAGGTCGGCCTGGTGGCGAGCAAGTCCGCCGCGCGGCGCACCGTGAAGGAGGGCGGCGCCTACGTGAACAACGTGAAGGTGACCGCCGAGGACGCCGTCGTCGAGGCCGGCGAGCTGCTGCACGGCCGCTGGCTGGTGCTTCGGCGCGGCAAGAAGAACCTGGCGGCGATCGAGTACACCGGCTGAGCGATCGGACGGGACACCGGGAGGCCCGGTACGGCGACCGACCGCCGTACCGGGCCTCCCGGCTCTTCCGCCCGGGTCAGGCGCGCTGTCTGTTGCCCTTGAGGGAGGCCCAGACCATGTCGCCCACGCCGACCACGAGCACGGCTCCGATGAGCTGGAGGAGGTGCCGGGTCCAGTCGATGCCCTTGGTGTCCTCGACGCCGATCCAGCCGGCGACCGCGTTGCCCAGGATGCTGCCCAGGATGCCGAAGATCGTCGTCAGCCAGAGCGGGATCTGCTGCTTGCCCGGCAGGATCGCCTTGGCGATCAGGCCCAGGACGAATCCGACGATGATCGCCCACAACCAACTCATGTCCGCCTCCTCGTGCGCATGTGGCCCCAGTCTCGACCCGTCGGCCATACGGCGCATGTCGGACGGGTCCGTCCGTGCCCCGGTCTCGTCGGCCCCGGACCGTGGGCGTACCGTGGTCGGAGGTCCGGACCGGGGAGGTTCCGGCGCGAGCGGCGGGTGGTGGAACGCGATGCGGAAGCGAGGGGGACCCGAGGTCTTCCGGATCACCGGGGCCCGGCAGGGGCTCGCGGACGACGTCCGGGGCCGGCAGCGGCGGTACGTCATCTCCATGGGCGTCCGGACGCTCTCCGTGATCGCGGCCGCGGTGCTGTGGAACGTCGAACGGCACGTGGCGGTCGTCGCGCTGGCGCTCGGGGTGCTGCTGCCGTACATCGCGGTGGTGATCGCGAACGCGGGCCGCGAGTCCGCGCCCGCGCTGCCGTCGGCGTATCTCCCGGCACCGGTCCGGCCGGCGCTCGGCGCGGGCGACGACGGAGCGGAATCCGGAGCGGAACGGCCGTACGGACAGGGCTGATCGGGGCCGGACTGCCCCGGTCACGGAACGTGGCGGGAACGGCTGCGGGAACCTCAAGAAAAGCTCAGATCAATCGTGAAGTTCCGGTGCACCGCACCCGGGGTGCCGTGACATACTGCGTACGCGCTCCGCATCCCCCGTCGGAGCGACGGACCGATGCCGGGCAGCTCCCCCCGTGGCTGCTCGGCATCGCCCTTGCTGGACAATGATCGGGTGATCCTTGATCCAGTGAGCGAAGAGAAGCCGATCTGTTCCGCGAAGGGCTGCCGCGCCGGCGCCGTCTGGGTCCTCGCCTGGAACAATCCCAAACTCCACACGCCCGAGCGGCGCAAGACCTGGCTCGCGTGCGAGGAGCACCGCGAACACCTCTCGCAGTTCCTGGGCGTGCGGGGCTTCCTGAAGGACGTCGTGCCGCTGGCCGAGTGGGACGCGGACGGGGAGTCAGCCGCCGATCGCTGACGGACGGGAAGTCAGCCGCCGATCGCCGACGGACGGGAAGTCAGCCGCCGATCGCCGACATCGGGCGGTCCGGCTGGAGGAAGCTCGGGTCGTCCAGGCCCGAGCCGGCCTTCTTCCCCCACATCGCCTTCTTCCACAGCTCCGCGACGTCCGCGTCCGGCGCGTCCGAGCGGAGCGCGGCCCGCAGGTCGGTCTCCTCGGTGGCGAAGAGGCAGGTGCGGATCTGGCCGTCGGCGGTGAGCCGGGTGCGGTCGCAGGCCCGGCAAAACGGGCGGGTGACGGAGGCGATGACACCGACCGTGTGGGGGCCGCCGTCGACGACCCAGCGCTCGGCCGGGGCGGAGCCGCGCTCCTGGTCGCCCTCGGGCGTGAGGGTGAAGCGGGTGCGCAGCGACTCCAGGATGTCCCCGGCGGTGATCATGCCGTCGCGCTTCCAGCCGTGCTGGGCGTCCAAGGGCATCTGCTCGATGAAGCGGAGCTCGTAGCCCTCCTCGATCGCCCAGGCCAGCAGGTCGGGTGCCTCGTCGTCGTTGAGCCCCGGCATCAGGACCGCGTTGACCTTCACCGGGGTGAGGCCGGCCTCGCGGGCGGCGGCCATGCCGTCGAGGACGTCGTGGTGGCGGTCGCGGCGGGTGAGGGTCTTGAAGACCTCGGGCCGCAGGGTGTCCAGCGAGACGTTGACCCGGTCCAGGCCCGCCGCCTTGAGGGCGCCGGCGGTGCGCTTGAGCCCGATGCCGTTGGTCGTCAGGGACATCCGGGGGCGGGGCTCCAGCGCGGCGCAGCGCTCGACGATGCCGACGAGGCCGGGGCGGAGCAGCGGCTCGCCGCCGGTGAAGCGGACCTCGGTGACGCCGAGGTCCGTGACGGCGATCCGGATCAGCCGGACGATCTCGTCGTCGGTGAGGAGGTCGGGCTTGGCCAGCCACTGCAGGCCCTCCTCCGGCATGCAGTAGGTGCAGCGCAGATTGCACCGGTCGGTGAGGGAAACGCGCAGGTCAGTGGCGACTCGGCCATATGTGTCGAGGAGCACCGGTCCCCCTCCCCTTCTCCAGGTTCGCTTCTCTTCCGAGCCTACGTGACCGTGCGGACATCGGGCACGGGCCGATTGTCACGAGGACGGCCCCGGCCGCGTCGTAGAACTCTACGACGCGGCCGGGAAATCACTGCGGAACGTATACGAACGGCTGCGCTGTGGTCAGCGCCCGCCCTGGGTCAGTGCTCGACGGCGGCGGCGGTGCCGACGCCGGTGAGGGACTTGACCTCCAGTTCGGCGTACTTGCCGGCGTCCGGCTCCTCCTTGGACAGGAGGGAGCCGAGCCAGCCGAGGAGGAAGCCGAGCGGGATGGAGACCAGGCCCGGGTTCTCCAGCGGGAACCAGTGGAAGTCGACGCCCTTGAACATGGAGTTCTTCCCGCCGGAGACGACCGGGGAGAAGAGGACGAGGACGACGGAGGAGACCAGGCCGCCGTAGATCGACCAGAGCGCGCCCCGGGTGGTGAACCGCTTCCAGAAGAGCGAGTAGAGGATCGTCGGCAGGTTGGCCGAGGCGGCGACCGCGAAGGCGAGGGCCACCAGTCCGGCGACGTTGAGGTCGCGGGCGAGGGCGCCGAGGCCGATCGAGACGATGCCGATGAGGACGGTGGCCAGGCGGGCGGCCCGCATCTCCTCCTTCTCGGTGGCCTTCCCGCGCTTGATCACGTTGGCGTAGATGTCGTGGGCGAAGGACGAGGAGGAGGCCAGGGTGAGGCCGGCGACCACGGCGAGGATGGTGGCGAAGGCGACGGCCGAGATGACGGCGAGGAGGATCGCGCCGCCGGTGGAGCCGGCGCCGCCGCCGACCTCCAGGGCGGTGAGCGGGGCCGCCGTGTTGCCCGAGGGGTTGGACTCGCGGATGGTCTTGCTGCTGAGCAGGGCGGCGGCGCCGAAGCCGAGGACGATCGTCATCAGGTAGAAGGCGCCGATGATGCCGATGGCCCAGTTGACCGACTTCCGGGCGGCCTTGGCGGTCGGCACCGTGTAGAAGCGGATGAGGATGTGCGGCAGGCCCGCGGTGCCGAGGACGAGGGCGATGCCGAGGGAGAGGAAGTCGAGCTTCGAGGTGGCGCTGACGCCGTACTTGAGGCCGGGTTCCAGGAAGGCCGCGCCCGCGCCGCTGTTGTCGGCGGCGGCGCCGAGCAGGGACGACAGGTTGAAGTCGAACTTCAGCAGGATGAGGAAGGTGATGAGGAGGGTGCCGACGATGAGCAGCACCGCCTTCACCATCTGCACCCAGGTGGTGCCCTTCATGCCGCCGATGGTGACGTAGACGATCATCAGGACGCCGACCAGGGCGACGATCGCGATCTTGCCGCCGTCGCTCTTGATGCCGAGCAGCAGCGAGACGAGCACGCCCGCGCCCGCCATCTGCGCGAGCAGGTAGAAGATCGAGACGACGATGGTGGAGGTGCCCGCGGCGGTGCGCACCGGCCGCTGGCGCATCCGGTAGGCGAGCACGTCGCCCATGGTGAAGCGGCCGGAGTTGCGCAGCGGTTCGGCGACCAGCAGCAGGGCGACGAGCCAGGCGACCAGGAAGCCGATGGAGTACAGGAAGCCGTCGTAGCCGAAGAGGGCGATGGCGCCGCTGATGCCGAGGAAGGACGCGGCGGACATGTAGTCGCCGGAGATCGCGAGGCCGTTCTGGAAGCCGGTGAACTGGCCGCCGCCGGCGTAGAAGTCGGCGGTGCTGCGGGTCTGTCGGCCGGCCCAGATGGTGATGGCCAGGGTGGCGATCACGAAGGCGGCGAAGAGGCCGATGATCAGCGGCCGGTGCTCGGTGGTGGCGTCGCCGGCGGCGAGCAGGACCGGGGCGGTGGCGAGGGTGCTCATGCGTCGCCCTCCATACGGGCCTTGATGGCCTCGCCCTTGGGGTCGAGACGGAGCGCGGCGTGGCGGGAGTAGAGCCAGGCGATGAGGAAGGTGGTGGCGAACTGGCCGAGGCCCAGGACGAGCGCCATGTTGATGTTGCCGAACAGGCGGATGCCCATGAAGCCGCCCGCGTAGTTGGAGAGCAGCACGTAGAGCAGGTACCAGGTGATGAAGGCGACCGTGAGGGGGAAGGCGAAGGAGCGGTAGGTGCGGCGGAGCTCGCCGAACTCCTCGCTCCGCTGGACCTCGACGAACTGCTCCGTGGTGGGCCCGGCGGGACCGGTGTCGGTCTCGGTGCCCTTTCTCGGCGGCGGCGGTGCTTCGGTAGCCACGGAATCTCCTCGTGACGCGGGGACGGACGGCATGGTCAAGGGGGGCCTCACCTGGGGGTGCGCGAACGGGGCGCCTGCCGGAGCCCCTCCCCTGCTCAACGGCACGGAGGACGATGCGAAGTGGTTCAGCGGGGGCGGATTCTTCGCGGGAATCTTCATCAAGTCTTCTCAACTCATTGATGACCGGGGAAGATCAGCGATAGCTTCACTCGTCATGCACCTGTCCGCGCGCAACCCCGCGCGCGAGCAGTACATACGGATGATGTGGAGAACCCATGGCTCATCTGGGATCGAGGCGCGGCCGAGTACTCGCTCTGCCTGCTGGTCTCGCGCTCACCGCCTCGCTCGGCTTCCTTCCCTCCGGCGCCGCCTCCGCCGCGGAACTGAGCGAGGTCCCGGCGGCCGCCACCGTCGCGGCGACGGGCGAGAAGCTCTCGTACGTCGTCAACATCGAGGGGGGCCGCTGGACGGCCTCCTCGGTGAAGAAGGCGATAGCCGCCGCCGGCGGCGAGGTCGTCATCGCGTACGACCAGATAGGCGTCATCGTCGTCCACTCGCAGAACCCGGCGTTCGCGGAGACGATCCGCAAGGCCCGCGGCGTGGTCTCGGCGGGTGCGACCCGTACCGCCCCGCTGACCGTGCAGGGCGACGACTCGGTCGGCGGTGCCACCGAGGAGCTGACCGCGGCCGAGGCCACCGCCGCCGCGGCGACGGCCTCCGGCGAGCAGGACCCGCTGGAGCCGCTGCAGTGGGACCTCCCGGCCATCAAGGCCGACAAGGCGCACCAGAAGACCCTCGGCAGCAGCCGGGTGACGGTCGGCGTCATCGACACCGGCGTGGACGACACCCACCCGGACCTGGCGCCGAACTTCGACGTCAAGGCGTCGGCCAACTGCGTGTCCGGCAAGCCGGACACCACCCCCGGTTCGTGGCGCCCCAACCCGGGCGAGTCCGACCACGGCACCCACGTGGCCGGCACGATCGCGGCCGCGAAGAACGGCGTCGGCATCACCGGTGTCGCGCCGGGCGTGAAGGTCTCCGGCATCAAGGTGTCGACCCCGGACGGCTTCTTCTACACCGAGGCCGTGGTGTGCGGCTTCGTGTGGGCGGCCGAGCACGGCGTCGACATCACGAACAACAGCTACTACACCGACCCGTGGATGTTCGCCTGCAAGACCGACGAGGACCAGAAGGCCCTCGTCGAGGCGGTCACCCGCGCGACCCGGTACGCGGAGAAGAAGGGCACGGTCAACGTGGCCGCGGCCGGCAACTCCAAGTTCGACCTCGCCGCCGACGAGATCGTCGACAACTCCAGCCCGAACGACACCACGCCGGGCGACCGGGTCATCGACCCGAGCGAGTGCTTCGACTACCCGGCGCAGCTGCCGGGCGTCGTGACGGTCTCCGCGACCGGCGCGAAGGACCTGAAGGCGTCGTACTCGAACTACGGTCTCGGCGTCATCGACATCGCCGCCCCCGGCGGCGACCGCACCGAGTACCAGACCCCGGACGCCCCGGCGGTCAACGGCCGCATCCTGTCGACCACGGTCAACGGCGGCTACAACTACAAGGCCGGTACGTCGATGGCGTCCCCGCACGCCGCCGGTGTGCTCGCGCTGCTGAAGTCGACGCACCCGTACGCGAGCCCGGCCGCGCTCAAGGCGCTGCTGTACGCGCAGGCCGACGAGCGCTCGTGCACCAACCCGTACGACATCGAGGGCGACGGCAAGATCGACGCCGTCTGCGAGGGTGGCAAGCAGAAGAACGGCTTCTACGGAGCCGGTCTGGTGGACGCGCTGGACGCCGTCCGCAAGTGGTGACGCCCTAGCGTTCCCGGGGCCCCGGTGCGGTCTGCCGCACCGGGGCCCCTTCGCGTGCCCGGACGGTGGCACGGGGTGCCATAGTGCGGGCATGGAGAGCACGGTTCGGAGCGGTACGGAAGCACTGTGGTCGGTCCTCGGCGGCGATCCCGCCCTGCTCGACCGGGTGGAGTACGGCGGGGTGTCGGGGCTGCTCCCGGCACGGCTGCCGGTGATGGACCTGGCCCGGGCGACGGTCGCCGTCTGCGGGCTCGCGGCCGTGGAGCACGCGCGCGTGGCGGGGCCGGTGCGGGTGGACGACGGGGCCGTGGCCACCGCGTTCGTGAGCGAGCGCCATCTGCGGGTGGACGGACGGGCGCCGGTGAGCTTCGCGCCGCTGTCGCGGTTCTGGCGGGCGGCCGACGGATGGGTCCGCACCCACGCCAACTACCCGCACCACCGGGCCGCGCTGCTCGCCGCGCTGGGCGCGGCCGAGTCGGTGGAGGCGGTGGCGGAGGCGATCGGCGCGCGGAGGGCCGTCGACGTGGAGACGGCGGTGTACGCCGCCGGGGGCCTCGCGGTGGCGCTGCGGACGCCCGGGGAGTGGGCCGACCACCCGCAGGGCCGGGAGGTGGCGGCGCTGCCGGTGCTGAGCCGGGAGCGGCTCGACGAGGCCCCGCCCCGGCGCCGGACGGGTCCGCCGCGGGTGCTCGACCTGACCCGGGTGATCGCGGGGCCGGTGGCGACCCGGACGCTGGCGCTGCTCGGCGCGGACGTGCTGCGGATCGACCCGCCGGGCAACCCGGAGCTGGCCGACCAGCACGCGGACACGGACGTCGGCAAGCGGACGGCGGCCCTGGACCTGGGCCGGCGCTCGGACCGGCGGACCTTCGACGAACTGCTCGACGCGGCGGACGTCCTGGTGACCGGCTACCGGCCGGGGGCGCTGGAGCGGTACGGCCTGGAGCGGCCCGGTCTGGTGACGGCGCGGCTCTCGGCGTGGGGCGAGTCCGGGCCCTGGGGCGGGCGGCGCGGCTTCGACAGCCTGGTGCAGGTGGCGACCGGGATCGCGGTCACGGAGGGGTCGGCCGAGGAGCCGGGGGCGCTGCCGGCCCAGGCCCTGGACCACGGCACGGGCTATCTGCTGGCGGCGGCGGTGCTGCGGTCGCTGACGGAGCGGGAGCGGGACGGCGGCGGCCGGCTCGTGCGGCTCGCGCTGGCGCGGACGGGGCACTGGCTGACGCACGGGCTGCCCCGGTACGAGCCCGGGCGGCACCTCGCGGAGTCGGAGGGGCCGCTGGGGCGGCTGCGGCACGCGATGTCACCGGTGGCGTACGAGGGCGGCCCGGCGGGCTGGTCCCGCCCGGCGGGCGTCCAGGGCGGGGACTCCCCCGCCTGGGTCAGGGCTTGACCAGGACCTTGAGGGCGGTGCGCTCGTCCATGGCCCGGTAGCCGCCGGGGACGCCGTCGAGGCCGACGGTCACGTCGAAGACCGGGGACGGGTCGATGGTGCCGTCGAGGACGTCGGCGAGCAGCTCGGGGAGGTAGGCGCGGACGGGGGCGACGCCGCCGCGCAGGGCGATGTTCCGGTCGAACATGACGGAGAGGTCCAGGCCGGTGCCGGAGCCGTGCGGGACGCCGACGTAGCCGATGGAGCCGCCGTCGCGGGTGATGTTCACGGCGGTGCGCATGGACTGCTCGGTGCCGACGGCCTCGATGACGCCGTGGGCGCCCTGGCCGCCGGTGAGCTCGCGGACGGCGGCCTCGGCGGCCTCGCCGCGCTCGGCGACGACGTCGGTGGCGCCGAAGGTCCTGGCGATGTCGGTGCGGGCGGTGTGGCGGCCGAGCGCGATGATCCGCTCGGCGCCGAGCCGCTTGGCCGCGAGGACGCCGCAGAGGCCGACGGCGCCGTCGCCGACGACGGCGACGGTGGAGCCGGGGCGGACGCCGGCGCCGAGGGCGGCGTGGTGGCCGGTGCCCATGACGTCGGAGAGGGCGAGCAGGGCGGTGAGCAGCCGGTCGTCGGAGGCGGCGTCGGCGGGGAGCTTGACGAGGGTGCCGTCGCCGAAGGGGACGCGGACGGCCTCGCCCTGGCCGCCGTCGGAGCCCGCGGAGCCCCAGAAGCCGCCGCGGGGGCAGGAGGTCTGGAGGCCCTCGGCGCAGTAGTCGCAGGTGCCGTCGGACCAGACGAAGGGGGCGACGACGAGGTCGCCGGCGCGGAAGCCGCCGACCTCGGAGCCGGCCGCCTCGACGATGCCGAGGAACTCGTGGCCGATGCGCTGGCCGGGCTGCCGGGCGGACTCGCCGCGGTAGGCCCACAGGTCGCTGCCGCAGATGCAGGCGCGCAGGACCCGCACGACGACGTCGGTGGGGTCCTCCACGACGGGGTCGGGCACCTCCTCCACGCGCATGTCGAAGGGGGCGTGGATGGTGGTGGCGCGCATGGTTCCTCGTCCGGGTCAGCTGGTTGTACGACGTTCACCGTACATCGCCTGGAGTGCACCCGCGGTCAGCAGGTACTGGGCGGCGATGTAGGTCAGCATGACCCAGAAGTCGGGGGCCGGCAGCTGGGGCCAGTCGGCGATGCCGGTGGCGATCAGGGTGTCGGAGAGCAGGAACAGCGCGCCGCCGGTGCCGGCGAGGACGCCGAGCGCGCTGGCGCGGTAGGCCATCGCGGTGAGCAGCAGGGAGTAGCCGGCGACGGGGATCCGCAGGTCGGCGGGGAGGTCGGACCAGAGGGCGACGACGGTGCCGACGAGGGCGACGGCGTAGAGCGCGCCGAGGGCCGGAGAGGTGCGGCGCCTGCCGAAGAGGGTGAGGTAGCAGACGTGGCCGAGGGCGAAGGAGCCCATGCCGACGAGGAAGGCCCAGTCGGCGTCGAACAGGAGGAAGACGTCGCCGCCCCAGCCGAAGAGCAGGGCGGCGATCAGCAGCCGCGGGGCGCCGCGGGTGGCGGCGTAGGCGGCGAGCAGCGGCATCAGGAGCGGCTTGGCGACCAGGTGGCCGGTGTCCGCGCCGGCGAGCAGCGAGCCGAGGTCGACGACGGCGGCGAGGACGAAGGCGCCGAGCAGGGTCCGGGACAGGGTGTTCACGCGGCAGGCTCCGGGGCGGTCTGATCGTGGTGCGGGGCGGTGCGGGGCCGCGGCTGCCAGCCGGGACCGCGGAAGACGCGTCCGGCGCGCTCGCGCCAGTCGCCGGCGGCGCGGACGTCGCGGGCGATGGCGGCGTACTCGTGGGTGGCGACGCGGAGCGGGTTGTAGGTCTCGATGTTCTTGGTGAGGCCGTAGACGGGCCGCTCGGTCTCGCCGACCCAGGAACCGAACATCCGGTCCCAGACGATCAGGATCCCGCCGAAGTTGCGGTCCAGGTAGCCGCCCTGGGAGGCGTGGTGGACGCGGTGGTGGGAGGGGGTGTTGAGGACGAACTCGAAGGGCCGGGGCAGCTTGCCGACGCGCTCGGTGTGGATCCAGAACTGGTAGACGAGGTTGATCGAGTAGCAGAAGGCGACGGCGGCCGGGTGCACGCCGAGGGCGATCAGCGGCAGGTAGAACGGCCAGCCGGTGACGCTGGTCCAGGGCTGGCGCAGCGCGGTGGTGAGGTTGAACCTGCGGCTGCTGTGGTGGACGACGTGGCAGGCCCAGAGGACCCGGATGACGTGGTGGCCGCGGTGCTGCCAGTAGTAGAGGAAGTCCTGCGCGAGCAGCATCAGCGGGACCGTCCACCACAGCACGGGCACCCGCAGCGGCGTCAGCTCGTAGACGGCGGTGTAGATCGCGACGATCGGGATCTTCCACAGGGCGTCGAAGGCGAGGCTCCCGAGTCCCATGCCGACGCTGGTGACGGCGTCCTTCGTCTCGTATCCGGCGGCGTCCTCGTCGGGACGCAGCCGGACGCTGATCACCTCGACGACGGTGAGCAGCACGAACGCCGGTATGGACCAGAGCACGACATCGGGCAGGTTGGGCATGCCGTCGACGGTAGGGCTCCCCCGCGCCGCACGGCTAGATGTTGTTACCAACAAGTATGCGAGACGACTTGTCAGCAACCTTTGGCGGCTTCCGACAAGGGTCCTCCGGCGGTCACACCCCGGCCACGTCCAGGAGGGAGCCGGCCGCGTAGGTGACGGCCATGGCGAGGGCGCCGCCGGCGACGGTGCGCAGGGTGGCCCGGGGAGCGGGGGCGGCCGCCAGCCGGGCGGACCACCAGCCGGTGAGGGTGAGGGCGGCGAGGACCGAGGCGACGGTGATCCAGAGGCGGACCGAGGCCGGGGGGAGCACGATCGCGAGGAGCGGGAGGAGCGCGCCGACGGTGAAGGCGAGGAAGCTGGCCCAGGCGGCGTGCCAGGGGTTGGTGAGGTCGTCGGGGTCGATGCCCAGCTCCACGCGCGCGTGGGCCTTGAGGGCGTCGCGTTCGGTCAGCTGCACGGCGGCCTCGCGGGCGACGCCGGGGGTGAGGCCGCGGGCGGTGAGGAGGTGGGTGAGCTCGTCGAGCTCGGCCTCGGGGCTCTCGTGGAGCTCCCGCCTCTCGGTGGCGAGGGCGGCGGTCTCGGAGTCGCGCTGGACCGAGACGGAGACGTACTCCCCGGCCGCCATGGAGAGGGAGCCGGCGAGGAGACCGGAGAGTCCGGCCGTGAGCAGGGCGGCCTGGGACTCGGTGGCGCCGGCCACGCCGACGACGAGGCCGGCGGTGGAGACGATGCCGTCGTTGGCGCCGAGCACGGCGGCGCGGAGCCAGTTGAGACGGGACCCGAGGGCCCCGCCGTGGGGCTCGTGTGCGGGGGGTGCGGTCACCTCAGGAGGGTCGCACCCCCCGGGTCACCAGACGCGGACCGACCCGCCCGGGGCGAACGCCGGGCTGGTGGCGCCCTCCGGGACCTTCTCCAGCGGCGTGGCGACCTCCTCGACGGTCGGGCCGTGGACGGCCGCGACCCGGTCGAGCAGGGCCCGGTCGAAGCCGTAGACGCGGGCCGCGTTGCCGCCGACCATCGCCTCCACCTCCGCGCGCGGCAGGCCCGCGTAGGCGAGGCGGAGTCCCTCGCGGGAGTACGGGGTGGTGCCCTCGTCGTGGGGGTAGTCGCTGCCCCACATGATCTTGTCGAGGCCGATCCGGTCCCGCAGCGGCACCTCGTGCGGACGCATGAAGCTGGCGCCGACGAAGCAGTTGTCCCGCCAGACCTCGCCCGGGCTGCGGCCCATCGAGTCCGCGAGGCCCGCGCCGAACCTGGACTCGGCGGTGACCGCCCGGCTCGCCGCCGCGACCAGCCGCCCGTGGTAGTAGTCCAGCATCTCCACCACCCCGGGGATCCAGCCGGAGCCCTGCTCGGTGAGGACCAGCTTGAGCCCGGGGTGGCGGCGGAAGGCTCCGCCGAACACCAGGTGCCACAGGGCCCGGTGGGAGAACCAGGTGGTCTCCACCATGAAGACCGCGCGGGCGGCGGGTTCGTCGCCGAGCGGCGGGGAGGCGGAGCCGCCGTGGTGGTTGACCGGGACGTCCAGCTCCTCGCAGACGGCCCAGATCGGGTCGTACGTCTCCGAGTACAGCTCCGGCAGCCCGCTGCCCGGCGGGGTGCCGGGGAGCAGGATGCCTCCGGTGAGGCCGGCCGCGTGGGTGCGGCGGATCTCCCGGACGGCCCCGTCGACGTCGTTGAGGAGGATCTGGGCGACGCCGGCCCGGCGGCCGGGGGCCCGGCCGCAGAAGTCGGCGAGCCAGCGGTTGTGGGCGCGCAGCCCCGCCCAGCGCCGCTCGAACTCCTCCCGGGTGGGGGCCGGGGCCATGAGGGAGGCGGAGGGGAAGAAGGGCGGGATGGTGTTGGGGAAGACGACCTCGGCGACGATGCCGTCGGCTTCGAGCTCGCGCAGCCGCCGGTCGGAGTTCCAGTTGCGGTCGGCGGTGTCGGCCAGGAGGTCCTCGTACGGGTTGACGTACGTGGCCGCCCAGGCGTCGAAGTCGTCGTGGAAGCGCTTCTCCAGGTACGGCTTGTAGTCGAGGAGGTCGGCGCCCGCGTGGCAGTCGGCGGAGATCACGGTGTAGCGGTCGGCGGGAGCCGCGGCGGGGCGGTCGGTCACGGGGCCACCCCCGCGTCCGGACCGGCCGCCGGGCCCATGACCGGGAAGTCGCCGCCGGTGAGCCAGTGCCGGCCGGTCTCGCGGGAGCGGGCCCAGGACGCCTCGACGGCACCCTGGTCGGCGGGCTGGCCGAGGTCCGCGGGGGTGGGACCGATCCGCCGGGCGATCGGATCCAGCTTCCGGACGTCGAATCCGAAGACCTCGGCGGCGGCCAGGCCCAGCATCCGCCGGGTCTCCCCCACCGGGATGTCGTGGAAGGTGCTGCGCAGCCAGTTCCGGGTGTTCGGCCAGGTGCCCTCGGGGTGCGGGAAGTCCGAGCCCCACAGGATGTTGTCGACGCCGATCTCGTACCGCTGCGCCAGCTCGCGCCGCTTGGTGTTGGTGGCGCAGACGAAGACCTGCCGGTCCAGGTACTCGCTCGGCGGGCGCCTCAGCTCCGCGAAGGGCGAGAGCTTCTTGCCGCCGTGCGCGCCGAGGTAGAGCCGGTCCATGAACCAGAGCAGGTTCGGCAGCCACCAGCAGCCGGACTCGGCGACGCCGAACCGCAGCCCGGGGTGGCGCTCGAAGACCCCGGACCAGAGCAGGAACCACAGCGGCCGGGCGGGCCACCAGGTGACCTCGGAGACGTAGATGCCGAGGTGGTCGCCGTACTCCTCGCGGGGCGCGGCCCCGGAGTGGGTGACGACCGGCATCCCGGTCTCGGCGGCCGCCGCCCACACCGGGTCGTACCGCCGGTCGTGGTAGGGCGCCTTGTCGACCCACATGGACGGGATCATCAGGGCGCCGAGCCCGGACTCCTTGGCCCGGTGGATCTCGGCGACGACCTCGCGGGGGTCGGCGGTGACCGGCAGCAGGGCGACGCCGCAGTGCCGGGCGGGGTCGTGGGCGACGAACTCGGCGAGCCAGCGGTTGTGCGCCTTGGCGCCCGCCATGCCCAGCTCGGGGTCCTGGTCGCCGGAGAGTCCGAGGCCGACGCCGAAGGGGGCGGCGGTCTGGCTGTCGACGGCGTCCGCGTCGGGGAAGACGACCTCGGCGGCGACGCCGTCGCCGTCCAGCTCCTTGACCCGCTGCGCGTGGTCCCAGCCGCCGCGCAGCCCCTCCTCGTGGTCGCTGAACCACTTGTGCGCGAAGTCCTCGTTGCGGACCCCGAGGCGGGTCATCGCCTCGCGGCGGGCCTGGCGCCCGGCGAGGAAGTCGTCGAAGGCACCGTGGAAGCGGGACTCCAGATAGGGCCGGTACTCCTCGGTGGGGAGCCCGGCGTGACAGTCGGACGAGATGATCAGGTACGGGTCCTCATAGCTCATGGCCATGCCCCTCGGTCGGGTCAGTCGAGGATGAAGCTCTCCAGGTAGGACGGGTTCGCGCGGTCGAGCATCGACCGCGAGCGCGCCCTGATCTGCCGGTCGCTGTGCTCGCTCGCCGGGAGCATCCAGAACCGGTCGGCCCTGATCCCCTCGACGACGTGCTCGGCGACCTCCTCCACCGGCGTGAAGGCGATCTCGTGGCCGGCCTCCTTCATGGCGGCCTCCCACTGGTCGAGCGAGCGGTACGGGGTCCGGCGCGGGCGCTCCTTGGCGTACCGCTCGGGCCGGTTGCGGTGCGACTCCCACAGACCGGTGCGGAGCATGTGGGGCCCGGGGAAGAGCACGGAGGCGCCCACGCGCGCGTGCTCGGCCCGCAGGTGGGCGTACAGGGACTCGGTCATGGTCACGACGGCCGCCTTGGTGACCGCGTAGACGGAGGCCGTGGGCAGCGGGGCGATGCCGCCGTCGCCGGAGGAGGTGTTGACGACGTGGCCGGGTTCGCCGCTCGCGAGCATCCGGGGGACGAACGCCTGGACGCCGTGGAAGACGCCCCACACGTTGACGGAGAAGGCCCACTTCCAGTCGTTGGGCTCGTGCTCCCACATCCGGCCCTCGGCGCCGGAGCCGACGCCCGCGTTGTTGCAGAGGACGTGGACGGCGCCGAAGGTGTCGAAGGCCGCGTCGGCGAAGGCGCGCACCGCGTCCGGGTCGGAGACGTCGACCGTGCGGGCCAGGACCCGCGCCCCGTCCGCCATCAGCTCGTCGGCGGCCTCCGCGAGCGGCCCGGGCTCGACGTCGCCGAGGACCACCGCGAGCCCCTCGGCGGCGAACCGGCGGGCCATGGCCCGGCCGATGCCGCTCGCCGCGCCCGTGACGACGGCGACCTGTCCCTCCCTGAGCTCCATCAGACGCTTCCTTCCGGGGGGCCGTCGAGGATCTGCGCGGGGTCGTCGTAGCGCTGGTGGACGTAGGGCAGCAGGGCCTCCGCGGAGACCCGCTCGGCGACCCGGCCGCGCTGGTCGGAGGTCTTCTCGCCGAGGGTGATCTCGACGAGCCGGCGGACCGGGAGGTCGGCGACCGGGTCGTACATCGACTCGCGCAGGACGACGTCCCCGGTGATCCGCTCCAGCCTGCGGACCTTCTCGTTGCGGACGCAGTGGACGAGGACGGGGTCGGCGTCGAAGCCGGAACCCTCCACGCCGGGCAGGAACTTGAAGTAGAAGTCGGTCTTCTCGACCGGCTCGGGCGGCGGGAGCGGGCCGGAGACCGCGCCGCGCACCTCGACGAAGGCGATGCCGTGGCGGGCGAGCCGGGCGTTCACCACGAGCCCCTCGCGCTCGACGACGACCTCGCCGAGCTTCTTGGGCTCGCCGAAGACCTCGCGGCCGCCGATCAGCGCCCGCTCGTGGGTCATCGGCATGACCAGCGGGTACCAGCCCTCGACGGCGCCGTGCGCGGCGGCCACGGAGAGCGAGCCGGCGCCCAGCGGGTAGCCGGGCAGGTCGACCTTGCTGATGGTGACCCGGACCAGGGGGCGGCCGGTGGGTTCGAGCGGCGGCGGCAGGACCGCCGCCACCGCGTCGGGATCGGTCTCCCAGAGGGCGACCACTCCGGTGGACCAGATGTCGGGGAGCTTCGCCGCGGCGGCGCGGGCGGCGGCGCTCTCCGCCCCGGTGCGCGCCCCGTACCGTACTCGTGCCATGTCGTACCACCCTTCCGGACGGATGACGGATACGGCCGCCGGCCCTCCCGGACGACCGGGCCGGCGGCCTGTAACACTGTTACACCGCCGCCGATGAAGGGTAAAGACGCGTGCGCGCGATGAATTGACGGAACGTCAGGGGAGGGTGGCCGGATGGCACGCCAGACGCTCAGCCGCGAGGAGGTCCTGGACGCGGCGGCGGCCCTGGTGCGGGCGCACGGGCCGGACGGACTGACCATGCGCGGCCTCGCCGCCGCGCTCGGCACGGCGGTCACCTCGATCTACTGGCACGTGGGCAACCGCGAGTCGCTGCTCGACGCGCTGGCCGAGCGGACGGTGGCCGACCTCGGCGCGATCCGGCCGCGCGGCGCGGACCCGGTGGAGCGGATCGGCTCGGTGGCGCACGCCCTGCGCCGGGCGCTGCGCGAGCGCCCGCACCTGGTGGCGATGGTCCACGAGCGGGGCCTGACGGAGCGCATGTTCCTGCCGGCCCAACGGGCCCTGGTGCGGGAGGCGCACGCGGCGGGGCTGCGCGGCGAGCGGGCGGCGGAGCTGGTGCGGGCCGTCACCTTCCAGGTCGTCGGCTACGTGCTCCTGGAGCGCAACCGCGAGCGGGCGCCGGTCCAGTCGCCGGCCGAGGAGGAGCTGTGGGGCGCCGAGACCGACGGCGCCGACCCGCTCCTCGCCCGCGCCCTGGCGGCCCCGCCCGAGTCGGAGCGGCTCTTCGCGAGCTCCGTGCGCGCCCTGGTCGAGGGCCTCCTGGCGGGCCCTCGGACACCCTCCTCGGGTGACATAACAGACATCGGGGACACCGGGGGCGGCGCTGTCGGTCGCGGGCCGTATTCTCAGTGACCATGCTCGACGACCGTACGACAGCAGCGACGTGGCCGACCGCCTACCCCCAGGGGTACGCGGTCGTCGACGTGGAGACCACCGGTCTCGCCCGCGACGACCGGATCGTGTCCGCAGCCGTCTACCGCCTCGACGCGCAGGGGGACGTGGAGGACCACTGGTACACGCTGGTGAACCCCGAGCGGGACCCCGGCCCGGTCTGGATCCACGGCCTGACCAGCGACGTCCTCGAAGGGGCACCGCTCTTCGCGGAGATCGCCGAGGAGTTCTCGGCCCGCCTCGACGGGCGCGTCCTCGTCGCGCACAACGCCATGTTCGACTGGCAGATGATCGCCCGCGAGTACGCGCGCGCCGAGCGGACCGCGCCGGTGCGGCAGCGGCTCTGCACGATCGCGCTCTCCAAGGAGCTGGCGCTGCCGCTGCCCAACCACAAGCTGGCGACGCTCGCCGCCCACTTCGGCGTGGTGCAGCAGCGGGCGCACGACGCGCTCGACGACGCGCGGGTGCTCGCCGAGGCGTTCCGCCCCAGCCTCCACGCGGCGGCGGAGAAGGGCGTGCGGCTGCCGCTCCTGGAATGCCGTCCGCTGACCGAGTGGGCCTCCGCGCCGGCCCGCCCGCTGATCGGCGCCCAGTCCTCCTACCGGGCGGGCAGCTGGCGCCCCGCCCGGAAGCGGCCGGCCTGCCCCTACCCCAACCCCGGCCGCTACGAGAGCGACAAGCCGCTCAAGCAGGGCATGCGGGTGGCCTTCTCCGGCGACACCTCCGTCGACCGCGAACTCCTGGAGGACCGCACCGTCGAGGCCGGGCTGCACGTCGCCGGCTCGATCTCCCGCCTCACCAGCCTGCTGGTGACCAACGACCCGGACGCCGGCACCTCCAAGACCGTCAAGGCGAAGAGCTTCGGCACCCCCGTCGTGGACGAGGCGGCCTACGCGCACCTGCTGCGGGACGTGGCCCCGGCAGACGGGTGACACCCCGGCCCCGGCGGGCGTGCCGCGCGGCGCGCGCGGGCCCCGGGGCCCACCCTGTGGCGCATGGCACGTTGTGAGGTCTGCGGAAACGATTACGGCATGTCCTTCGAGGTGCACGCGCAGGGCGCGGTGCACGTCTTCGACTGCTTCGCCTGCGCCATCCACCGCATGGCGCCCATCTGCGAGCACTGCCGGGTCCAGGTCATCGGACAGGGCGTCGAGGTCGAGGGGAACTGGTACTGCGGCGCCCACTGCGCCCGCGCGGAGGGGAAGGCGGGCATCGTCGACCGGGTGTGAACCGCACCCGTACCCATCGGAAGAAACGATCCTGGTCGGGTGGCGCCGGTCACCCGACCCCCTGTGCGGTCGCCCCGCGGGCCCGAAGGTACGGTCATGGGGTGTACCGCTTCCTGTTGTCCCGGCAATGGGTGATCCTCACCCTCGTCGCCCTCGCCCTCATCCCCACGATGATCGAGCTGGGCTTCTGGCAGTTCCACCGGCACGAACGCCGGGTCGCCCAGAACACCCTGATCGCGGACAACCTGAAGGCCTCGCCGGTCCCGGTCGAGGAGCTCAGCTCCCCCGGCCACGTCGTGCCCCGCGCCGACTACTGGCGCCGGGTCACCGCCACCGGCACCTTCGACACCGCCCACGAGGTCGTCGTCCGCCGCCGCACCTCCTCCGACGACCGGGTCGGCGCGCACGTGCTCACCCCCCTCGTCCTCAAGGACGGGCGGATCGTCCTCGTCAACCGCGGCTGGGTGCCCGGCGCGGCCAACCAGCGCGACTACCCCGACGTCCCGCCCGCCCCGAAGGGCGAGGTCACCGTCGCCGGCCGGCTCAAGGCCGACGAGACCACCGGCGCCAGCGGCATCAAGGACCTCAAGGGCCTGCCGGACCGTCAGGTGATGCTCATCAGCAGCCGCCAGCAGGCCGAGCTGATCGGCCGCGAGGTGCTGGGCGGCTACATCGAGCAGACGGAGCCCGAGGCGGCCGGCGGCTCCCCCGAGCAGATCGCCGAGCCCGACCACGACTCGATCGGCGCGCACATGGCGTACGCGGTCCAGTGGTGGCTCTTCGCGGCCGGCGTGCCGGTCGGCTGGATCGTCCTCGCCCGGCGCGAGAAGCGCGACCGCGAGAACGGCACCGCCGACGGCACCACCGACGGCACCACCGGGAACGGCGACGGCGACGGCGACGCGCCGGACGGAACGGCCCCGGAGGCCACGCAAGAGGACGGCAGCGCGATCCAGGCCACCTCGCCCCGCTGATTGACCGCCGCCGCTTGCGGGAACAGCCCAGAGCGTGACCCGACGCATCGACGACTACGCCCTGATCGGCGATCTCCAGACCGCCGCGCTCGTCGGCCGCGACGGGTCGGTCGACTGGCTCTGCCTGCCCCGCTTCGACTCCGCCGCCTGCTTCGCCGCCCTCCTCGGCGACGAGGACAACGGCCACTGGCGGATCGCCCCCCAGGGCGCCACCACCTGCACCTCCCGCCGCTACGCCGAGGACTCCCTGGTCCTGGAGACCCTCTGGGAGACCCGCACCGGCACCGTCAGGGTCACCGACTTCATGCCCCAGCGGGACCGCGCGCCGGACGTCATCCGGATCGTCGAGGGCGTCAGCGGCCGCGTCGAGATGCGCTCCGTGCTCCGCCTGCGCTTCGACTACGGCTCGATCGTGCCGTGGATGCGGAGGTCCGAGGGACACCGGGTCGCCGTCGCGGGGCCCGACGCCGTCTGGCTGCGCAGCGAACCCCCGGTCAAGACCTGGGGCCAGCAGTTCGCCACCTGCTCCGCCTTCACCGTCACCGCCGGGGAACACGTCGCCTTCGTCCTCACCTGGCACCCCTCCCACGAGCGGCGGCCCGCGCTCGTCGACCCCTTCGAGGCCCTGGAGCAGTCGCTCGCCGACTGGCGGGAGTGGACCGCCCGGTGCGCCTACCGGGGCCCGTACCGCTCCGCCGTGATCCGCTCCCTCATCACCCTCAAGGCGCTCACCTACGCCCCCACCGGCGGGATCGTCGCCGCCCCCACCACCTCCCTGCCGGAGGAGCTCGGCGGCGTGCGGAACTGGGACTACCGGGCCTGCTGGCTGCGCGACTCCTCGCTCACCCTCGGCGCGCTGCTCGCCGCCGGATACGCCGACGAGGCCGCCGCCTGGCGCGACTGGCTGCTCCGCTCGGTCGCGGGCGACCCCGCCGACCTCCAGATCATGTACGGGCCGGCCGGCGAGCGGCGGCTCCCCGAGACCGCCCTGCCCTGGCTGCGCGGCTACGCCGACTCGCGCCCGGTCCGGACCGGGAACGCCGCCGTCGAGCAGTTCCAGCTCGACGTGTACGGCGAGGTGATGGACACCCTGCACCTGGCGCGCGAGGCGGGCATCCCGGCCGAGCGGCACGCCTGGAACCTCCAGCTGAGCCTGCTCGGCTTCCTGGAGTCGCACTGGCGCGAGCCCGACGAGGGCCTGTGGGAGGTCCGCGGCCCGCGCCGCCACTTCACCCACTCCAAGGTGATGGCCTGGGTCGCCGCCGACCGCGCGGTGCGCGCCCTGGAGGAGGACCCCTCGCTGCCCGGCGAGCCGGGCCGCTGGCGGGCGCTGCGGGACGAGATCCACGCGGACGTGTGCGCCCGGGCGTACGACCCCGGACGGAACACCTTCACCCAGTCGTACGGCTCGCGGGAGCTCGACGCGGCCACCCTGCTGATCCCCCGGGTGGGTTTCCTGCCGCCGGACGACCCCCGGGTGGTCGGCACGGTGGACGCGGTCCGGGACGGGCTGACCCACCGGGGTCTCCTGCGGCGCTACACCCCCGACGCGGGCGCGGTCGACGGGCTGCCCGGGCGGGAGGCCACCTTCCTCGTCTGCTCCTTCTGGCTCGCCGACGCCCTGCGGATGACCGGGCGCGCCGACGAGGCCCGGGAGCTGTTCGAACGGCTCGCGGGACTGGCCAACGACGTGGGACTGCTGGCGGAGGAGTACGACCCGGTGTCGGGCCGGCAGCTCGGCAACTTCCCGCAGGCGTTCAGCCACATCGGACTGGTGGGGACGGCGCTCGCGCTGGGCGGGGACGACGCGGCAGGATAGGTCCATGGATCTTGGACTGAAGGACCGCGTGTACGTCGTCACCGGCGCGACCCGGGGACTCGGCCGGGCCTCCGCGGAGGCCCTGCTCGCCGAGGGCGCCCGGGTGCTGGTCACCGGGCGCGAGGAGGCGACCGTGGCCGCGGCCGTCGCGGAGCTGGGCGAGGGCGCGGCGGGCATCGCCGCCGACAACGACGACCCGGAGACCCCGGCCCGGCTGATCGCGGAGGCCCGCGCCCGGTTCGGCGGCTTCGACGGCGTCCTGATCAGCGTCGGCGGCCCGGCGCCGGGCTTCGCGGCGGACAACACCGACGAGGAGTGGGCGGCGGCCTTCGGCACCGTCTTCCTCGGCGCGGTGCGGCTCGCCCGGGCGGCGGCCGAGGCGCTGGGCGAGGGCGGGGTGATCGGCTTCGTGCTGTCGGGGTCGGTGCACGAGCCGATCGCCGGCCTGACGATCTCGAACGGGCTCCGCCCCGGCCTCGCGGGCTTCGCCAAGTCCCTCGCCAACGACCTGGGCCCGCGCGGGATCCGGGTGGTCGGGCTGCTGCCGAGCCGGATCGACACCGACCGGGTCCGGCAGCTCGACGCGCTCTCCGGCGACGCGGAGGCGTCCCGCGCGGCCAACGAGCTGGCGATCCCGCTGCGCCGCTACGGCACCCCGGAGGAGTTCGGCCGCACGGCCGCCTTCGTGCTCTCCCCGGCCGCTTCCTACCTGACGGGCCTGATGCTGCCGGTCGACGGCGGCGCCCGCCACGGCTTCTGACGGGACGCCGGCGCCGGTTCAGTTCACCCGGCGGGCCCGGTGCTTGACCGCCCGCAGCCGGGCCTCGGTGGGCAGCTCCGCCAGCCCCGCCGAGGTGCGCGCGCGGTCCAGCGCCTCGCCGCCGAGCCCGGCGAGCGCCTGGCCCGGGGACGCGTACGGCTCCAGGAGGAGCGCGATGCGGGTACGGGGGGCGGTGCGGCGGCCGGTGAGGGCGACCCGCGCCTGGGCCACGCCCTCCTGCGCGGTGGCGTCCGCCTCCAGGACGCCCTCCAGGGCCCGGCCGCGCAGCACGGCGGCGTCGCCGTCGCCGGTGTCGACCAGGACCTCGGCGAGCCGGCCCCGGCGGAACTGGGCGAGCAGCCACCACAGGGCGAGCAGGACGACGACCCCGAGGACGGCGATGACGGTCGGCCACCACCAGCCCTCGTCCCGCCACCGCTGCCGCCGGGCGGCGGTCAGGAGCACGTCGTCGGGGCCGGACCAGGGCCACCAGGACGGTACGGCCAGGTCGAAGGCGGCGGCGAGCACGGCGCCGCCGGCGACGACGAGGAGCAGCCCGGCGAGGCCGAGCAGGGTGCGGTTGACGCGCCGGAGGACGGCGGCGACCGGAGCGTTCACGGGCTTCACCCCTTCTTGGACGGGCGGTCCACCCGGACGGTCAGCGCGGGCGGACGGGCGAGCCCGAGGTCCTCGACGCCGTCGGTGAGGACGCGCTCGACGTCGGCGCGGACCTCGTCGAGTGGGCGGAAGTGGGAGACGGCACGGACGGCGACCTTGGCGCGGCCCATCCGGACCTTCACGGACTGCACGCCCGAGACCTCCATGGCCCGGTCGCGCAGGGCGAGGGCGGCGGCCTCCCGGTCGAGCCCGGCGCGGACGTCGGGGTGGGCGCGGCGCATGGGGAGCACCGCGCGCAGGCCGGGGGTGGACGCCAGGACCAGCAGCCAGACGCCGAGCAGGACGGCGACCGCGGCGGCCGCGACGGTCAGACCGTCGTCGAGGGGCCGGCCGGCGAGGTCGTCGGCCAGCTCGCGCCGCCAGCTCATGGCGTCGCGGTCGGCCCGGACGGCGGCCACGTCGTACAGCAGCAGTCCGGTGCCGCCGAGGACGACGGCGGCGACCAGGGCGGCCGGGATCCGCCGGACCGACCAGAAGCGCCGGACCCGCCGGGGGTCCGTACCGGCCCCGGCGAGGACGGGGACGCCGTCGCCGTCCTCGCCGGCTCCTCCTGGTTCTCCCGTGCCGTCGGTTCCGGTGGTCTGCGGGGGGACGGTGGGCCGTTCGGGTGTCGTCATGCCAGGCGGCCCTTCCTGGCGGCCGGCGCGGTGCGCGCGGAGTGGAGGCGCTCGACGTGCACGGAGACCTCGTGGACCTCCATGCCGACCAGTTCCTCCACCCGGCCGCGGACCCGGGCGCGCACGGCCCCGCAGCGGCGCCCGACGTCCGTGGGGTAGTCGAGTTCGAGACTGATGGAGATGCGGGCGGCGTCCCGGTGGACGACGACCGAGGCGTGCGGCCGGTGGCCGCCCGCCGGCACGCCGCCCAGGGCTTCCCGGGCGGCCTGCGCGGAGACCTTGGCGACCACCCGGTCGGCGATCGTGGTCGCGCCGCGCTCACGCACCGGCGGGCGTTGCCTGACGTCCGTGGTCACCCGCCGTCACCGCCGCCGTTCGCCGCGGTCGCGACCCCGGAGCAGGTCTCCGGGTTCGAGATCGCCGTCGAGGAAGCGCCCGGCCACGAAGCCGACCGCACCCAAGGCCGCGACCAGCAGAAACGCCCCGAAGCCGCCGAAGTATCCGGCGAAGCCGAGACCCATGCCGGCCAGCAGGCCGACCACCGCCATGCTCATGCTGAACCCCTTTCCGGGCCCTGAGGTCCGTGTGTCCGTACCGGCCGGCTACTGGAGCCGGGATTCGGGCTCGTCCTCTTCCTCGTCGGGCAGCTTCACGTCGCTGACCGCGATGTTGACCTCGACGACCTCCAGGCCGGTCATCCGTTCGACGGCCGCGATCACGTTCTCGCGGACCGCTCCGGCGACGTCGGCGATGGAGACGCCGTAGTCGACGACGATCTCCAGGTCGAGCGCGGTCTGCACCTCGCCGACCTCGGCCTTGACGCCCCGGGTGACGCCCGCCTTGCCGCCCCCGCCGGGTACCCGGTCGCGGACCGCGCCGAGGGTGCGGGAGAGCCCGCTGCCCATGGCGTGGACGCCGACGACATCGCGGGCGGCCATGCCGGCGATCTTCTCCACCACGCCGTCGGCGATGGTGGTCCGGCCCCGGGTGGCGGCGGTGCCGCCGCCCTTCCTGGTGACCGGGGTGCTCTCCCCACTGCGTTCACTGTCCGTCATCAGATTCAGCCCCTTCTGGGATATTTCGGGGTTCTTCGCCCACACTAAGGGCGGTTACCCGATGCCGCTCCGGGGATACGGCAGGCTGGGGCAATGACCACGGGTGACGGTTGGACGGCGGCGGTACGCGACCGCCTGGCGCCGGGCAGGCTGCTGCCGCTCGGTGCGGTGGCGGGCGCCTGGCTCGCGGAGCGCGCGGCACGGGAGGCACTGGGCCGGGTGGCCTCGGGCGTGCGGGGCGTGGTGCCGGGGGCGCTGCGGATCGGCGCGGCGGCGGAGGCGGAGGTGCCGGACCCGCCCTTCCCGGTGCCGCCGGGCGGGCTGGCACCGGGGCCGCTGCGGATCGACGCGGAGTTCGCGGCGGTGGCGGCCGGGCGGCCGCTGCCGGAGACGGCGGAGGAGCTACGGGCCGTGCTCCTCGCGGCGGCGGCGGAGCTGGGGCTGGCGGTGGTGGAGGCCGATCTGCGGGTGACGGACCTGCTGGAGGAGGCGCCCGCGCCGGAGCCGGCCGCACCGCCGCCGGGCCGGGCCGCACCGGCGACGGACGATCCGGTGGCTGAGGCGGTGCTGCTGGTGCCGGGCGTGGCGGCGGTGACGGACGTGCTGGGACCGCCGGTGCACCGGGCGGGCGGGGCGGTCGGGGAGGAGTTCGCGGTGGCGGCCGAGCACCCGCCGGCCGAGGAGGCCC
>NZ_BNBS01000059.1 GCF_014656075.1 Streptomyces hydrogenans
GGGCGCGCCGGACGGCGGCACCGGGTAGGGCGCGGCCTGCGGGGGCGGGGGTACGGGGCCGTGCCCGCCCGCCGGGACCGGGCCGGGCGCCCGGCCCGGCTGCTCGGGCGAGGGCAGCGGTCCCCCCACTGCGTGCTGCATCCGGTGCCACTCCGTCTCGTCGGCCGCGTAGGTCGGTGAGGGCGGCCGGTCCGGTGCCGCCGTCGGCCCCCGCGGCGGTCGCCCGGGGATGCCAAAACGTTACCGCCCCGTCCCCCCGCTCGGGGAACGGGCCGGACCCTACCGAAAGTGCCCGCCCCGCCGGAACACGGCCGCACGGGACGCGGAGGCGCGAGGGAGCCGGGGCGGCGGCCGCCCCGGCTCCCTCGCGCGGTTGTTCTCAGCCCCGGGCGTCGGCGGCGATCTCCTCGGCCAGCGCGCGCAGGGCGAGCCGGTAGGAGCCGATGCCGAAGCCGGCGATCGTGCCGGTCGCCACGGCGGCCACCACCGAGGTGTGGCGGAACTCCTCGCGGGTGTACGGGTTCGAGATGTGCACCTCGATCAGCGGGGCGGTGCGCTGCGCGGCCGCGTCCCGCATCCCGTACGAGTAGTGCGTGAAGGCGCCCGGGTTGAGCACCACCGGCACCCGTCCGTCGGCCGCCTCGTGGAGCCAGCGGATCATCTCGCCCTCGTCGTTGGTCTCACGGACCTCGACGTCGAAGCCGAGCTCGGCGCCGAGCTCCCCGCAGGACTCGACGAGCCCCTTGTAGGAGGTGGCGCCGTAGATGTCGGGCTCGCGCGAGCCGAGCCGGCCGAGGTTCGGCCCGTTCAGGACCAGGACGCGGCGGGCCCCGCTCACGCGGAGAGCTCCCCGTAGGCGGCGATGAGGACGGCCGGGTCGGGGCCCTCCAGGACCGACGGCTTGGCGAGCCCGTCGAGGACGATGAAGCGCAGCAGGTCGCCGCGGGACTTCTTGTCCACCTTCATCGTCTCCAGGAGCTTGGGCCACTGGTCGCCGCGGTAGGTGAGCGGCAGGCCGACGGACTCCAGGACGGCGCGGTGCCGGTCGGCGGTGGCGTCGTCGAGACGGCCGGCGAGGCGGCCCAGCTCGGCGGCGAAGACCATGCCGACGGAGACGGCGGCGCCGTGGCGCCACTTGTACCGCTCGTTCTTCTCGATGGCGTGCGCGAGGGTGTGGCCGTAGTTCAGGATCTCGCGGCGGCCGGACTCCTTGAGGTCGCCGGAGACGACGTCGGCCTTGACCCGGATGGAGCGGACGATCAGCTCGGCGGTGTGCGGGCCGGCGGGCGTGCGGGCCGCCTGCGGGTCCTCCTCGATGAGGTCGAGGATCACCGGGTCGGCGATGAAGCCGGTCTTGATGATCTCGGCGAGGCCGCTGACGAAGTCGTGGACGGGCAGCGAGTCCAGCGCGGCGAGGTCGCAGATGACCCCGGCCGGCGGGTGGAAGGCGCCGACGAGGTTCTTGCCCTCGGCGGTGTTGATGCCGGTCTTGCCGCCGACGGCCGCGTCGACCATGCCGAGCACGGTGGTGGGCACGGCGACCCAGCGGACGCCGCGCAGCCAGGTCGCGGCGACGAAGCCGGCCAGGTCGGTGGTGGCGCCGCCACCGACGCCGACGATGACGTCGGTGCGGGTGAAGCCGGTCTGGCCGAGCGCCTTCCAGCAGTAGGCGGCGACCTCGGCGGTCTTCGCCTCCTCGGCGTTCGGCACCTGGATGGCGACGGCCTCGTACCCCTGCGCGGCGAGGTCCTCGCGCAGCGCCTCACCGGTCTCGGCGAGCGCCTCGGGGTGGATGACGGCGACGCGCTTGGCCGTGCCGCCGATGAGGGCGGGCAGTTCGCCGAGCAGCTGCCGGCCGACCAGCACCTCGTACGGATCCGTGCCCGCGCTGCCGCCGACGTGGATGCGGGTCACTTCCTGGTCCGTGCTCATGCGTCCTTCAGCTCCAGTGCGTCGAGGACCGCCGCGGCGACCTCTTCGGGGGTGCGGGCGTCGGTGGCGACCACGACGCGCGCGACTTCTTCGTACAGGGGGCGGCGGGCGTCCATCAGCTCCCGCCACTGGCGGCGCGGGTTGACCGCGAGCAGCGGCCGGGCCGCGCCGAGCCCGACCCGTCGCACGGCCTCCTCGACGTCCATCGAGAGGTACGCGACGGGCCGGCCGGCCAGCAGGGCGCGGGTGTCGGCGTCGAGGACCGCGCCGCCGCCGAGGGCGAGGACGCCCTCGTGCTCGGCGACGGCCTTCGCGACGGCCGCCTTCTCCAGGGCGCGGAAGCGCTCCTCTCCGTCCTCGACGAAGATGTCGGAGATCTCGCGGCCCTCGGCGGCGACGATGTCGGCGTCGGTGTCCCGGTAGGGCGCGCCGAGCCGTTCGGCCAGGAGCGCGCCCACCGTGGACTTGCCGGAGCCCATCGGGCCGACGAGGACGACCAGGGGGCCGCCGGTCACCGGATGCGCAGGTTGTCGACGTAGCCCTGGACGTTGCGGCGGGTCTCGGGGACCGAGTCGCCGCCGAACTTCTCCAGGACGGCGTCGGCGAGGACGAGGGCGACCATGGCCTCGGCGACGATGCCGGCGGCCGGGACGGCGCAGACGTCGGAGCGCTGGTGGTGGGCGGCCGCGGCCTCGCCGGTGGCGACGTCGACGGTGGCGAGCGCGCGGGGCACGGTCGCGATCGGCTTCATGGCGGCGCGGACGCGCAGCAGCTCGCCGGTGGTCAGACCGCCCTCGGTGCCGCCGGAGCGGCCGGAGGTGCGCCTGATGCCCTCGTCGGTCCGCACGATCTCGTCGTGGGCCTGGGAGCCGGGCACCCGGGCGAGGTCGAAACCGTCGCCGACCTCGACGCCCTTGATGGCCTGGATGCCCATGAGCGCGGCGGCGAGCCGGGCGTCGAGGCGGCGGTCCCAGTGGACGTGCGAACCCAGGCCGACGGGCACGCCGTAGGCCAGGACCTCGACGACGCCGCCGAGGGTGTCGCCGTCCTTGTGGGCCTGGTCGATCTCGGCGACCATCGCCTTCGACGCGTCGGCGTCGAGGCAGCGGACCGGGTCGGCGTCGAGCTTCTCGACGTCGGCGGGGGTCGGGTAGAGGCCGTACGGGGCCTTGGCGGCGGCCAGCTCGGTCACGTGCGAGACGATCTCGATGCCGGCGGCCTCCTTGAGGAAGGACCGGGCGACGGCGCCGAGCGCGACGCGGGCGGCGGTCTCCCGGGCGCTGGCGCGCTCCAGGATCGGCCGGGCCTCGTCGAAGCCGTACTTCTGCATGCCGGCGAGGTCGGCGTGGCCGGGGCGGGGCCGGGTGAGCGGCGCGTTGCGGCCGGTCTCCTTGAGCTCCGAGGGGTCGACCGGGTCGGCCGACATGACCTTCTCCCACTTGGGCCACTCGGTGTTCCCGACCATCACGGCGATCGGCGAACCCAGCGACAGCCCGTGCCGGACGCCGCTGAGGAAGGTGACCTCGTCCTGCTCGAACTTCATCCGGGCGCCGCGCCCATAGCCGAGGCGCCGCCGCGCGAGGTGGTCCGCCACCAGCTCAGTGGTGACCGGGACGCCGGCGGGAAGACCCTCCAGCGTCGCGACCAGCGCGGGTCCGTGGGATTCCCCAGCGGTCAGCCAACGCAACCTGCTCAACGATGCTCCTCATGCTCGCGCCTGGGCACTGCGACGGCAGGACCGGGCGCGCGGCCCTGACCCGCCACCCCCGATCCTCCCACGTCCGGGGCCGCACCCCGGCCTCCGGTCCAGCTATCGGACGCGCGCCCCGCCTGGGCGGACGGCGCGGCGCGGTCGTACGGGTCCGGGGAGGGGCTCAGCGGGCGGCGAGGGCCGCCTCGCCGGCGGCGCGCATCGCGGCCAGCGGCGCCCGGGGGACGCCCGTCATCTGCTCGACCTGGAGGACCGCCTGGTGGACCAGGAGGTCCAGACCGCCGACGATCTCGCCGCCCCGGTCGGACCAGGCGGCCGCGAGGGCGGTGGGCCAGGGGTCGTACAGGACGTCGAAGAGGGTGCCGGGGCGGGCGGGGACCGACGCCGCCAGGGCGTCCGTGGCGCCGGCCGGGGTGGTGGCGATCACCAGCGGGGCCTCCAGGGCCCGTGCCGCGTCGTCCCAGCCGGCGGTCCGCACGTCCACGCCGAGGCGCTCGCCCCAGCCGCGCATCTCGGCCGCCCGCGCCTCGCTGCGGACGTACGCCGTGACCGGGCCCGCGCAGACGCGGGCCAGTGCGGCGAGGGCCGAGGAGGCGGTGGCGCCCGCGCCGAGGATCGCCGCGGACTCGGCCTTCTCGACGCCCCGCTCGCGCAGGGCGGCGATCATGCCGGGGATGTCGGTGTTGTCGCCGATCCGGCGGCCGTCCTCGCGGAGGACCACCGTGTTCACCGCCTCCACCGAGGCCGCCGTCTCGCTGACCTCGTCGAGCAGCGGGATGATCGCCCGCTTGAGCGGCATGGTCAGCGACAGGCCGGCCCACGAGCCGTCGAGCTCCGCGACGAAGCCCGGCAGGGCCGCCTCGTCGATCTCGAACCGTTCGTAGGACCAGTCGTCCAGTCCCAGCTCCGCGTACGCGGCCCGATGCAGGACCGGGGAGAGCGAGTGGGCGATGGGCGAACCGAGGACGGCGGCGCGGCGCTGCGTGCTCACTGGCCGGACTTCTCCCGTTCCTTCTCGTACTCCGCGACGTTCTGGTTGTGTTCCTTGAGGGTCACGGAGAAGACCGTCTTGTTCTCGTTGATCGACACGAAGTAGTACCACGGGCCGTCGGCGGGAGCCATCGCCGAGTTCAGCGCCTCGACGCCGGGGTTGCTGATGGGGCCCGGGGTGAGGCCCTTCACGTCGTACGAGTAGGTGTTGTACGGGTCCTTGATCGCGCGCATCTTCTCGACGCTTCCGACGTCGAGGGTGCTCGTGCCCTTGAGGTAGTTCACCGTGGAGTCGAACTCCAGCCGGCCGGCGGTCTGCGTGTTGTCCGGCTGGAGCCGGTTGTAGACCACCCGCGCGACCTTGTCGAAGTCGTGCTTGTACTTGCCCTCGACCTGTACGAGGCTCGCGACCGTCAGCAGTTCCCACGGCCCCTTGAGGCCCTGCGCGGACGCCTTCCCCTCCAGGTCCAGCTTCGTGTACTCCTGGTTCGCGCGGCTGACCATCTTCTTGAGCGCGTCCTCGGGCTTGGTGCCCTTGGCCACCGGGTAGCTCGCCGGGAAGAGGAAGCCTTCGAGCGGGTCCTTGACGTTCTTGTGGCCCTTCGCCCAGTCCGGCAGGCCCAGGGAGTCCGCCTGTTCGACGGCGATCTCCTTCGTGCTGCCGGGCGCGAGGTCGAGGCGGGTGTCGATCTGCTCGTACACCCAGGCGTTGCGCTTGCCCTCGGGGATGATCAGGTTGGCCTGGCTCGCCGGGTCCAGCATGAGCGCGACCGCGCTCTCCGCCGACATCTCCTTCTTCAGGGTGTAGGCGCCGGCCTGGATGGAACGGCCCTTGGCGTTCTTGTTCTGCGCCGCGACGAAGGCGTCGACGCTCTTCACGACGCCGGCCTGCTTGAGGATGTTGCCGATCTCGTTGCCGAAGGCGCCCTTGGGGATCTCGACCTGGACCTCGCCGCTGCCGGTGCCCACGAAGTCGGGGTCCTCGCCGAACTGGCCCTGCCAGAACTGGTAGCCGAAGTAGCCGATGCCGCCGACGCCGCCGACCAGGACCGCGGCGACGACGAGGCAGGCGACGCCGTTCTTGCCCTTGCGCTTCTTCTCCTTGCCGCGGCGCTCGCGGTCGCGGTCGTCGCCGCGGCCGCCCCGGCCCCGGCGGGGGGCCGGCTCGTCGTCCTCGTAGCCGTCCTCGTCGTCGCCCCCCGTGAAGAAGGGGTGCGACTCCTCGGGCTCCGGCTCGTGACGTACGGGCTCCGGCTCGGGCTCCGGGGCCCAGTCGACGACCGGCTCCGGCGGCTGCTGTCTGTGGCCGGGGGGCTGCGGCGGCGGGTACGCCTCGGGCGTGCCGTAGAGGTCGGGCTGCTGGCCGCCGTACGGATCGGCGGGCGGCGCGTTGTAGGCCATGGCGGCCTGACCGGTCTCCCAGTTGCCGTCATAGGTGCCGTCGTACGTCTGTCCGGGATGCCCGGGCGTGTCGTACCCCTGCCCCGGGTGGCCCTGGTACCCCTGGTCCCAGCCGGCCTGTCCGTACGCCTGCGCCTGTGCCTGCTGCGGGTCGACGTACCCCTGCTGCGGGTACTGCTGGTAGGCGGCCTGCTGCTGGTACGGGTCGGTCCCGTAGCCCTGCTGGGCGTACGGGTCCTGGTACGTCTGGCCACCCTGCTCGTACGGCGTCGCCTGCTGCGGATGCTGCGGCTGCTGGTGGTACTGCTGCTGACCTTCCCACCCCTGGTCCCCGTAGAGGGGGTCCGTGGGGTGCCACGGTTCGGAGCCCGGGCCCCGGCCATACTCAGTCATCGATCCCCAAACAGCCGCGAGGCTTCCGGACGATCCGCCTCTACGTAGTGCGGCAGCTGTTCGAACACCGCCGCATCGCGCGGAACGTTACCGTATCGCGATCAGATGACCACTTCGACGCCCTCGCCGGGCGGATTACCTGATACCCGTTCGGACTCAAGAGCGTTCTGAAGGATGATCACAGCGGCGGCCTGGTCGATGACGGACCGCCCCTTCTTGGACTTCACGCCGGAGGCCCGCAGCCCCTGCGTGGCCGTCACCGTGGTCATCCGCTCGTCGACCAGCCGGACCGGCACCGGGGCCACGCCCTTCGCCATCTCCTTCGCGAAGGCCCGGACCTTGGTGGCCGCGGGGCCCTCCCGCCCGCTGAGCGAGCGGGGCAGGCCCACGACGACCTCGATCGGCTCGTACTCCTCGACGATCTGGCGGAGCCGCCGGTGGGCGGCCGGGACGTCACGCCCCGGCACGGTCTCCACCGGCGTGGCGAGGACCCCGTCGGGGTCGCACGAGGCGACCCCGATCCGGGCGTCCCCGACGTCGACCGCGATGCGGCGGCCGCGACGCATCGTCACGCCGTCTCCACCACGAGGCGCTCGACGGCGGCGATGGCCTCGCCGACGGCCTCCGGGTTCTGGCCGCCGCCCTGGGCGACGTCCGGCTTGCCGCCGCCACCGCCACCGAGGGTCTTGGCGGCCGTGCGGACCAGCTCGCCGGCCTTGAGACCGCGCTCGCGGGCGGCCTCATTGGTGGCGATGACCGTGAGCGGCTTGCCGTTGGCCGTGGTGAACAGGGCGACGACGGCCGGGCGGTCGGACGGGATGCGGCCGCGCACGTCGAGGACCAGCTTGCGCAGGTCGTCGGCGCCGGTGCCGTCCGGGACCTGGCCGGTGACCAGGGCGAGACCGCGGATGTCCTTGGCGGAGTCGACCAGACCGGCGGCGGCCTGGAGGACCTTCTCCGCGCGGAACTTCTCGATCTCCTTCTCGGCGTCCTTCAGCTTGCCGAGCATGGCGGCGATCTTCTCCGGCAGCTCCTCGGAGCGGCCCTTGACCAGCTCCTGGAGCTGGGCGACGACCGTGTGCTCCTTGGCGAGGAAGTTGTACGCGTCGACGCCGACCAGGGCCTCGATGCGGCGCACGCCGGAACCGATGGAGGACTCGCCGAGCAGCTTCACCAGGCCCAGGGCCGAGGTGTTCTTGACGTGCGTGCCGCCGCACAGCTCCTTGGAGAAGTCGCCGATGGTGACGACGCGGACCTGCTCGCCGTACTTCTCGCCGAACTCGGCGATGGCGCCCTGCCGCTTGGCCTCGTCGATCGGCATGACCTCGGCGTGCACCTCCAGCTCGCGCGCGAGGACCTCGTTGATCTTCTGCTCGACGTCCATGAGGACCGTGCCGGGGACGGCGTTCGGCGAGCCGAAGTCGAAGCGGAAGCGGCCGGGCTGGTTCTCCGAACCGGCCTGGGCGGCCGTCGGGCCGAGGGCGTCGCGCAGTGCCTGGTGGGTCAGGTGGGTGGCCGAGTGGGCGCGGGCGATGGCCTGCCGGCGGCGGACGTCGATGGTGGCGTAGGCGGTGGAGCCCACGGTCACCTCGCCGACCTGCACCGAACCCTTGTGCACCGAGACGCCCGGGACGGGCTGCTGCACGTCACGGATCTCGATCACGGCGCCGGAGTGCAGGCGGATGCGGCCCTGGTCGGCGATCTGGCCGCCGCCCTCGGCGTAGAAGGGGGTGCGGTCGAGGACGACCTCGACGTCGTCGCCCTCGGAGGCGGCCGGCGACGGGACGCCGTTCACCAGCAGGCCGACGACCGTGGACTCGCCCTCGGTGTTGGTGTAGCCGGTGAACCGGGTGGCGCCGGAGGCGTCGGCGATCTCGCGGTAGGCGGAGACGTCGGCGTGGCCGGTCTTCTTGGCCTTGGCGTCGGCCTTGGCCCGGTCCCGCTGCTCCTTCATCAGGCGGCGGAAGCCGTCCTCGTCCACGGAGAGGCCCTGCTCGGCGGCCATCTCCAGGGTGAGGTCGATCGGGAAGCCCCAGGTGTCGTGGAGCAGGAAGGCCTTCTCACCGGCCAGGATCGTGCCGCCGGCGGCCTTGGTCTCGGTGACGGCGGTGTCCAGGATGTTGGTGCCGCCCTTGAGGGCCTTGAGGAACGCGGCCTCCTCGGCGAGGGCGACCGTCTCGATCCGCTTGCGGTCGGTCTCCAGCTCCGGGTACTGCTCGCCCATCGTCTTGATGACCGTGTCGACGAGCGCGCCGACGACCGGGCCGGTGGCGCCGAGCAGGCGCATGTTGCGGACGGCGCGGCGCATGATGCGGCGGAGCACGTAGCCGCGGCCCTCGTTGCCCGGGGTGACGCCGTCGCCGATGAGCATCACGGAGGTGCGCATGTGGTCGGCGACCACGCGCAGCGAGACGTCGCTGTCGTGGGTCTTGCCGTAGGCGACGCCGGTCAGCTCGGTGGCCTTGTCGATGACGACCTTGAGGGTGTCCGTCTCGTACATGTTCTGGACGCCCTGGAGGATCATCGCCAGGCGCTCCAGGCCGAGGCCCGTGTCGATGTTCTTCGACGGCAGCTCGCCGAGGATCGGGAAGTCCTCCTTGCCGGAGCCCTCCCCGCGCTCGTACTGCATGAAGACGAGGTTCCAGATCTCCACGTACCGCTCGTCGTTGACGGCCGGGCCGCCCTCGACGCCGAACTCGGGGCCGCGGTCGTAGTTGATCTCGGAGCACGGGCCGCACGGGCCGGGGACGCCCATGGACCAGTAGTTGTCCTTCTTGCCGAGGCGCTGGATCCGCTCGGCCGGGACGCCGACGACGTCGCGCCAGATGCGCTCGGCCTCGTCGTCCTCCAGGTAGACGGTGATCCAGAGCTTCTCCGGCTCCAGCCCGTAGCCGCCGTGCTCCACCGGGGAGGTCAGCAGCTCCCAGGCGAGCTTGATGGCGCCTTCCTTGAAGTAGTCGCCGAAGGAGAAGTTGCCGCACATCTGGAAGAAGGTGCCGTGCCGGGTGGTCTTGCCGACCTCCTCGATGTCCGGCGTGCGCACGCACTTCTGCACGCTGGAGGCGCGGGTGAAGGGCGGCTTGACCTCACCCAGGAAGTAGGGCTTGAAGGGCACCATGCCGGCGGGGACGAGAAGCAGAGTCGGGTCGTCCGCGATGAGCGACGCCGAAGGGACGACGGTGTGCCCGCGCTCCTCGAAGAAGCTCAGCCAGCGGCGGCGGATTTCAGCCGACTCCATCAGTGGTCCTCATTCCGGTTGTACGAGATCGGGCGCGTCGGACGCGCCGAGAACGTGGTCGTGGTCTTGTGCGGGGTGGGGCCTAGGGCGGCCCGGCGGGGCTCCGGGAGCTCCCGGTCCCCGGGAGGCGGGGCGTCGAGGCCGAGCGCCTCGCCCAGCTCGGCCTCCCGCTGGACCATGCCCGCCCTCACGTCGAGGGCGAAGTCCTTGAGCCGGTGGCCCGCCTCGATCGCCTTGTTCGCGGCCTGCGCCGCGAGGCTCTCGGGGGTCAGCTGCTGGATCTTGCGGTTGACCTTGGTGGTGGCCCAGACACCGGCGGCTGCGCCGGCCGTGAACCAGAACGTGCGGCGGAACATCGCGGCTATCGGCCCTTCTGCTTCCGGCGCCGTGCCAGCGGCACGGTACGGCCGACGATCACAGTACGTCGAGCGGTCGCGGGCGGCACGTCCTCGCGGTCACGGCCCCGGCCGCCCAGCGCCCTGCGGACCCCGTAGCCGAACGCGGCCACCTTGACGAGCGGGCCGCCGAAGGTGGAAGCGACGGTCGTCGAGAGCGCGGAGGCGTTGGCGGTGACCTCCTGGACGTCGGACGCGATCGCGTCGACCCGGTCCAGCTGGGTCTGTGCCGAGCGGACGGTCGCCGACGCGTCGGCGAGCAGGGGCACGGCCTGTTCGGTCACGTCCGCCACGAGCCTGGTGGTCGCCCTGAGCGTCTGCGCCAGCCTCGCCAGCACCACGGCGAGGAAGGAGACGAGGATCGCCCAGAACACGGCCACCAGGATCCCGGCAACCTCTCCACCGGTCACTGAGCACCGCTCTCTGCTGTCGTCATCGTTCGTTGGGGTCCTGCGAAAAGTCGTCCCCCGAGCCTATCGCGCCGGGGCTGGGACGCCGTACCGCATTACCGCCCGCGGGGCGGGAGTTGCGCGATCAGATTGTACGGAGCGCGCGCGGATGAGTACGCTCCGTGTCCCATGCGACGCAGCAATCTCCCGGCGGAGCCCAACCGGTTCGTGGGACGGGCCGGGGAGCGGGCCGAACTGGCCGCGCTCCTGGGCGAGTCCCGTCTCGTCACCGTCCTCGGCGTGGGCGGGGTGGGCAAGACCCGGCTGGCCCTCAAGGCCGCGGCGGCGGTGCAGAAACGCTACGGCGAGGAGGTCCGGCTCGTCGAGCTGGCGCCGCTGCGCGACCCCGGCCTCGTCGAGCACGCCCTCGTGGAGGCGCTCGGCCTCACCGACCACACGCTCCGCGCGCCCCGCGAGGTGCTGACGGAGCACCTCGCCGACCGCCGGCTGCTGCTCGTCCTCGACGGCTTCGAGCACCTGGTGGAGGCGTGCGCCGCGCTCGTCCACGAGCTGCTCGCGGCCGCCCCGGGGCTGACCGTGCTGGCCGCCGGCCGCCGCCCGCTGCGGCTGCCGGGCGAGGCGGTGCTGACGCTGGCGCCGATGGACGAGCCGGACGCGCTCGCGCTGCTCGCCGACCGGGCGGCCCTCGCCGGCGCGCCCGCCCTCCCCGACGACGAGACGGTGCGGGAGCTGTGCCGGCGGCTCGACGGCATCCCGCTCGCGCTCGAACTGGCCGCCGGGCGCCTGCCGCTGCTGTCGGTGGAGCAGCTCCTGGTCCGCCTGGACGACCGCTTCCGGCTGCTCGGCGACGGCGGGCGCGGGGTCCCGTCCCGCCACCGGGCGCTGCGCACCGCGATCGGCTGGAGCCACGAACTGTGCACGCCGCGGGAACGGCTGCTGTGGGCACGGCTCTCGGTCTTCGCCGGTCCCTTCGACCTGGAGGCCGTGGAGTACGTGTGCGGGGGCCCCGGTCTGCCGCAGGAGACGGTGCTCGACCTGCTGGGCGGTCTGCTGTCCCAGTCGCTGATCACCCGGGAGGACACGGCGGCGGGGCCGGGCTACCGGATGCTGGACACGGTGGCGGCGTACGGGGCGGAGTGGCTGGCGGCGCTCGGCGACACCGAGCGGATGCGGCGGCGGCACCGGGACTGGTACATGGGCCTGGCGACCTGGTGCGAACTGGAGTGGTTCAGCGCCCGGCAGGCGGAGGTGGCGGCCCGGACGGCGGCGGCGCTCCCCAATCTGCGGGCGGCGCTCGACCTGTGCCTGGAGCTGCCGGACGACGCGCACCTGGCGCAGCACCTGGCGGGGACGCTCTGGTTCGCCTGGGTGGGGTGCGGCCGGCTGTCGGAGGGGCGGCACTGGCTGGACCGGGCGCTGGCGCTGGAGTCGGGGCACGAGGAGGCGCGGCTGAAGGCGCTGTGGGTGCTGGGCTACGTGGCGGTGCTCCAGGGCGACGCGACGGCCGCGGTGGCGGCGCTGCACTCCTGCCGGGAGCGGGCCAGGGCCTCGCGGAACCGGCTGGCGGAGGCGTACGCGACGCACCGGATGGGGTGTCTGGCGCTGCTCTCGGACGACTTCCCGCGCGCCGAGGAGCTGCTGGGCCGGGCCCTGGACGCGTACGGCGAGCTGGGCGAGCTGAACAGCAACGTGCTGATGGGCCAGGTGGAGCTGGCGATGGCGCGGGCCTTCCGGGGCGACCTGGAGGGCGCGACGGCGATCTGCCGGGAGGTGCGGGAGGTCTGCGAGGAGCGCGGGGAGCGGTGGTCGCGGGCCTATGCGCTGTACGTGCTCGCGTACTCGGCGTGGACCCGCGGCGCGCTCCCGGAGGCGCGGGAGCTGCTGGTGGAGTGCGTGACGATCAACCACCTCTTCCGCGACCTGGTGGGGGTGGTGCTGGCGGTGGAGCTGCTGGCGCTGGTCACGGTGGACGAGGGCGACGCGGTGGAGGCGGCGGTGCTCCAGGGGGCGGCGCTGTCGGTGTGGAACGCGGTGGGGATCCAGCTCTTCGGATCGGGTTCCTTCGACGGGCCGCGGGCGCTGTGCGCGGGGCGGGCGGTGGAGGAGCTGGGGCCTGAGCGGTACGAGGAGGCGTTCCGGCTCGGCCAGGGCCTGTCGCTGGACGAGACGGCGGACCGGGCGGTGGCGGACCGTGCGGAGGCGGCCGGGCCGGGCCGGGCGGGGGCGGCGGCGCCACGGCCGTTCCGCACCGCGCGTCCCGCGGTGGTGCCGGGAACGCGGAAGCCCGCCGGCTCCCCCACCGGCAAGGGCGGGGAAGCGGCGGGCTGAGTACCGCGGGGGTGGGTCTCCCGGCGCTGCCGCCGGGAGGTGCCCCCTACGTCCGCTGGATCAGCGGGCGTAGTACTCGACGACCAGCTGCTCGTCGCAGATGACCGGGATCTCCTTGCGGTTCGGCTCGCGGTCCAGGCGGAAGGCCAGGGCCTTCAGGTTGACCTGGAGGTAGCGCGGGGTCTCGCCGTCGGGGGCGAAGCCACCCTCGCGGGCGACCTGGAAGAGGGTCTTCGCGCGGGACTTCTCGCGGACCATCACGACGTCGTCGGGACGGACGCGGAAGGACGGCTTGTCGACCTTGCCACCGTTGACCTGGATGTGGCCGTGGACGACCATCTGACGGGCCTGGTAGATGGTGCGGGCGATGCCCGAACGCAGGACCAGGGCGTCGAGACGGCGCTCGAGCTCGACGACCAGCGCCTCGCCCGTCTTGCCCTCGGCCTTCTTGGCGCGGTCGTAGGCGCGCGCCATCTGGCGCTCGCTGATGTCGTACTGGGCACGCAGACGCTGCTTCTCGAGCAGACGGACCTTGTAGTCCGAGTTCTGCTTGCGGCCACGGCCGTGCTCGCCCGGCGGGTAGGGACGGGCCTCGAAGTACTTGACGGCCTTCGGCGTCAGCGCGATACCGAGCGCACGCGACTTCTTGACCTTGGGGCGGGCCTGGTTCGGCATGAACCAACCTCTCTGTCTGAACGAATACGGCTTCACCAGTGGTTAGGGAGGTCGCATCCGCAGCCGGGAAAACCCTTCGGGTCCGCGAGGGACCTGTCGGGCAGCCGCTTCCCGGTCTGGGCACGTACGTGCAGCACGCGAACGACCCACCGCCTGTCCCGGGAACCCGGGGGGTGGTGGGTGGCACGCGACACCTTCGAAGGTGCGCGACGCTCCTGGAAACCCTGCCCGGAGGCCGGGTCTCCTGCTGACCGTCCCGCTCTGGTGGCGCCGGCCGGAGCCGGACACGGGACGCAGCGATCCCGACCAGTGTACCGGCTCCGCGGAGCGCGGCCGCCCGGGGGCTCCGGTCCGCTCAGCCGTCGCCCTTGAGCCGCTCGCGGACCCGCTCCACCACGTCGGCGTAGCGGGCCTCGGCGCCGTAGCGGGTGGGCTCGTAGTAGTGCCTGCCGTGCAGGACGTCGGGGGCGTACTGCTGGCTCGCGATCGCGCCGGGCACGTCGTGCGGGTAGACGTACCCCTGGGCGTGGCCGAGCTTGGCGGCGCCCTTGTAGTGGCCGTCGCGCAGGTGGGCCGGGACGGGGCCGGCGAGGCCGTTCCTGACGTCCTCGCGGGCGGCGAAGATCGCGTTGGTCGCCGCGTTGGACTTGGGGGCCAGGGCGAGGGCGATGGTGGCGTGGCTCAGGGTGAGGGCCGCCTCGGGGAAGCCGATCATGGCGACGGCCTGGGCGGCGGCGACGGCGAGCGGCAGGGCCTGCGGGTCGGCGAGGCCGATGTCCTCGCTGGCGGAGATCATCAGGCGGCGGGCGATGAAGCGGGGGTCCTCCCCCGCCTCGATCATGCGGGCCAGGTAGTGCAGGGCCGCGTCGACGTCGGAGCCCCGGATGGACTTGATGAGGGCGCTGGCGACGTCGTAGTGCTGGTCGCCGTCCCGGTCGTACGTCACGGCGGCCCGGTCGACGGCCTCCTCGACCGTCTGGAGGGTGATCTCCCGCTCCCCCTTGGCGAGGGCGCCGCCCGCGGCGGCCTCCAGCGCGGTGAGGGCGCGCCGGGCGTCGCCGCCGGCGATCCGCAGCAGATGGGCGCGGGCGTCGTCGGCGAGCTCGACGGCGCCGCCGAGGCCGCGCTCCTCGGTGACGGCCCGGTCCATGAGGCCGCTGAGGTCCTCGTCGGTCAGCGACTCCAGGGTGAGGAGCAGCGAGCGGGAGAGGAGCGGGGAGATCACCGAGAAGTACGGGTTCTCGGTGGTGGCGGCGATGAGGGTGACCCAGCGGTTCTCGACGGCGGGGAGCAGGGAGTCCTGCTGGGCCTTGGAGAAGCGGTGGATCTCGTCGAGGAAGAGGACGGTCTCCTTGCCGTAGCCGCCGGAGGCGCGGCGGGCGCCGTCGATGACGGCCCGGACCTCCTTGACGCCGGCGGTGATCGCGGAGAGCTCGACGAAGCGCTTGTTGGTGGCCTTGGAGACCACGTACGCCAGGGTGGTCTTGCCGATGCCGGGCGGGCCCCAGAGGATCACCGAGGAGGGCCCGGCGGGACCGCCGCCGCCCTCCCCGACGAGCCGCCGGAGCGGCGAGCCGGGCTTGAGCAGGTGCCGCTGGCCCACCACCTCGTCGAGGGTGCGGGGGCGCATCCGGACCGCCAGCGGGCTGCTGGCCGGGTCCTTCTCCTGGCGTTCTTCGGCGGCTGCGGTAAAGAGGTCGGGCTCCACGTCCATGAAGCCTAGGTCACGCCACCGACAGTCCGGGCGGGGCGGCGGTGGTCAGCTCGTCCAGAAGTCCCACCAGCGGGTCAGGACCAGCATGCCGATGATGCCGACGTGCAGGACCGGCAGGACCCAGGTGAACTCGGCGAAGAAGGTCCGCAGGACGGGCGGGGCGGGGATGACGCCGTGGCGGACGTTGTGCGAGGTCACGTACCAGAACATGACGATGGTGGCGACCCAGGCGAGGCAGCACCACAGGCAGAGCGAGTTGATCTCGTACAGGGACTGCTGCATCAGCCAGGTGCAGAAGCCGACGCCGAAGAGGGTGCCGGCGTTGAGGCCGAGCCAGTACCAGCGGCGGTAGCGGGCGCCGGCGAGCAGGGCGACGCCGATGGCGATCACCATGGCGTAGGTGACCAGGCCGAGCATCGGGTTGGGGAAGCCGAAGACCGAGGCCTGCTCGCTCTTCATGATGTTCCCGCAGGACACGATGGGGTTGAGGCTGCACCCCGGGACGAAGTTCGGGTCCTCCAGGAGCTTGATCTTGTCGAGGGTGATGACCCAGGCGGCGAGCAGACCGGCCGCCCCGGTGATCACCAGGAGCCAGGCGAGGCCCTTGCTCGCGCCGATGGTCCCCGGCGTCTGCGTCGTCTCCGTGGCGGCTTTCGTCATGCTGTCCTTTTCCCTCGCTCGCGGGCCCGCTGGCCCCGGCCATTCTGCAACAAGGCGTACGCCATCGGCCGTTCGCGGGGCATAAGGAAGGGCCCGGCCGCACGGGGCGGACCGGGCCCTCGCCCGCGCTGCGGACCGTCAGGCGAGCTGCGCCCGGACGGCCTCCAGGACCTCGTCCAGGGCGACCGCGCGCTGCTCGCCGGACTCCATGTCCTTGAGCTGGACGACGCCCTCGGCGAGGTCGCGCTCGCCGGCGACGAGCGTGAGGCGGGCGCCGGAGCGGTTGGCGTCCTTCATCGAGCCCTTGAGGCCCTTGCCGCCGAAGGAGAAGTCGGCCGCGATCCCGGCCCGGCGCAGCTCGGTCACCTTGCCGAAGAGGACGCGGCGCGCCTCCTCGCCGAGGGCCACCGCGAAGACGCTGGTCGGTGCGGGCAGGTCGAGGGTCACGCCCTCGGCCTCCAGCGCGAGGACGGTGCGGTCCACGCCGAGCGCCCAGCCGACGGACGGCAGCGCGGGGCCGCCGATCATCTCGGAGAGGCCGTCGTACCGGCCGCCGCCGCCCACCGCGGACTGCGAGCCGAGGCCGTCGTGGACGAACTCGAAGGTGGTCCGGGTGTAGTAGTCGAGGCCGCGGACCAGCTTGAGGTCGTCCTCGAAGACCACGCCCGCGGCGGTGATCAGCTCGCGGACCTGCTCGTGGTACGCCTTGCAGGCGTCGCACAGGTAGTCGCGGAGCAGCGGCGCGTCGACGAGCTGCTTCTGCACGTCGGCGCGCTTGTCGTCGAGGACCCGCAGCGGGTTGATCTCGGCGCGGCGCAGCGTCTCCTCGTCGAGGTCGAGACCGCGCAGGAAGGTCTGCAGGGCCTCGCGGTAGACGGGGCGGCACTCCTTGTCGCCCAGCGAGTTCAGCAGGATGCGGTACTGGCGCAGGCCGAGGGCGCGGTACGCCTGGTCGGCCAGGATGATCAGCTCGGCGTCGAGCGCCGGGTCCTCGGCGCCGATCGCCTCGGCGCCGACCTGCGAGAAGTGGCGGTAGCGGCCCGCCTGGGCCCGCTCGTAGCGGTAGTACGAGCCGGAGTACCAGAGCTTGACCGGGAGGTTGCCCTGCTTGTGCAGGTTGGCCTGGAGGGCCGCGCGCAGCACCGAGGCGGTGCCCTCGGGGCGCAGGGCGAGCTGGTCGCCGCCCTTGGTGGTGAGGGTGTACATCTCCTTGGTGACGATGTCGGTGGACTCGCCGACGCCGCGGGCGAAGAGGTTCACGTCCTCGAAGCCGGGGGTCTCGACGTAGCCGTAGCCGGCGTTCCTCACCTGGGTGGCGATCGTGTCGCGGACCGCCAGGAAGACGGCGGAGCGCGGGGGGATCAGGTCGTACGTGCCCTTGGGGGCCTGAAAGGTGCTCACGAAGGTCTCGTCACATTCCTCGTCGGGGAGCCTGCGGATCGCTCCCGAGGCCGGAGGCCACCTGCCGCAGATACGGGTTGGTGGCGCGCTCCTGGCCGATGGTCGTCTGGGGACCGTGGCCGGACAGGACGACGGTCGAGTTGTCGAGCGGCAGGACCACGCGGGTCAGCGATTCGAGCATCTCGGCCATGTCACCGCCGGGCAGGTCGGTGCGTCCGATGGAGCCGGCGAACAGCAGGTCGCCGGAGAAGAACACGGAGGGGATCTCCGAGGTCTCCGGCGTCCGGAAGGTCACCGACCCCTTGGTATGACCGGGCGCGTGCGCGACGGAGAAGTCCATGCCGGCGAGCTTCAGCTCGGCGCCGTCGGTGAGCTCGTGCACGGCGTCCGGCTCGCCCACGGTCAGCTCGCCCATGAGCGGCATCCCGATGGAGCGGCCGAGGGCCTTCTCCGGGTCGCTCATCATGTACCGGTCGGCGGGGTGGATCCACGCGGGTACGTCATGGGCGCCGCAGACCGGGACGACGGAGGCGACGTGGTCGATGTGGCCATGGGTGAGGACCACCGCGACGGGCTTGAGCCGATGCTTCCTGAGCGTCTCCTCGACTCCCTGGGCGGCCTGGTGGCCCGGGTCGATGATGACGCACTCCTCGCCCGCGGCGGGGGCAACCACGTAACAGTTGGTGCCCCAGGCCCCGGCGGGGAACCCGGCAATCAGCACGATCGTCCTTCTGTGTCGTCCGGCAGATGACTGCGGTCTTGCGGAATGCAGCAGATCAGAGCCTACCGGCGCTGCGTATTCCACAGCCAACCCGTATACGGTACGGGCACATCCGGCCAGGACAGGAACACACGACCGACAAGGAGCGGACCCGGTGGTCACCAGCGATCAGCGGCGGCGGCAGCTCGCCAGGGACAAGTACGCACGCCAGCAGCAGCGACGGGCGGAGGCGCAGCGCAAGGCGAAGCGCCGCACGACCGTGATCGCGGCCTCCCTCGCGGTGGTGCTCGCCGCCGGCGGGGCGGTGTACGCCTCCGTGCAGTTCCTCGGCGACGACGCCAAGAACACCGAGGAGACGGCGAGCGGCGAGCCGAAGATGGCCATCGAGGCCAAGGGCGCGTACGCCTTCTCCCTCGGGACCAACGAGGGGGACATCACGATCACCATGGACGCGGCGAAGACCCCGCGCACGGTGAACTCCTTCAAGCACCTCGCCGACAAGAAGTACTTCGACGGCACGAAGTGCCACCGGCTCACCACCGCCGGGATCTTCGTGCTCCAGTGCGGCGACCCCGAGGGCAGCGGCATGGGCGGCCCCGGCTACACCATCCCGGACGAGAACCTCGACGCCCTCGGCAAGGCGGGCGCCGACGGCAAGGTCACGTACAAGGCGGGCACGGTCGCCATGGCCAACACCGGGCAGCCGGGCACCGGCGGCTCGCAGTTCTTCCTCGTCTACAAGGACTCGAAGCTGCCGCCGCAGTACACCCCCTTCGGCACCATCGACGCGGCCGGTCTGGCCGCGGTGCAGAAGGTCGGCGCCGCCGGCGCCGAGGGCGGGCAGGGCGACGGCGCCCCGAAGAAGCCGGTCACGATCGAGAAGGCGACCGTCTCCGCGAAGTGAGGCGGGGCGCTCCCGAGGACGGCGGCCAGGAGGTCGGCACCCACGTGACCGTGGAATTTCGGTCGCGCTGAGTGCGGACAGCCGGGCCGCCGTTCGCCTAGATTGGCGTTGTGCGGTGCGGTCCGATCCGTCGGTCGCGCCGCGGAGGCGGGCGAGGCCCGCCCAGGAACTGTGGACGATGCCCGGGGGTCACCACCCACGAGGGCATCATGGTGAGGAGGCGCTGTGAGCAGCGACCCGTGGGGCCGCGTCGACGAGACGGGCACCGTGTACGTGCGGACGGCCGAGGGTGAGAAGGTCGTCGGATCCTGGCAGGCGGGCACTCCCGAGGAGGCGCTCGCCTACTTCGAGCGCAAGTACGAGGGCCTGGTTGTCGAGATCGGCCTCCTCGAGAAGCGGGTGAAGACCACCGACCTCTCGGCGAAGGACGCCCAGACGGCGATCGAGCACATCCGGCACCAGGTCGACGAGCACCACGTCGTCGGCGACCTGGCCGCGCTCTCCGCCCGCCTGGACAAGCTCGTGGCGACGGTGGACTCGCGCCGCGAGGAGCGCAAGGCGCAGAAGGCCAAGCAGGCCGACGAGGCGCGCTCCGCCAAGGAGGCCCTGGTCACCGAGGCCGAGGAGCTGGCGCAGAGCGAGCAGTGGCGGTCGGCCGGCGAGCGGCTGCGGGCGCTGGTGGACACCTGGAAGGGCCTGCCCCGGCTCGACCGGAAGTCGGACGACGAGCTGTGGCACCGCTTCTCGCACGCCCGCTCGGCCTTCTCCAAGCGCCGCAAGGCGCACTTCGCCCAGCTCGACGCGCAGCGCGAGGACGCCAGGAAGGCCAAGGAGCGTCTGGTCGCCGAGGCCGAGGCGCTGCAGAACTCCACCGACTGGGGTGCGACCGCGGCCCGCTACCGCGAGCTGATGGCCGACTGGAAGGCCGCCGGCCGGGCGCAGCGCGAGCACGAGGACGACCTGTGGAACCGCTTCCGCGGCGCCCAGGACGTCTTCTTCGCGGCCCGGTCCGGGGTCTTCGCCGAGCGGGACGCGGAGCAGACCGAGAACCTCACGGCCAAGGAGGAGCTCGCCGACGAGGCCGAGAAGCTGGTGCCGGTGACGGACCTGAAGGCCGCGCGCGCCGCCTTCCGGACCCTCAACGAGCGCTGGGAGGCCATCGGCCACGTGCCGCGCGACGCCCGGCCGAAGGTCGAGGGCCGGATGCACGCGGTGGAGCGGGCGATCCAGGAGGCCGAGGAGGCCGAGTGGCGCCGGACGAACCCGGAGGCGCGCGCGCGTGCCGCGGGTCTGACCGGCCAGCTCCAGGACGCCGTCGAGAAGCTGCGCAAGCAGATCGACGCGGCCCGGGCGGCGGGCAACGACGCCAAGGCCGACAAGCTCTCCAAGGAGCTGGAGGGCCGTCAGGCCCTCCTCGACCAGGCCCTGAAGGGCCTGGAGGAGTTCGGCGGCTGACCTCGCCGTCGTACGGACGAGGGAAGGGCCCCCGGCGCGTGCCGGGGGCCCTTCCTCGTGCCTGCGGCGGCTACGGCCTGCGGGCGCTGGTCACGCGGTAGACGTCGTACACGCCCTCCACGCCCCGGACCGCCTTGAGGACGTGGCCCAGGTGCTTGGGGTCGCCCATCTCGAAGGTGAAGCGGGAGGTGGCCACCCGGTCCCGGGAGGTCTGGACGGCCGCCGAGAGGATGTTGACGTGCTGGTCCGAGAGGACCCGGGTGACGTCGGAGAGGAGCCGGGAGCGGTCCAGCGCCTCGACCTGGATGGCGACCAGGAAGACCGAGGACTGGGTCGGGGCCCACTCGACCTCCAGGATCCGCTCCGGTTCGCGGGAGAGCGAGTCCACGTTGACGCAGTCGCTGCGGTGGACGGAGACGCCGCTGCCGCGGGTGACGAAGCCGATGATCGGGTCGCCGGGCACCGGGGTGCAGCAGCGGGCCAGCTTGACCCAGACGTCCTCGACGCCCTTGACGACGACACCGGGGTCGGCGTTGGAGCGGCGCTTGGAGCGGCCGCGGGCCGGCGGGGCGACCTCCTCGATGTCCTCGGTGGCGGCCTCCTCGCCGCCGAGCGCCTGCACCAGCTTCTGCACGATGGACTGGGCGGTGACGTGGCCCTCGCCGATCGCCGCGTACAGCGAGGAGATGTCGGTGTAGCGCAGCTCGTGGGCGAGGGTGACGAGGGAGTCGCCGGTGAGGATCCGCTGGATCGGCAGGTTCTGCTTGCGCATGGCCCGCGCGATGGCGTCCTTGCCCTGCTCGATGGCCTCGTCCCGGCGCTCCTTGGAGAACCAGGCGCGGATCTTGTTGCGGGCGCGCGGGGACTTGACGAAGCCGAGCCAGTCGCGGGACGGGCCGGCGCCGGCCGCCTTGGAGGTGAAGACCTCCACCAGGTCGCCGTTGTCGAGGGTGGATTCGAGCGGCACGAGCCGCCCGTTCACCCGGGCTCCTATCGTGCGGTGGCCGACCTCGGTGTGGACGGCGTAGGAGAAGTCGACCGGGGTGGCGCCCGCGGGCAGCGCGATGACGTCGCCCTTGGGCGTGAAGACGAAGACCTCGTTGCGGGAGAGGTCGAAGCGGAGGGACTCCAGGAACTCGCCCGGGTCCTCGGTCTCCTTCTGCCAGTCGAGCAGCTGGCGCAGCCACGCCATGTCGTTGAGGTGGTCGTCCTTGCCCGCGTTCTTCGGCACGTCGGTGCGCACCTTTGAGGCGCCGGCGACGGCCTCCTGCTTGTACTTCCAGTGCGCGGCGATGCCGTACTCGGCGCGGCGGTGCATGTCGAAGGTGCGGATCTGCAGCTCGACGGGCTTGCCGTTGGGGCCGATGACCGTCGTGTGCAGCGACTGGTACATGTTGAACTTCGGCATCGCGATGTAGTCCTTGAACCGGCCGGGGACCGGGTTCCATCGCGCGTGGACGGTGCCGAGGGCCGCGTAGCAGTCGCGGACGGTGTCCACGAGGACGCGGATGCCGACCAGGTCGTAGATCTCCGCGAAGTCACGGCCGCGGACGATCATCTTCTGGTAGACGCTGTAGTAGTGCTTGGGGCGGCCGGTGACGGTCGCCTTGATGCGGGCGGCGCGGAGGTCGGTCTGGACCTCGTCGGTCACTATGGCGAGGTACTCGTCCCGCTTGGGGGCGCGCTCGGCGACGAGCCGGACGATCTCGTCGTACATCTTGGGGTAGAGGATCGCGAAGGCGAGGTCCTCCAGCTCCCACTTGATGGTGTTCATGCCCAGCCGGTGCGCCAGCGGGGCGTAGATCTCCAGCGTCTCGCGGGCCTTCTTCTCCTGCTTCTCCCGCTTGAGGTAGCGCATGGTGCGCATGTTGTGCAGGCGGTCGGCGAGCTTGATGACGAGGACCCGGGGGTCCTTGGCCATGGCGACGACCATCTTGCGGACGGTCTCGGCCTGCGCTGCCTCGCCGAACTTGACCTTGTCGAGCTTGGTGACGCCGTCGACGAGGAGGGCGACCTGGTCGCCGAAGTCGCGCCGGAGGGTGTCGAGGCCGTACTCGGTGTCCTCCACGGTGTCGTGCAGGAGGCCGGCCATCAGCGTCGCCGGGTCCATGCCGAGCTCGGCGAGGATGGTGGTGACGGCGAGCGGGTGGGTGATGTACGGGTCGCCGCTCTTGCGCTTCTGGCCGCGGTGCCAGCGCTCCGCCACCTGGTAGGCCCGCTCGATCTGGCGCAAAGTCGCCGTTTCGATCTTGGGGTCGTTGGAGCGGACGATCCGCAGCAGGGGTTCGAGGACCGGGTTGTACGGCGACGAGCGCTGCACGCCGAGCCGGGCGAGGCGGGCGCGGACCCGGTTCGAGGAGCCGCCGGAGCGGGCGGGCGCGGGGGCCGGTGCGGGAGCGGGCGCAGCAGGCTTCGGCCTGGTCTCCGCGGGCTTGTCCTGGGGCGTGCCGGTTCCCTGCGCGGCCTGGTCGGCCTCGGGGTCGGGCTGCGCGGCGGAGAGTGACTGGGCCTCGTCTGGCAAAGAGCGCTCCTCGTACAGGTACCGGGTCCCCCGGGCAGGCCCGGAGAGCCCATCGTATCGAGCCACGACGCCCCGTGCTCACGCGCCCGGGTGACGGACGGGGGCCGGGAGACGGCCCGCACGGCGCGTACCCGCCCCACGGCAGGGGCATACCGGGACAAACGCCAGGGGCGTCCCGGGAATTCCCGGGACGCCCCTGGCCGGAAGTCGATGGACCTCTTCCGGACGTGCGATGCGGACGCTCAGACAGTGATGAGCGCGGTGAGCGGAGCGCCCCCGAGGGCGGGCTCCAGGCGGGCGCGGCCCGGCAGGAAGCCGAGCTCCATGAGGACCGCGACGCCCGCGACCTCGGCGCCCGCGCGGCGGATCAGTTCGAGGGACGCCTCGGCGGTGCCGCCGGTGGCGAGGACGTCGTCGATGACCATGACGCGGTCGCCCGCGGCCAGGTCCTCGGCGTGCACCTCGATCTCGGCGGTGCCGTACTCCAGCTCGTACGCCTGCCGGAGCGTGGCCCCGGGCAGCTTGCCGGCCTTGCGGACCGGGATGAAGCCCAGGCCCGCGCGGACGGCGACCGGCGCCGCGAGGATGAAGCCGCGGGCCTCCAGGCCCACGATCTTCGTCGCTCCCTGCGCGGCGCAGAGGCCCGCGAGGGCGTCCGTGAGGGCCGTGAACGCCTCCGGGTCCGCGAGCAGCGGCGTGATGTCCTTGAACAGCACGCCCGGCTTCGGGTAGTCGGGGACGTCACGGATCCGGCTGAGCAGCAGGCCGGTCACGTCCTGGGCCTCGGCGGTCATCCGCGGCGCTCCTCGGCGCGGCCCCGGCGGGCGGCGCGCGGGCCGACGACCGCGGTCTCGGCGGCCTCCGGGCCCTCGTCCAGGCCGTCCTCGCCGCGGGCGGAGGAGGAGGCGCGCTTGGCCAGGACCCGCTTCTTGAGGGCCTTGATCGCCGGCTCGCGCTCCTTGAGGTCGGCGACGAGCGGGGTGGCGATGAAGATCGAGGAGTAGGCACCGGCGGCCAGACCCACGAAGAGCGACAGCGAGATGTCGTTCAGCATGCCGGCGCCGAGGACGCCGCCGCCGATGAACAGCAGACCGGCGACCGGCAGCAGCGCCACGACCGTGGTGTTGATGGAGCGGACCAGGGTGCCGTTGATCGAGCGGTTGGCCATGTCGCTGTAGGTGAAGCGGGTCTGCTTCGTGATGTCCTTCGTCTGCTCCTTGAGGGAGTCGAAGACGACGACGGTGTCGTACAGCGAATAGCCGAGGATGGTCAGCAGACCGATCACCGTGCCGACCGTGACCTCGAAGCCGACCAGCGAGTAGATGCCCACCGTGATCGTGAGGTCGTGGATCAGCGCGATCAGCGCCGCGACGGCCATTCTCCACTCGAAGGCGATGGCCAGGTAGATCACCACGAGGATCATGAAGATCCCGAGGCCGGTCCACGCCTTGTTGGCGATCTGCTCGCCCCAGCTGGGGCCGACCAGCTCGGCGGCGATCTTGTCCTCGGCGACGTTCAGGTCCTTGGCCAGCTCGGTGCGGACCTGGTCGGACTGCTCGGTGTCGAGGCCGCCGACCTGGATGCGCAGGGAGCCGTTGCCGAGCTGCTGGACGATCGCGTCGTGGCCGGAGGCCTCTTCCGCGTACTCCGTGGCCTGGCTGACGGAGACGTCCGTCTTCGGGGTGGTGAAGACGGCGCCGCCCTGGAACTCGATGCCCATGTTCAGACCACGGACGGCCAGCGCGACGATGGCCGTGATGGTGATCAGGATGGACAGGCCGTACCAGATCTTGCGGTTGCCGATGAAGTCGTAGCCGACCTCACCGCGGTGGAGCCGGGCGCCGAGATCTCCGAGCTTCGACATCTCACGCCTCCTTCGGTTCGACGGAGCTGGCGGAGGTGGCACGGCGGGAGCGGCGCAGCGGCGGCTTGGCACCGAGACGCTTCGGGTCCAGACCGGACCACTTGTGGCCGTTGCCGAAGAACTTCGTACGGGCGAGCAGCGTCATCACCGGCTTGGTGAAGAGGAACACCACGACGACGTCGAGCAGGGTGGTGAGGCCGAGCGTGAACGCGAAGCCCTGGACCTTGCCGACGGTGACGACGAAGAGCACCGCGGCGGCGAGGAACGACACGAAGTCGGAGACCAGGATGGTGCGACGGGCCCGCGGCCAGGCGCGCTCGACGGCCGGACGCAGGGTGCGGCCCTCGCGGATCTCGTCGCGGATGCGCTCGAAGTACACGATGAACGAGTCGGCGGTGATGCCGATGGCGACGATGGCGCCGCAGACGGCCGGCAGGTTCAGCGCGAAGCCGATGGCCGGGCCGAGCAGGGCCATGATCACGTAGGTGAGCAGGGCGGAGACGCCGAGGCTGAGGATCGCGATGAACGACAGGCCGCGGTAGTAGACCACCAGGTAGATGATGACCAGCGCGAGACCGATGGCGCCGGCGATCAGACCGGCCTCCAGCTGCTCGCCGCCGAGGGCGGCGGTGACGGTGTCGACGCTCTGGGTGTCGAAGGTGAGCGGGAGGGCGCCGTAGGACAGGATGTTGCCGAGGTCCTGGGCGGACTGCTGGTTGAAGTTGCCCGAGATCTCCGCGCTGGCGCTCAGCGTCTGGCGGACCGAGGGGGCCGAGACGACGTTTCCGTCGAGGACGATCGCGAAGCGGTTCTGCGGGTCGGCCTGCTGGGAGAGCTTGCTCGTGATGGCCTGGAACTTCTTCGACCCGGCCTCCGTGAAGTCCATGGTCACGATCCACATGCCGCGCTGCTGGTCGAGGACGCCCTTGGCGTCGTCGACGTCACGGCCCTCGACCTCGGCGGGGCCGAGCAGGTACTTCGACCAGACGCCGGGGGCGTCCTCGCCGCAGGCCACGGTGGTGTCGGACGGCTTGACGCCCTGGCCGACGGCGGCGCGCTGCTTCGGGTCCAGGCAGTTCAGCGTGGCGAACTTCTGCTGGAGGGCGGCGGTCGCGGCGTCCGGGGTCGGGGTCGCCTGCGGGGTGCCGCTCGCCTTCGGGGTGGCGCTCGCCTTCGGCGTGCCGGAGGCGCTGCCGGTGGGGGTGGGCGTCCCGGTGGCGTTCGGGGCCTTGAGGGCCTCGGAGAGCGCGCGGCCCTGGGTGGAGGCGGTGGCGGTCGGCGTGGCCGACTTCTTGCCGTCCGTGGAGGCGGACGCGGAGGGCTTCGGCGTGCCGGTGCCGGCCGAGGAGTCGGCGGTGGGCGCCTCCTGGGGCGCGGCGGCCGCGACGGTGAGCACGGGCCGGAAGTAGAGCTGGGCGGTGGTGCCGACCTGCTCGCGGGCCTGCTTCTCGTTCGTCCCCTTGGGGATGTTGACGATGATGTTCTCGCGGCCCTGCGTCTGGACCTCGGCCTCGGAGACGCCGAGACCGTTGACACGCCGCTCGATGATGCCCACGGCCGTGTTCATGTTGGTCTCGTTGACCGCGGACTCCTGGCCGGGCTCAGCCTTGGCCTTGAGCGTGATCGACGTGCCGCCGGCGAGGTCGATGCCGAGGCGCGGGGTGGTGTGCCCCGACCAGAACATGCCGCCGGTGAGCGCGACCATGGCGATCAGAATGAAAGCCAGGGCGCGCCCAGGCCGGCTCTGTCCCCCCGCCGGCCCTCGGCCCTTCTTCGGTGCTGCCACCTGTCGTTTCTCCCTGTCCAAACCGTCCGGGCGCCGGGTGGGCGCACGGAGGCCACGAAGTATGTGTGGGGACCATCCCCCGCAGACGTCCGACCGTTCCCGGCCGCGGCCCCGCCGGTGGGCGTGGCCGCGGTGCCCGGGTGCGACTTACTTCGCCTCGGTCTCGCCGTCGGTCTTGCCGTCCTTCTCGACCTCGGCCTCGGCCGCGTCCGACTTCTTCGTCAGGTCGGCCTTGGGGGCCTCGTCGGCGGAGTCGGTCAGCGAGGAGGCGTCGTCCGGGACGACCGCGTCGGAGTCGGCGGCGCCGTCGTCCTCGGTGTCACCGTGGACGATCCGGTTGTACTCGGCGTCGTCGAGGACGGCGCCGATGGCGTTCTTCGCGTAGACGGCGTGAACGCCGGGCGCGACCTCCAGCAGGACGGCCTCGTCCTGGATCTCCTTGACGGTGGCGTACATTCCCCCGATCGTGCGTACGCCGGTGCCGGGCTGCATCTGGTTGCGCATCTCCGCCGCCTGTGCCTGCTTCTTCTTGGCAGAGCGGGTCATCAGGAACATCGCCCCGATGAGCACGATGAAGGGGAGGAGCATGCCGATGTTATTCACGGGACGGAAATCCTTCGCACGGTCACGGAGAACCCGCGGCCTGATCTTCGGGGGTGGGCACGCCGACCAGAAAGGGCGGCATCGGCGGAGTCTAGGCGAGTCCGCATCGATGGAACAACGCCCAGCATGGCACCGTGGTTCCTCGTCGGGCGAGACTCCGCGCCGTCACCCACCCGTCACAGCGGCCTCAGGCGCCGAAGAGCCCCTGTTGTCCCGATCGCGCCCCCGCCGGGCCCGCTGCCTGCGGCGGAACCAGTCCGAGGTGGGCCCATGCCGCCGGAGTGGCCACCCGGCCACGGGGCGTACGCGCCAGCAGTCCCTCCCGTACGAGGAAGGGCTCGGCGACCTCCTCGACGGTCTCCCGCTCCTCCCCCACGGCGACCGCGAGGGTGGAGAGGCCGACCGGTCCGCCGCCGAAGAGCTTCAGCAGTGCTTCGAGGACCGCGCGGTCGAGGCGGTCGAGGCCGCGGCTGTCCACCTCGTACACCCCGAGGGCGGCGCCCGCGATCTCGCGGGTGATCACTCCGTCGGCCCTGACCTGGGCGTAGTCGCGGACGCGGCGCAGCAGCCGGTTGGCGATGCGGGGGGTGCCGCGGGAGCGGCCGGCGATCTCGGCGGCGCCGGCGGGGTCGATCTCCACGTCGAGGAGTCCGGCGGAGCGGGTGACGACCCGCTCCAGCTCGTGCGGCTCGTAGAACTCCATGTGGGCGGTGAAGCCGAAGCGGTCGCGGAGCGGGGGCGGCAGCAGGCCGGCCCGGGTGGTGGCGCCGACCAGGGTGAAGGGCGGCAGGTCCAGGGGGATGGCGGTGGCGCCGGGGCCCTTGCCGACGATGACGTCGACGCGGAAGTCCTCCATCGCCATGTAGAGCATCTCCTCGGCGGGCCGGGACATCCGGTGGATCTCGTCGAGGAAGAGGATCTCGCCCTCCTGGAGGGAGGAGAGGATCGCGGCGAGGTCGCCGGCGTGCTGGATGGCGGGACCGGAGGTGATCCTGATCGGCGCGTTCATCTCCGCGGCGATGATCATCGACAGGGTGGTCTTGCCGAGGCCGGGGGCGCCGGAGAGCAGCACGTGGTCGGCGGTGGCGCCGCGCTGGCGGGCGGCCTTGAGGACGAGGTCGAGCTGCTGGCGGACCTTCTCCTGGCCGATGAACTCGCCGAGGTCCTTGGGGCGCAGGGCGGCCTCGACGGCCTGGTCGTCGCCCTCGGCGGCGGCGCCGACGATCCGCTCCTCGTGGGCGGATGCCGTCTCGTCGTCCCAGTTCACGGTGGTGTCTTCCTTCGTACGGGAGGGGCTGCGGGCGGTCAGCGGGCGCGGTTGAGCGTCTGCAGGGCGGCGCGCAGCAGCTGCGGCACGGGCGCGGAGCCGGTCTCGGCGAGCGCGGCCTCGGCCTGCGGGGTGACGGCGGCGACGGCCTCCTCGGCCTCGCGGCTCGCGTAGCCGAGCCCGACGAGGGCGGCGGCGAGCTGCTCGGTCCAGGGGGCGGGTCCGGCGGCGACGGCGCGCTGCTGGCCGACGAGGCCGCTGCTGCCGAGCGGCTGTCCGAGCTTGTCCTTCAGCTCCAGGAGGAGTTTCTGGGCGCCCTTCTTGCCGATGCCGGGGACGGCGGTGAGGGCCTTCTCGTCGCCGGTGGAGACGGCGAGGCGCAGCGCGTCCGGGCTGTGCACGCCGAGCATGGCCTGGGCCAGCCGGGGGCCGACGCCGCTGGCGGTCTGGAGCAGCTCGAAGACCTGGCGCTCGTCGTCGTCCGCGAAGCCGTAGAGGGTGAGCGAGTCCTCGCGCACGACGAGGGAGGTGGCGAGCCGGGCGTGCTCGCCGAGGCGGAGGCCGGCCAGGGTGTTCGGCGTGCACTGGACGGCCATGCCGACCCCGCCGACCTCGACGACGGCGGTCGTGGGGGCGAGGGCGGCCACCGGGCCGCTGACGAAGGCGATCATGACGTGCGGCCTTTCGGGGCGTGCAGGGCGACGGCCTGCTGGAGGCGGTTCTGGGCGACGGCCTGCTGGAGGCGGTTCTGCGCGGGGGCGCGCCAGATGTGGCAGATGGCGAGGGCGAGGGCGTCGGCGGCGTCGGCCGGCTTGGGCGGGGCGGACAGCCGGAGCAGCCGGGTGACCATGGCACCGACCTGGGCCTTGTCGGCGCGGCCGGAGCCGGTGACGGCGGCCTTGACCTCGCTGGGGGTGTGCAGGGCGACGGGGATGCCGCGCCGGGAGGCGCAGAGCATGGCGACGGCGCTGGCCTGGGCGGTGCCCATCACCGTCCGCACGTTGTGCTGGCTGAACACCCGCTCGACGGCGACCAGTTCGGGCTGGAAGCGGTCGATCCACTCCTCGATGCCGCGCTCGATGCCGACGAGCCGGGGACCGATGTCGGCGTCGGCCGGGGTGCGGACCACGCCGACCCCGAGCATGGTGAGCGGCCGTCCGGCGACGCCTTCGACCACGCCGACGCCACACCGGGTCAGCCCCGGGTCAACCCCCAGTACGCGCACGCCGCCCCTCCGTTCGATCGGCTATTCGTGCAGGCTATCGGCTGCCACCGACAACGCAGCGGGCCGACGGGGTGTGTCCCCGTCGGCCCGCTGCGCGGAAGGTCGCGATCAGGCGTCGATCTTCTCCATGACCTCGTCGCTGACGTCGAAGTTGGCGAAGACGTTCTGCACGTCGTCGCTGTCCTCCAGGGCGTCGATCAGCTTGAAGATCTTGCGCGCGCCCTCTTCGTCGAGCTCGACCTGCATGGTCGGGACGAAGTTGGAGTCGGCGGAGTCGTAGTCGAAGCCGGCCTCCTGGAGCGCGGTGCGGACCGCGACCAGGTCGGTGGCCTCGCTGATGACCTCGAAGGACTCGCCGAGGTCGTTGACCTCCTCGGCGCCCGCGTCGAGCACGACCTCCAGGACGTCGTCCTCGCTCCGCTCGCCCTTGGGGAGCACGACGACGCCCTTGCGGTTGAACAGGTAAGAGACGGAGCCCGGGTCGGCCATGGAGCCGCCGTTGCGGGTCATGGCCACGCGCACGTCGGAGGCGGCGCGGTTGCGGTTGTCGGTGAGGCACTCGATGAGGACCGCGACACCGTTCGGGCCGTAGCCCTCGTACATGATCGTCTCGTAGTCGGCGCCACCGGCCTCGAGACCGGCGCCGCGCTTGAGCGCGGAGTCGATGTTCTTGTTCGGGACCGACTGCTTCTTCGCCTTCTGGACGGCGTCGAAGAGCGTCGGGTTGCCGTCCAGGTCGGCGCCGCCGGTGCGGGCCGCGACCTCGATGTTCTTGATCAGCTTCGCGAAGAGCTTGCCGCGCTTGGCGTCGATCACGGCCTTCTTGTGCTTCGTCGTAGCCCATTTAGAGTGGCCGGACATCTGCCTGTCTCCTTCGCGTAACCAACTTCTTGAACGAACCCCAGCGATCCTACCGGGATCGCGTCACCGTTCGGCGCGCACCATGTCCACGAAGAGCTCGTGGATGCGGTGGTCCCCGGTGAGTTCGGGGTGGAAGGAAGTGGCGAGGACCTTGCCCTGGCGGACGGCGACGACGTGGCCCTCGTGCTCGGCGAGCACCTCGACCCCGGCGCCGACCGACTCGACCCACGGGGCGCGGATGAAGACGCCCTCGACGGGGGTGTCGATCCCGGTGACGGTGACTCCGGCCTCGAAGGACTCGTTCTGCCGCCCGAAGGCGTTCCGGCGGACGATCATGTCGATGCCGCCGAAGGTCTCCTGGCCCGAGCGCGGGTCGAGGATCTTGTCGGCGAGCATGATCATTCCGGCGCAGGTGCCGTACACGGGCAGGCCCGCGGCGATCCGCTCGCGGATCGGCTCCATGAGGCCGAAGAGCACGGCCAGCTTGGAGATGGTGGTGGACTCGCCACCGGGGAGGACCAGGCCGTCGACCTCGGCGAGTTCTTCGGGACGCCGGACCGGCCTGGCCACGGCGTCCGCCGCGGCCAGGGCGATCAGGTGCTCCCGTACGTCGCCCTGGAGGGCCAGGACTCCGATCACGGGGGTGCTGCTCATCGGTGCTTACCAGCCCCGGTTGGCGTAGCGCTCGGACTCGGGGAGGGTGTCGCAGTTGATGCCGACCATGGCCTCGCCCAGGTTGCGGGAGGCGTCCGCGATGACCTTCGGGTCGTCGTAGAAGGTGGTGGCCTTCACGATGGCGGCGGCGCGCTTGGCCGGGTCGCCCGACTTGAAGATGCCGGAGCCGACGAAGACGCCCTCGGCGCCGAGCTGGCGCATCAGCGCGGCGTCGGCGGGGGTGGCGACGCCACCGGCGGAGAACAGGACCACGGGGAGCTTGCCGAGCTCGGCGACCTCCTTGACGAGCTCGTACGGGGCGCGCAGGTCCTTGGCGGCGGCGAACAGCTCGTTGTTGTCGAAGCCGCGCAGCTTGGCGATCTCGTTCTTGATCTGGCGCAGGTGGCGGACGGCCTCGACGACGTTGCCGGTGCCGGCCTCGCCCTTGGAGCGGATCATGGCCGCGCCCTCGGCGATGCGGCGCAGGGCCTCGCCCAGGTTGGTGGCGCCACAGACGAAGGGGGTCGTGAAGGCCCACTTGTCGGAGTGGTTGATCTCGTCGGCCGGGGTGAGGACCTCGGACTCGTCGATGTAGTCGACGCCGAGGGACTGGAGGACCTGGGCCTCGACGAAGTGGCCGATGCGGGACTTGGCCATCACCGGGATGGAGACCGCGCCGATGATCTCCTCGATCATGTTCGGGTCGGACATGCGGGCCACGCCGCCGTCCTTGCGGATGTCCGCGGGGACCCGCTCCAGGGCCATGACGGCGACGGCGCCGGCGTCCTCGGCGATCTTCGCCTGCTCGGCGTTGACCACGTCCATGATCACGCCGCCCTTGAGCTGCTCGGCCATGCCGCGCTTGACGCGCGCGGTGCCGGTCTCGGGGGACTGGGGGGTGGTGGAGCTGGACACGGGAACCTCACTCGTGACAACGGGTTCAACGGGACGTTGACGACTAGAGCGAGGAAACAGTCCACGAGCGGTCCACAGCAAGGGCCAATGCGCAGGCTGTGGATCCTTTTCGCGGAAATCCGAGGCCGGAACGGCTCAGGAGGGACGATCGGCCAGGGCCACCGGCGGTTCGTCGTCCATTTCGAAGGCCATCGGGAAGGGCGCGTGGCCCGCGAGACGGAACCAGCGGACCTTGCGGTGGCGGCGCAGGGCGCGGGCGGCCCGGACCGCGTCGTTGTGGAAGCGGCGGGCCATGGGGACGCGGCGGACGGCCGCGGCCAGCTCCCCCGCCGCCTCCTCGCCGCCGGGCGCCTCCCGTACGAGTTCCACCTGCTCCGGCTCGCCGAAGACCGCGCGCAGGGCCTGGCTCAGCTCGCTCTCCGCGACCTCCCGGTGGTCCTCCTCGGCCTGCCGGGCGGCGTGCGCGGCCTCGTACAGGACGATCGAGGCGGCCGGGTCGAGGACGCCGGAGGTGGCCAGTTCCTGGGTGACCGAGGCCCGCCGCAGCAGCTGGGCGTCGAGCGCGGCGCGGGCGGCGTCGATGCGGGTGTGCAGCCGGTCGAGCCGTCCGGCGGTCCAGCTCAGGTAGACGCCGATGAAGATCAGCGCGACGACGGTCCAGATCAGGGTTTCGGTCACGGGCGCACAGGCTACCCGGGCGGCAGCCGCACACCTTCCCAAAGGTCGCGGTCATGGGCGAACAGGACGCGGACCGGCCGCCCCTCCGCCAGCTCCGCGAGCCGGCCGAGCCAGGGCCGGTACGGCGTCCCGAACTCGCCCGCCGTGTCGTACGCCTGCCCCGCGAGGAGCGTCAGACGGTCGCCGTGGTCGAGGAGGAGCGACTGGTGCCCGTCGACGTGGCCGGGCGTCGGCACGATCCGCACGCCGGGCGCGAGCTCGTGCTCCCCGTCGATCTCCGTCCAGGCGACGCCGGGCAGGAGCGCGTCGATGGTGTACGCGCCCGCCCGCGCGGTGGCGAGTTCGGCACGCTGGACCAGGGCGGGGGTGCCGGGGAAGCGCTGGTTGCCGCCGATGTGGTCGAAGTGGAGGTGGCAGTTGACGATCGCGTCCACCTCGCCGGGCGCGACGGCGAGCGGCCGGCGGACGATCCGGTAGTGGGCGTCGGTCTCCGGCGACCCCTCGCCCATGCCGGTGTCGAAGAGGAGGGTGCCGCCCGGGTGCCGGACCAGGTAGGCGAAGGCGTGCTCCACGCGCGCGTGGGGGCCGCCCCACTCCTGGGCGGGGCGGGTGAAGCCACCCAGGTCGAGCCGATGGACGCTGATCATGCGCCCAGGGTGCGCCTCCGCCGCCCGCTGTGGGCGTGCGTTCCGCTCGGGGCGGAACGGGCGGGCACAGCGGGACCCCGCGCCGCGCGGAACCTCGACCGCCCGCACCCGCACCCCGCGGAGCCGTCGCGCCGGGTGTGCGGGCTCAGGCCCGGAGAGCCCGGACCCGGCAGGAACGCCGTCCCCGGGCCCACCGCGAGGACGACGGGTGCGGCCCGCGCCGGGCGGTCTACAGGCCCAGCCGGGCCCGTAGACCGCCCACCTTCTCGTCCGTGTCCACCGCCGCCGCCCCGTCCGTGACCGTCTCGTACACGGCCAGGATGTCCGCGCCGACCGTCGACCAGTCGAAGCGCCGCACATGGGCGGAGCCGCGCGCGCTCAGCTCGGCGCGCCGGGCCCCGTCGCCGAGCAGCCGGATCGCCGCGTCCGCCAGCGCGTCCGCGTCCTCGTTGGCGAAGAGCTCGCCCGCCGCGCCCTGGTCGAGGACCTGCGCGAAGGCGTCCAGGTCGGCGGCGAGGACCGGCGCTCCGGCCGACAGCGCCTCGACGAGGATGATGCCGAAGGACTCGCCGCCGGTGTTGGGCGCCACGTACACGTCGACGCTGCGCAGCAGCCGCGCCTTGTCCTCGTCGCTGACCATGCCGAGGAACTCCACCCGGGAGCGCATCCCGGCCGGCAGCGAGGCCACCGCCTCCTCCTCGTCGCCGCGCCCGGCGACCAGGAGGCGGGCGCCGGGGCGCTCGGTGAGGATCCGGGGCAGCGCCTTCATCAGGACGGGCAGGCCCTTGCGCGGTTCGTCGATGCGGCCGATGAAGCCGAGCGTCTCGCCCTGCCACTCCGCCTTCGGCTCCGCGCCGGCGAAGAAGTCGACGTCGACGCCGTTGGGGATGACGACGGCGTCGCCGCCGAGGTGCTCCACCAGGGTCCGGCGCGCGTACTCGCTGACCGCGATCCGGGCGCTGATCTTCTCCAGCGCCGGCTGGAGGATCGGGTAGGCGGCGAGCATCGCCCGCGAGCGCGGGTTCGAGGTGTGGAAGGTGGCCACGATCGGGCCCTGCGCCGCCCAGCAGGTGAGCAGCCCCAGCGAGGGCGAGGTCGGCTCGTGGATGTGGACGACGTCGAAGGTGCCGTCGTGCAGCCAGCGCCGCACCCGCGCGGCGGACAGGAAGCCGAAGCTGAGCCGCGCCACCGAGCCGTTGTACGACACGGGCACGGCCCGGCCGGCGGAGACCACGTACGGCGGCAGCGGGGTGTCGTCGTCGGCGGGGGCGAGGACGGAGACCTCGTGCCCGAGCCTGATCAGGTGCTCCGCGAGGTCGCGGATGTGGAACTGGACGCCGCCCGGTACGTCCCAGGAGTACGGGCAGACGATGCCGATCCTCACGGTGTGCGCTCCTCCAGGTCGGCCAGCCAGAGGCGCTGGAGCATGTGCCAGTCCTCGGGGTGGTCCGCGATGGCCCCGGCGAAGGTGTCGGCGAGGGCCTGTGTCATGAGGGACGCCTTTTCGGCCCGGGTACCTGACTCGGGTACCTCCACGGGCGTGTGCACCTGTCCCTGCATGACGTCGGAGTCGTCGTACCAGAGGGTCACCGGCAGCAGGATCGCGCCGGTCTGGAGGGCGAGCATGGCCGGTCCCGCGGGCATCCGGGTGGGCTCGCCGAAGAAGGAGACCTCGACGCCGGACGCCGACAGGTCCCGGTCGGCGACCAGGCAGACGAGGCCGCCGGAGCGCAGCCGCCGGGCGAGGGTGCCGAAGGCGGCGCCGCCGGTGTGCGGCAGCACCTCCATGCCGAGGGACTCGCGGTAGGCGACGAAGCGGTCGTAGAGCGACTCGGGCTTGAGGCGCTCGGCGACGGTGGTGAAGGGCACGCCGAGCGCGCGGGTCACCCACACGCCGGCCAGGTCCCAGTTGCCCATGTGGGGCAGGGCGAGGATGACGCCCCGGTCGGAGGCGAGGCCGTCCTTGAGGTGGTGCGCGTCCTTGAGCGCGAAGCTGTTCGCGGCCCGCTCGGCGCTCCAGGTCGGGAGCCGGAAGGACTCCATCCAGTAGCGCATGTACGAGCGCATGCCGGCCTTCGACAGTTCGGCGAGCCGCTCGGGCGTGGCGTCGGGCACCACGCGCGCGAGGTTGGCCTCCAGCCGGAGGACGCCCTTGCCGCGGCGCTTCCACGCGGTGTCGGCGATCTTCCGGCCGAGGGCCTTGGCCACCGGGTCCGGGAGCTTCTTGACGGTCGCCCAGCCGAGCCCGTACAGGCCGTCGGCCACCTTGTCCTTCACCGTGCTCACGTCGCCGCCCCGCTCCCCCCGGCGGCCGCGGCGGCGTCCGCCTCGGCCGATTCCCTGCGTACCGTCACGACCCGCTGTCCCAGGGTCACGGCCGAGCCGACGGCCACGATCCAGAGGGCGATCGGCAGCAGCACGTCGATCCCCGGCACGCCGAAGGCGTGCAGTCCGGCGAGGCCTGCGGCGACCAGCGAGATCACCAGCCGCTCGGCCCGCTCGATCAGGCCGTTGACCGCGACGGGCAGGCCAATCGATTCGCCACGCGCCTTGGTGTACGAGACGACCTGGCCGCTCGCCAGGCAGAAGATCGCCACCGCGCAGAGCACGTTGTCGTCGCCCTTGCCCGCGTACCAGAGCGCGAAGCCACCGAAGATCGCCCCGTCGGCGACCCGGTCGAGGGTCGAGTCGAGGAAGGCGCCCCAGCGGCTGGAGATCCCCGCCTGCCGGGCCATGTTGCCGTCGACGAGGTCGGAGAAGACGAAGAGCGTGATCACGATCGTGCCCCAGAAGAACTCGCCCCTGGGGAAGAAGACCAGCGCTCCGGCGACCACTCCCGCCGTGCCGATCAGCGTCACGGCGTCGGGGCTGACGCCCCGGCGGAGCAGAAACGCGGCGAACGGTGTGAGGACACGCGTAAAAAACGCACGCGCGTACTTGTTCAGCATGGCCTTCCCGAGGTTTCGGCGGGCCGCGCGGTCCCATGACCACCGGCTCACCCATCGTAGCCACGCGCGTGGCGCGGCACGGGAGCGCACCCACCCCGCCGCGTCGGCGTACCCCCGGGGGCCCACCGGTGTACGACGGATGGACGCGTCCCGGCGTCGGTGCAAAGCTCGAAGGAGCACGCCGCGGGCACCGCAGGAGCCGCACCGCGATGCCGCTCCCCCGCGCCCGCTCACCCCTCACCGCCCCGCAGCCGGGAGGACACCATGGGCGACAAGGCGCACACCCCCGCCGGAGCCGCCGGCAGGGCACCGACGGCCGACCGGCCCTCGGAGGTACGGAACGTGGTGCTGGTCGGCCACAGCGGAGCGGGCAAGACGACGCTCGTCGAGGCGCTCGCGCAGACCGCCGGGGCGCTGGGCCGGCCCGGCCGGGTCGAGGACGGCGCGACCGTCTCCGACCACGACGAGATCGAGCACCGCCAGCACCGCTCCGTCCAGCTCTCCCTCGTCCCGGTCGGCTGGGACGGCTTCAAGGTCAACCTGCTCGACACCCCCGGGTACGCCGACTTCGTCGGAGAGCTGAGGGCCGGTCTGCGCGCGGCGGACGCGGCCCTCTTCGTCGTCTCGGCCGCCCAGGAGGCCGACGCGGTCGCCGCCTCCACCCGGATGGTCTGGGAGGAGTGCGCGGCCGTCGGCATGCCCCGCGCCATCGTCGTCACCCACCTCGACACCGCCCGCACCAGCTTCGACGAGCTGACCGGCGTCTGCGCCGGGCTCTTCGGCCACGACGACCCCGACGCCGTGCTCCCCCTGTACCTGCCGGTGCACGGCCCCGAGGGCTCCGACGGGCACGCCCCCGCCACCGGCCTGATCGGCCTCCTCTCGCAGCGGGTCCACGACTACTCCACGGGCGAGCGCGCCGAGCGGGAGCCCGACGAAGCGGAGCGGGAGACGATCGCCGGGGCCAGGGCCCGGCTCATCGAGGGGATCATCGCGGAGAGCGAGGACGAGACCCTCATGGACCGCTACCTGGGCGGCGAGGAGATCGACGTCGGGACCCTCGTCGGCGACCTGGAGAAGGCCGTCGCCCGGGGCGGCTTCCACCCCGTGCTCGCCGCCGCCCCCGCCGCCGACGGGGGCGGCCAGGGCCTCGGCACCGTCGAGCTCCTGGAGCTGATCACCCGCGGCTTCCCCTCCCCGCTGGAGCACGAGCCGCCCGCCGTCACCACCCCCTCCGGCGAGCCCCGCCCGACGCTCGCCTGCGACCCCGAGGGGCCGCTGGTCGCCGAGGTCGTGAAGACCGCCGCCGACCCCTACCAGGGCCGGATCTCCCTCGTGCGGGTCTTCTCCGGCACCCTGCGCCCCGACGAGACCGTGCACGTCTCCGGACACGGACTCGCCGACCGGGGCCACGAGGACCACGACGTCGACGAACGCGTCGGCGCCCTCACCTCCCCCTTCGGCAAGCAGCAGCGCCCCGTGGCGCACTGCGTCGCCGGCGACCTCGCCTGTGTGGCCCGGCTCGGCCGCGCCGAGACCGGCGACACCGTCTCGGCCAAGGACGATCCGCTCCTGATCGCCCCGTGGAGCATGCCCGAGCCGCTCCTCCCGCTCGCCGTGGAGGCGCACAGCAAGGCCGACGAGGACCGGCTCTCCCAGGGCCTGGCCAAACTGGTCGCCGAGGACCCGACCCTCCGCCTCGAACAGAACCAGGACACCGGCCAGGTCGTGCTGTGGTGCCTGGGCGAGGCCCACCAGGACGTCGTCCTGGAACGGCTGCGCGGCCGCTACGGCGTGCGCGTCGACGCCGTCCCGTACCGGGTGCCGCTGCGCGAGACCTTCGGCGCCCCCTCCTCCGGCCGCGGCCGGCACGTCAAACAGTCCGGCGGCCACGGGCAGTTCGCGATCTGCGAGATCGACGTCGAACCGCTCCCGCCGGGCAGCGGCATCGAGTTCGTCGACAAGGTGGTCGGCGGCGCGGTCCCCCGCCCGTTCATCGGCTCCGTCGAGAAGGGCGTCCGCGCCCAGGCCGCGCGCGGCGTCGCCGCCGGACACCCGCTCGTCGACGTCCGGGTCACCCTCAGGGACGGCAAGGCCCACTCGGTGGACTCCTCCGACGCCGCCTTCCAGACGGCCGGGGCGCTCGCGCTGCGCGAGGCGGCCGCCGAGGTGCCGGTCCACCTCCTGGAACCGGTCGCCGAGGTACGGGTGCTCGTCCCCGACGAGTACGTCGGCGCGGTGATGAGCGACCTCTCGGGCCGGCGCGGCCGGGTCGTCGGCACCGACCAGGCGGACCCCGGCCGGACCGTCGTCCGGGCCGAGGTCCCGGAGATCGAGATCGGGCGGTACGCGATCGACCTGCGCTCCGTCTCGCACGGCACCGGCCGCTTCGACCGCAGCTACGCCCGGCACGAACCGATGCCCCCTCAGCTCGCCGCCCGCCTCCGCGAACGGACCGGGAAGGGCTCCTAGTTGACGCGGCGACAGCGGCGCGCGTCCGCCCGGCCGGAACCGGGCGGACGGGTTCCGGCCGCGGTTGTCCACAGCCCGTGACGCATACCACGCCGCCCGGTTACGCTGTGGTGCCGTGTGCGGCGGGTGTCGCCGGGCACGACAGTCGGGAACGGCCCGCACGGGTACTCGCGGTGATGGGGGCGGAAGTGGCGATCGACGGTTTCGGACCGGGGGCACAGATCCCGCTCCAGGGCGGCAGCGGCCTGACCGGGGCGACGAACGCGCTGGCCTCGGCCGCGTACCGGGACAGCCCCCTGGAGACCATCCAGGAAGCCGACAACGAGCACTACAAGACCGGCGTCAAGAAGGGGAAGTGGGCGAAGCTCTTCCGCCCCGACCTCGGCGAGGCGTTCTCCCGCGCCGTCCAGGTCCGCATGCTCGGCGGCGGGCGCAAGGCCCTCATCCAGTCCTTCGGCGCCGAGCCCCAGCCGATCGTCGAGCACTGCCTCGCCGCCACCCACATCCGCCGCCGGCGCGACGTCAAGCTGACCCTGGTCACCTTCTTCTGCGGCGTCCTGTTCCTGCCCGGACTGCTGCTCTGGCTCGGCCTCATCCAGCTGCGCCGCATCGCCGCCGGGTCGGAGAACAAGCGGTCCAGCGTCCTCGGCACCGTCCTGCTCTGGGCGTTCGGCATCGTCGTCGTCCTCATCCTCCTCAAGCTCCCCCTCGACGGCCTGCTGGCCAACTACCTGCGGGCGATGATGGTCGCCCCGGTCGTCGGCTGGTACCTGGCGAGCCGGATCTGCCTCAACACCGCCGTGGACCTCCGCGAGCGGTGGACCGGCCTGCTCAGCGGCGGCGGGGTCGGCGCCCACGTCCCCAAGTCGGTCCCCACCGACCCGGGCGAGAAGTCCGCCGAGGAGCTGCGGCTCAACCTGGAGAAGCTCTCCGCCGAGCAGCACTCCAACGTGGTCTTCTACGCCGGCCCCAAGGGCATCCTCGGCCTCGGCACCCGCTGGGGCAGCTGGACGCTCGCCGAGGAGCTGGTGCCCGTCGCCGGGCAGGAGATGCACGACTTCCGCGCCTGGGACCTGGTCCGCAAGATCCACGACCAGCTCACCCTGCTGGAGCGCGGCTCCCTCAAGACCGGCTTCCCCAAGCCCACCGTCAAGCACTGGATCGTCTCGCCCGTCGGCGAGGGCGCCGACGAGGTCAGCCGCCCCGAGGGCGACAACATCGTCCACTACCAGGTGAAGCCGCACGAGATACAGCGGATCTGCAACGAGCAGCAGTTCGGCGCGGGCAACCGCCACTACCTCGGCGTCCAGTTCACCCTCTGGGACGGGAACGTGGTGCTGACCATGATGGTCACCGTCACCTCGCTCCACCACACCCTGCGCATCGAGGTCACCGGCCACGCCCTGGGCCCCGTCCACGGCCTCTTCACCACCAAGCCCAAGGGGAAGACCAGGGAGGTCTCCAAGACCGTCCGCTTCTGGGAGACCCGGGAGATCGCCCAGCCGCTGCTCGGCACCGACGACATCGTGCGGCTCGCCGTCCGCGCCCCGCTCACCTGGTACCCGCCGGTCCTGGACTTCCTCGGCGGCAAGATGAGCCTGCCCGAGCCCTTCGGCCTGCGGCACGTCTGGGCCGGCCCGCTCTGGAAGAACCGGTTCATGGCCGACGACGCCATCCGCATGGCCACCCCGGTGCTGCGCGCCGTGCACACCGCGACGATCCGCTTCCTCGGCGAGCACAACGTGGACACCGAGCGCTTCACCAACCGCTCGCTCGTGCTCGGCGGCAGCGTGCAGGAGCCCGGCCCGAAGAAGGCCGACGTCTACGACGCGTGACGCCGTACGGCCCCGGGGCGCGCGCCCCGGGGCCGTACCGGACGGACCGCTCAGACCGTCGCCGGCCAGGCGTCGGCCAGCATCGCCCGGGTGTCGGCCAGCAGCTGCGGCAGCACCTTGGTGTGGCCGACGACCGGCATGAAGTTGGTGTCCCCGCCCCAGCGCGGCACCACGTGCTGGTGCAGGTGCGCGGCGATCCCGGCACCCGCGACGGCGCCCTGGTTCATGCCGATGTTGAAGCCGTGGGCCCCCGAGGCGGCCCGCAGCGCGATCATCGCGCGCTTGGTGAGGTCGGCCAGCTCGGCCGTCTCCGCCGCGTCCAGGTCCGTGTAGTCGGCGACGTGCCGGTACGGCACGACCATCAGGTGCCCGCCGTTGTACGGGTACAGGTTGAGGACCGCGTACACGCTCTCGCCGCGGGCGATCACCAGCCCGTCCTCGTCCGACTTCGCCGGGATCGAGCAGAACGGACAGCCGTCGTCGGCCCCCGGCCCGGTCGGCTTGTTCTCCCCCTGGATGTACGCCATCCGGTGGGGCGTCCACAGGCGCTGGAACGCGTCCGGCGCCCCCACTCCGATCTGCTGTTCCGGCTCAGTCGTCATGCTGTGCAGCATATTGCGTCGCCCGTTCGGAACGTGTCGCCGGGGCGAGGGAAGCCGGCCCGGGTGATCCTGATCCGATGAGCGAAAGGCCCCCGAAACCGCCCCGCCAGGAACGCTGGGACCGACGCATGGAGCTGCCGCTCGCCGTGGCCTCCGTCGCCTACCTCGCCGGGTACGCGGTCCGGGTCCTCGCCCGCGACCACCTCCCCCGGCTGGGAGTGGACCTCTGCGTCGGGGTGGTCCTCGGCGCCTGGGCGATCTTCATCGCCGATTACGCGGTACGGCTCCGGCTCAGCGGCCAGCGCCCGCTCCGCTTCGTCCGCACCCACCTCGTGGACACGGTCGTCCTGCTCCTGCCGCTGCTCCGCCCGGTCCGCATGGTGGCCATCTACGACCGGGTCCAGCGCCGCCGGGGCCAGCCCCACCTCAGCCTCTACGCCCGGGTCATGGTCTACTCCGGCCTCTCCGTCTCCCTGCTGGGCTTCACCGCCGCGCTCACCGTCTACCACCACGAGGTCGACGCCCCCGGCGCCACGATCGTCACCTTCGGCGACTCGGTCTGGTGGGCCTGCGCCACCCTGGCGACGGTCGGCTACGGCGACGTGACCCCGGTGACCCCGATCGGCCGGGTCGTCGCCGTCGGCCTGATGGCCTGCGGCCTGGCCCTGCTGGGCGCGGTGACGGGTTCCTTCTCGTCCTGGCTGATCCAGGCGTTCACCCGGGAGGACGAGAAGCCGGGGAACGGGGAAGGCCCCCGGGGGGATCCCCCGGGGGCCTCCTGAGAACGCTCCGGCCGTCAGACCTGGACGCGCTCCTCGACGATCTTGGCGATCTTGGCGATGGCCTCGTCGGCGGGGATGCCGTTCTCCTGCGAACCGTCGCGGTAGCGGAAGGAGACGGCGCCGGCGGCCATGTCCTCGTCACCCGCGATGATCATGAAGGGGACCTTCTGCTTCTGCGCGTTCCGGATCTTCTTCTGCATCCGGTCCGAGGAGGAGTCGACCTCCACCCGCAGGCCCTGCTTCTTCGCCTTGGCGGCGAACTCCTGCAGGTAGTCGACGTGCGCGTCCCCGATCGGGATGCCGGTCGCCTGGACGGGGGCCAGCCACGGCGGCATGGCGCCCGCGTAGTGCTCCAGGAGCACCGCGAAGAAGCGCTCGATCGAGCCGAAGAGCGCGCGGTGGATCATGACCGGGCGCTGCTTGGTGCCGTCCGGGGCGGTGTACTCCAGGTCGAAGCGCTCCGGCAGGTTGAAGTCGAGCTGGACGGTCGACATCTGCCAGGTACGGCCGATGGCGTCCCGCGCCTGCACCGAGATCTTCGGGCCGTAGAAGGCGGCGCCGCCCGGGTCGGGGGTGAGCGGCAGGCCCTGCTTCTCGGCGACCTGCTGGAGGACGGCGGTGGCCTCCTCCCACACCTCGTCGGAGCCGACGAACTTCTCCGGGTCCTTGGTCGACAGCTCCAGGTAGAAGTCGGTCAGACCGTAGTCGCGGAGCAGGTTCAGGACGAAGGTCAGGGTGCGGTCGAGCTCGTCCGCCATCTGCTCGCGCGTGCAGTAGATGTGCGCGTCGTCCTGGGTGAAGCCGCGGGCCCGGGTCAGGCCGTGCACGACGCCCGACTTCTCGTACCGGTACACGGTGCCGAACTCGAACAGGCGCAGCGGCAGCTCACGGTAGGAGCGCCCGCGCGCGTCGAAGATCAGGTTGTGCATCGGGCAGTTCATGGGCTTGAGGTAGTAGTCCACGCCCTCGTCGAGCTGCATGGGCGGGTACATGCCCTCGGCGTACCAGTCGAGGTGGCCGGACTTCTCGAAGAGCTTGCCCTTGGTGGCGTGCGGCGAGTAGACGAACTCGTAGCCCTCCTCCTCGTGGCGCCTGCGCGAGTAGTCCTCCATGACCCGGCGGATGATGCCGCCCTTGGGGTGGAAGACGGCGAGGCCGGAGCCGATCTCGTCCGGGACGGAGAAGAGGTCGAGCTCGTTGCCCAGCTTGCGGTGGTCGCGCTTCTCGGCCTCGGCCAGGAAGTCGAGGTGGGCCTTCAGCTCGTCCTTCGACGGCCACGCGGTGCCGTAGATGCGCTGGAGCATCGGGTTCTTCTCGCTGCCGCGCCAGTAGGCGGCCGCGTTCCGCATCAGCTTGAACGCCGGGATGTTGCGGGTGGTGGGCAGGTGGGGACCGCGGCAGAGGTCCTTCCAGCACAGCTCGCCGGTCTTGGCGTCGAGGTTGTCGTAGATGGTCAGCTCGCCGCCGCCCACCTCGACGTTCGCGCCGTCGTCGGTCGACGCGGAGCCCTTGATGCCGATGAGCTCCAGCTTGTACGGCTCGTCGGCCAGCTCCTCGCGGGCGTCCTCGTCGGAGACCACGCGGCGGGCGAACCGCTGCCCGCGCTTCTGGATCTCCTGCATCTTCTTCTCGATGGCCTTGAGGTCCTCGGGCGTGAACGGCTTCTCGACGTCGAAGTCGTAGTAGAAGCCGTCACGGACCGGCGGGCCGATGCCCAGCTTGGCCTCGGGGAAGAGCTCCTGCACGGCCTGCGCCATCACGTGCGCGGTGGAGTGGCGCAGGATGTTCAGGCCGTCCTCGGAGCCGATCTCGACGCCCTCGACGACATCGCCCTCGGCGAGCTCGTACGAGAGGTCCTTCAGCTCGCCCGCGACACGGGCGGCGATGACGGTGCGGTCGTCGGCGAACAGGGCGCCGGCCGTGGTGCCCGCGCTCACCGTCCTCTCCTCCGGTCCTGAGGCGGTCGGGACGGTCACACGGACTTCGGACACGGGTACTCCATGCATCGGGGCGTCGGCAGGCACGAGGTGCCGGCGCCGGTGGCGCGCGGCAGAGACGAGGTGCCGCGTCCCCTCGATCTTACGGGCCCGCCCGCACCCCGCTCACCGCTCCTCCTCCGGCTCGCACGCCTCCTCCAGGAAATCGAGGTTCTCGTGCAGCGACTTCATCAGCCGGTCCCGCTCGGCCTCGTCCACCTGCACCGGGACCACTCCGGAGGCGCCGGTGAGGCGGCGGAAACCGCCGCGGCTCTCCAGCCGGCCGACGACCCGGATGGGCAGGCCGACGAGGTGGGCGTGACCGGCGGTGCGGTACGCCTCCTCGTCGAGGGTGACCCGGACGTGGCCGACGTCCGCGCCGCCGAGGACGCGCAGCCTGACCCGGCCCTCGCCCCGCGGCCCGGAGCGCCGCATCCGGACGACGGCGCCGGTCACCCGCACCGGGACGGAGGGCTCGTCGGTGAGGTAGCGGGCGCTCGCCTCGCGCAGGGCGGGCAGGTCGCCGGGCGAGAACTCGACGGGCTCGGGCCGGGCCGCGCAGCCCTCGGGGACCCCGGCGGCCGGTGCCCAGGCGAGGGCGACGCGGGCACCCTCCGTACCGCGGACGAGGGCGACGAGCCCTTCGGTGAGCTCGCGGCTGACGCCGGCCTCGACGGCGGAGTCGAAGGCGTCCATGCCGCCGGTGGCGCGCTGGTAGTCGACGGCCTCGCGGGCCGCGTGCAGGGCGTGGTACAGCCGCACGGCGACGGGCCGGCCGGGCGGGACCGGCAGGAAGGCGGTGAGGGCGCGGCCGCCGGGGTCGGTGCCGACGACGACGGGTTCGAGGGCGGCCTGGGCGGCGGCCCGGTGCCGGGAGCCGTGGTAGCCGGCCCGGCCGCGCACGGCGAGGGCCCCGGCGAGGAGGATCTTGCGGGCGGCGGAGCGCAGCTGCTCCTGCACGGGCCAGGGCACGGTGCCGGCCGGGCCGGTGGGCACCTCGCGCCACCAGCGGATCTCGTCGCTGGGAACGGCGAGGCCGGTGAGGACCTCGCGGGCGGAGGGCGTGCCGCTGCGGGCGAGGGCGGTGAGGGCCTCGCCGATCAGGTCCTCGCAGTCGGGGAAGGCGAGGGTGTCGGGGACGAGGAGGCTGGTGCCGCCGCCCGGTCCGCTCCCGGGCGGCGTCCAGCGGCCGTAGCGTCCCGCGGCGCCGCCCCTGCGCCGCCAGCCGTGGCGGGCGAAGAGGGCGCCGAGGACGCGCGGGTCGACCCGGCCGGGGTCGGGCACGGCGGCGCCCCGCGCCGACCGGCCGCCGCTGTCGACGGGGGGCACCGGGTGGGGCCGGTAGGGCGGCGGGACGGGACCGCGTCCGGCGCCGTCCCCGGCCCCGTGTCCGGATTCGTCGATCGGTCGGTGCATCAAGGTCTCCCTCCCCGGCCGACCCGGGTCATGATCTCGCAGAGCGCCCGGTCGTCGAAGATCCGTGCCGTGGGGACGCGCACGGTGGTCCGGCGGCGTCCGGTGACCGGGTGCCCGGCCAGGTTCATCCAGTAGCAGCAGTGCCGCAGGTCGAGCCCGTCGTGGCTCGCCCTCAGCCAGTCCTCCGGGTCTCTCGGGACGATCATCACGACCAGGATCTTGTGCACCGCCACGGGGGACCGGGCCAGTTTCACCAGGTGGTCGTTGTCGAGCACGAAGGGGAAGGTGCTCCCCGTCGGTCGCGCCGGCAGCTGGTAGGTGCACTTGAGCTGCACCTTGATGGTGACCTCGTCGTCGACGGTGTGTCCGGGCGAGCCGTGGCTCACGTGCCAGTCGACGCCGTTGTCCGGGAAGGGCTGCGCGAGCGAGCAGCCCGCCGCGGCGGCGACGGCGTGCAGGTATCCCACCTGGAGGGTCTCCATGCAGGCGGTGGTGGCGAGTGAGCCGCGGGCCGGGGCCGCCCGCTGGGGCGGCAGCCCTCCCGACTCGGGCTGGGCGAGCGCCATGTGAACGTCCTTCCCCGTCACCTGTGTTGTGACCGGTCCGCGTACGGCGCAAACAGTCCGGGTATCACCGCTTTGGGCAGGGGGTTGGCCATCTGCCGCGCGGGTGCGAGGAGTTCGGGTATGACGACGAACTGGTACGAAGGGCCCCTGGCCGCTTTCGACACGGAGACCACCGGAGTGGACGTCGAGCAGGACCGGATCGTGTCCGCCGCGCTCGTCGTCCAGGACGCGGCCGGGGCACGGCCCCGGGTGAGCCGCTGGCTGGTCAACCCGGGGATACCGGTGCCGGAAGGCGCCACGGCGGTGCACGGGCTGACGGACGATCACCTCCAGCGGAACGGGCGGTGGCCGTCGCCCGTCGTGGAGGAGCTGGGGCGTGCCCTGGCGGAGCAGAACGCGGCGGGCCGGCCGCTGGTGGTGATGAACGCGCCGTTCGACCTCACCATCCTGGACCGGGAGCTGAGGCGCCATCGGGCGTCGTCGCTGGGCCGGTATCTGGAGCACACCTCGCTGTGCGTGCTGGATCCGCGGGTCCTGGACAAGCATCTGGACCGGTACCGCAAGGGCCGCCGGACGCTGACCGACCTGTGCGCGCACTACGAGGTGGAGCTGGCGGGGGCGCACGACGCGGCGGCGGACGCCACGGCGGCGCTGGAGGTGGTGCGCGCGGTGGGGCGGCGGTTCGCGTCCCGGCTGGAGCGGCTGTCGCCGGCGGAGCTGCACACCCTCCAGGCGGTGTGGCACGCGGCGCAGGCGCGGGGTCTCCAGGCGTGGTTCACGCGGCAGGGCACGCCGGAGCTGGTGGATCCGGCGTGGCCGCTCCGTCCCGAGCTGCGCAAGGCGGCGTGAGGACCGGCCGGAAATGGCTGAGGCCGGTCCGTCGTGATGACGGACCGGCCTCTCCCGGTGGGCGATACTGGGATCGAACCAGTGACCCCTTCGGTGTGAACGAAGTGCTCTCCCGCTGAGCTAATCGCCCGGGAACGGGTTGAACCATACAGGGCTTCCGGTCCGGGTTCCAAATTCATTCGGAGCGCAGGTGGGCGGCGAGGCCGCGCCGGCCGCCGCGCATCATGAGCGCGTGGTTGGCGCGGAAGAAGGGGCGGCCGGGGACGGCGAGGAGCCGCAGCAGCCGGGCCCTGACCTCCACCTCCTGTTCGTACAGGGCGTGGGTGCCGGTGCCGTCGGCGGTGAGGGTCCAGCGGGCCCAGCCGTCCAGGTCGCCGTCGAGCCGGATCTCCAGGACCCGGGCGTCGGGGTCGTGGCGCAGGGCGCGGGCGGTGACCTCGATGTCGTACGGGAGCAGGGAGCGGAAGCGGGCGGTGCCGCTGGTGTCGTCGCGGGGGACGACGGCGCGGACCTGAGGCCACCAGAGGGGGTAGTCCTCGGCGCGGGCGAGGGCGGCGTAGACGCGGTCGGGCGGGGCGGCGAGCCGCCAGACGCTGCGGAAGCGGTACCGGCACCAGTCCATGGGTCCAGTGTGGGTACTCGGCCCGGATCTGAGTAGCAGCGCGCATTCCCCGGGCGGGGGCGCGGCGCGACACTCCGGGCATGGACATGAACCCGCCCCCCGTCGAGGAGCTGCGTCGCGTCGACGCCGAGCTGGCCCGACTCGACGCGCGCCGTGCCGAGTTGCTGGCCCGCCGGGCCTGGCTGCTGGGGGTGCTGTACGCGCCCGCGGGCCGGGCGGCGGCCCCGCCGTTCCCGGGGGTCGCGGCGCCCGCGGAGACCTCGCCGCGCGGCGCGCAGAACGTGCTGCTGACGCTGGGCGGGATCCTGCTGGCCGTCGCCGCGCTCGCCTTCACGCTGGTGAGCTGGGGCTCGATGGGCATCGCGGGGCGTTCGGCGGTGCTGCTCGCGGTGACGTCGGCGGCGCTGGCGGCGCCGGCGGTGCTGCTGCGCCGGGGGCTGGGGTCGACGGCGGAGGCGGTGGGCGCCCTCGGCCTGGTCCTGACGGTCCTCGACGCGTACGCCCTGCACCGGGTGGCGCTGCCGGGGACGGACGGGCTCGGCTACACGGCGGCGGCCGCGGCGGTCCTGGCGGGTGTGTGGGGCGGGTACGGCGGGCTGCTGCGGGGGCTGCGGCTGCCGCTGCCCGCGGCGGTGGTCGCGGCGCAGCTGCCGCTGCCGCTGGGCGCGCTGGCGGCCGGCGGCGGTCCGGCGGTCGTGGCGTGGGCGGCGGTGCGGACGGCGGCGGCGGGCGTGCTGCTGCTCGGCCGCCCGCCGCGGAGCGAGGTGCGGGTCACCGCGGGGGTGTCGGCGGGTGTCCTGGCGGCCTGGGCACTCCTGACCGGCGCCGGGCTGTCGCTGACGGACCCGTGGACGGGCGCCGCGCTGCTGCTGGTCTGCGCGGCGCTGTGCCTGTACGCGGCCGGGGCGGCCCGTCCGGCGGCCTCGACGCTCGCGACGGTGGCCGGTCTGGCGCTGGTGGCGTCCGCGGCCGGGCCCGCGCGGGCCGCGCTGCCGGCGGAGTGGGCGGTGCCGGTGTACGTGGTCTGCGGGCTGGCCCTGGCGGCGCTGTGGCGTCCGGTCCGCGCCGGGTGGATCCCGGAGGCGGTACGGGGCGGGTTCGGGCTCGCCGGGGGCGTGGTCGCGGGCCTGGGCGTGCTGTGGGCGCTGCCGCCGGTACTGGCGGGGCTGCTGGGGCCGGCGGACCGGAGCGCCGGGCTCTGGTCCGGGACGCACGCGGCGCCGGTACTGGCGGACCATCCGGCGACGGCGGCCCTGGTGCTGCTGCTCGGCGCGGTCGCGGCGGCGACGGCGGGAGGGCCGTGGGGCCGCTGGGGCGCGGTGGTGCTCGGGTGGTCGCTGCTGATGGCGCTGCCGGTCGCCCTGGAGCTGCCGTACGCGGCGGGGATCGCCGTCCGGCTGGTGGCGACGGCGGCGGCGCTCGGGCTCGCGGTGCGGCCCGGCGGGCCCGCGCACGACCGGCCGGAGCCCGAGCCGGTGCCGGTGCCGGTGCCGGTGCCGGTGCCGGTGCCGGCGGGCCCGGAGGGTGCCTGGGGCGCGTCCTGGACGGCGGTGACCGCCGGGCCGGTGGTGCCGGTGGCGCCGGGTGCGCTGCTCGCGTGGACGGGGTCGGCGGCCGGTACGGCCTCGGCGGTGTCGGCGCTGCTCCTGGCCCTGGACGTGCGGGCGGCGACCTTCGGGGTGCTGGGCCTGCTGCTCGCGCTGTTCACGGCGGTGTCGGTCTTCGGCGGCGGGGCGGTCCGCGAGACGGCGGCGGTCGCGTCGCTGCTCGCGGCGGCGGGCCTGGTGGGGGCCGGGGCCGCGGCGGCCGGGCTGTCCGGCGCCGCGGCGGGACTGGCGCTGCTGATCGTCCCGGCGGCGACGGCGGCCCTGGCGGTCCGGGTCCGGTCGGTCGCGGCGGAGGTGACGGGGGTGGCGGTGGGCGCCCTGGCTCTGGCGCTCACGGTGCCGCGTCCGGCGGCGCTCGCCCTGGCGCTGGCGCTGGGCGGGGTGATCGCGGCGGCGGCGGCGCTGCGGGCGGAGCGGCGGCGGGCGGCCTCGTGGACGGCGGGC
>NZ_BNBS01000060.1 GCF_014656075.1 Streptomyces hydrogenans
GGGCCCGGCGCGCATCCCGCGCGCCGGGCCCTCCGCCGTACCGCTCCGCCCTACTGGCCGTTGGCCCCCGGGCGCACCAGACCGCTCTCGTACGCGTACACCGCCGCCTGCACCCGGTCGCGCAGGCCCAGCTTCGTCAGCACATGGCCCACGTGCGTCTTCACCGTGGTCTCGCTCACGAACAGGTCCGCCGCGATCTCCGCGTTCGACAGGCCGCGGGCCACCAGCTTCAGCACCTCCACCTCGCGGTCGGTCAGCGTGCCCAGCGTGTCCGGCACCTGCTCCTCGCCCGTCGGCAGATGCGCCGAGTACTTGTCGAGCAGCCGCCGCGTGATCGACGGGGCCAGCATCGCCTCGCCCGCCGCCACCACCCGGATCGCCTGCACCAGCTCCGTCGCCGGGGCGTCCTTCAGCAGGAAGCCGCTGGCGCCCGCGCGCAGCGCCTCCACCACGTACTCGTCCAGGTCGAAGGTGGTCAGCACCAGCACCTTCGCCGGACCGTCCCGGCCCGGCCCGGTGATCTGCCGGGTCGCCTCGACCCCGTCCATCCGCGGCATCCGGATGTCCATCAGCACCACGTCGGGCTGGAGCGCCCGCACCTGGTCCAGTGCCTGCAGACCGTCACCGGCCTCTCCCACCACCGCCAGGTCCTGCTCCGCCTCCAGGATCATCCGGAAACCGGTGCGCAGCAGCGGCTGGTCGTCGACCAGGAGGACGCGAATCGTCACAGGGGCTCCTTCACGAGGCGGGCCGGTCGTCGCCCATTCTGCCCTGCCCCGATTCGCCCGACTCCGCCGGGCGCGCGGAAACGATCTCCAGCGGATACGCCGGGGGAGTCCCCCCGAACTCCGGACACACCGCTTGGTGATCGCACCAGCCGCACAGCTTCGTCGGCCGGGGCCGCCAGTCGCCCGTCTCCGTCGCCGTCCGGATCGCGTCCCACAGCGCGTGCAGCTTCCGCTCCACCCGCCGCAGGTCCGCCTCCACCGGGTCGTAGGTGAGCACGTCCCCGCTGCCCAGGTACACCAGCTGGAGCCGGCGCGGGATCACGCCCTTCAGCCGCCACACCACCAGCGCGTAGAACGTCATCTGGAACAGCGCGCCCTCGCGGTACTCCGGCCGCGGCGCCTTCCCCGTCTTGTAGTCGACGATCCGCACCTCGCCCGTCGGCGCCACGTCCACCCGGTCGATCACGCCGCGCAGCCGCAGCCCCGACGCCAGCTCCGTCTCCACGAACAGCTCGCGCTCGGCCGGCTCCAGCCGCGCCGGGTCCTCCAGCGTGAACCACCGCTCCACCAGCGACTCGGCCTCCGCCAGCCACTGCCCGAGCCGCTCGCCCGCCGGATCGTCCGCGAACAGCTCGCCCAGCTCCGGCCGCGACTCCAGGAGCCGGTCCCACTGCCCCGGGACCATCGCCTTCGCCCGCGGCACCGTGCGCTCCGCCGCCGGATCGTCGAAGAGCCGCTCCAGCACCGCGTGCACCAGCGTCCCCCGCGTCGCCGCCGCGCTCGGCTTCTCCGGCAGCCGGTCGATCACCCGGAACCGGTACAACAGGGGACACTGCATGAAGTCGCTCGCCCGGGAAGGCGACAGCGACATGGGCGCCCGGGGCCCCTCCGGGAGCCGCTCGCTCGTACTCATGACACAGACCCTACGGCCCGCCACCGACAACGATCCGCATACCATCGACGCATGACCCGTCGCGCTGCATGATCGACCCGTGACGCACCGGCGCGGTCACCCCCGGCGACGAGAGGAACCCGTGAACCAGGACGAGCCCAAGCCGCAGCGGACCGAGGAGCCCGGCGGCGGGATCCTCATGGGACGGCCCTTCGGCGTGCCCGTCTACGTCGCCCCCAGCTGGTTCCTCGTCGCCGCCCTCATCACCTGGGTCTTCGGCGACCAGATCGAACGGGTCCTGCCCGAGCTCGGCGCCGCCCGCTACCTGGTCTCCCTCTTCTTCGCCGTCGCCTTCTACGCCTCCGTCCTCGTCCACGAGCTCGCCCACACCATCGCCGCCCTCCGCTTCAAGCTCCCCGTGCGGCGCATCCAGCTCCAGTTCTTCGGCGGCGTCTCCGAGATCGAGAAGGAGTCCGAGACCCCCGGCCGCGAATTCGTCCTCGCCTTCGTCGGCCCGCTCCTCTCCCTCGTCCTCGCCGGCCTCTTCTACCTCGCCATGCACGCCGTCGAGCCCGGCACCGTGCCCGGCGTCCTCCTCGCCGGCCTGATGATCTCCAACCTCATCGTGGCGATCTTCAACCTCCTCCCGGGCCTGCCCCTCGACGGCGGCCGGATGCTCCGCGCGGTCGTCTGGAAGATCACCGGCAAGCCCATGAGCGGCACCGTCGCCGCCGCCTGGGTCGGCCGCGCGCTCGCCGTCACCGTCCTCATCGGCCTCCCCCTCCTCACCCGCACCGGCTGGCTCGGCAACTCCACCGCCGACATCGACGGCTTCACCACCGTCACCGACGCCCTCCTCGCCGCCATCCTGGCCGCCATCATCTGGACCGGGGCCGGCAACAGCCTCCGCATGGCCCGCCTCCGCGAACACCTCCCCGACCTCCGCGCCCGTGCCCTCACCCGCCGCGCCATCCCGGTCGAACCCGACACCCCCCTCTCCGAGGCGCTGCGCCGCGCCAACGAGGCCGGCGCCCGCGCCCTCGTCGTCGTCGACGGCACCGGCAGCCCCACCGGCATCGTCCGCGAGGCCGCCATCGCCGCCGTCCCCCAGCACCGCCGCCCCTGGGTCGCCGTCACCACCCTCGCCCAGGACCTGACCGACGGCATGCGCGTCCCCGCCGAACTCACCGGCCAGCCCCTCCTCGACCACCTCCGGGCCACCCCGGCCACCGAGTACCTCGTCATCGAGGAGACCGGCGAGATCTACGGCGTCCTCGCCACCACCGACGTCGAGCGCGCCTTCGTCAAGGCCATGGCACGACCGTCCCAGTAACACCGGTACTCTGTTCCCATGTCCGAACCGACCGGTGCCGCCCGCCGACGCGGGCCCTTCAAGGTCGGGGACCAGGTTCAGCTGACCGACCCCAAGGGCCGCCACTACACGTTCACGCTCGAAGAGGGAAAGAACTTCCACACCCACAAGGGTTCCTTCCCGCACGACGAGCTGATCGGCGCACCCGAGGGCAGCGTTGTCCGCACCACCGGAAACGTCGCCTACCTCGCGCTGCGCCCCCTGCTCCCCGACTACGTCCTGTCCATGCCCCGCGGCGCCGCCGTGGTCTACCCGAAGGACGCGGGACAGATCCTCGCCTTCGCCGACATCTTCCCCGGCGCGCGCGTCGTGGAGGCCGGCGTGGGTTCCGGCTCGCTCAGCAGCTTCCTGCTCCGCGCCATCGGCGACAGCGGCATGCTGCACTCCTACGAGCGCCGCGAGGACTTCGCCGAGATCGCGAAGGGCAACGTCGAGCGCTACTTCGGCGGCCCCCACCCGGCCTGGCAGCTCACCGTCGGCGACCTCCAGGACAACCTGACCGACACCGACGTCGACCGGGTCATCCTCGACATGCTCGCCCCCTGGGAGTGCCTGGAGGCCGTCTCCAAGAGCCTCGTCCCCGGCGGCATCCTCTGCTGCTACGTGGCCACCACCACCCAGCTCGCCCGCACCGTGGAGTCCATCCGCGAGATCGGCTGCTACGCCGAGCCGCAGCCCTGGGAATCCATGATCCGCAACTGGCACGTCGAGGGCCTGGCCGTGCGCCCCGATCACCGCATGATCGGCCACACCGGCTTCCTCGTCACCGCCCGCCGCCTCGCGGACGGCGTCGAGCCCCCGATGCGCCGCCGCCGCCCCGCCAAGGGCGCCTACGGCGAGGACTACGACGGCCCCAACAAGGGCTGACACCCCGACAGGATCCCGGCGACGCCGCCGTCCTCCCACCCCGCGCCGCGGGGAACCGGACGGCGGCGTCGCCGCGTTCGGATCCCCGCGCGGCACCCCTGTTCGGTACCCCCGACTGTTCCGCGGGCCTGTGACGTGTGGCACGATGCCCGCAACCCCTCGGCACGACCCTCACAGGAGACGTCTCGCGTGCAGCCCTCCGCCGCCCCGGACCCCGTGGACCTCGCGCACACCCACGCCCGGCCGCTGCACTGGTTGGCCACCGCCACCGCGACCGCCGCGGTCGTCGCCCTCGCCGGCGCCCTGGCCGCCCGGGCCGCCGAAGCGGGCCCCGCCACTGCTTCCGCTTCCGCCTCCGCGGCCCCCGGCCCGGCCGCCGCGCCGGACGCCGACACGGCGGACTACCCGCTCCGGTGCGGGGGCGCGCCGCACCGCGTCGCCCAGCGCGCCACCGGCGACCTGGACGGCGACGGGAAGCCCGAGACCGTTGCGGTCGTACACTGCGAAGCCGGATCCGGAACCCCGCCCGCCGGTCTGTACGTGCTCACCCGCGGCCGCGGCGACGACGCCTCCGCGCGCGTGGTGGCCACCCTCGTCGACCCGCGCGAGCAGCGCAGCGTCACCGGCCTCGCGATCCGCGACGGAGCCGTCCGCGCCACCCTGCTCGGCTACTCGTCCCCCGACGTCCCCAGCTGCTGCCCCGACGAGAAGGAGCAGGTCGGCTGGGACTGGACCGGGGGCGCCTTCGTCCGCTCCGCGGGCGCGGAGGCACGCGGCGCCTGACCCGTCACTCCGCGTCGGGGCCGTACACCTCGACGCGGTCCCGGACCCGCCGCACATGGATGCAGTCGCCCGGGCACTCCTTCGCGGAGTCCACCACGTCCTGCAGCAGCGGCAGCGGCACCGGGGTCGTCGCCCCCGCGTCCTGCAGCAGCTCGTCGTCGGCGCTCTTCACATACGCGAGCCCGTCGATGTCCAGTTCGAAGACCTCGGGAGCGTACTGGGCGCAGATCCCGTCCCCGGTGCACAGGTCCTGGTCGATCCAGACCTCCAGAGCCTCCTCGGCCCCGTCGGCCGGCGACTCGTGCTGCACGCTCATCTCTTCTGCCGTTTCTGCTCCGCGCGGACAATTGAGGCCGCGACCCGCGGGTGTTGAACCCTCACGACGATACAACTGCCCGCTTTCAGAGCGTGAAGGGTGGGTATTCCCCTGGCGAGAGGGGAAGCGCAAGGGTGAAGATCGGACACACCCCGGAGTCTTTTTGATCTAGGGGTTTCAATCATCACCCACGCAGGTAGGGTCAGGATGCGTCCAGCTCCCCTTGGAGGAGGTGAGGACCGTGGCAGCCCACGACGACGACATCAACCGCGGCATCCGGCCGGGGCGGGGGTCTGAAGACCCCGCCGGCCAGGTTGCCTATCTCGAGCAGGAAATCGCCGTCCTGCGCCGCAAGCTCGCCGACTCTCCGCGACACACGAGGATTCTCGAAGAGCGGATCGTCGAGCTGCAGACGAACCTGGCCGGCGTGTCCGCGCAGAACGAAAGGCTGGCGAACACGCTCCGTGAGGCACGCGACCAGATCGTGGCCCTCAAGGAGGAGGTCGACCGGCTCGCACAGCCGCCGGCCGGTTTCGGTGTCTTCCTGCAGGCCAATGAGGACGGTACGTGCGACATCTTCACCGGGGGCCGCAAGCTCCGGGTGAACGTGAGTCCCGGCGTCGAGCTCGAGGAGCTCCGGCGCGGCCAGGAAGTCATGCTCAACGAAGCGCTCAACGTGGTCGAGGCCATGGAGTTCGAGCGCGCCGGGGACATCGTCACCCTCAAGGAGATCCTTGAGGACGGCGAGCGCGCCCTGGTGGTGGGGCACACCGACGAGGAGAGGGTGGTGAGGCTCGCCGAGCCTCTGCTGGACGTCACCATCCGCGCCGGCGACGCCCTGCTCTTCGACTCCAGGTCCGGCTACGTCTACGAGGTCGTGCCCAAGAGCGAGGTCGAGGAACTCGTCCTCGAGGAGGTCCCGGACGTCGACTACGAGAAGATCGGCGGCCTGGGCAACCAGATCGAGCTGATCCGCGACGCGGTCGAGCTTCCGTACCTCTACCCCGACCTGTTCAAGGAGCACGAACTGCGGCCGCCCAAGGGCATCCTGCTCTACGGGCCGCCGGGCTGCGGCAAGACGCTCATCGCCAAGGCCGTCGCCAACTCCCTGGCCAAGAAGGTCGCCGAGGTCACCGGCCAGCCCGCGGGGAAGTCCTACTTCCTCAACATCAAGGGCCCCGAGCTCCTCAACAAGTACGTCGGCGAGACCGAGCGGCACATCCGCCTGGTCTTCCAGCGGGCCCGCGAGAAGGCCAGCGAAGGCACCCCCGTCATCGTCTTCTTCGACGAGATGGAGTCGCTCTTCCGCACCCGCGGATCCGGCGTCAGCTCGGACGTGGAGAACACCATCGTCCCCCAGCTGCTCGCCGAGATCGACGGCGTCGAGGGCCTGGAGAACGTGATCGTGATCGGCGCCTCCAACCGCGAGGACATGATCGACCCCGCGATCCTGAGGCCCGGCCGGCTCGACGTCAAGATCAAGATCGAGCGTCCGGACGCCGAGGCGGCGAAGGACATCTTCGCGAAGTACCTCACCGCCAACCTTCCGCTCCACACGGACGACGTCTCCGAGCACAGCGGCTCCAAGGCCGCCGCCGCCCACGGAATGATCCAGTCCGTCGTCGAGCAGATGTACGCCGAGTCCGAGGAGAACCGCTTCCTCGAAGTCACGTACGCCAACGGTGACAAGGAAGTCCTGTACTTCAAGGACTTCAACTCCGGCGCGATGATCCAGAACATCGTCGACCGGGCCAAGAAGATGGCCATCAAGGCATTCCTCGACCACGACCAGAAGGGCATCCGCGTCTCCCACCTCCTCCAGGCGTGCGTGGACGAGTTCAAGGAGAACGAGGACCTGCCCAACACCACCAACCCCGACGACTGGGCCCGAATCTCCGGAAAGAAGGGCGAGCGGATCGTCTTCATCCGCACCCTCGTCACCGGAAAGCAGGGCGCGGACACCGGGCGCTCCATCGACACGGTGGCCAACACCGGTCAGTACCTGTAAAAGCGCACACCGGCTGCGGATGTCCGGAAACCGGGCATCCGCAGCCGTCGCATTCTCACCGGAAAAACTCCCGGCCACATCCGGGAAATACCGCAAACGATCTCCCCACCAGCGCGGAGCCGCTCTAGGCTCTTCGGTACCGCCGAGTCGCGCACTGAGCGCCGCCGGGCAAGGAGGGCCGCATGACCGTACGGCGAGTAATGGGCATCGAGACGGAGTACGGGATCTCCGTCCCGGGACACCCGAACGCCAATGCCATGCTCACCTCGTCCCAGATCGTCAACGCCTACGCCGCGGCGATGCACCGGGCGCGCCGCGCCCGCTGGGACTTCGAGGAGGAGAACCCGCTGCGGGACGCCCGCGGCTTCGACCTCGCCCGCGAGGTCGCCGACTCCAGCCAGCTCACCGACGAGGACATCGGCCTCGCCAACGTGATCCTCACCAACGGCGCCCGGCTCTACGTGGACCACGCCCACCCCGAGTACAGCGCCCCCGAGGTCACCAACCCGCGCGACGCCGTCCTGTGGGACAAGGCCGGCGAGCGGATCATGGCCGAGGCGGCCGAGCGCGCCGCCCAGCTCCCCGGCGCCCAGCCCATCCACCTCTACAAGAACAACACCGACAACAAGGGCGCGTCCTACGGCACGCACGAGAACTACCTGATGAAGCGGGAGACCCCCTTCTCGGACATCGTGCGGCACCTGACGCCTTTCTTCGTCTCCCGGCAGGTCGTCACCGGCGCGGGCCGGGTCGGCATCGGCCAGGACGGCCGCGAGAACGGCTTCCAGATCAGCCAGCGCGCCGACTACTTCGAGGTCGAGGTCGGCCTGGAGACCACCCTCAAGCGCCCCATCATCAACACCCGCGACGAGCCGCACGCCGACGCCGAGAAGTACCGCCGGCTCCACGTGATCATCGGGGACGCCAACCTCTCCGAGATCTCCACCTACCTCAAGCTCGGCACCACCGCGCTCGTCCTCTCCATGATCGAGGACGGCTTCATCACCGTCGACCTCGCCGTCGACCAGCCCGTCCGCACCCTCCACCACGTCTCCCACGACCCGAGCCTCCAGTACCTCGTCACGCTGCGCAGCGGCCGGACACTCACCGCCGTCCAGCTCCAGATGGAGTACTTCGAGCTGGCCAGGAAGTACGTGGACGAGCGGTACGGCTCCGACGCCGACGACCAGACCAAGGACGTCCTCTCCCGGTGGGAGGACACCCTCAACCGCCTCGAGAACGACCCGATGAGCCTGGCCGGCGAGCTGGACTGGATCGCCAAGCGGGAGCTCATGGAGGGCTACCGGCGCCGTGACGGCCTGGACTGGGACGCGCCCCGGCTGCACCTGGTGGACCTCCAGTACGCGGACGTGCGGCCCGACAAGGGGCTGTACAACCGCCTGGTGGCTCGCGGCCGCATGAAGCGGCTCCTGGACGAGGCCGAGGTGGTACGGGCCCAGACGGCCCCTCCGGAGGACACCAGGGCCTATTTCCGGGGCCGCTGCCTGGAGCAGTACGCCGACGACGTCGCCGCCGCGTCCTGGGACTCGGTGATCTTCGACCTGCCGGGCCGCGACTCGCTCCAGCGCGTCCCGACCCTGGAGCCGCTGCGCGGCACCAAGGCCCATGTGGCGGCCCTCCTGGACCGCTGCCGTACGGCGGAGGAACTCGTCAGGGTTCTCTCCGGCAGCTGATTCGATACCTGAACGGGGCCTGAAATACCCGGGTCCTGGGAATCATGGAAGCAGTGCCCGGACGTTGCGGAAATGCGGGGGCCGATGTCAGTCCCGGCTTGTAGGGTCTGATCTTGCAGGACCAGCAGCACCTGCCCGGGCATTCCGATTAGAGCGGGGTGAGGAAATGGCGACCAAGGACACCGGCGGCGGACAGCAGAAGGCGACGCGTTCCACGGAAGAGGTCGAGGAGACCACCACCGAGGCGAACTCCGACCTCAAGGAACGCCAGGAGAAGCTCAGCGAGGACGTGGACTCCGTCCTGGACGAGATCGACGACGTCCTCGAGGAGAACGCCGAGGAGTTCGTGCGGTCCTTCGTGCAGAAGGGCGGCGAGTAGCCGCCTCCCACCTGTCGTTCCCCGTCCCCGGAGCCCCGGAAGAAGCCGTGGGCCCGGGGACGGATGACAGGCTCTCGCACGGGTAAGGTCCGTACACAGCAATCAAGATCGGCCCGCGCGTGTCAGGGGCGGGCCCTTCTCACCCACCCGGAAGGAATCGCGTGGAAGCCAACCCTCGTAGCATCGGGCGTCTGCCGGCGGCCTTCCTGACGCCGGGCTCCTCCTCGTTCATGGACTTCCTCGCCGACCACTCGCCGGAATCGCTCCCGGGGAACCGGAAGCTGCCGGACGGGATCGTCGAGGCTCCGCACGGCACGACCATCGTGGCCGCCACGTTCCCCGGGGGCGTCGTGCTCGCCGGTGACCGGCGCGCCACCATGGGCAACATGATCGCGCAGCGGGACATCGAGAAGGTGTTCCCGGCGGACGAGTACTCGGCGGTCGGCATCGCGGGCACCGCCGGCCTCGCCGTCGAGATGGTCAAGCTCTTCCAGCTGGAGCTGGAGCACTTCGAGAAGGTGGAGGGCGCCACGCTCTCCCTCGAGGGCAAGGCGAACCGGCTCTCCACCATGATCCGCAGCAACCTCGGCATGGCCATGCAGGGCCTCGCCGTGGTCCCGCTCTTCGCGGGCTGGGACGAGGGCAGGGAGAAGGGCCGGATCTTCTCCTACGACGTGACCGGCGGCCGCTCCGAGGAGCACGGGTACGCCGCGACCGGCTCGGGCTCGATCTTCGCCCGCGGCTCCATGAAGAAGCTGTACCGCGAGGACCTCACCGAGCAGCAGGCGACCACCCTGGTCGTGCAGGCGCTGTACGACGCGGCGGACGACGACTCCGCGACCGGTGGCCCGGACCTGGCCCGCCGGATCTTCCCGATCGTCACCGTCATCACCGACGAGGGCTTCCGCCGGCTCACCGAGGCGGAGTCCTCCGAGCTGGCCCGCTCCGTCACCGAGCGGCGTCTGGAGCAGCCGGACGGACCGCGCGCCGCCCTGCTCTGATCCGCACGTCGCCCCCTCACAGCCCAGAAGAAAGGGACGAGCGCCGGTGTCGACACCGTTCTACGTCTCCCCCCAGCAGGCCATGGCCGACCGCGCGGAGTACGCCCGCAAGGGCATCGCGCGCGGCCGCAGCCTGGTGGTCCTCCAGTACGCCGACGGCATCGTCTTCGTCGGCGAGAACCCGTCCCGCGCCCTGCACAAGTTCAGCGAGATCTACGACCGGATCGGCTTCGCCGCCGCCGGCAAGTACAACGAGTACGAGAACCTCCGCATCGGCGGCGTCCGCTACGCCGACCTGCGCGGCTACACCTACGACCGGGACGACGTGACCGCGCGCGGCCTGGCCAACGTGTACGCGCAGACGCTGGGCACGATCTTCTCCAGCGCCGGCGAGAAGCCGTACGAGGTGGAGCTGGTCGTCGCCGAGGTCGGCGCCGAGCCGGCCGGGGACCAGATCTACCGGCTGCCGCACGACGGCTCCATCGTGGACGAGCACGGCTCGGTCGCGGTGGGCGGCAACGCCGAGCAGATCAGCTCCTTCCTCGACCAGCGCCACCGGGACGGGATGTCCCTCGCGGAGGCCCTGAAGCTGGCGGTGCAGGCGCTCTCCCGGGACACCAACGGCACCGAGCGGGAGATCCCCGCGGAGCGCCTGGAGGTAGCGGTCCTGGACCGGACGCGTCCGCAGCAGCGGAAGTTCAAGCGCATCGTCGGCCGTCAGCTGGTCCGTCTCCTGGAGGCGGACAACGCGGCCCTGGCGAAGACGGACGAGCCCTCGGACGAGGTCTCCGAGGAGTAGTCGCCCCGAACGCGCGGAGGGCCCCCGTCCACCAGGACGGGGGCCCTCCGCGCGGTCGGGGCTCAGACGGCCGGTGCCGGGCCGCTGGAGCCCCGGGCGACGAGGGCGACGGGCAGGGTGACCGGCGGGGCCGGTTCGCCCGCCAGGACGGCGAGGAGCGCCTCCATGCCCCGCCGCCCGAACTCCTCGGCGGGCAGCCGGACCGTGGTGAGCTCGGGCTCGACCGCGCCGGCCAGGGCCAGGTCGTCGAAACCGGTGATCGACAGGTCCTCCGGGACGCGCAGCCCCAGCCGGCGGGCGGCCTTCAGCACCCCGACCGCGAGGATGTCGTCGTCGCAGACCACCGCCGTGGGCCGGGGCCCCGGGCCGCCGAGGGCGAGGGCGGCCGCCTCCCGGGCGCCGGCCACGTCGAGCGACGACCGGACGGTGCGCAGTCCGGTGCCGCGCAGGGCGTCGGCGAGCGCGGCGGCGCGGACGTCGAAGGTCCACGAGGGCACGGCGGACGCCAGGTGCAGGAAGCTGCGGTGGCCCAGCGCCAGCAGGTGGTCGGTGACCCGGCGCATCCCGTCGGCGACGTCGAGGTTCAGGTGCGCGGCGGCGCCGGGCTCGGACGGGTCGCTGTCGAGCATGACGAGGGGCAGGTCGCTGCCCCGGAAGGCGCCCAGGGCCTCGGTGGCCATCGAGGAGGCCAGCACGCCGTCCAGGGCGGCCTGGGCGGAGGCGAAGGGGTCGCGGGCGGGGCCGACGCCGTCGGGGGAGGGGTAGAGGACGACGCCGAAACCGTGGTCGGCGGCGACCGCCGCCGCGCCGGTGTACACGTGGGCGAAGAACTCGTTGGTGAGCGCGGGGACGACGAGCAGGGCGGTGCGGGTGCGGCCGAGGCGCAGGTTGCGGGCCGCGAGGTTGGGCCGGTAGCCGAGCTCGCGGGCCGTGTCCCGGACGGTGCCGGCTGTGCGCTCCGACACCCTGCCGCGCCACTTCTCGCCCAGCACCAGGGAGACGGTGGCCTGCGAGACGCCCGCCACCCGGGCGACGTCCCTGCTGGTCGGACGGGTGCCGCTGGGGGGTTCGGGGGTCTGCACGGGGCCTCCGCGTGGGACGCTGGTCGGTGGGGCGCTGCCCGGTGGGGCACGGGCGCGGGTGGACCCGCGTCACGGCGCCATGGTACGTATGACGCCGGAAGTTATACGTAAAACCTCGGCGGGAGCCGACGGAGGGGAGACCCGCATGGCCACCGAGGCCACGGCACACGGCGGCTACCGCGACATCCTGCGGGCGCCGCACGCGCTCCGCCTGCTCACCGGCACCCTGGTCGGCCGGCTGCCCAACGGCACCGGGCCCGTCGCCATGACCCTCTTCGTCCGCGACCAGGGCGGCAGCTACACCCTCGCGGGCGGCCTCGTCGCCGCGTACGGCCTCGCCAACGCCGTCGGGCAGCCGCTCCTCGGCCGGGCCGTCGACCTCAAGGGCCAGCCGCGCGTCCAGCTGCCCGCCGCCGTCCTCTCCGCCCTCGGCATGGCCCTCTTCGCCCTCGCCGGCATCGGCACCCTCCCGCTCGCCTACGCCGCCGTCGTGGTCGCCGGTCTCTTCACCCCGCCCCTGGAGGGCGGCCTGCGGGCCCTGTGGCCGAGCGTCCTGGGCCGCGAGGACCGGATCCACCGCGCGTACGCCCTCGACGCGGTCGCCCAGGAGGTCATGTTCACCGTCGGCCCGCTCCTGGTGACCCTCCTCGTCGCCCTGTGGTCGCCCGCCGCCGCCCTCCTGGTCATCAACCTCATCGGCGTCCTCGGTGCCCTCTCCGTGGTCCTCTCCGAGCCCTCCAGGACCTGGCGCTCCGCACCCCGCGAGGCCCACTGGCTCGGCGCGCTGCGCTCGCCCGGGCTGCTCGCCCTGCTCGGCTCCTTCTTCTTCGTCGGCCTCGCCCTCGGCTCCATCACGGTGGCCGCCGTCGCCTACGCCGACGACCGCGGCACCCCGTCCGTCTACGGCTGGCTGATGGCCGCCCTCGGCCTCGGCGCCCTCCTCGGCGGCGTCCTCTACGGCGCCCGCCAGTGGGCCGGCGCGCCCGAACGGCGGCTGCGCGTGCTGGTGGCCCTCCTCGCGCTCTGCTACCTGCCGCTGACGCTCACCCCCGGCCCGGTCGCCATGGCCGGCCTCTCGGCCCTCGCCGGCGTCTTCCTCGCGCCCGTACTGGCCTGCGCGTTCATCGTGGTGGACCGGCACGCGCCGGCCGGCACCGTCACCGAGGCGTTCTCCTGGCTGGTCACCACCTTCGGGGTCGGCGCCGCCCTGGGATCGGCCGCCGCGGGACCCGCCGTCGAACTCGCCGGAACGGTCGCCGGATTCGCCGTGGCCGGCGTCGGAGGCGTCGTCGCCCTCCTCGTCCTGCTCGCCACGGGGCGGGTCCTGCACGACCCCGACGCGCCCGGCCGGCGGTCGCGACACGCCGCGAGCGGGGGCGGCGCCGACGCCGTGCACACCGAAAAGAACGCCCTCTGATCGGAAAATGATCGAAACGGGAACGTCCAACCCGGTTTCAGCACAGGCCGTCAGGCGTAATGTTCAGACATGGACCGCCGCATTTTCGGGCTGGAGAACGAGTACGGCGTCACGTGCACGTTCAGGGGACAGCGCCGACTGTCTCCTGACGAAGTGGCGCGGTACCTCTTCCGCCGAGTCGTGTCATGGGGCCGCAGCAGCAATGTCTTCCTGCGGAACGGTGCCCGCCTGTACCTCGACGTGGGTTCGCATCCGGAATACGCCACACCGGAATGCGACGACCTGATCGAACTCGTCACCCACGACAAGGCCGGCGAGCGCATTCTCGAAGGTCTTCTCGTGGACGCCGAACGCCGCCTGCACGAGGAGGGAATCGCGGGCGACGTCTATCTCTTCAAGAACAACACCGACTCCGCCGGAAACTCCTACGGCTGCCACGAGAACTATCTCGTCGCCCGCCACGGCGAGTTCTCCCGCCTCGCGGACATCCTCATCCCGTTCCTGGTCACGCGTCAGCTGATCTGCGGCGCGGGCAAGGTCCTCCAGACCCCGCGCGGAGCCGTCTACTGCGTCTCGCAGCGGGCGGAGCACATCTGGGAGGGCGTCAGCTCCGCCACCACCCGCTCCCGGCCCATCATCAACACCCGGGACGAGCCGCACGCCGACGCCGAGCGCTACCGCCGGCTCCACGTCATCGTCGGCGACTCCAACATGTCGGAGACGACCATGCTGCTCAAGGTCGGCGCCACCGACCTCGTGCTGCGCATGATCGAGGCCGGCACCGTGATGCGCGACCTGACCCTGGAGAACCCGATCCGGGCCATCCGCGAGGTCAGCCACGACATCACCGGCCAGCGCAAGGTGCGGCTGGCCAGCGGCCGCGAGGCCTCCGCCCTGGAGGTGCAGCGCGAGTACTTCGAGAAGGCGTCCGACTTCGTCGACCGCCGCGGCATCCGCTCCGGCACGGTCGCCCAGGTGCTCGAACTGTGGGGCCGCACGCTCGACGCCATCGAGCAGGAGGAGCTGGACCGCATCCAGACGGAGATCGACTGGGTGATGAAGTACAAGCTCATCGAGCGGTACCGCGCCAAGCACAACATGACCATGTCGAACCCGCGGGTCGCGCAGATAGACCTCGCCTATCACGACATCCACCGCCGCCGGGGGCTGTACTACCTGCTCCAGAAGAACGGACAGGCGGCGCGGATCTGCAACGACGTGAAGATCTTCGAGGGCAAGTCCGTGCCCCCGCAGACCACCCGGGCCCGGCTCCGCGGCGACTTCATCCGCCGCGCCCAGGAGCAGCGCCGGGACTTCACGGTCGACTGGGTGCACCTGAAGCTCAACGACCAGGCGCAGCGCACGGTCCTCTGCAAGGACCCGTTCCGCTCGGTCGACGACCGGGTGGAGAAGCTGATCGCCGGTATGTAGGACGATCACAAGAGCAGGTCGGGGCCCCGCGCGTGCGACGTGCGGGGCCCTGGACGTCACGGGCGGGTCCCCTAGAGTGTCGGGACAACTACTGTGCCGTCTGAGATCTGAGGAACACGTGCGCCGAATTGCCGGCCTTCTCGTCGTCCCGCTGCTGCTGCTCACAGCGGCCTGCGGCAGCGACACCAAGGGCTCCGATAACGCCTCGATGACCAACGGGCTCCCCGCCATCACCGCGGGCGCGAAGTTCGGCGAGAAGCCGACCCTCGCCAAGGGCGAGGGCGACCCGCCGAAGGAGCTGAAGGTCAACGTCATCAGCGAGGGCGACGGCCCGGTGACGAAGGACGGCGACGCCCTCCAGGTCAACTACCTCGGCCAGACCTGGGACTCCACGACCCCCTTCGACAACAGCTTCGACCGCGGCGAGCCGTTCACCCTCACCCTGGGCGCCGGCCAGGTCATCAAGGGCTGGGACCAGGGCCTGAAGGGCCAGAAGGTCGGCAGCCGCGTCGAGATCGGCATCCCGCCGGAGCTCGGCTACGGCGAGCAGGGCTCCCCGCCCAGCATCAAGGGCGGCGCCACCCTGGTCTTCGTCGTCGACATCCTGAAGGCGACCACCGTCCCGAAGTCCGCCGAGGGCACCGTCGTCGCCCAGGACAACAAGGACCTGCCCAAGGTCGGCACCAACACCGACGGCAAGGCCCCCTCGCTCACCGTGCCGAAGACCGACGCGCCGAAGGCGCTCGTCTCCAACTACGTCATCGAGGGCAAGGGCGAGGCCGTCAAGGCCACCGACACCCTGACCGTCCAGTACCAGGGCGTGCTCTGGAAGGACGGCAAGAAGTTCGACAGCTCCTACGACCGGGGCGCCCCGGCCACCTTCCAGCTCGCCGGTGTCATCCCGGGCTGGAGCAAGGGCCTGGAGGGCAAGAAGGTCGGCAGCCGCGTGCTGCTCGTCGTCCCGCCGGCCGACGGCTACGGCGACAAGGCCCAGGGGCCGATCCCGGCCAACTCGACCCTCGTCTTCACCGTGGACATCCTGGCCAAGCAGTAGCGGGTTCCCGCGCGTCCCGGTCCGCCTCGCGATAGGTTGGGCGGGTCGCGCGGGCCATCGTCCGCGCGGTTTCATCCGTATGAGGAGCACACTGCAGTGAGCATCGAGAAGCCCGAGGTCGACTTCCCGGGCGGCGAGCCGCCGGCCGACCTGGAGATCAAGGACATCTGGGAGGGCGACGGCGAGGTCGCCGCGGCCGGGGACACGGTCAACGTCCACTACGTCGGTGTCTCCTTCGACTCCGGCGAGGAGTTCGACGCCTCCTGGAACCGCGGCACGCCGCTGGAGTTCCCGCTCGGTGCCGGCATGGTCATCCAGGGCTGGGACAAGGGCGTCCAGGGCATGAAGGTCGGCGGCCGCCGCCAGCTGGTCATCCCCGCGCACCTCGCCTACGGCGACCGCGGCGCCGGCGGCAAGATCGCCCCCGGCGAGACGCTGATCTTCGTCTGCGACCTCGTCTCGGTGAAGAAGGCCCGCTGACGAAGGGCTGACCGCCCCGCGCCCCGTACCGAGGGCCCCCGTCCCAGTGGCGGGGGCCCTCGGCTTTTGTCCGGACACCCCGGGGCGGTACGGTCGGACGTCCGAGAACGGAACCGGGGAAGAGGGTGCAAGGCGTCCATGGCGATTGCCAAGGCCGAGCGGCTCATGAATCTCGCGCTGTGCCTGCTCGGGACGCGCCGCGCCCTCAGCAAGCGGGAACTGCGCGGCTCCATCGAGGCGTACATGGAGGCCAGCAACGACGAGGCCTTCAACCGCATGTTCGAGCGGGACAAGGACGACCTCCGCGAGCTCGGCCTGGTCATCGAGACCGTCGAGAACCTCGACGGCGAGACCGGCTACCTAGCCCGCCGCGACTCCAACCGCCTCCCGCCCATCACCCTGGACGCCGAGGAGGCCGCCGCGCTCGGCCTCGCCGCCCGCGTCTGGCAGCAGGCCCGTCTCGCCGGAGCCGCCAGCGGCGCCCTCCAGAAGCTCCGCGCCGCCGGCATGCCCGAGGCCGAGGACACGTACGAGATCCAGCCCAGCGCCCTGGAGCCCCGCATCCCGGTCCACGAGACCGCCTTCGAGCCGCTGATGCTCGCCTGCCGCGACCGGCGCCCCGTCTCCTTCGAGTACCGCAAGGCCAACGCCGCCCGCCCCGAGCCCCGCCAGGTCGAGCCCTGGACGCTGGAGTGCTGGCGCGGCCACTGGTACCTGGCCGGCTGGGACCGCGACCGCGGCGCCGAGCGCGTCTTCCGCCTCTCCCGCATCACCGGCAAGGTCCGCTCCCGGGCCGGCGCCTTCACCGCGCCCGTGCCCGACGCCGTCACCGTCCGCGAGACCGTGGAGAGCTGGGCAGGCGAGACCGCCACCCGCTCCGCCCGGATCCGGCTCCGCGCCGGCTGCGGCTACCCGCTGCGCGCCCGCGCCACCGAGACGAGCGAGGGCGCCGACGGCTGGGACGAGCTGGAGATCCCGTACGGGCACGGCCTCGACGCCTGGCTGGTCGAGTTCGGCCCGGACGTCGTCGTACTGGAACCGGCCGACCTGCGGGCCGACGTGGTGGAGCGGCTGCGCGCCGTCGCCAAGGGCTGAGGGGGAGACGAACCGCATGGCTGCCAACGCGATCGACCAGACGAGGCGGATGCTCTCCCTCGTCACCTACCTCCGGGAGCGTCCCGGCGCCCACGTCGCCGACGTGGCCCGCGCCTTCGGCATCACCGAGGACGAGCTGATCTCCGACCTGGACGTGCTGCCCATGTGCGGCACCAGCTTCCGGGGCGGCGACCTCCTCGACATCGACACCGACGGCGACCGGATCTGGTGGCACAATCCGGACGACGTCGCCGAGCCGCTCCGCCTCGCCGCCGACGAGGCCACCGCGCTGCTCGTCGCCGCCCGCGCCGTCGCCACCCTGCCGGGGCTGCGCGAGGGCGACCGGGACGCGCTGGTCCGCGCCACCGCCAAGCTGGAGACCGCCGCCGGCGAGGCCGCCGGGGCCAGCGCCCGCCTCTCGGTCACCTTCGAGTCCGAGGGCGGCGTCTTCGCCGAGGTCGACCGGGCCATCTCCGAGCGGAAGCGGCTCTGGCTGCGCTACTACTCGCCGGCCCGGGACGAGCTCACCGAGCGCGAGGTCGACCCCATCCGCCTCTTCGCCGTCGGCCACACCTACATGGAGGCGTGGTGCCGCCTCTCGGAGGACCGCCGCACCTTCCGGCTGGACCGGGTGGCGGAGATCCGGATCCTGGAGGAGGCCGCCGCGCCGCCGGAGCTGGAGCTGCGGGACCTGTCCGAGGGGCTGGTCCAGCCCTCGGCCGACGACCCGGAGGTGGTGGTCGAGGTCGGTCCCGGCGGCCGCTGGGTCGCCGAGTACTACCCCCACGACCGGGCCGACGAGCTGCCCGACGGCGGGCTGAGGATCACCCTGCGCACCCCCGACCCGGCCTCGCTGAAGCGGCTCGCGCTCCGGCTCGGCAGCGACGGCCGGATCGTCTCCCCGGACGGTCTCGCCGACAGCGCCCGGGCGGCGGCGACCGCCGCGCTCGCCGCGTACGAGGGCGTGTGACCGGTTCTCGCACCCGGCCGGAGCCGGGGACGTCCGGAAGCGACCGGTCGTAGGGGCGGAGCGAGCCGCCGAAGCGAAGGGGACCGTCGGGGCGGGGCGAGCCCCCGGTCCGGCGAGCGGCCGGGTGGAGCGGGACGTCCCGCCGGAGCGGTCGGTCGAGGCACAGAGAGTCGTCGAGGCAGAGAGAGTTGAGGGAAATGTCCGTCATGTCCGGACTGTCGGCATCGGTGGCCCCGGTCCTCTTCAAGGCCGCCTGCCCCGACTGCCGCTGCCGCTTCGAACTCGCCGCCGGCGCCCTGCGCCTGGCCATCGGAGCCAGCCGCCGCACCACCTTCTACTCCTTCACCTGCCCCGAGTGCGGCAGCGCCGTCCGCAAGCCCGCCGGCGAGCGCATCGTCGAGCTCCTCACCGGCGGCGGCGTCCGCACCCTCCGCCTCCACACCACCGCCTGACCGGCCCGCCACCCCCCAAGAGCTAGGCTCGGCGCATGTTCTGGCCCATGCTCGCGATCGCCCTCGGCTTCCTCGGACTCGCCGTCCTCGGCGTCCTCGCCGTCAAGGTCTTCCTGGAGGTCCAGCGCCTCGGCCGTCAAGTGGAAGTCACCACACAACGGATCCAGCGCGCCGCCGAGGAGCTGGAGACCGCCACCACGGGACTGGCCCGAACCGGCCGTTCCCTGCCCTGAATCGAGTGCCGTACCCTGCGACGAAGCGGCCTGATCAGGGCCCCCCGGACGCAATCGTGAGTACGCACGGGCATTGCCCGACGTTTACTCCTGCGGGTTACGATCGCAGACAGCGCGGTGGCCGGACGCATGTCCGACCGGCCGGGCACGCACCCATGCCGCCTCGGTGAGAAGAGAGACCACAGTATGTTCCGTCAGATCGGTCCCCTTGAGATCAGCCTCATCCTGCTGGTCGTCGTGCTCCTCTTCGGCGCCAAGAAGCTCCCGGAGATGGCCCGCTCCCTCGGCAAGTCGGCCCGCATCCTGAAGAGCGAGGCCAAGGCCATGAAGGCGGAGGGCCAGGAGCCCGCCGCCCCCGCCGCCCCCGCCGAGGCGCCCGCCGACCAGGCCGCCCCCGCCGCCCAGCGCACCATCAAGGCCGCCCCCGGCGATGTCACCGGCGGCCGCCCCGTGACCGAGGCGTCGGACTCCACCCAGCGCTGACCCGGCCCGCGCCGGCCGCTGAACCGTTCGCCCCGCACGTACGCCGCACAGCGGCCTGCCCGCACGAGATGAGGACGTGGGTTGCCCAAGTCTGCCCGCATGAAGAAGGAGAAGGATCCCGAGGGGCGGATGCCTCTCGCAGATCACCTCCGTGAGCTGCGCAATCGCCTCGCGAAGGCGATGCTGGCGATCGTCGTCGCCTCCGTGGTGGCCGCGTTCTTCAGCCAGCAGCTGATGGACCTTCTGTCGTCCCCCGTACCGAAGTGCCCCCCGGGCACCTCCGTGTCCGACAACACCGGCGGACGCTGCGTCATCATCGCCTACCAGACCATGCTCTCCCCGTTCACCTCCACGGTGAAGGTGATCATGCTGGCCGGCCTCATCGCCTCCAGCCCGGTCTGGCTCTACCAGCTCTGGGCCTTCGTCGCGCCTGGCCTCCACAAGAGCGAGAAGAAGTACACGTACTGGTTCGCCGCCATCGCCGTCCCGCTCTTCGCGGCCGGCGCCTACACGGCGTACCTCATCATGCCCGTCAGCGTGCGCGTCCTCATCAGCATCACGCCCGACGTCGCCTCGAACTTCCTCTCCCTCGACGACCTCCTGGACTTCACCACCAGGATGGTGCTCGTCTTCGGCCTCGCCTTCGAGCTCCCGCTGCTGCTGATCATGCTCAACCTCACCGGCGTGGTCACCGGCAAGCGCATGGCCGGCTGGTGGCGCGCCATGGTGATGTGCACCTTCGTCTTCGGCGCCGTCGCCACCCCCTCCACCGACCCGCTCGGCATGATCGCCCTCGCCGGACCGATCATCATCCTGTACTTCATCGCGGTCGGCTTCTCGATCCTCAACGACAAGCGACGGGCCCGCTCCGACCCCGACGCCCAGCTCGCCGACGACGAGGCATCGGTGCTCGACCACACCCCCGAGCCCATCGGCGCCCTCGACCCCGTCCCCGCCGCCCGCGCCCTGCCCGAGCAGGCCACCGGCGACACCGACGGAGCCCGCGCCCACCGCACCGGCGGCTACGACGACATCACCTGACCCGGCCGACCGCCCCACCGGCGGTCACCCCGGCAGGCCGATCTTGTAGGGTCCCCCCAGACTCCGTCCGGGGGGACCCCGCCATGTCCAGCGACATCACGCTCTTCGTCAATCCCACCGCCGGCCGCGGCCGCGGCGCCCACGCCGCCCAGCCCGCCGCGGACGCCCTGCGCGCCGCCGGCCACTCCGTCCGCACCGTCCTCGGCCTCGATGCCGCCGACGCCCTGCGCCGCGCCCGCGAGGCCGGCGCCGACGGCACGCTCGCCCTCGTCGCCGTCGGCGGCTACGGCATGGTCTCCCTCGCCCTCCAGGCCGTCGCCGGCACCACCACCCCGCTCGGCGTCATCGCCGTCGGCACCGGCAACGACTTCGCCCGCTCCCTCGGCCTCCCGGTCCGCGCCCCGGCCGCCGCCGCCCGCCTCACCGCCGCCCTCCTGCGCGACGACGCCGCCCGCACCGTCGACCTCGGACGCGTCACCACCCCCGCCGGACCCCGCTGGTACGGCACCGTCCTCGCCTCCGGCTTCGACTCGCGCGTCAACGACCGCGGCAACCGCATGCGGATCCCCGCCGGCCGCTTCAAGTACGACCTCGCGATCCTCGCCGAACTCGCCGCCTTCCGCGCCGTCCCCTACCGGCTCGTCCTCGACGGACTCGCCGTCGAGACCGACGCCACCCTCGTCGCCGTCGGCAACGGCACCTCCTACGGCGGCGGCATGCGGATCTGCGCCGACGCCCGCACCGACGACGGCCTCCTCGACGTCACCGTCGTCGGCGCCGTCGGCCGCGCCACCCTCCTCAAGGTCTTCCCCCGCGTCTACCGGGGCACCCACCTCGACCACCCCGCCGTCACCACGTACCGCGTCCGCACGGTCACCCTCGACGCCCCCGCCACCACCGGCTACGCGGACGGCGAACCGCTCGGACCGCTGCCGCTGACCGCCGAGTGCGTCCCCGGCGCCCTCAGGGTCCTCGCCCCCGGCACCGCCCCTTCATAAAGATCGCATCGCTGTCGGAGGGGGCGGGTAGGCTCGAAGACAAGATGACAGAGGACCTCACCCCCGCCGAGGCGTACGCGGCCGCACGCGCGCGCAACGCCGATCAGGCCACCGCGCTGGCCCCCTTCCGAGAGATGTACGAGTTCGGTCTGGACCCCTTCCAGATCGAGGCGTGCCAGGCTCTCGAAGCGGGCAAGGGCGTACTCGTCGCCGCCCCCACGGGCTCCGGCAAGACCATCGTCGGCGAGTTCGCCGTCCACCTCGCCCTCACCCAGGGCCGCAAGTGCTTCTACACGACGCCCATCAAGGCGCTGTCGAACCAGAAGTACGCCGACCTCGTCAAGCGGTACGGCCCCGACAAGGTCGGCCTGCTCACCGGCGACAACAGCGTCAACGGCGACGCGCCGATCGTCGTCATGACCACCGAGGTCCTCCGCAACATGCTCTACGCGGGGTCCCAGGCCCTCTCCGGCCTCGGCTACGTCGTCATGGACGAGGTCCACTACCTCTCCGACCGCTTCCGCGGCGCCGTCTGGGAGGAAGTGATCATCCACCTCCCCGCCTCGGTCACCCTCGTCTCCCTCTCCGCCACCGTGTCCAACGCCGAGGAGTTCGGCGACTGGCTCGACACCGTCCGCGGCGACACCGAGGTCATCGTCTCCGAGAGCCGGCCCGTGCCCCTCTGGCAGCACGTCCTCGCCGGCCGCCGCATGTACGACCTCTTCGAGGAGGAGACCGACCACGGCGGCCGCGGCGCCTCCCGCCGCGAGGTCAACCCCGACCTCCTCCGCCTCGCCCGCACCGAGAACCAGCGGACGTACAACCCCCGCGACCGGCGCCGCGGCAAGATGGTCCGCGAGGCCGACCGCGAGCGCGAGCGCCGCCAGCGCTCCCGCATCTGGACCCCCGGCCGCCCCGAGGTCATCGACCGGCTCGACAACGAGGGCCTCCTCCCCGCCATCACCTTCATCTTCAGCCGCGCCGGCTGCGAGGCCGCCGTCCAGCAGTGCCTCTACGCCGGCCTCCGGCTCAACGACGACGAGGGCCGCAGCCGCGTCCGCGAGATCGTCGAGGCCCGCACCGCCGCCATCCCCGACGAGGACCTCCACGTCCTCGGCTACTACGAGTGGCTGGAGGCGCTGGAGCGCGGCATCGCCGCCCACCACGCCGGCATGCTCCCGACCTTCAAGGAGGTCGTCGAGGAGCTCTTCGTCCGCGGCCTCGTCAAGGCCGTCTTCGCCACCGAGACGCTCGCCCTCGGCATCAACATGCCCGCCCGGTCGGTCGTCCTGGAGAAGCTCGTCAAGTGGAACGGCGAGCAGCACGCCGACATCACCCCCGGCGAGTACACCCAGCTCACCGGACGCGCCGGCCGCCGCGGCATCGACGTCGAGGGCCACGCCGTCGTCCTCTGGCAGCGCGGCCTCGACCCGGACCACCTCGCCGGCCTCGCCGGCACCCGCACCTACCCGCTGCGCTCCAGCTTCCGCCCCTCGTACAACATGGCGGTCAACCTGGTCGAGCAGTTCGGCCGGCACCGCTCCCGCGAACTCCTGGAGACCTCCTTCGCGCAGTTCCAGGCGGACCGCTCCGTCGTGGGCATCTCCCGCCAGGTCCAGCGGAACGAGGAGGGACTCGACGGCTACCGCGAGGGCATGACCTGCCACCTCGGCGACTTCGAGGAGTACGCGCTGCTCCGCCGCGACCTCAAGGACCGCGAGACGGAACTGGCCAAGCAGGGCGCCGCCCAGCGGCGCGCGCAGGCCGCGGCCTCCCTGGAGAAGCTGAAGCCCGGCGACGTCATCCACGTGCCCACCGGCAAGTTCGCCGGACTCGCGCTCGTCCTCGACCCCGGCATCCCCGCCGGCCGCACCAACGGCCACCGCGGCTTCGAGCACCACGACGGGCCCCGCCCCCTCGTCCTCACCGCCGAGCGCCAGGTCAAGCGGCTCGCCTCCATCGACTTCCCCGTCCCGGTGGAGGCCCTGGAGCGCATGCGCATCCCCAAGACCTTCAACCCGCGCTCCCCGCAGTCCCGCCGCGACCTCGCCTCCGCACTGCGCTCCAAGGCCGGGCACATCAACCCCGACCGCCAGCGCAAGCAGCGCTCCGGCGCCGCCGACGACCGCGAGATCGCGCGTCTGCGCACCGCCATCCGCGCCCACCCCTGCCACGGCTGCGACGAGCGCGAGGACCACGCCCGCTGGGCCGAGCGCTACCACCGCCTCCAGCGCGACACCAAGCAGCTGGAGCGGCGCATCGAGGGCCGGACGAACACCATCGCCCGCACCTTCGACCGGATCGTCGCGCTCCTCACCGAACTCGACTACCTCCGCGGCGACGACGTCACCGACAACGGCAAGCGGCTCGCCCGGCTCTACGGCGAACTCGACCTCCTCGCCAGCGAATGCCTCCGCGAGGGCGTCTGGGAGGGGCTCGCCCCCGCCGAACTCGCCGCCTGCGTCTCCGCCCTCGTCTACGAGGCCCGGCAGGCCGACGACGCCGTGGCCCCGAAGGTGCCGGGCGGAGCGGCCAAGGCGGCGCTCGCCGAGATGGTCCACATCTGGGGCAGGCTCGACGCCCTGGAGGAGGATTTCAAGATCAACCAGGCGGAGGGCGTCGGCCAGCGCGAGCCGGACCTCGGCTTCGCCTGGGCCGCCTACCAGTGGGCCTCCGACAAGAGCCTCGACGAGGTGCTGCGCGAGGCCGAGATGCCCGCCGGCGACTTCGTCCGCTGGTGCAAGCAGGTCATCGACGTCCTCGGACAGATCGCGGCGGCGGCCCCGAAGGAGAACAGCACGGTCGCGAAGAACGCGCGCAAGGCCGTGGACGCGCTCCTGCGGGGCGTGGTGGCGTACAGCTCGGTGGGCTGACGCACCGTCAAGTCGGTGGGGGAAGGCCCGTGGTGGGGGACACCACGGGCCTTTTCCCTCGAACGTGTCAGACGGTGCGTCGCGTCCGACAGGTTGTCCACAGGTGGTCGTCCACAGGGGTGGCGCGGTGCCGGAGCCTTCCGCTTGCATGGACTCGCACACAGGGAAAGCGAGTCGGGGGAGGGGACGTACGTGACCACGCACGCGGGCGCCGAGGCCGGGAGCGCCATCACCATCACCGAAGGGCCGCGCGGAGTTCCGCTCCTCGGGAACCTCCCGGCCTTCGGGAAGGACCCCCTCGCCTTCTTCGAACGGCTGCGGGAGCGGGGTGACGTCGTCCGCTGGCGCTTCGGCCCCAGCCCCGCCCTCTTCATCGCCCACCCGGAACACATCGGGGAACTGCTCACCGAGGTCGAGAACACCTTTGACCAGCCCGACCTGGGCATCGCCATCCGCACCCTGCTCGGCAACGGCGTGGTCGTCGCCAAGGGCCGCGACTGGCGCCGCAAGCGCTCCCTGGTCCAGCCGTCCGTCCGCCCCAAGCAGGTCCGCTCCTACGCGGCCACCATGGCCGAGTGTGCCGTCGCCCTGGCCGACAGCTGGGACGACGGCCGGCGGATCGACATCAAGAAGGAGATGGCGGCGCTCACCCAGCTCATCGCCGTCCGCACCATCTTCGGCGCGGACACGGCGGCCGACGCCGAGGCGATCGGCCGGGCGATGGACGTCGCCCAGCAGGAGATCGGCGCGGAGCTCAGCGGCATCGGCGCCCTCCTGCCCGACTGGATCCCGACGCCCGGACGGGCCCGCATCAAGCGGGCCACCGCCGTCATCGACGCCGAGGTGGCCCGCGTCGTCTCCCGCCACCGCGACGGCGGCGAGGACCGCCCCGACCTCCTCAGCCGGCTCCTGACCGCCCGGGACGAGACCGGCGCCCACCTCTCCGACCGCGAGATCCGGGACGAGACGGTCACCCTCTACATCGGCGGCCACGAGACCACCAGCTCCACCCTCGTCTGGGCCTGGTACCTCCTCTCCCGCAACGAGAAGGTCCGCAGGACGCTGACCGAGGAACTCGACCGGGTCCTCGCCGACCACGAGCCCGGCTACGACGACTACGCCTCGCTCACCTACACCCAGGCCGTCGTCAAGGAGACCCTCCGCCTCTACCCGACGATCTGGCTCCTCACCGGCATCGCCAAGGAGGGCGCCACCCTCGGCGGCACGCGGATACCGCCCGGCACCCGCGTCTGGTCCAGCCAGTGGGCCACCCACCGGGACCCCCGCTGGTACGGCGACGCCGACGCCTTCCGCCCCGAGCGCTGGCTCGCCGACGACGACGCCGAACCGGCGGAGAAGATCCCCGAATACGCCTGGTACCCCTTCGGCGGCGGCCCCCGCGTCTGCCTCGGCACCCGCTTCGCCCTCGTCGAAGCCGTCCTCGTCCTCGCCGTCCTGGCCCGCCGCTACGACCTGGACGTCGAACCCGAGGAGATACGCCCCGTCCCGAGCCTCACCCTCCAACCGGACCGCGAGGTACGGGCGCGGGTGCGGGCGCGCGGGAGCGAGGGACGGTCGTGACGGTGTGACCGCGCCGCCGGAATCAGGCGGCGGGCGCTGAGGCCAGGGCGAGTGCCAGCTCCCGGAGGTCGTCCGCGCGCAGGACCCGGTCGCCGAATCCGGGGAGGGGCACGTGCAGCGCGGACATCCAGCGGTCGGGGATGGCCCCGGCGCCGTGGACGGCACCGGCCAGCATGCCGGTGACGGCCGCCACCGTGTCGGTGTCCCCGCCGAGATCGACGGCGGCCGCCAGGGCCTCCTCGAAGGAGGCGGTGGTGCGCAGCGCCCACACCGCGGAGCCGAGGCACGGCCACACCGCGCCGTTGAACTCCGTGGCGTCCTCCGGTCGCCAGCCCGGGTCCAGCACGGTGGCCCAGCGTTCCCGTTGATCCGACGCCACCTCCGCGAGGGCCTCCGGCAGGGCGGCCAGTGGGTCCTCGCCGAGCAGGGCGGCGCGGACCAGCTCGTGCAGGAGGGCCGTGCCCTCCCACGCGGCCCGGTCCCCGTGGGTGAGGGCGGCGAGCCGACGGCCGGCGTCCATCGTGGCCGCCCGGCCCGCGGTGGCGAAGTGGACGGCGGACGTGGAGGCCCGCATCAGCGAACCGTTGCCGGCACCCCGCCCCTCCACCTGGAAGTCCAGAGCGGCCGCCACGTCCCATGCGTCGCCGCTGTGCAGCACCCGCTCCGTCAGCAGCCCGATGTCCTTGGGGTCGGCCGCCGCCCACCGACGGAAGCGGTCGAACACGTCGGGGAGGTCGAGACCACCCCGTTCGAGCAGTGACTCGCCGACGAGCACCGCCATCTGCGTGTCGTCGGTCGCCTCGCCCGGATCCCAGCCGCCACCCCCGCACAACTCTCCGACACCGTCCGGGAATCGGGCCCGGAACCCGCCGGGGAGGCCGAACTCGAAGGGCGCGCCCAAGGCGTCGCCGACGGCGGAGCCGAGGACGGCGCCCGTGGCGCGGTCGGGGGAGGTCATGGCGTCAGGGTAGGCGCCGAGGGCCGGGGTTGGGTGGGTGTGGGGTGCGCTGGGGTGGGCGGTGGGTGTGGGGTGTGCTGGGTGTGGGGTGCGGATCAGGGGTGGGTGGGGGAGGGGGTGGTGGGGGAGGGGGAGGGCCCCCGGAGGGAGAGGAAGGTGGCGAGTGCGGTCGTGGTGGTGACGAGGGCTGCCGCGGTGAGGGTGGTGGTGTCGGGGTGGAGGAGGGGTTGGCCTCGGAGGGCCTGCCAGGTGAGGAGGGCGAAGGTGGCGGCGTAGGCGGTCGCGGCGGTGAGGGTCAGGCGGAGGCGGACCCGGGGGTCGGCGAGGCGGGGGAAGTGGGGGGCCAGGGCGGTCAGGGCGAGGAGGAGCAGGGGGAGGAGCTGGAGGGCGTGCATGCCGAAGAAGTGGGCGACGCGCAGGTCGCCGCCGGTGGACGCCCAGCCGGTGACGGGGAGGGAGGGGCCGCCGTCCGGGACGCCGACGCTGTGGGCGCCGACGACGGGCGGGTCGGTGGCGGCCAGTTGGTCGGGGGTGGGCTGGACCATCAGGAAGCCGACGGCGGCGCCCGCGAGGGCGATGAGGGAGGAGAGACGGACCGCCCAGGCGGTGGCGCTGTCCAGGAAGCGGGCGCGGAGCAGGAGGACGGCGATGGCTAGGGCGCCCAGCCAGAGGATGACCACCGTGAGGCCCATGGCCTGGAAGACCGCGGCGTCGAAGGGGGTCTCCTGGTTGAAGTGGCTCTGCCTGCCGCGGACCACCTGGAGGGTGATCAGCACCATCTCCAGGACGCCGGCGGCCGTGACGACGGTGCCGGCCCACCAGCCGAGCCGCCGGCCGCGCGGGAGGAGGCTCAGCATCCAGGCGAGTGACAGCGCGTAGGCGACGAACGAGACCGCGAACTTGAAGGGCTTCGCCCAGATCGCGGCGCCGACGAGGGTCCGGTCGTCGAAGAGGATCCCGCCCGCGCTGATCACCGCGAAGACGGCCATCGCCGCGGCGAACCAGAGGAGGGGGCGGTGCGGACGGCCGCTCGGGGGCGGGGAGTTCGAGGCGGAGGCGGAGGCGGGCACGGGGTCGGGCGTGGATATGCGCGTGGACATACGGATCCCCCCGTAGTCGATATGGATAGTGGTGCTTGCCGCTATCTGATAGTGCCACTATCTATGATGGAGGGGTGTCCGGCAAGGCCGGGAGTGCCAGGGAAAGGTGAACGCGCGGTGCGCATCGGTGAGTTGAGCCGCAGGACCGGGGTCTCGGTGCCCACGATCAAGTTCTACGTACGGGAGGGGCTGCTCCCGGCCGGCCGGCTGACGAGCCCGAACCAGGCCGCGTACGACGAGACGCACGTGCGGCGGCTGCGCCTGATCCGCGCCCTGATGGACGTCGGCGGGCTGTCCGTGGCGGCCGTGCGCGAGGTGATCACCGCCGTCGACGACCCCGAGAGGCCAGTGCACGCGCTGCTCGGGGAGGCGGCCGAGCGCATGGTGCCCCGCTACGGCGGCGAGCCCGCGGAGGGCGAGGAGGGGGACGGCGAGGAGGACGGCGGGCTGGTCGAGGCGCGCGAGCGGGTCGACGCGCTGATCCGCGAGCGGGAGTGGCGCTGCTTCCCGGGCAGCCTGGCGGCCGAGGCGCTGGCCGTCGCGCTCGCCGCGCTCGGGGCCGTCGGCCACGAGCGGTTCGCCGAGGTCCTCGACGACTACGCGGACGCGGCGGAGCGGGTCGCCCGGGCCGACCTGGAGTACGTGGGGCGGCACGTGGTCCGCGAGGAGCTGGTCGAGAGCGTCGCCGTCGGCACGGTCCTCGGCGACGCGCTCTTCGCTGCGCTCCGCCGCCTCGCCCAGATCGACGCCTCGGACCGCCTCTTCGGCGGCAAGGGGGAGAAGGGGACGGAGGGGGAGAAGGAGAAGGAGTAGGCCCGGGGGAGCGGACGACGGAGGGGTGGAGGGGCCCGTCGGCCCCCCCACCCCTCCCGGTGGATGTCTGTCGGTCGGACGCCTGTCGGTCAGGCGGCCTGCGGGGGCTCCTGCTCCCGCTCGACCTGCTCGTTCCACTCGCGCTTGATCGCGCGCCACGCCTCGTCCGTCTTGCCCAGGCGCCAGTAGCCCGAGATGGACAGGCGCTCGCGCTCCACCCCGCGCTCCATGCGCAGGTGGCGGCGGAGTTCCTTCACGAAGCCCGCCTCGCCGTGGACGAAGGCGTGCACGTCGCCCGCCGGGAAGTCCAGCGCGCGGACGGCCTCGACGAGCGCCGCGCCGGCCGGGCGGCCGGCGCGGTGCAGCCAGGTCACCTCGATGCCGGCCTCGGTCGCGAACTTCTGCTCGTCGCTCGCGTCCTCGACCTCGATGAAGGCGTGCACGAGGGCGCCCGCGGGCAGCCGCTCCAGGGCCACCCCGATCGCCGGCAGCGCGCTCTCGTCGCCGACGAGGAGGTGCCAGTCCGCCGCCGGGTCCGGGGCGTAGCCGCCGCCGGGGCCGAGGAACCGTACCGTCTCGCCGACCTGGGCGCGGGCCGCCCAGGGGCCGGCCAGGCCCTCGTCGCCGTGGACCACGAAGTCCAGCGTCAGCTCGCGGTGGACCGGGTCCCAGGCGCGCACCGTGTACGTGCGGGTGGTCGGCCACTGCTCGCGCGGGTACTCGGCCCGGATGCGCTCCATGTCGAAGGGTTCCGGATAGGAGACGCCCTCGGGGGCGAAGAGCAGCTTCACGTAGTGGTCGGTGAAGGTGTCGGCGTCGAAACCGTCCAGCCCCGGGCCGCCGAGCACGACGCGCACCATGTGCGGGGTGATCCGCTCGGTGCGCACGACGAGCGCTTCGGTGGCCCTGGGGGCCTTGCGGGCCGGCTGCTCTGCCACGGCGGACTCTCCTGACTGCCTGGGGGTGATGCGGTGAGGCACACCAGCGCCTCGGCGTGCCCGGGGCCCGGGCACGCCAGTAGCTTAGGTATGCCTAAGTTAGCATCCCCGGGCGGGTCGCGTCAGTCGGCGCCCCCGGTCGGTCACGCCCCCGCGCGGCCGCCCGCGAGCACCGCGAGGAGCCGGCCGACGGCCCCGCCCAGGCCCCAGCGGGCCGCCAGGGCGTCCAGCGCGACCGGGTCGCGGGGGGCCGCGGGGAGGGCCGGGTCGAAGTCGGGGAGCGGCACGTCGCGCGCGACCCGGACCACCGTCGGCGCCACGTCCAGGTAGGACGCCGCCTCCACGATCCCGCGCCGCTTGGCGGGGGTGAGCCGGGAGGTGCGGTCCTCGGCCGCCGTCCGGACGCCGGCCAGGTCGCCGTACTCGGTGATCAGCTGTGCGGCGGTCTTCTCGCCGATGCCCTTCACGCCGGGCAGGCCGTCGCTGGCGTCGCCGCGGAGGGCGGCGAAGTCCGCGTACTGGCCGGGCCGCACCCCGTACTTCGTACGGATCAGCTCGTCGTCCACCAGGTCGCAGTCGCCGACGCCCTTGCGCGGGTACAGCACCCGGACCGCCCGGGCGTCGTCGACCAGCTGGAAGAGGTCGCGGTCGCCGGTGACGATGTCGACCGGGCCCTTCGCCCGCTCCGTCAGCGTGCCGATCACGTCGTCCGCCTCGTAGCCCGCCGCCCCGATCCGGGCGATGCCGAGCGCCGCGAGGACCTCCTCGATCACCGGCACCTGCGGGGAGAGCGTGTCCGGGACCTCCTCCTCGTCCGGTCCGGTCTCCGTCTCGACGGCGACCCGGTGCGCCTTGTAGGAGGGGATGAGGTCCACCCGCCACTGCGGCCGCCAGTCGTCGTCCCAGCAGGCCACGAGGTCGTCCGGCCGGTGGTCGTGCACCAGTCGGCCGATGAAGTCGAGCAGCCCGCGCACGGCGTTCACCGGCGTCCCGTCCGGGGCCCGGACCGAGTCCGGCACGCCGAAGTACGCGCGGAAGTAGAGGCTGGCGGTGTCCAGGAGCATCAGGCGTCGCGTCACCCCCCGATCATGCCGCACCCCACCGACAGCGCCCGGCCCGACGTCCCCGGACCCGCCGCGGCGGCGGACGCCCCGTACCCGGCCCGACGTCCCCGGACCCGCCGCGGGAGCGGACGCCCCGTACCCGGCTTCGCCGAGCGAGCCCACCCCCACGCCCGCCGACCACCCCCACGCCCGCCGACCACCCGCGCCCCGTCGCCCCCCCTGTGCGCCGCCGACCACCCCCACCCCTGACGACCGCCGCCACCCCCGCCGACCGCCCCACCCCCAGCACCCTCTCCGACCGCCCCGCCCCCACCACCCGCTCGTGACCCCCGTCACCTTTGCGTTTGCCCCCCTGGGCCCGGGGCAGGCGCGTGCCCGGAGCGGACCCGGTAAGGGGCCCCGAGCAATGGGCCCCGTACGCGACGGGTGTCGCGGGCAGATCCCGCCCCGCTCCAACGGCCCGGTCGCGGGGGTGGCGGGCCGTTTTCCCTGCTATCCGTGAGGTGAATGTGTCCAGGCTCCAGGCCGACCACCTGTTCAAGGTGTTCGCCAGACGCCCCGCCGACGAGACCGCGGCCGTCCGCGCGCTCGTGAACGGCGCCGACCGCGACGAACTGCGCGAGGACGGCGTCACCGCCGCCGTCGTCGACGCGTCGTTCGTGGTCGAACCGGGTCAGATCTTCGTGGTCATGGGCCTCTCGGGTTCCGGCAAGTCCACCCTGCTGCGCATGCTGAACGGCCTGCTCGAACCGACCGCGGGCCGCGTCCTCTTCGACGGCGACGATCTCACCGCGCTCTCCCCCCGCGCGCTGCGCGAGGTCCGCTCCCGCCGGATCAGCATGGTCTTCCAGCACTTCGCGCTCTTCCCGCACCGCACCGTCCTGGAGAACGCCGGCTACGGCCTGGAGGTCCAGGGCGTCCCGCGCGCCGAGCGCGAGAAGCGCGCCGCCGAGGCGCTGGAGCTGTGCGGCCTGGCCGGCTGGGAGAAGTCCTGGCCGGACGAGCTCTCCGGCGGCATGCAGCAGCGCGTGGGCCTGGCCCGGGCGCTCGCCACCGACGCCGACCTGCTGCTCATGGACGAGTCCTTCAGCGCCCTCGACCCGCTGATCCGCCGCGACATGCAGGACCAGCTGCTGGTGCTCCAGAAGAAGCTGAAGAAGACCATCGTCTTCATCACCCACGACCTGAACGAGGCCATGCGCATCGGCGACCGCGTCGCCGTCATGCGCGGCGGCCGGATCGTGCAGCTGGGCTCCGCCGAGGACATCCTCGTCCGGCCCGCCGACGACTACGTGGCCTCCTTCATCCAGGACGTCGACCGCTCCCGCGTGCTCACCGCCTCCGCCGTGATGACGGCGTCCGACGGCCCCGCCGACCCGGACGCCCCGGTCGCGGGCCCCGACACGCTCCTCGCCGACCTGTGCGCGCTCGCCGCGGCGGGCCCGCACCCGGTGACCGTCCGGGACGCCGGCGGGGCGACCCTCGGAGTCGTACAGAAGGAGAGGCTTCTCGCCGTGATGGGCGGGCTCTCGGCCGAGGAGGTGACCGCGCATGCCTGAGCTGCCCCTCGGTTCCTGGGTCGACGGTTCCGTCGACTGGCTCCAGTCCCGGTTCTCCTGGCTGTTCGACGCCATCAGCACGGGCATCACCGGCCTCTACGACGGCATCGACGCCGTCCTGTCGGCGCCGCAGCCGCTGCTCTTCGCGGGCATCCTCGCCGTCGTGGCCTGGTGGCTGCGCGGTCTCGCCGCCGGTGCCCTCTCCTTCGCCGGCCTCGCGCTCGTCGACTCCGTCCAGCTGTGGGACGAGGCGATGGCGACGCTCTCGCTGGTCCTCGTCGCCACCCTCGTCACCCTGGTCATCGCCGTCCCGCTCGGCATCTGGGCGGCCCGGTCGAAGACCGTCAGCGCCGTGCTGCGGCCGGTCCTCGACTTCATGCAGACCATGCCGGCGATGGTCTACCTCATCCCCGGCATCATCTTCTTCGGCGTCGGAGTCGTCCCCGGCATCATCGCCACCATCGTCTTCGCGCTGCCGCCCGGCGTGCGCATGACCGAGCTGGGCATCCGTCAGGTCGACGCCGAACTCGTCGAGGCGGCCGAGGCGTTCGGCACCACCCCGCGCGACACCCTGCTGCGGGTCCAGCTGCCGCTCGCCGTGCCGACGATCATGGCCGGCGTCAACCAGGTCATCATGCTCGGCCTCTCCATGGTCGTCATCGCCGGCATGGTCGGCGGCGGCGGGCTCGGCGGCGCCGTGTACAAGGCCATCGGAAACGTCGACATCGGCCTCGGTTTCGAGGCGGGCGTCTCCATCGTCGTCCTCGCCATGTACCTCGACCGGATGACCGGCGCGCTCGGCCGGCAGGTCTCCCCGCTCGGCCGCCGCGCCCTCGCGAAGGCCCGCGCCGCGACCGCCCGGCGCCGCACCGCGCAGCTGTGGGCGCACCGCCCGCAGCCCGTCACCGCGCTCGTCGGCATCGTCGTCCTCGCGCTCGTCGCGGGCGGCTCCGGCTTCCTCGGCGGCTCCGGCGCCACCTCGACGTCCGCCGCCGGCGCGGGCGCCGGTCACGGCAAGAAGATCAGCATCGGCTACATCCCCTGGGACGAGGGCATCGCCTCCACCTACCTGTGGAAGGAGCTCCTGGAGCGCCGCGGCTACGAGGTGGAGACGAAGCAGCTGGAGGCCGGCGCGCTCTACACCGGCCTGGCCGGCGGGCAGCTCGACTTCCAGACCGACGCCTGGCTGCCCGTCACCCACGCCTCCTACCTGGAGAAGTACGGCGACAAGCTGGAGGACCTCGGTTCCTGGTACGGCCCGACCTCCCTGGAGCTGTCCGTCCCCTCGTACGTGAAGGACGTGAAGTCCCTCGCCGACCTCAAGGGCAAGGGCGACCGCTTCAAGGGCCGGATCGTCGGCATCGAGCCCAGCGCCGGGATGATGGGCATCCTCAAGGACAAGGTGCTCAAGGAGTACGGCCTGGAGGGCGAGTACGAGGTCGTCGACGGCTCGACGCCCGGCATGCTCGCCGAGCTGAAGCGCGCGTACGAGCGGAAGGAACCGGTCGTCGTCACCCTCTGGTCGCCGCACTGGGCCTACTCCGCCCACGAGCTGACGAAGCTCGCCGACCCGAAGGGCGTGTGGGGCGAGGGCGACGGCGTCCACACCCTCGCCCGCAAGGGCTTCGGCGCGGACAACCCCGAGGTCGGCGCCTGGCTGAAGGACTTCAAGCTCACCGAGAAGGAGCTCACGGGCCTGGAGGCGGAGATCCAGGAGACCGGCAAGGGCAAGGAGCAGCAGGCCGTCCGGACCTGGCTCGACGCCCGGCCCGGCCTCGCGGAGCGGCTCGCCCCGCAGTAGGACGGACCTCACCCGCCGGAAGGGGGCGGTCGCCGAACGTGTTCGGCGGCCGCCCCCTTCCGCGTCTCGTTCCCGCACCCTTTCCGCCACGACGCGAAACCCCGGCCCAAAGCTGCGTAAGGTTCGGATAACCGGCCGGTACGCGACGAGGCAGCCAGCAGAGGGAGGGAGCCGCCATGGACGAGAAGGAAGCACCCCGCGTGGGCGCGGCCGTCAAGAGGCGCCGCCGGGCCCTCCAGCTCACCCTGGCCGTCGTCGCCTCCCGCAGCGGCCTCTCGGTGCCCTTCCTCAGCCAGATCGAGAACGAGCGCGCCCGCCCCAGCCGCCGCTCCCTCGAACTGGTCGCCGAGGCCCTCCAGACCAGCGCGGCCGAACTCCTCGCCGCCGCCGAGGCCGCCCGCACCGTCGACGTGGTCCGCGCCGACGAGGGCACCGCCGACCTGCCCGACGGGGTGCGGCGCCTGGTCCGCGGACGGCACCAGCTGCACGCTCTGGAGTTCACCGGCGAGCAGGACGCGGGCCGCGAGTTCCAGCACCGCAACGACGAGCTGCTGTACGTCGCCGACGGCGCCGCCGAGGTCGAGGCCGAGGGCCGCGCCCACCGGCTCGGCCGGGGCGACACCCTGTACCTCTCCGGCGGCGTCCGGCACCGCTGGCGCGCCACCGAGCCGGGCACCCGCCTGCTGGTCGTCGCCGTCGCCGAGCACGTCGAGGTCGAGGAGGAGTGACCCGGCTCAGGGGGCGGACGCCCCGGGTCGTGTCGCTCGTCCCGTCGCTGACCGAGGCCGTCGCCGTCACCGCGCCCGGGCTGCTCGTCGGCGCCACCGACTGGTGCTCGCATCCCGCCGGGCTCGACGTCGCCCGGATCGGCGGCACCAAGAACCCCGACGTGCCCGCGGTCCTCGCGCTGCGCCCGGACCTCGTCCTCGCCAACGAGGAGGAGAACCGCGCCCCCGACCTGGAGGCCCTGCGGGCCGCCGGCGCCGAGGTCCTCGTGACCGAGGTCCGCACCCTCGACCAGGGGCTGGACGTCCTCGGGGACGTCCTCGCCGCCTGCGGCGCGCCCCGCCGTCCGCGCTGGCTGGCGGAGGCGGAGGAGGAGTGGGACGCGGTCGAACCGGTCGGGGAGGACGTCACCGCCGTCGTGCCGATCTGGCGGCGGCCCTGGATGGTGCTCGGCCGGGACACCTTCGCCGGCGACCTGCTGGCCCGCCTCGGGGTCCGCAACCTGTACGCGGACCACGAGGAGCGCTATCCGAAGGTGCCGCTCGCCGAGCTGACCGCGGCCGGACCGCGCCTGGTGGTCCTCCCGGACGAGCCGTACCGCTTCACGGCGGACGACGGCCCCGAGGCGTTCCCCGGGACCGCCGCCGCGCTCGTCGACGGGCGGATGCTCACCTGGTACGGGCCGTCGCTGACGCGGGCGCCGCGGCTGCTGGGGCGGGCCCTGCGAGCAGCGCTCCGCTGACCAGGCCGCGCAGGGTGTGGACCCCGGCCACCAGCCAGGCCGCGGCCAGGAGGACGTACAGGGCGACGGCCAGCCAGCGGAAGGCTTCGAGTCCGGTGTGCCGGGCGAGACCCTCGGCGCCGGTGACGCAGGTGCCGACGGGGAAGGTGAAGGCCCACCAGGTCATCGCGAAGCCCATGCCCGCGCGCCGGGCCCGCACCACCATCGCCCCGGCCAGCGCCAGCCACAGCAGCGCGAAGCCCATGACGGGCACGCCGTAGAGGACGGCGAAGGCGCCGAAGCCGTGGGCGTAGGGCTCGGGCAGCACGCCGGCGGCGGAGTCGGCGAAGGCGTTGGCGGCGGTGGTCGACTGGCCGAGCGGGCCGAGGACGAGGAAGAGGGTCGGGGTCAGGGCGAGCGGCAGCGGTCCGGTGACGACCAGCCGGCCGAAGACCAGCGGCAGCATCACCAGGGTGGCCAGCAGGCTGATCCCGAACATCGCGTAGCAGGCGAGGAGGAGGGTCTGCCGGGCCTGTCCCTCGGGCAGGTGGGGGAGGAGCAGCGGGCCGAGCGCGGCGGAGACCATGGGCGCGACGACCGGCAGCAGCCAGACGGGGGAGGCGTGCTCGATGCGGTGCCGGACCACCATCAGGTAGGGCACGGCGACGGCCGCCACGAGGCCCACGACGGTGCCGGCGGTGAACAGGACGGTGTCGAGGGCGACCGCCGCCGGGAGTCCGATCCAGTCCCGGCCGAGCGTCAGCGTGCCGCCGCCGACGGCGAGCAGCGCCATGGACAGACAGCCGTAGAAGGGTGCCATCGCCGGGTCGAGGAGATGGGCGCGGGCCTGGTCGCGGTGGCGGCTCCAGTGCGCGGCCCGGGCCGCGAGCAGGGTCAGCAGCATCGCGAGCGACAGCGCCCAGACGGCGGTGCAGACGGTACGGAGACCGGGCACGGCGACGGGCAGCGCGGCGCCCGCGGTGCCGACGACGGAGGTGCCCATCACGGAGGCGTACCAGTTCGGTCCGAGGTGACGGACCGATCGGGAGACGCGGACGTCGGGCGCGGTGGCGCCGACGAGGGGGCCGGAGGGTGCGAGGCTTGCCATGGCTCCACCGTCTCCCCTGGTCAGGGCCCCCACCAGGGATCATGTGGCTATGACGTCATAAGCTGGCTTTATGAGCAGGGAGCGGGACGACAGCGCGGGGCCGACGGAGCGGGGCATCGGGGCGGGCGGGGGCGGCGTCTCCGGGACCTCCGGGGCCTCCGAGGCCTCGGGGGCCGCTGAGCGGCGGACGGCCGCGCGGGCGATCGCGGCGGCCGGCGGCAGTGGGGTCACGGGCGCGGGCTCGGGCGGTACCGCCTCCGGTGCCGGTACGGCCTCCGGTTCCGTGACCGCGCACCTCTCGCACCGCGTGCCCGACCTCGGCGCCCTCGAACTGCTCCTCGCCGTCGCCCGGCACGGCAGCCTCGGCGCCGCCGCCCGCGAGGTGGGCATCACCCAGCCCGCGGCCAGCAGCCGGATCCGGTCCATGGAGCGGCAGCTCGGCGTGGCGCTCGTCGACCGCTCGCCGCGCGGCTCCCGGCTCACCGACGCGGGCGCGCTGGTCACCGACTGGGCGCGGCGGATCGTCGAGTCGGCGGAGGCGTTCGACGCGGGGGTGCAGGCGCTGCGCGGGCGGCGGGACTCGCGGCTGCGGGTGGTCGCCTCCATGACGATCGCCGAGTACCTGCTGCCGGGCTGGCTGATCGCGCTGCGCGCGGAGCGGCCGGACACCGCCGTGTCGCTCCAGGCGGGGAACTCGGCGGTGGTCGCGGAACGGCTGCTCGCGGGGGAGGCGGACCTCGGGTTCGTCGAGGGCCTGGCCGTACCGGACGGGCTCGACGGCACGGTCGTCGCCCACGACCGGCTGGCCGTGGTCGTGGCGCCCTCGCATCCGTGGGCCCGCCGCCGGAAGCCGATCGACCCGGCCGAGCTGGCCGGTACCCCGCTGGTGCTGCGGGAGCACGGCTCGGGCACCCGGCAGGTCCTCGACGCGGCCCTCGCCGGGCACGGCGGGCTGGCCCGGCCGCTGCTCGAACTGGCCTCCACCACCGCGGTGAAGGCGGCGGCGGTCAGCGGCGCGGGCCCGGCGGTGCTCAGCGAACTGGCGATCGCCGAGGAGTTGTCCTCCCGCCGCCTGGTAGCCGTCCCGGTCGCCGGCGCCCACCTCAGGCGCGACCTCCGCGCCGTCTGGCCCACCGGCCACCGCCCCACCGGCCCGGCCCGCGACCTCCTCTCCCTGACCCGGGCCTGACCGGGCGGCCTGGGTCGTGATCGGTGCACCGGGCGGCCTGGGTCGTGATCGGGGCCTGGCCGTGGTGGCGGGGAGGCGTGATCGGGGCCTGGTCTGGCCTGGCTGTGGTGGCGGGAGTTCTCGCCGGGGCCTGACCGCGGCAGCCGGGAGCCGCCACGGCCGCCCGGGTGGCTGAGAGACCGTCGCTCGGCCTGCTCGGCCCGCTCGACTCGGCTGGCTTCCTCGGTCGCCCGGCCTCGCCCCGCGCGCCGTGACGCGTGGGGCGGGCCCGGGGCCGGTACCCCCTACAGCCCCTGCGCCCGGTGGGTGACGCGCCCGTCCACGGTCGTCAGGAGCACCGGGACGTCCGGCAGGTCCGCGGCCGGGGTGGTGAGCGGGTCGGCGGCGAGGACCGTCAGGTCGGCGCGGTGGCCGAGGGCGAGGCTTCCGGCGTGCCGCTCCTCGCCCGCCGCGTGGGCCGGGCCCGTCGTGAGGCCGCGCAGCGCCTCCAGCGCGGTCAGCGCCTGCTCGGGGCCGTGCGGCGGCTGGGCCAGGTCGCGGGACGGGCGGCGGTGCACGGCGCCGGCCAGTACGCCCAGGGGCGGGAAGGGGGCGATCGGCCAGTCCGAGCCGAGCACCACGGTGGCCCCGGAGTCGACCAGGTCACGGCAGCGCCAGGCGCGTCCGGCGCGCTCCTCGCCGAGCCGGCGGGACCAGTTGTCGGTGTGGTCGGCGCGGGTGAAGTCGCAGCAGTGGGTGGGCTGCATCGAGGCGACCACGCCCAGTTCGGCGAAGCGGCGCAGGGTGTCGTCCGGGACGGTCTCGATGTGCTCGACCCGATGGCGTACCGCCGGGTCGCCGCCGGTGGCCCGCGCCTTCTCGACCGAGTCGAGGACGTGCCGGACGGCGGCGTCGCCGATGGCGTGGGTCGCGGTCGCCACCCCGGCGCGGTGCAGCGCGCCGATGATCTCCGTGTACGCCTCCGGCTCCGGCCAGAACGCGTGGGTGGACTCGCCGTGGCAGTCGGGCCGCTCCAGCCACGCCGTGCCGTTGTCGATCGTGCCGTCCATGAAGAGCTTCACGCCGGCGACCCGCCACAGGTCGCCGCCCCGGCCCTGGAGGGCGATCAGCTCGCGGACGCCGTCCGCGTCGGTGCCGGGCTGGCACCAGGGGGCCACGCGCAGCCGCAGCGGCAGCCGGCCGGCGGCGTCGAGTTCGGCGAAGAGGTCGAGGCTGTCGCTGTTGGCGTCCATGACGTGGCCGCCGGTCAGTCCGGACGCCGCCATGGCGTCGAGCGCCGACGCCAGCCGCTCCAGGCGCTCCGCGCGGGTGGGCTGCGGGGCGACCCGCTCGACCAGCTCGCAGGCGGCGTCCTCCTGGAGCAGTCCGGTGGGGCGCCCGTCGGCGTCGCAGACGATCTCGGCGGACGCCTGGGCGAAGGTGCGCGGGCCGTCGATCCCGGCGAGTTCGAGGGCCCGGCGGGAGGCGAGCGCGGAGTGCGCGTCGAAGAGCAGCAGGAAGGCGGGCACCCCGTCGAGGACGGCGTCGAAGGGCGCGACGCCGACCGGCTCGTCGCCGAAGACGTTCGGGTCGAGCCCCCACGCGAACAGCCACTCGCCCCGCCCGAGCCCGCGCACCTCGCGCGCGAGCGCCTCCCGTACGTCGCCGAGGTCGGCGCAGCCGGAGAGGTCGAGGCCGCCGGTCAGCTCGGCGCCGGTCACGGGGTGCACGTGCCCGTCGACGAGGCCGGGCGTGACGACGGCGCCCTTGAGGTCGACGACGGTCGTCGCGGCCCCGGCGAGCGCCCGCACCTCACGGTCGTCGCCGAGGGCGACGATCCGCCCCTCCCCGTCCACGGCGAGCGCGCTCGCCGCGAGGAAGCCCCCGGTGGCGGGATCGAGCAGTCGTGCGGAGTGGAGGACGAGTCGGCTGGACACGGTGGAACTCCTTGCGGTGGTGGTACGAGAGGGGGGTGGACGCGGTACGCGCCGGGGCGGGCGCCCCGGCGCGGGGCGCGGCCGGGGCCGCACCCGGCGAGGTCGGGGCACCGCCTGGCCCGGCGCCGCCGGAGGGCGCCGGTGGAGGTCGGGCGCGGGCGGAGTCCAGGCCCCGCCGCAGCTCAGGCGCCGGCTGCCGCCGTGCTGGCGGCCGCTTCCGGCGCCGCGGCCTGTGCCGACACCGCCGCTGCCGCCTCCGCGGCCTGCGCCGCCGCGCGCGGTACCGCCGCCTCGGCCGCCTCCGTGGGGGAGAAGTCGAGCGGGAGGGTGCCGGTGGCGCCGGGGGCGTCCAGGGTGCCGTGCGGGAGGGCGAGGGCGCGCTCCGCCGTGCTGAGGGCGAGGCGGGTCACGGCCGCGGGGCGGTCGGTGCGGTCCGAGTTGGCGTGGGCGCCGAGGCCGTCGAGGACGACCAGGATCTGGATGGCCGCCGACCGCGCCTCGTCGGTGCGGAACTCGCCGCGGGCGACGCCGTCGAGGATCAGGGCCTCCAGCCGGTCGTCGGAGGCCAGCTCCATCCGCGTGACGACGTCCCGCAGGACGGGCCGGTAGCGGCTCAGGTGCCGGGCGTTGATCCAGAGGCGGCTGATGTCGTCGTAGGCCTCGCCGGACGACAGCGCGAAGTAGCGCGCCAGGTACTGCGCCGGGGTGCCGTCCGGGCGCTCCTGGGGCAGCAGGGTGTCCAGCTCGCCGAGGGCCGCGACGGAGAACGCCTCGGCCACCAGATCCTCGGCCGAGGGGAAGTAATGGCTGATCAGGCCGGGCCTGACCGTCAGTTCCTCGGCGACCCGCCGCAGGGTGACGCACTCCAGTCCCTCGGTGAGGGCGATCCGCGCGGCGGTCGCGACGATCTCCGCCCGCCGGGCCTCGGGTGATTTCCGGATTCGCTTGCGCTGGACGCTTGACGACATACCGGCGATGCTATTGAGTGTGCGACCAATAAGCAACCAGGTGGGCAATCACGCACCGGAGGGCCGCATGGCTTCCACGATCCCCGACCCGCGCCCCGGGACAGAGCGCGAGCGGGCACCCCTGCCGGCCGGTGACCGGCCCGGCCGCGTCGAGGCCCACGGCATCGACCACATCCCGGACGCCGAGCGCCACGGGCACCCCCGCGAGCTCTTCTCCGTCTGGGCGGCGGCGAACGTCAACTACCTCAGCCTCGTCATCGGCGGCGCGCTGGTCCTCATGGGGCTCACCCTGTGGCAGGCGATCGGCGTGATCGCGGTCGGCAACCTCTTCTGGGTGCTCACCGGCGTGCTCGCCACCTCGGGCCCGGCGGCGGGCGCGCCCAGCGAGGTCGTCACCCGCGCCCTCTACGGCGTCCTCGGCAACCGCGTGAACAACGCGGTCGGCGGCTGGCTGGTCTCCGTCTGCTACTTCGCCCTCAACCTGGCCGCCGCCGCGACCGCCGCCTTCGCCCTCGTGGAGAAGGCCGGCATCCCGGCGAACACCCCGGTCAAGGCCCTGGTCGTGGTGGTCATCGCCGCCCTCACGCTGACCATCTCCGTCTACGGCCACGCCCTGATCGTCAAGCTCTACCTGCCGATCACGCTCGCCCTGAGCGCGGCCTTCGCCGTCGTCGCCGTCGCCGTCCTCCGCCACGCCGACCTCGCGTACGCCCCCGCCGAGCCGCTCTCCGGCCCCACGCTGTGGGCCGTGCTGATCGCGGGCACCACGATGATCGCCTCGGGCCCGCTCTCGTACACGACGAGCGCCGACTTCTCCCGCTACCTGCCCCGCGACAGCTCGCCGCGCGCGATCACCCTGTGGACCGCGCTCGGCGCGTTCCTGCCGAGCGTCGTGGTCTGTTCGCTCGGCGCCCTCGCCGCCACCGCCGTCGACATGACGGACCCGCAGACGGCGCTCCAGGCCATCCTGCCGGGCTGGTTCGTTCCGGTGTTCCTGCTGTCCCTGGTGCTCGGCACCATCGCGATCAACGCCCTCACCGCCTACAGCGCGGGACTCGCCCTCCAGGCCGTGGGCCTGCGGATCCGCCGCACCGTCAGCGTCCTCTTCGACGGGGCCGTCGCCGTCGCGCTCACCCTCTACGCGCTGCTCGTCTCCAACTTCCTGGACACCGTCAGCAACGCCCTCCAGGTGATCACCGTCCTCACCGGCCCGATGATGTGCGTCTACGCCACCGACATCGTGCTGCGCCGCAACCGCTACGACGCCGCGGCCCTCGCCGACGAGACCCCCGGCAGCCCCTTCTGGTACACCGGCGGCGTCAACGGGGCGGGCGCGACCGCCCTGTTCGGCGGTCTCGCCGCGGGCGCCCTGTGCGTCGACAGCGTCTACACCGGCCCGGTCGCCGCCGCGGTCGGCATGGACCTCTCGCTGCCGGTCGGCATGGCCGTCGCCACCCTCCTCTACGTGGTCCTCGGCCGCCGCGCGGTCGCCGCCACCACCCCCGCCGCCTGACCGCGGCCCCCGAACCGCGGGGCGGCCGGACCGCCCACCCCGGCCGCCCCGCGCACCCCGCTCACCGGCGTACGGTCGCCTCCGCCGCCGCCCGGACGAGCCCCCGGACGATCCGGAAGTCCTCGCCCATCTCCGGGTGCCACTGCACCCCGAGGGCCCAGGCCGGCTCATCGAGCTCGACGGCCTCCACCGTGCCGTCCTCCGCGTACGCCGAGGCCACCAGCCCCGCGCCGAGCCGGTCCACGGCCTGGTGGTGGTAGGTCGGCACCTCGGCCTGCTCGGGGACGAGGGAGGCGTACAGCGTCCCCGGCACCGGCTTCACCGGGTGCAGGCCCATCACCCCCTCCGCCCCCACGTGCCCGTCCAGGTGCTGCGTCAGCGTCCCGCCCAGGGCCACGTTGAGCAGCTGCATCCCCCGGCAGACGCCGAGCAGCGGGGTGCCGGAGGCGAGGGCCGCGTCGATCAGGGCCAGCTCCCAGTCGTCCCGCTCCCGCGCCGGCGGGCCGGTCCGCGGGTCGGGCTCGGCGCCGTACCGCACGGGCTCCACGTCCGCCCCGCCCGCCACCACCAGGGCGTCCACCCGGGCCACCACGGCGGCCGCCGCGCCCGGCCCGTCCGGCGGCAGCATCGCGACCAGACCGCCGCCCTCCCGCACGTACCGCGGGTACCGCGCGGCCAGCAGCGCCGCCGGCATGTCCCACACCCCCCAGCGCGCCCGGTCGAGATAGGTCGTCACGCCGATGAGCGGCTTCGTCACGGTGCTGCCTCCTGGGACTCGCGGGACGTGCGCCGACTCTAGGACGTCGCGCACGTCAATGGACCGAGGACGTACCTTTCACGCCAGGAAGCCGCGCAGCAGCGCCGCCGTCCCCGCGCAGTGCTCCCGCGCCACCTCGCGCGCGGTGTCCGCGTCGCCCTCCAGGACCGCCTCCACCAGCGCGGTGTGCTGGTGCTGGGAGTGCTCCAGATTGCGTACGAGGAGCGGGATGCAGTCCAGCAGGTCGTTGACGGTCGCGCGGACCGCCGCGTACTGGGCGGTCAGGGTGGGGGAGCCGGAGAGCTCGGCCAGCGTGAGGTGGAGCAGCGTGTCCCGGCGCCGGTAGCCGGCCGGCGGCGCGTCACGGGTGGCCGCGAGCGCCGCCCGCAGCCGCTCCCCGCCCGCCGCGTCCAGGCCGTGCGCGGCGCAGAGCCCGGCCGCCCCGACCTCCAGAACCTCCCGGAAGCGCAGCGCGTCCTCCATGTCGACGGCGGCGATCCGGCGGCGCAGCTCCGCCCCGTCCGGGTCCTGGGGGCGGGGCAGCACGAACGTGCCGCCGTACCGGCCGCGCCGGCTCTCCACCAGGCCCTGCTCCTGGAGCACCTTCAGGACCTCGCGGAGCGTCACCCGGCTGATCCCCATCCGGTCGGCCAGCTCCCGCTCGGCGGGCAGCCGTTCGCCGTCCGGGACCAGGCCCAGGCGGACCACCTGGAGGAGCTGCTCCAGGGCCTCCTCGAAGCCGTTGCCGGCCCGGACCGGGCGCAGGACCGGCGTCAACCGGTCGGCCGGCCCGGCCGGTTCACTCGTACGGATCACTTCTCGTCACCCCTGCCCCTGACGCTTCCCAAGCAATGGTCTTGCCCCATACCTTATGACTCCCGGCAGCCGAACGAGGAGAGTCGTCCCGTGGCAGACCGCACACCCCCGCTGACCGTCGAGGAGCTGCGCGCGCTCGTGGCGGACGGCGCGATCGACACCGTCGTCCTGGCCTTCCCGGACATGCAGGGCCGGCTCCAGGGGAAGCGCTTCGCCGCCCCCTTCTTCCTCGACGAGGTCCTCGCCCACGGCTCCGAGGGCTGCAACTACCTCCTCGCCGTCGACACCGAGATGAACACCGTCGACGGCTACGCCATGTCCTCCTGGGACTCCGGCTACGGCGACTTCGCCATGCGCCCCGACCTCGCCACGCTGCGCCGGGTCCCCTGGAACGAGGCCACCGCCCTGGTCACCGCCGACCTGACCTGGGCCGACGGCTCGCCCGTCGTCGCCGCCCCGCGCCAGATCCTCCGCCGCCAGCTCGACCGCCTCGCCGCCCACGGCCTCACCGCCCACGTCGGCACCGAGCTGGAGTTCATCGTCTTCAAGGACACCTACGAACAGGCGTGGGACGCCGGCTACCGGGGCCTGACCCCGGCCAACCAGTACAACATCGACTACTCGATCCTCGGCGGCGGCCGCGTCGAGCCCCTGCTGCGCCGCATCCGCAACGAGATGGCCGCCGCCGGGCTCACCGTCGAGTCCGCCAAGGGCGAGTGCAACCCCGGTCAGCACGAGATCGCCTTCCGCTACGACGAGGCGCTCGTCACCTGCGACCAGCACGCCGTCTACAAGACCGGCGCCAAGGAGATCGCCGCCCAGGAGGGCGTCTCGCTCACCTTCATGGCCAAGTACAACGAGCGCGAGGGCAACTCCTGCCACATCCACCTCTCCCTCCAGGACGCGGCCGGCACCAACGTCATGGCGGGCGACGACCCGCACGGGATGTCGGCGACCATGCGGCACTTCCTCGCCGGACAGCTCGCCGCCCTCCGCGACCTCTCCCTCCTCCTCGCCCCCAACATCAACTCCTACAAGCGGTTCCAGCCCGGCTCCTTCGCCCCCACCGCCGTCGCCTGGGGCCACGACAACCGCACCTGCGCCTTCCGGGTCGTCGGCCACGGCCCCTCCACCCGCTTCGAGAACCGCGTCCCCGGCGGGGACGCCAACCCCTACCTCGCCGTCGCCGCCATGGTCGCCGCCGGCCTGCACGGCATCGAGCGCGGCCTCGAACTCCCCCCGCCCTGCGCCGGCAACGCCTACGCCGCCGACCTCGCCCACGTCCCCACCACCCTGCGCGAGGCCGCCGAACTCTGGGAGACCAGCGAGATCGCCAAGGAGGCCTTCGGCGCCGAGGTCGTCGCCCACTACCGCACCATGGCCCGCGTCGAACTCGCCGCCTTCGACGCGGCGGTCACGGACTGGGAACTGCGCCGCTCCTTCGAACGCCTCTGAGAGGACCGAGCCCCTTGCCCACCGAACTCCGGGTACTGAACCCGGCGACCGAGGAACTCGTCGCCACCGTCCCCGCCGCCACCCCGGCCGACGTCGACGCGGCCGTCGCCCGGGCCGCCGCCGCCCAGGCCGCCCGGGCCGCCGCCGCCCGCGGCGACCGCGCCCGGCTGGTCCGCCGCTTCGCCGCCGTCCTCGACGCCCACACCGAGGAGCTCGCCCTCCTGGAGGTCCGCGAGGCCGGGCACACGATCGGCAACGCCCGCTGGGAGGCGGGCAACGTCCGCGACCTCCTCGACTACGCGGCCGGCGGGGTCGAGCGCCTGAACGGCCGCCAGATCCCCGTCCCCGGCGGCCTCGACGTCACCCTCCTCGAACCCCTCGGCGTCATCGGCGTCATCGCGCCCTGGAACTTCCCGATGCCGATCGCCGCCTGGGCCTTCGCCCCCGCCCTCGCCGCGGGCAACGCCGTCCTCCTCAAACCGGCCGAGACCACCCCCCTCACCGCCCTGCGCCTCGCCGAACTCGCCCTGGAGGCCGGCCTCCCCGCGCACCTCCTCCAGGTGCTCCCCGGAGAGGGCCCGGTCGCCGGGAACGCCCTCGTCGAGCACCCCGGCGTCGCCAAGATCGTCTTCACCGGTTCCACCCGCACCGGCAAGACGATCATGGCCAGGGCCGCCGACCAGGTGAAGCGCCTCACCCTCGAACTCGGCGGCAAGAGCCCCAACATCGTCTTCGCCGACGCGGACGTCGAGGCCGCGGCCGCCGCCGCCCCCATGGCCTTCCTCGACAACAGCGGCCAGGACTGCTGCGCCCGCACCCGGATCCTCGTGCAGCGCGCCGTCCACGACCGCTTCCTGGAGCTGCTCGCCCCCGCCGTCGAGGCGACCGTCGTCGGCGACCCGCTCGACGAGCGGACCCAGATGGGGCCGCTCATCTCCCGCGCCCAGCTCGACCGGGTCCGCTCCTACGTCCCCGAGACCGCCGAGGCCGTCCGCGGCAAGGCCCCCGAGGGGCCCGGCTTCTGGTTCCCGCCGACCGTCCTCACCGGCGTCCCCGAGGACGCCCCCTGCGCCGTCGAGGAGATCTTCGGCCCCGTCGCCGTCGTCCTCCCCTTCGAGGACGAGGCCGACGCGATCCGGCTGGCCAACGCCACCCCGTACGGCCTCTCCGGCTCGATCTGGACCCGCGACGTCGGCCGCGCCCTGCGCGCCTCCCGCGCCGTCCGGGCCGGCAACCTCTCCGTCAACTCCCACTCCAGCGTGCGCTACTGGACCCCCTTCGGCGGCTTCCGCCAGTCCGGCCTCGGCCGCGAACTCGGCCCCGACGCCCTGACCGCCTTCACCGAGACCAAGAACGTCTTCATCAGCACGGAAGGCTGACCATGACCACCGAAGAGATCATCTGCCGCCGGCTCGTCGGCCGCACCGCCGTCATCACCGGCGCCGGCAGCGGCATCGGCCTCGCCACCGCCCGCCGCCTCGCCTCCGAGGGCGCGCACGTCGTCTGCGGCGACATCGACGAGCGGGCCGGGAAGGCGGCCGCCGAGGCCGTCGGCGGCACCTTCGTCAAGGTCGACGTCACCGACCCGGAGGAGGTCGAGGCGCTGTTCCGCACCGCCTTCGAGACCTACGGCTCCGTCGACATCGCCTTCAACAACGCCGGCATCTCCCCGCCCGACGACGACTCCATCCTGGAGACCGGACTGGAGGCGTGGAAGCGCGTCCAGGACGTCAACCTCACCTCCGTCTACCTCTGCTGCAAGGCCGCCCTGCCCTACATGCGCCGCCAGGGCCGGGGCTCCATCATCAACACCGCCTCGTTCGTCGCGATCATGGGCGCGGCGACCAGCCAGATCTCCTACACCGCCTCCAAGGGAGGCGTCCTCGCCATGTCCCGCGAGCTCGGCGTGCAGTTCGCCCGCGAGGGCATCCGGGTCAACGCGCTCTGCCCCGGCCCGGTCAACACCCCGCTCCTCCGGGAGCTGTTCGCCAAGGACCCGGAGCGGGCCGCCCGCCGGCTCGTGCACATCCCGGTCGGCCGGTTCGCCGAGGCGGAGGAGATCGCGGCGGCCGTCGCCTTCCTCGCCAGCGACGACTCCTCGTTCGTCAACGCCGCCGACTTCCTCGTCGACGGCGGCATCTCGGGCGCGTACGTGACGCCCCTGTAGGCCCTACAGGAACGTGCGGCCCTCGCCCCGGTAGGTGGGCACCGTGTCCACCACACGGTCGCCCGCCACCAGGCGCAGGGCGTCGAACCGCTCGCACAGCTCGCCGGCCTTCGCGTGCCGGAACCACACCTTGTCGCCGATCCGCAGGTCGTCGGCCGGCGAGCCGAGCAGCGGGGTCTGCACCTCGCCCGGCCCCTCCCGCGGGTCGTAGCGCAACCCCTCCGGGAGGTACGGCACGGGCAGCCGGTCCCGCCCGGCCGCGCCGGACGCCGGATAGCCGCCGCCGAGCACCGTGACGACCCCGACGCCGGGCCGCCGCACCACCGGCAGCGCGAAGAGCGCCGCCGGCCGGCCGCTGAAGGACGAGTAGCCGTCGAAGAGCCGGGGCACGTACAGCCCCGACCCGGCGGCGATCTCGGTGACCGCCGACTCCGCGGCCGTGTGCTGCACGCTGCCGGTGCCGCCGCCGTTCACGAACTCCAGGTCCGGCGCCACCGCCCGTACGGCCCCGACCACCGCCGCCCGCCGCTCGGCCAGCTCCCGGCGGGCCACCGCCTGCATCGCCCGGACCGCCCGGGACCGCAGCGGCCGGCCGGCCACCGCGTCCCCGACACCCGCCACGTGCCCCTCGTACGCCATCAGCCCGACCAGCCGGAAGCCCGGCCGCCGGACCACCGACCGGGCCAGCTCGGCCAGCTGCGCGGGCGTCCGCGCCGGCGACCGCAGGGCCCCGATCCGCACCCGGCCGCCCAGCAGCCGCAGCGCCGTGTCCATCTCCAGGCAGACCCGCACCTCCTCGGTGCCGCCCGCCCGCGCCGCGTCGATCAGCTCCAGCTGGGCCACGTCGTCGACCGTCACCGTCACCGCGGCGGCGAGCTTCGGGTCCCGCGCCAGCTCCGCGAAGGAGGCCCGGTCCGCCGACGGATAGGCGAGCAGCACGTCGTCGAACCCGGCCCGCGCCAGCCACAGCGACTCGGCGAGCGTGAACGACATGATCCCGGCGAAGCCGTCCCGCGCGAGGACCCGCTCCAGGAGCGCCCGGCACCGCACGGACTTGCTCGCCACCCGGATCGGCTTGCCGTTCGCCCGCCGCACCAGATCGTCCGCGTTGGCGTCGAACGCCTCCAGGTCGACGAGCGCCAGCGGCGCGTCGAGAGCGGCGGTGGCCCGGTCGTACCGGGCCCGGTCGGCGGCACGGGGAGTCATGGCCCGAGCTTGCCAGACCGTCAGGAGGGCCGGTACCCCTCGGTTCCCGCGCGGCGGGGAACAGCCCGTAGAGTGGCGGGCATTGTCGGCGGGAGCAGGGGGCGGGATGACCAGCGAAGAGAACCCCCGCACGCCCCGCGTCACAGAAACCCTCCCCCCTCCCGGGACCCCCCGCGCCGCGGCCCCCGCACCCCCTCCCCAAAGCGCCCTGGCCTCCCTCACCACCCACCTCACCCCACCCCCGCCGCCCCCGCCGAACGGCACCCCCCGCCCGGAAACCGGTACGGCCCCGGCCCGGCGCCCGGCAGCGACCGCGCCCCCGCGCCCCGCGCCGGCTACGCCCCCGGTCACCGCCGGTCCGTCGCGCCCCGAGTCGGGTACGGCCCCGGCCCC
>NZ_BNBS01000061.1:0-48294 GCF_014656075.1 Streptomyces hydrogenans
CCCCTATGCCGCTGATCCACCTGTCGTTGCACTGGGGCGTCTCTCTTGGATCATCGAGCGGACCAGATGAAGATCGCTGCGATGTGGAGTCCTGCCTGGAAGATCGCTGCCGTCTTCTCGTAGCGGGTGGCCAGGCCGCGCCAGTTGTTCAGGCGGTTGATCGCTCGTTCGACGGTGTTGCGTTGTCGGTATGCCTGGCGGTCGAAGTGGGGAGGGTGGCCGCCGTTGCTGCCTCGTCGTTTCCGGTTCGCGATCTGGTCTGCCGGCTGGGGAGTCACTGCTTGGATGCCGCGTCTGCGAAGGTGCGCGCGGATCGACCGGGACGAGTAGGTGCGGTCGGCGAGCGCGATGGCGGGGAGAGTGCGAGGCCGCCCGATCGGCCTGGGGACTCGTAAGGCAGCCATGACGTGTTCGAAGGCGGGCGCGTCACCCGCCTGTCCGGGCGTGAGGTGGAAGCACAGCGGACGGCAGCGGCCGTCCGCCGCCAGGGGGATCTTGGGGGTCAGTCCGCCACGCGAGCGCCCCAGCGCGTGGTGGGGAGGTTCGCCGGCCGGAGTCGTGTTCCTGCGGGCTCCGGCGGCGGTCTGGTGGGCGCGGACGACGGTGGAGTCCACGCTGACGACCCAGTCGAGGTCGCCTTCTGTGTCGGCCTGGGCGAGCAGGGCGGTGAACACCTGCTGCCAGGTGCCGTCGATCGCCCAGTTCCGGAGCCTGGTGTAGACGCCCTTCCACGATCCGAACTCCGCGGGCAGACACGCCCACGGCGACCCGGTGCGGCACTTCCACGCGATGGCGTCGATTACCTGCCGGTGCTCACGCCACCGGCCCCCCGCTTGGGCGCCCGGTCCGGCAGCAACGGCTCTGTCCGCGCCCGCTGGGCGTCACTCGACGACACGCCCGGAGCAACGACGGGCAGCGGTCCACGTGACAGACGAGCGCAAGGGACGGCATCGAGGTGAGCGGGACCAGCCAGGGGACCGGCCGTCCCGCGGGTGTCGTTTGCCGCCCCCGGGATCCTGGTGTACAAAAGTACATGTACAAATGTTCACTAGCGTGGAGGCGGATATGAGCGCGCACACGGCGGCGGATCGCGGGCCGAGGAAGCGGGACCCCGAGGCGACGCGGCGGGCGATTCTGGAAGCAGCGGCGGAGCTGATCGTCGAGCAGGGCGCGGCGACGCTGACGCACCGGGCGGTCGCCGCGCGGGCGGGCGTGGCCCTGGGGTCGACCACCCGCTATTTCGAGTCGATCGACGACCTGCGCGGGGCGGCGCTGCGGATGCTCGGGGACGAGGTCGACCTCTACCTCGACCGGATGGAGCGCGAGCTGGCGTCCTGCGAGGACCTGGCGGAGTGCCTGGCCGCGTCGATGTACGACTTCCTCGCCGACCCCCGGCAGGTGCACGCCACCATGGCGCTCGTCACCGCGGCGGCCTCCGACGCGAGCCTGCGCTCGCTCGCGCTGCGCTGGACCGACCGCCTGACCGACCTCCTCGCCGCGCACGTCGGCAGGGAGCGGGCCGTCGTGGCCGAGGTCTACCTCGACGGGGCGATGATGCACGCCGCCCTGCACGACGAACCGCTCACCCGCGAGACCGTCACCCGGGCCCTGCGCGCGATCTTCTCCATGGACGAGACGAAGGGCCGGTAGTCATGACCACGCTCACCACCCCGCCCGGCCCCGCGCCCGTGCTGTCGCGCGCCAGGCGCTGGGCCGCGCTCGCGGTGCTCAGCGCGAGCCTGCTCGTCATCACGATGGACATGACGATCCTGAACATCGCGCTGCCCGACATGGCCGCCGAACTCCACCCCACCGCCGCCCAGCAGCTGTGGATCGTGGACGCCTACTCCCTCGTCCTGGCCGGCCTGCTCGTCTCCGTCGCCGCGATCGCGGACCGCTGGGGCCGCAAACGCATGCTGATGCTCGGCTACGCCGTCTTCGCCGGCGCCTCCCTGCTCGTGATGGCAGCCGACACCGCCGGCGAGGTGATCGCGGTCCGCGCGCTCCTGGGCGTCGGCGGCGCGATGGTCATGCCCACCACCCTCTCCCTGATCCGCGTCATCTTCACCGACCCCAAGGAACGCGCCACCGCCCTGAGCATCTGGGCCTCCGTCTCCGGCCTCGGCGCCGTCGTCGGCCCGCTGGTCGGCGGCTTCCTGCTCGACCACTTCTCCTGGCACGCCGCCTTCCTCGTCAACGTGCCGCTCATGGTCATCGGCATCGTCGCGGCCCTGTTCCTGCTGACCGAGTCCCGCGCGGCGAACCCCGGCCGCTGGGACGCCTTCGCCGCCGTCCTCTCCCTGGTCGGCATGGTCACCCTCGTATGGGCGATCAAGCAGTTCGGCGAGGAGTCCAGCTTCGCCGTGCCCTCGGCCTGGGCCGCCCTCACCATCGCCGCGGTCACCCTCACCTGGTTCGTGCGGCGCTGCCTGCGCAGTGACCACCCCCTGCTCGACCTGGGACTCTTCAAGGGCCGGCAGTTCTCCGCCGGCATCATCGCCGCGCTCGGCACCACGTTCTCCATGGTCGCCGCCCTGCTCCTGGTCGCCCAGTGGCTCCAGATCGTCCAGGGCGTCAGCCCGATCGAGTCGGGAATCCGGCTGATGCCGATCGCCATCGCCGGCGCCCTGTCCGCCCTCGTCGCCCCCATCCTCAGCCGCCGCATCGGCTCCCGCGCCGTCCTGGCCGGCGGACTCGCCCTCGCCGGCGTCGGCATGCTCTACCTCCGCCTCATCGGCGACAGCCTGAGCCTCGGCCACATGAACGTCGCCCTCTGCCTCGTCGGCGCGGGCACAGGAGCCCTCGCCATCGGCTCGGCCATGATCATGGGCGGCGCCCCGACCGAGAAGGCGGGCAACGCCGGCGCGCTGGAGGAGACCGCCTACGAGTTCGGCGGCACGCTCGGCGTCACCATCCTCGGCAGCATCTCCGCCCTCCTCTTCCGCGCCCAGTTCACCGACAGCCCGCAGTTCGACGCCCTCCACCAGGCGGACCCGGCCCTCGCCGGACAGGCCGAGGAATCCCTCGGCGCCGCCGTCACCATCGCCGGTGAAGCACACATGCCCGACCTCGCCACCCAGGCGACCGACGCCTTCACCCACTCCCTGCAGAGCGCCGGCCTCATCGGCGGCATCCTCATGCTCGGTGTGGCGGCCGTCGTGTTCTTCCTGACCCCCAAGGGCACCGAAGTCTCCAACGCCGCCCACTGACCCCACCCGCCGACCGGCCCCGGACGCTATTGCGTCCGGGGCCCCGCCATATCCCGCACCCCACCGCCGGGACTCGACCGACAAGATCCGAAAGAGACGCCCTAGCCGCGTGCGGAGCGCCAGCCCGTCCAGGACGACACGGCGCTGCGGCGGGCGTTCCAGGTGTTTACCGCCGTGCGGCCCCACAGCAGTGCCAGCACCTCGCCAATCTCCGAGTTCTCCACCAACGTGAGCGGCCGACCCTCCCCAAGGCGCTCTGAGGTCTTCCCGACAGCGATGCCGGAGGACGTCGTCTGCTGGCTTCGTTCACTTCTAGGGGCTCTGGCACGACTTCCGTGAAACCGCGTCGACCAGGTCCTTGCCGGCCTCCGGACGAGCGGCTGACCTGTCAGTTCACTAGGGTTGCCGACCCCGGACGCCGAGGACCGGTACGGCTTCACGGGAGTTGTGCCAGAACCAGGACTCGTGATTAAAGCCAGTGATGCGACTGGACAGGCCATGTGCGATGAGAAGGGCCTTTGGTAGTCCTTTCGGGCTGGTTCCTAGCATGTGCACATGGTTGCCAGAGAAACTCAGGGGTCCGTTTCGGGACGGGGCGCGGTGTCCCGGGACGGCGCCGAAGTCACCTGTCCTGCTTCCGCGCCGACGGGAGAAGCAAGGGAGTCCGTGGTGGAGCGGGCGGCTGATCTGATGGAGCCGATCAAGCCGAAACTGCGTGGCTGGCTTCACGCCGGCATGGTCCCGGCGTCGCTTGCCGCGGGCATCGTCCTCATCTGCCTTGCAGGGACGCCACGAGCCGTGCTGGCCTGCACCGTGTACTCCGTGACGGCCTGGCTGCTGTTCGGGACGAGCGCCGTCTATCACCTTGGCACTTGGGGACCGCTCGGTGAGGCTGTTCTGCGCCGCCTCGACCACGCCAACATCTTCTTGATCATCGCTGGCACCTGCACCCCCCTCGCCGTGCTTCTGCTCTCCCGCGGCCAGTGGTCCTTCTTGCTGTGGATCGTGTGGGCGGGTGCTGTGGTCGGCATCGCCTTCCGCGTTCTGTGGGTCGGAGTTTCCCGCTGGTTGTACACCCCCTGCTACCTGGCTCTGGGCTGGGCGCCTGTGCGGTACCTGCCCGAATTCCTGCACGGCGGCGGGGTGGCCGTGGTCTGTCTGATCGTGGTCGGCGGGCTTCTCTACAGCGCGGGGGCGGTCGTCTACGCCCTCCAGCGACCCGACCCCTCGCCCCGTTGGTTCGGCTTTCACGAGGTCTTCCACGCGCTGACAGTGGCAGCTTTCACCGCTCACTACATCGCGATCTTCCTCGCTGCCTCCTGACCACGACGAGTGGGGCGCCATGGTCGGGTGATCCGAGATCCTCGCGGCATGAGCGTCCCCTCTGTGGGCGGCCGGAAATCGACGGCGGGCCCGGCCCGCCCGGTCACGATCGCGGTGTGCCTCACGTGCTGGAGACCGACCGGCTCGTTCTGCGCGCGTTCACGGCGGCGCGTCGTCGGCCGATGTCGACGGCGGTCGAACCCTCAAGCCGAGCCCGGCGGCTCGGCCGCTCCAGCGACGCGGCGGTATTCGGCGTTGATGCGCTGGGCTTCTTCGAGCTGGTCTTCGAGGATGATGATGCGGCAGGCGGCCTTGATGGGGGGGTGCCCTGATCCCCCGCATTCGCGGACTTCGCGGGCGGCTGCGGTATCGGCCGGGCCGGTTGTTCGCCGACCGCGGCTACGACTACGACAAATACCGCCGCATCCTCAGAGCCCGCGGCATCAAACCGATGATCGCCCGACGTGGCGTCCCGCACGGCTCGGGGCTGGGCAAGACCCGCTGGGTCGTCGAGCGGACCTTCGCCTGGCTCCACCAGTTCAAACGCCTCCGCATCCGCTACGAGATACGCGCCGACTTCCACCTCGGCCTGCTCCAACTCGCCTGCAGCATCATCTGCTTGCGACGCCTACGAACCTCATTCTGAAAGATCAGTAAGGGGCGGCACGCCGGAGTGGGTGGCAGGGTAGCGAGTCGGGTCCTTACCCTCGGACGCTGAACTCAGGTGAGGTCGAAGGTGACGTTCCCAGAGCCGTCCCAGTCCGGTGCCTCTGTGAGTGTGAGGGTTCCATCCTCTGCCTCGACGACTCGCACCATGATGGCACCGCGGTCCTCGCCGGGAAACGCAATGGAGAAGTGGGGATCCATCTCCATGAGAAAGTCCCAGCCCTCGCGCTGGGTCGTGTCCAGGGCGTTGACATGCCGACCGGCTGCCCAACACTTGCCGACCGCATCGACAGTGACGGTGATGTCGATGTCGTACATTTCAAGGCAAGTCGAGTGATTGGCCCACCATTCGAGGCGGCCCTGACCCACGAATCGATCCGTTCCGACTTTCCTGCCGGTGGTTTGTTGGCCGGTGATCAGTCGGCTCGTGGTTCTGTGCCAGCGTAGTGGGCTGCCTCGAACTCGGTGGGGCTGATCATGCCCAGACTCGAGTGCAGCCGCCGGTTGTTGTACCACTCGACCCACGAGGCGGTGGCGTACTCGACGTCCGAGACCGTTCTCCAGGGACCGTCGTGGAAGACCTTGGTGCGTATGCACTCGGACTTGTAGAGACCGTTGATCGTCTCCATCAGCGCGTTGTCATACGCGTCTCCAACGCTGCCGATCGAGGGGCGGATGCCCTCGATGCTCAGGTGTTCGGTGAAGCGCACACTCGTGTATTGCGACCCGGCATCCGAGTGGTGAATGAGCTGGTCGCGTCCCACGGGGTTGCCCTCGTGAGTGCGGCGCCACAACGCCATCCGAAGAGGGGCATCGACCAGCTCCACGTCTCGCTTGACCGAGGCGTGCCAGCTCACGATCTTCTGGGAGAAGCAGTCGACGATGAACGCCACGTAGGTGAAGGACTGATAGGTGCGGACGTAGGTGAAGTCGGTGATCCATTTCCGGTTGGGTGCCGGTGCTGTGAAGTCGCGGTCCAACAGGTCCGGCGCCCGCGCGTCGGTCGGATTGGGGATAGTGGTTCTGGGTCTTCGGCCACGAACCACACCGTTGAGACTGAGCGAGCGCATGGCGCGGTCGACGGCGCCGAAGCCGGCCTCGGGCAGGAGGGTGCGGCGGATGAGAGCCAGCATTTTGCGCCGGCCATAAAGCCCCTCGGGAGCCAGCACACGCTCGCCAGCCGTGCTGGTGGTGAAGGCCATCCGGCGGACCGCGTCCTCGACCAGGGCGTCCGTCACGGTTCGGGCCGCGGCCACATTGGACGGGCCGGCTGGGGCACACCAGGCGCGCAAGGTTCGTGCCGCGATCTTCAGGCCGGCCTGTTCCAGGGCGGTGAGGATCGACTCGACGGCATAGCCGGCGGCCCGCATCTGATCGGTGAAGGCCACGATCAGCGGTTTCGGGGGTCGAGCTCCCCCGCGAAGAAAATCGTCGCCGACTTCAGCACCTCGTTGACCTCTCGCAGGCGCTTGTTCTCCGCCCGCAGCCTGCGCAGTTCCTCTCGCTCGTCCGTGCTCACGCCCGCCGCCTGACCGGCGTCGACCTCGTACTGCATCACCCACCGCCGCACCGACTCCCGGGACACACCAAGGGAATCAGCGACCTGGATGTGCAGTGCACGCTCGGAGGAGTACTCCGCACGATGCTCTGTCACCAGACGCACAGCCTGGCTACGAAGGGCTGCATCAATCTTCTTGGGCACGAGACCCATCCTCCCTGAAAGCTCACAACGGAGCGGCAGAGAAGTCGGAACGGTTCAAATCGATCCATGAGCACACTATGCACGGTGCGTAGGCCGGACGGGCGAGCCTGTACGGCCACCGGTCGTCGTGGGTCAGGCCGCGAGACAAAGCTGCATGGGGCAGCCCCGACAGGTCCTCGCTTCAACCGACCGACGTCCTCGCCGCTTCCGGACCTCATTCTGAAACCATCAGTGAGTTCCGCCTCGGATACCGTGTTGCTCTATGGGGTGCCATGACGGATGTGGCGCCCCCCATCGGAGGTAGTCAGCGTATGAGTTCAAAGCGCAGCAAGAATCCAGCCCTGCCCGTACTTGACGACGCGTTCCGACTCGCGTCGGTCAAGGACGCCGAAGAGTCCGTCCGTGACTTGGCCGCGCGGCTGGCCACCACCGAGCTGCGCCGTGTTTCCCACCCGGGCCGGGTCACCTGGGAGCCCACTGATCAGGCCGAGCCCGTTCCGGTCCCGCCGACTGTGGTCGACGGTGACGGGGATCTGTGGCTGCGGGACCGGGGCACCGGCACCTGGACCATGCCCGAGTTCAACCCGAAGGAGTTCCCTGCCCGCTGTGGCGAGGTTCTGACATGGAACGAGCTTGCCTGTGAGTTCGGCCCGCTTACCGGCCTGGCCGACGACCGCCGTATCGGCGGCGGCCGGCGTCGCTGACCGCGCAGCCTTCGCGCGGATCACAGTGTAGAAATCATGTCTCGGTCCTGCACTCCGCTGGGGGCAGGCAGACTCAGGAACGCCGGATACAGGCCAGCCCGGGGATCGTCCTGAGCTCCCCGCTGACTGCTCTCTGTAGCCTCTGTTCCTGGTGTGCTTCCCGGTCCGAGCGACCGAGCAGTCAGGCAGGCTGGGCGTCTTTGCATGGCGGTGGTATCCGGCCTGCTGCTCCGTGGGGCGACCGCGCGGGAGACGGCGGTGCATCACGACGGACGAGGGCTGCGCGCAGTCGCGCAGCCCTCGTCCGGTGCGTGTCCGTTGCCTCTGGGACGCCGGCCCGGCTTCCGTCGTTCGGGTCGCCCGCTATCGGACGGTCGGAAAGCGGAGCCGATCTCGGTGCCCGCAGGCGGAGGCGGGGAGGGTTAGGCCGGGGTGATGTTCTCCGCCTGGGGGCCCTTCTGGCCCTGGGTGACGTCGAACGTCACCATCTGGCCCTCCTGGAGCTCACGGAAGCCCGAGGAGTTGATCGCCGAGTAGTGGGCGAAGACGTCCGGGCCGCCGCCGTCCTGGGCGATGAAGCCGAAGCCCTTCTCCGCGTTGAACCACTTCACAGTTCCCGTAGCCATGTCTCATGCCTTCCAGTCGATGAACGCCGCCCACACGGTTGGGGGAGGCGGAGGTGATCGCCCTGGTTCCTGCGGCACAGCACAGCAAAAAAGCCCACGCCGGAGGCATGGGCAAAGGGAAGATCCGAACCACGACAGCTAACGGGGAGGGTACACGCCCGCACCCGCTGTCACCACAGGAAACGCTTCACGCCTCACACCCTGCCCTGTGCGCGGCGAGGTTGACCTATGTCTGGGCGCATGGCCTCAGGCCGCGGCCTGAGGCTCAGCCGCTCCAGCGGCGCGGCGGTATTCGGCGTTGATGCGCTGGGCTTCCTCGAGCTGGTCCTCGAGGACGATGATCCGGCAGGCGGCCTCGATGGGGATGCCCTGGTCGACGAGTTCGCGGGCGCGGGCGGCGATGCGCAGCTGATAGCGGGAGTAGCGGCGGTGGCCGCCCTCGGAGCGCAGCGGGGTGATCAGACGGTGCTCACCCAGGGCCCGCAGGAAGGCGGGGGTGGTGCCGAGGGTTTCGGCGGCCCGGCCCATCGTGTAGGCGGGGTAGTCCTCGTCGTCGAGACGGCCGTAGGAGTCGTCTGCTGTCATCTGCACCTCTCTGTGGAACGTGGAGGGGCCCTGGTGCCGTACTGGCACCAGGGCCCCGAAGGAACTTCTACACCACATGCCGGCCCTGATACTGCGCCGGCCTTCTGTGTCCGCGTACCCGACCCAGTTGCTGTCGGGCGTGCGGGGATCGCGGTTGCTTGACCGGAGACCACCTCACTATCGATGTCCTGCGGTACCCGGACTCAAGACTTCGGTCCGGGCGATCCTGATGGTGCTTCGTTCCTCCGTTCATCCCTCGGTGATCAACTACCTACCATCGGGGTACTGCGTACTGCTGGTGATGCGAACTGCTCAGCGGCCTGTGACAGCGCCACTGTCCGGCAGCCGGCCCCGTCGCCCGTCCTGCGTCTGCTCTGGCTTGGAATCCCACTGCCGAACCTCCCGGTGCGCGCGCCCGCAGCCGACGCCTTCACCAGGGATACCGCTCCATTACCTCACTGCTGGGAACTGCGCACTCACGGGTACCGCACATACCATGACCGCGGTCCCGCGTGGCGGCCCCTGATCACTGCGGGCCACCCGGTCCGGCTGCCAGTCCCGTCGCCGTCCTGCAACAACCCTGGCTTCGAAACTCCGCCGCCGCACCGTCCTGCGGACTGCAACTACCTGTACTGCGGGTACTGCTTGCCGGCAGTTCGTCTCTGCCAGGCCCTGCTGTCCTTCTCGGCTACGGAAGAAACCATAGCGACGCCACTACCCAATGTCTACTCTGACCAATGTAGATTTTCGTGTGCTCGGCAGCGAGGTAATCGGCTTCGGACAGTGACGCAGGTCGGGCGCAGAGCGGTCGCGCCTGGTTGCCAGCCGCTTCGGGGGGCAGATGCGGCGGGCGGGGAGGAACGGGCATGCGTGATCGGCTGACCAGAGGAATCCGATGGAAACGATGAGCGTCGACATCGCGATCGACCACCCTGGGGGTTCCATCGCCTGGGCGCGTGACAGGGCCCGGTCCTTCCTCGACGGGCTCATGCCGACGCTCGCGTCCGAGGCCGCCGACACCGTGGTCCTGGTGGTCTCGGAACTCGTCACCAATGCCCTGCGGCACGGCGGCGGCACCTGCAGCCTGGACCTGGCCGCCTGTCCGGACGGCATCGAGGTGGCCGTGCACGACCCCAGCCCCCATGCCCCACGCATGCGGACCCCCGACTTCGACGGCGGAACTGGAGGCTTCGGGTGGCCCATGGTCAACCGGCTCGCCACAGCGACCTCGGTGGCTTCCCGTACTTCTGGGGGAACGACCGTAAGCGCCTCCTTCCCGCGGTAGACCACCCTCTCTCTTCTGGTGCAGCCCGGTGCAGGGACCAGCGTCAGTGCGGCGCAGCCGGGAGGGCGACGAAGGCGTCGGGGCCGGCGATGGGCGGGGGAGCCGTGCGTGCGCCGGCCAGGTGTCGATGGGCCCGACCGGGGGTGGAATCGATACCAACCATGCTCCAGTCGATCCTGCCTTCGGCGTCAGCGTGCGCTAGGAGCGAGCGCAGGATCTCATCCCGAGTGCCGTCTCCCGATCAGCGTCGGTGACGCTCATAGACGGTCTTCGACGGCCCATACTGCGAAGGCACGTGGCGCCAGGGCGTACCTGTGCGCAGGCGGAAGAGGATTCCGTTGATCACTGTGCGGTGGACGCTTCACCGTCCGACCGGCCGTTCGTCACCGGGTAGCGGCGGCGCGAGCCGTGCCCACTCGGCATGCGTCAGATCGCCCCGCCCGACCTCGGGCACAGTGAGCATTTTCAGCGTTGACGCTCCAGGGTGAGGATGGCTGCGGCGATGGCGGTCATGCGGTTGGGGCTGCAGCGGGCTTTGCGGAGGATGCGCCAGGTCTTCAGTCTTGCGATGCTGCGTTCGACCGGTGCTCGTGCCGCTGACAGGGCCCGGTTGACCGTTCGCTGGGTTGTGGTGAGGTCCCGGCCGGGGAGCCGTCTGATGGGTGTGGTCACCCAGGGGCCGGCGCCGATGTAGGCGCGGTCGGCGAGGACGGGGATGCCCTGGCGTTCGCAGATCCGGATGATGCGGTGGGCGCGGGCCGCGGTCAGGTCATGGGTACGGCCGGGCAGCGCGGGCGAGATCCACAGCAGGTTGCCCGCGGGATCGGCTACGACCTGCATGTTCACGCCGTGACGGCGGTGCTTCTGGGAGAAGTCGGCCCGGCTGTCGCCGACGCGGTCGCACTCCGCGAGCGTCCCGTCGAGCAGGACGTAGTCAGGGTCCGTCTCGCGCAGGGCCCGCAGCAGGCCGGGCGCCTTGCGGGACAGATGCTCGACGACGGCCGTGACGTAGGCGTGGGCGGTGCCGACGGATATGCCGAAGCCGGCGGCGATCTGCGTGAGCGTGTCGTGGCGGCGAAGGTAGACCAGGCCGACCAGAGCCCGCTGGTGGGGCGGGAGCTTGCAGCGGCGGTCACCCTCACGGGTGACGATGAGCATGGATACCCACTCGACCAGGGCGTGGGGCAGGTCGAGTGCGGCAGGATGGGGAACCAACGAGGCTCCTGCGCGGATGAGTTGAGACGTCGAACACCTCTCTCAACGGCACAGGAGCCTCGTGCGTTGTGGGACGTCTGCCCGTCACCCGGTCAGTGGCCGCTCTGAAAGAGCTCAGTGTCTCCCCTCCCAGAGGTCGGATCGGACGGTTACGCCGTGATCCGCCGGGCGTACACCTCGATCTCGATTTTCATGCGGGGATCGGCGAGGCCGCACATGAGCATGGTGGCAGCCGGCCGGACCTCGCCGAACGCGCGACGCAGCGTCGGCCAGCAGAGCTCGAAGTCGGTCCGGTCAGGAAGCAGGTAGCGCACCCGTACTACGTTGGCGAAGGTGCACTCAGCTTCGGTCAGGGCGGCCTCGATGTTGCGCAGGCACTGCTCGGCCTGCTCCACCACGTCGTCGGAGATCGTCATGGTGGTGTAGTCGAATCCGGTCGTGCCGGACACATGAACCCAGTCGCCGTCGATCACCGCGCGGGCATAGCCGATCTGTTCCTCGAACGTCGAGCCGCTGAGGAGGGAACGTCGCTCTGTCATGCGCCGAACGCTAAGTGACCAGCACTGATACGTCTAATATGCCTTCAGGTGCGGAGTGATATCTCTAAGCGTATGGAGCGTCCTGAACTTCCCCTGCCGCAGCTGCACGCCTTCGTCGTGCTCGCCGAGGAACTCCACTTCGGCCGCGCGGCCACTCGTCTGGGCATCGCCCAGCCGCCGCTGAGTCAGCAGATCCGCCGCTTGGAGGGCAAAGTCGGCTACGACCTGTTCAGCCGCGAACCCGGGCGCATCGGCCTCACCCCGGCGGGCCGAGAACTTCTCCCCGCCGCCCGGCACGCCCTCACCCATCTCGCACTGGGCCTGACCGCAGCTCGAGAAGTCGGCAGCGGCAGGGCCGGCCGCCTGCGGATCGGCTTTGCCGCCTCCCTCGCTCTCACCGTCCTTCCCAGCTTGCTGCGAACCTTCCGGGAACGGTTTCCCGCTGTGGATCTGGACATCCAGGAGATGACCACCACGCCGCAACTGGCCGCTCTGCGTGAAAGGACGATCGACATCGGCCTGTTGCGGGAGCCGCCTGCCCATGACGCTGAGCTCGGATTCGAGACCGTGCTGATGGAACCGTTCGTGGCCGTCCTGCCCGCCTCTCATCTCCTCGCGGGACAACGAGCCGTCCGGGTCGAGCAGCTGGCGGACTGCCCCTTCGTACTCCTGCCTCGTGCCGTCGGCCCGCCGCTGTACGACCAGATCACCGGTCTTTGCATCGCTGCGGGTTTCACCCCCCAAGTGACCCAACACGCTGTGGAATGGCAGACCATATGTGCCTTGGTGGGAACCGGCCTCGGCGTGTCACTGGCCCCGGAAAGCATCCGCCGGATCCGCCTCAAAGGCGTCGCTTTCCGCAGGATCGAGCCCAGTACTGTGCGCACGCGAGTTGCCGTCGCCTGGCGCAAGAACGACCCAAGTCCCCTGGTCCCCGGCATCTTGGCCGCCCTCAACCAAGGTCCGCCGGGCAGGCCCTAGACGTCCACGTCGATGCTCCTCGCCTGGTCCCGCCCATCGACAAGGGCGTCGTCCCCTGACGTAAGGACCGTAGGGGGCCGGCCCCGGGACGCCCGGGGCAACCCTTCGGCCGATGTTCATTCCGCGGCCTCCCATGATCAGGGGTCTGTCTGGTTGCGCGCCTGGCCCTCTGTTGTGTGCCAGGGGTGGAGAATCGTTCCAATGACCTATGCGGATGATTATTGGACGTCCTCCGGCCTCGACGCGCAGGCGGGCAGCGGCAAGCGCAGGGCTGCACCACGCCTCCCGGAACAAGCAAGGCATGAGTTCCTCCGCGGACCGGCACACGCCCGGGTTCAGACCTCTGCGGAAGCGGTGGATCCGGGCACCCCCCTGTACGAGCGGCTCGCCGAGGAATGGGCTGGTCGGGGCGCCACCGTGCCCTGCTGTCCCGACCCGCTGTGGCAGCGTCTGGCTTCTTTCGAACACCTCAGACAGGAGACGGACCGCACCTTGCGCCGGCTCCACCTGGCAAGTGAGCCCGGCGCTCGACCCCCGAACCATTTCTGAAACCCCTGCCACGAGGGGGCCTGATCGGCACATGTGCCGATCAGGCCCCCTCGTGGCGCCGCTGCCGCCACCTGCTGATCCCCGGTCAGGCGGCTGGAGAGCCGAGCACCGCGGAAGCATGCCGGCGGGGGTCGAGGCCGCGGACGGGTGCGGTGTTCTGGGGGAGGTTGCGGCAGGTGAAGCCGAGCTTGGCCATGGCGCGGAGGACCTCACCAGCGGTGAAGTCGCGGCGGTCCTGGCCGGTGATGACCTGGCCGACCTGCTTGGCGGGGTAGGTGCGGCGGCCGATGATCACGCACTCGCCGACGGCCGGCTCGGGCTTGACGCCCCGCATGGACTGCAGGACGCCGCTCTTGGTGAGGTCGAAGGGGAAGCGGGCGATGACACAGCGCATGATGCCTCACAGGAAGAAGGAGGGGCGGTTCAGCCGTGGCGAGGCGGTTCAGCGAGCCAGAGCGAGGACGCCCAGGGCGCAGCCTTGTTCGTCGATGACGGGCAGCGCGTCGAGCCGGCGGTGGCGCATCGCGTGTTCGGCCTCGGCCGTCGGGGTCAGGGGCGAGGTGAACAGCCCCCGGTCGCCGGGTACGGCGCGCAACCGGAACCGGTCGTCGTAGGCGGCGCTGTCGCAGACGGCGATGAGCTGGGCCCGGGTGACCAGCCCGGTGCACAGGCCGTCCTCGTCGCAGACGAGGAGATGCCCGGTGCGCGCGCCGGCCATCACGGCCAGGGCCACTTCGACCGTCATGTCGTCGCAGACCTGCGGTCCGGCCACATCCATGACCTCGTTGACCGTCTGAGGTCCGCAACTGGTGCTCGACGAGCCGGGCTGCATTCGGATCAGCGTCACAATATGCCTCCTGCGGAGATGGGCGAATTTCCGGATCACATGGTTCTCAGGCCGCCGTCGCGGGGGAGGCGGGCCGACGGGCGCCGGCCCGCCGGGCGGCCGAGGCGGAGCCACGCCGACCACGGGACGAGGATGTGCTGCGCTTGGAGCGCTCGGGCGCCGGTGCCGTGATGGTGACCGGGATGCCGGAGGGGGCTTGGGCGCCGGTGATCCGGATCAGCGCTGCCTCACCCGAGCGGACCTGGTTGGTCTCGGGCACGATGCCCGCGTCCTGCATGAGGCGGTTCATGCCACGGCGCTGCTGGGGCGTGACGAGGGTGACGACGCTGCCGGACTCGCCTGCACGCGCGGTGCGGCCGCCGCGGTGGAGGTAGTCCTTGTGGTCGGTGGGCGGGTCCACGTTGACGACGAGGTCGAGCTGGTCGACGTGGATTCCGCGGGCCGCCACGTTCGTGGCGACCAGCACGGTGACGTGTCCGGCCTTGAACCAGGCCAGGGTGCGGGTGCGCTGCGACTGCGTCTTCCCGCCGTGCAGGGCCGCGGCCCGCACGCCGCTGCGAAGGAGGTCCTCGGTGAGCCGGTCCACGGCGTGCTTGGTGTCCAGGAACATGATCACCCGGCCGTCACGCGCCGCGATCTCGGTGGTCAGCCGCTGCTTGTCGGCGCCCTGCACGTGCAGGACGTGGTGCTCCATCGTCGTGACCGCGCCCTGGGAGGGGTCGACGGAGTGGACGACGGGGTCGGTGAGGTAGCGGCGGACCAGGAGGTCGACGTTGCGGTCCAGGGTCGCGGAGAACAGCATCCGCTGGCCCTCCGGGCGGACCTGGTTCAGCAGCGCGGTGACCTGGGGCATGAAGCCCATGTCGGCCATCTGGTCGGCCTCGTCCAGGACGGTGATCCCGACCTGGTTCAGCCGGCAGTCGCCGCGGTCGATGAGGTCCTTGAGGCGGCCGGGGGTGGCCACGACGACCTCGACGCCGCTCCGCAGCGCGTTCGCCTGCCGGCCGATCGGCATCCCGCCGACGACGGTGGCCAGGCGCAGCTTCACGGCGCGGGCGTAGGGGGTGAGGGCGTCGGTGACCTGCTGCGCGAGTTCCCGTGTGGGGACCAGGACGAGTGCGAGCGGCTGACGGGGCTCGGCGCGCTGTCCTGCGGTGCGGGCGAGCAGGGCCAGGCCGAAGGCGAGGGTCTTGCCGGAGCCGGTCCGGCCGCGGCCCAGGACGTCACGGCCGGCCAGGGAGTTCGGCAGCGTCGCGCCCTGGATGGGGAAGGGGACGGCCACGCCCTGCGTGGTGAGCGCGGCCAGCAGGTTCTTCGGCATATCGAGATCGGCGAACGCCTCGACGGCGGGCAGCGCCGGAGTGATCGTCTTCGGCAGGGCGAACTCGCCCTGCACCGGGGCGGGCCGTCGGCCCTGACCCCCCGGGCGGCGGGGAGCACCCGAACGGCTCGGGGCGGACGACGCACCGAAGCGACTGCCCCGGGTCGAACCGGAGGCGGAGCCGAAAGCGGGAGCGCCGTTGCGGCGGGTGCGGGAAGAGCGGCCGTTCGTACGTGTGGGGTTCATTCAGAACCTTCCTTGATACGGCACGTCTCAAGGAGGTCCGCAGCGTAAGGACAGTATGCGGAATCACAGATACGGGCCGAATTTAATTCGAGAAACGAAAGCGAACGTGGCGCACGGAAAACTGGTGGCGACGTGACTGAAAAGGGAATGCGCGCGGAATTTGACCCGGGGCATCGAGTAGTACGGTTCCGTAGAGGGCGCGCGTACCTTGAGGTGGCTTTCCGGCAGGATGGGTCTCTGTGAAAACGTATGGAGCTGGGGCCCGCACCCCGAAGGATGCGGGCCCCAGCTGCAAGATGCGCGTCAGTGTCAGACGGTGACGATGTTCTCGGCCGTCGGGCCCTTCTGGCCCTGCGCGATGTCGAAGGTGACCTTCTGGCCTTCCTGCAGCTCGCGGAAGCCCTGGGCGGCGATGTTCGAGAAGTGGGCGAACACGTCAGCGCCGCCACCGTCCTGCTCGATGAAGCCGAAACCCTTTTCCGCGTTGAACCACTTCACGGTGCCAGTAGCCATGTCGTATCTCCTTGGGGCAGTACAGCGGCACCCGTACCTTACGGACGCCGTGTCGCCGCGATGATGCCCTGCCCGGAAAATACCGGAAATATAAAGAGCTTCCGAGCGGCGTGCGGCCGACGGGAGCACTCGAAGTTTTTGGGTACCAAAACTGCAACTGAGATAGACAGTAGCACGTCCTCGTAGTCTTCGGGTGCGGAATATTTCTCCCGGGTGGCGCTGGCAAAAACCCTCTCCGCGAGGGACGTCAAAATCTCAGGCCGCGGACACAGGTATTCATGTACTCCGAATACGGCGTTTCGGAAGAGAGACGGCCAGCGGGGCGGATGATGACCGGCTTGTATCCAGGGTCGTCAAGGCGCTGACGAGTCTCGGACGGGGAGAGGCCGCCGGCGAGGATCCAGCGAGGCGCACGCGCATGTGCAGGACCTCGCGAGCCGTGGTGTCGTTGCCCTGGCGCCTGGGCTTGAAGCTTCCTCGCTGGCCGACGACTTGATCCCGCTCCGGGCGAGGGCATGGAAGGTACGGGGGCGATGCGGGCCAGACATCGGCGTTCTGCCCTTGGACGCACGGCAGGGTCAGGCGAATGCCGCCTCAAGCAGGTGGCCACCCACACCGGACCACCACCTCCTCGAAGACTTCGGCACCCGCCGTGTCGTCTTCGGCATCCGGCTCAAGGACGGCCAAGACATCTCCGTCACCTCCCTCTTCGCCTTCGCCCAGGTCTCCCTCATCCAGGCCGCACGACGGCTGCACGACATGAACGCTCACGTCGGGGTCATCGCCATCCGACGCTGACCTGCGCTGCCGGTGCTTGCGGGGCACTGTCCTTCAGCCAGGCCGCCTGACATCCCGTGGTGAGGTCAGGCGTCTTCGTCGTCGAACATGGTCTCTTCGATTTCGACGAGTTCATCGTGGGTCAGCTGCGGCGGGCTCCAGTTCCGGCTTCGGGCGTGCTGGATGAACCGCTCGTCCAGGGTGACGTGGTAGCGCTCGACGTAGTGGGCGAGGTCCGAGTACCAGAACCACTGGCCGTCGGTGAGCAAGGACAGGCCGCCGATCAGCTCGTGCTCCGGGCTGAGAACGTCGTGGACCCTCGTCGTGGTGGCAGCAAGGATCGTCCCTTCGCGCAGGTAGCGCGCGAGGGACTGCTCGTCCTGGTCTCCTTCGTCACGTGCGGCAGCGTGAAGCGAGGGTCCGTCGGGCCGGCCGTGCCCGAGTTCCCTGAACTCCCCGACGAAGCGGTCTGAGACGAAGGGTGGGTGAGCTTGGGGTGGAGCCGGTCCCAGGAGCGGGCGGTGGCGGTGCCGTAGAGGCGGGTTTCGGTGACGGTTGCGGTGCCCGGGGTGCCCCAGGTGTCGGGCTGTCCGAAGACGAACTCGCCGCCGTGCCGGGGCGGACGGCCCTTGGCGTGAGGCTACCGCGGCGGTGCGGGCCTGCGCGGGACACGGTCCGAGCGCATCCGGGCCAACACCTGCACTGGCAGGTCCTTCAGCAGAAAGGCGAGGCGGGGTGCGTCGTATCCGGCGTCCGCAATGATGAGGATGTCCGGGTCCCCGATCTGCCACTGACCTGCGGTGATAAGCCGCTCGACCAGGTCGCGTAGCTGCCGGGCGGTGACGGTGGCCGTGTCGTCCCCAGGGGCAAGACGCAGCGCGTCCAGCAGCGCGGTCCACGAGCTGCGGCCGGGTTCCAGCGCGCAGACGATCGAGTAGGGCCATCCGGGGACCGGGATGTGCTGGCCCTTACCCCGGCCGTAGGTGTGGCAGAGGATCCGCTGTGGTGAGGTGTGAGCGGCCGGCCGCAGCCAGCAGGTGCCAGGACCAGCCGGCCGTCAACGGCTCGTGGTAGCGGCACCGAGGCCAGGACGCGTCGTATCCGGCCGCCATCGATGCGGCCCTGGGCGAGCGCGGCGTAGAGACTGCCGTGCCCGCGGCGGTGTTCGCCCACCAGCGACAGCTCGGCCAGCGATCTCACCGGACCGTCACCGCACAAAACCGCGTCCGCCAGCTCGAACAGAGCGTCCGAACGGGCGGTCAGGCAGGAGTGGAACTCGCCCCGGAAGCGTGACAGTTCCGCCAACGACTCTCGCTGGGCATCGTGATGTTGCAGACTCATCCTCACGGCCTTCGTGCTGGACGTGTGTGTTCCTTGGTCGGAGCACATGTTCAAACGAAGGCCGCTTCCATGTACGGCGGATACCGAACCGAGTGACCAAGTACGACGCACCGTTCGACGACGCACGTTAAAGATCAAGTTAGGGCGTGTCCGACGATTCCCGCCGGGCCCGGCCCGTCAGTCGCGCCTGTACGCCGAGAAGGGCCGCACTCCCGAGCCCCAGCGCACGGCGACGACCAGGTCCTCGTACACGAGCACGCCCGCCAGTTCACCCTTGTGCCGGTCCACGTCGCTGCCGGTGTCGATGCTCTCCTTCTCCTCACCGGTGGCGGCGTCGAGCACCACCAGTTCGTCGAGGCTGTCCTGCCGGGAGCCGCGGTCGGCGAGGACGGTCACCCGGCCGCCGGTCACGTCGAGGGCACGCAGGCCGCCCGCGACGGCCACGTCCTCCAGCCAGACCTGGCTGCCGCTCGCCAGGTCGAAGGCGACCACCCGGTCCCGGTACGACTTGCGCTCTCTGATCTCGGCACCGGCGTAAAGCCGCCCGTCCGCGACGGTCACGAGGGCCGGCGCATGCGCCTGGATGGTTCCGTATCCGCCGGTGGTCTCGATCCGGCCGGCCGCCTTCCCGTCCTCGCCGAAGAGGAGGAAGGCGCCCTGCCCGCCCTCCGTCGTCCCCCCGTTCTGCACGACCGGCGGCTCGGCCGACAGCAGGGCCACCTGCCCGTCCGGTGCGGGCGCCGTTCGCCCGCCGAGCGAAGCGGTCCACCGCAGCCCGCCGCCGGCCAGGTCGAACGCGGCCAGCCGCAGTTCGGTGCGGCCACAGGCGAGTACGGCGACGACCTGCCGCTCCCCGGCGGCGACCTGCTCGGGCACACAGTCCTCGGGGACGGCGGCCGTCCAGCGCGGGACGCCGGTCCGCAGGTCGAAGGCGCGCAGCGCCTTCGTTCCGGAGACGGCGGGCCGGGAGCCGGGGGTCCACAGGTCGTCGTCGGGGGCCCACATCTCGTCGGCGTCCCGCAGGACGGCAACCCCGCCACCGACGGCGACCATGTCCGTGAACGTCTCGGTCAGGTTTCCCCCGGGGGCGCGGGGCGTATGCCACCGCTCGCGGCCGCTCATGAGGTCGAGCGCGGCGACCGTCGAGCAGCCCGCGTTCATCACATCCCCCCGGGCGATCAAGAGGACGGAGCCAGCCGTGCGGCGGCTGACGGCGCAGATGTGCTCCTGCCCTGGCGGGGCGTACTCCCAGCGGACCTTGCCCGTCCTCGAGTCGAAGGCGCCGACCGCGTCGTACCTGCTGCGGACGAGCGTCTCGCCGACCAGCCAGGCCCCGTTGCCATAGTTCCTGGCGCCGTTGTCGACCGGGGCCTCCCAGACCAGGCGCAGCGAACTCCCCAGGGCGGAGCAGCCCATGACAAGTCCGAGGGCGCACAGCGCGGTGACGGCCGCGAGCAGGGGGCGGAGCCCGCGCCCCGCTCCCCGGCGGCCCGACGGCCACCGCCCCCGCCCTGTGCCGTCAGTCGTGCGCGCTGCCATACGGATCCCCACCCCTGGCTCGAACGGCCGAATCCCCGTCAGGCTAGAGCACACCTGATCAGTGCCCCGCGGGCACCGGCCCGCTTAACAGTCGCCCCTGGCCCGGCCCCCGTGTGGCACTGCCGCGCCCCGGAGAGTGCCCAGGGCCCCGGTGGTGTGAGGTCCGAGGTGGGGGGAGTGGGCCGCCGCTCCTGACTGCCTCGTGCTCGTGCCGTGCTCGGGCCGGCGTCCGTTCGGGGATGGTCCCGTGGATCCCGGTACCGCCCCTACCGTGCTCGTACCGCGCCGGTAGGGTCTGCTTCAGCCCGTGCCGATATGGCGTGCGCGGGCGAGGCCCGGCGCCCCGGAGGTCATCCAGGGGGCAGTACCGTCGGGCCGCCCAAGCCCTCTTGACGGCCCCTCGGCCCGATCCCTGGCCCGGCCCCGTGGGTCGAGGGCACGGGAAGCGCCCGGACCGCCGCCCAGCGCCGTTTCCCACCCTCACCCCACCCTCACCCCGCCATCACCGTGTTCTCTCTGCTCAGAACCGTCATCGAGGCCGTCATGGGGCCGTCATCAGGCCGTCATCCGGCGTGACGTGATGACGACCTTGCCGCCCCGGATGACGCCCCCATGACGCCCTCAATGACGACGTGGTGACGACCGCCCCACGCCCCGGCTCACCCCGCCTCCCCCTCCCCGACGCCAACGAGCTGAAGGCCACCCGCTCGGTGTGAGCGCCCGATGCGGGGGCAGACGGCGTGTTGGAGCGCATGGAACGCCCGCGCCATCTGCCGTGGTCACCCCCTCCACATGCGGCCGGCACCGTCCCGCCCGGACCCCCTTCCGGCGCGGGGCGGCTCCGTTCCCGGCCCACCGCCCCAGCCCGGGCGGGCTCGTACCCGCCCAGGTGACACAGAGCCCCACACCCGCGCCCGTGCCCTGCGTGCAGTGCGGGATCGGGGGTAAACGGCTCGTGCACTTTGCACGAAGACGGGGGAGGCCGAGGGGTGTGGAGCCGGCGACGGGTGACGGGGACGCGCAGTTGCTGATGGCGGACGTCATCATGACGTCCGGCGTCTTCGAGGGCAGCGAGGACATCGCACTCGCCCGCGACCTCGCGGGCTCCTTCCTCACCGACGTCCAGGCCGTGCACGGCCTGCCAGTGTCCCCAGACGCGATGAGCACGGTGCAGCTCGTGGTCAGCGAGCTCGTCACCAACGCCCGCAAGTACGCCCCCGGACCCTGCCTGCTCACCCTGGAGGTCACCGGCGGCAGTGTCCAGGTGAACGTCTGGGACAGCAATCCGACCCCGCCCTTGCTCCTCGCGCCCGACCCGACTCGCATCGGCCGGCACGGACTGGAGATCGTGATGGCCGTCGGACAGAGCTTCGCCATCCACCGCGAACCGGTGGGCAAGCGGATCACCACGACGATCCCGCTGGCCGACGATCCCGCGTAGAGCCCGTCCCCAGCCCCCTCCTGCCCGGCCCCGCGCGGCCCCCGGTACGTGCCCCACGTGCGATCTCTCGGTTTCGTGACAGCGGGGCAAGAGGCAGCGGTGAGACGGCGCCTTGTCACAGGTCAGCCCGGTCTTCTTGAGTGGGGTGCACTGTCGTGGGTGTGAAAGATCGCGGCGATTTCACTGTCACGGGGCGGTACCTGTGCAGGTGGCGTACTGACATGGAACTGAGAGATCGCAGCAGGGCCGCGGAGTGCGGTGGGGGTGTCGGCAGCCTGGAGCGGCTGAGCGGGTCCTTACTTGTCCTGTTGTCCCGCCCGTTTGCGTACTGCCCATACGACGAGCGCGGTGCAGGCCGCTGTGATCAGGCTGGCGGGGAGTTCGGTGAGCAGGCCTTGGACGATGAGGGTCAGGGCGGTGTCGATCATGGTGTCTCCCGGTGCGATTCCGATTGGTCTCCTCCAGGTTGGGCTTGTTCACAGGGGTGCTGACGTGGTCTGACGTCCTCAGACAACTCAGGTCGGGGATTTACGGGTTCGGACGCGGTACCTTGCCCGTCGGACGTAGTTGGACGCTTCTGGACACTTCTGGACACTTCGTGGGGGATCACGCATGGCTCGGCTTACGGCTCCCTTGTTTCTGCCTGGACCTCGCAAAAAGCTGAGCGATGAGCTGCACCTAGCTCACCGCCGGGCGGGTTGGCCCTCGGTGCGTGAGCTGGCACGGGCCTTGGGTCCCGGAGTGGTCAGCTCAAGCCGGATCCACGACGCCTTCACCAAGCCCCGGCTGCCGACGTGGGGCCTTGTCGAGATGCTGGTGACCGAGCTCGGGAGCCGAACGCCTGGAGCCGATGCGGCAGTCGAGGTGAAGCGGTTCCACGCGTTGTGGGACGTAGCTGCGGAAGCGGACTCCTTGCCGCAAGCCGCGGATGAGCCCGGGCAAGTTCAGGAGGCGGCTCCGTCGATGCTCCAGGCCGCAACGGGCACGGATGCCTTTGCGTTCGGGAGGCCTGTACCGAGCACCTTGCTGCTAGCCGACATTGCGCGGTTCAACGGACACGACGATGTCGAGCAGGGATACATGCGCCGGATGCTCTCCAACCTCCTTGACCGTGTCGCAGAGGCCGCTGGCATCGATCCGGCTGCGCGGCGGCGGATGGATCAGGGAGACGGATTCCTCGAACTGATCGACGCCGCTGTCCCCATGACCAATCTCCTGCGTACCGTGCTCGGAGTCGTCCCCACGGAGCTGCGAACGCTCAACCGGCTTGCCTCGGACTCGGTCCAACTCCGTCCGCGGCTGGTCCTGGCCACGGGCAACGTGAGCATGGACGGACACGGCTGGACAGGCGCCGCTCTCAACGACGCCTGCCGACTGCTTGACGCAGACGCAGTCCGGGCGGCACTGCACGACCGCACGGATAACTACGTGCTGTGCGTATCAGATGCCGTCTACTGGACGACCGTGAGCCAGAACCACCCCGGCATCAGCACGGTGGAGTTCCACGAGATCGGCGTCCAGACAAAAAACGGGAGCATGCGGGCGTGGCTGCACCAGCCGCTGTCGGCACACACGTAAGCGGCTCCTGCTGGGCCGGCGGCCGGACGGACTGTCCGTCCGGCCGTGAGGGACCGGGGCAGCTCATGCGCATGGTGGAGACGGCGACGCTCGCCCACGCTGGAGCTACTGAAGAGTGCGGCAGAACTTTGCGCCGGCCCCCTCGGGGGCGGGGCGGGCTTCCTCGCCCCGCGGGTTCCTCCTCGGCGCGGGGATGGACCCGGGACCTCCCTGGACCAGCTCCGTCAGGAGGTCTGCTCCCTGCTCGCGCGGGGATGGTCCCGGCCTAGCGGAAGAGCGGGACCGACTGGCCAGCTGCTCCCCGCGCCCGCGGGGATGGTCCCGGCCGTGAGCTCACCTCGCTCCACCGCACCAACTGCTCCCCGCGCCCGCGGGGATCGGGCCCTTCTTCTCACAGCCGCATCGCGGCCGCGGCGACTTGCTTTCTGCGCCGTGGAGATGGCCCGTTGCGGTCGGTGAGTGTGGGAGAGGTCGTTGTGGTTGCTCGCCACCGAGCTGATCCTGCTCCTGTGCTCACCACTGAGGTCACCATGCCCGGGGTTACTCACCAAGGGGCTCACCACCGAACTCACCACGGGTGGTTCTCTGGACCCCCGGGGAGTGTTTTGTCTGTTTCGGTGAAAGTTGCTTGGAAGCGGGCCGGTGTCGGGTAGAACTGCAGGTCAGGAAGACTGCTCCCCGCCCGCGCGGGGATGGACCCAAGGCCGCCGCCGCCCGCGAGATCGGGATCACCTGCTCCCCGCCCGCGCGGGGATGGACCCCACATGCTCAAGCAGTGGTCCCGCGAGTTCCGCTGCTCCCCGCCCGCGCGGGGATGGACCCGGCGAGTTCACCCCTCGCCCCTGACCCGCGAGCTGCTCCCCGCCCGCGCGGGGATGGACCCGCCACCGACGCGTAGGCGGCACCCGCAGGCGCCTGCTCCCCGCCCGCGCGGGGATGGACCCGGCAGTAAGTCCGGCATCGTCATGAAGGAGGGCTGCTCCCCGCCCGCGCGGGGATGGACCCGCGATCAACCCCAAGGACTGGCTCGACCCGGCCTGCTCCCTGCCCGTGCGGGGATAGACCCAACGGCATCCGCAAGGTCTGGAACTTGGTCACCTGCTCCCCGTACGCGTGGGGAGGGACCCAACAGCGACGAAGTGCCGGCCTACCGGCACACCTGCTCCCCGCTCGCGCGGGGATGGGCCGTGCACCCGACCGCCGCCCCGGCCCTCGGTGAACTGCTCCCCGCCCCCGCGGGGATGGACCCACCATGCGGACCACCGCCCGCATACAGGCCGTCTGCTCCCCGCACCCGCAGGGACAGCGGGACTCCTGCTCCTCGCTCCCGTGGGGATGGACCCGGCCTCGCCACCGTGCCCGCCGGCGACCTGTGCTGCTCCCCGTGCCCGCGGGGATGGCCCTGGCGGATCCGGCGTGTACGCCGCCGGGAACGGTTGCTGCTCTGCTCGTGCGTGGATGGTTCCGACGGGGCGGAGGCTGGGTGGCAGGGGTGTGTGAGTGTTTGGGATCCGGCTGGCTGTTGGGGTGGCGCGGGGTGTGGTCGGTTTCTTTGTCCTGGGCTCTCCCTTCCGTACTATGTACTGGGTGAACACTGATTTTGACTCTTACTCGCTCCGTGCTGGTCCGCCGCCCGTGGAGGTCTACCTCCGGTTGCGGGTGACCTCGGGGTTGAGCGCGAAGACTGTGGAGGCCGCCGAGGCGGGCCTGCCGAACACCTGGCACGGCGTAACGGTGCTGTGTGGGGATGAGCCGGTCGGGATGGGTCGTGTGATCGGAGACGGTGGTTGCTTCTTCCAGATCGTTGACATCTGTGTCGCGCCTCAGCACCAGGGGCGCGGCCTGGGGAAGAAGATCATGGCGGAGTTGATGTGTGAGCTGGAGCGGAGGGCGCCGGACGGTGCGTATGTCTCGCTGATCGCTGACGGCGATGCCCGGTTCCTGTATGAAAAGTTCGGATTCCGGCAGACAGCACCGGCGTCGGTCGGTATGTACCTCACTGTGTGACGGAGCCGGGCTGTGGTCGCGACGGGCCCGGGTCCAGGAGGCGTCAGCCGATGGTCGGCTTCTTCGTCCAGTCGGTCGGTGGGCCTTTGCGGGTGAGGCGGCGGGTCGTGAGGGTATCGTCGCCTGTTCCCCGTTCGTGCGGTGATGGTCCCATGCGCGCCCGCTACGCGGGTGGCGGGATGAACTGCTCCCCGCCCCCTGCGGGGATGGACCCAGGAACGCCCCGAAGGCGGGGTGGACGCCGATCTGCTCCCCGTGCCTGCGGGGATGGCCCCCAGAAGGGACGCCCGAGCTCGTCGATCCTGTCCTTCTCGCTGCGTCTGTGGGGATGGCCCCCTGCAGTACGTCACGGACGACCTGCCCGGCTGCTGTTCCCCGTGCCTGCGGGGATGGACCCGGCATGGGCTACAAGGGAATCGTTCAGTTCGGCTGCTCTTCGCGCCCGCGGGGATGATCCCTCCAGGTCGTGCAGAACGACGTCGTCCCACCCCTGCTCCCCGCCGGCGAGCAACTTGCTGCCGACTTCCTGCTCCCCGCACCCGCGGGGATGGACCCGGAGTCTTGGCGCGCGGCGAGTCGACGGAGACCTGCTCCCCGCACCCGCGGGGATGGACCCAGGGCGGTGACGGTGGCACGCACGGAGACGATCTGGTCCCCGCACCCGCGGGGATGGACCCGGCACCGGGGCGTCACAGTTGACCAAGCCCGTCTGCTCCCCGTACCCGCGGGGATGGACCCCCCTGGCCGATGCAGTGCTCCGCAGCAAGCGCTGCTCCCCGCACCCGCGGGGATGGACCCGTCAGTTCCTCCTGACCCTCGACGGCAGCGAACTGCTCCCCGCACCCGCGGGGATGGACCCCTGGCCGCCGCCGAGGCGGAGGCCGCAGTCAACTGCTCCCCGCACCCGCGGGGATGGACCCAAGAACTCGCGCCGCTAGTTCTCCCTCTCGCCCTGCTCCCCGCACCCGCGGGGATGGACCCATGCTCCCCGGGTGCCTGTCGACGTGCTGCATCTGCTCCCCGCACCCGCGGGGATGGACCCCCATGCTCGGAGCTTCTGGCACCGCCGGTTCGCTGCTCCCCGCACCCGCGGGGATGGACCCGTCCGCGACGGCGAACTGATCACTACGAAGGCCTGCTCCCCGCACCCGCGGGGATGGCCCCGCGCGCCCTCGAATGGGCGTCGAAGGGACGCTGCTCCCCGCACCTGTGGGGATGACCCAGGAACGCCCCGAAGGCGGGGTGGACGCCGATCTGTTCCCCGTGCCTGCGGGGATGGTCCCCAGAAAGGACGCCCGAGTTCGTGGATCCCGTCTTTCTCCCTGCGTCTGTGGGGATGGCCCCCTGCAGTACGTCATGGACGCTCTGCCCGGCAGCTGTTCCCCGCGCATGCGGGGATGGACCCGCTGCCGGATCGAAACCGGCCCGGGGCACTCCCTGCTCCCCACGCCCGGGGGGATGACCCCGGCTCACCTGGTGCCTGTACCGGGTTTCCGCCTGCTCCCCGCCCACGCGGGGATGGCCCCACCGTGTCGCAGACCCACGCATGGGCTCACACCTGTTCTCCGCTCGCGCGGGGATGGACCCGACGCGACGGCCCCCATCCAGCTGGAGGTCGTCTGCTCCCCGTGCCCGCGGGGATGGACCCTCCGTTCCTAGGTGGGGGGGGGTGTGGCCGATGCTGTTCCCCGTGCCCGCGGGGATGGACTCGGGCGCGGCCCCGGATCAGGTGCTCGAACACCCTGCTCCCCGTCTGCGCGGGGGATGGCCCCGTGGCGCAGATGCGCAGTCTCATGGAGCGCTACTCTTCACGCTCCCGTGGGGGATGGCCCCAAGGTCGGCTGGCGGGTCTACAACGCCTGGCCCTGCTCCCCGCGCTCGCAGGGATGGCCCCGGGGACGCCGCCCCGCACACCGTCCCCGTCGCCTGCTCCCCGCCCGCGCGGGATGACCCCCGCGACCCCCACGCGTGGGCACTGCTCGGCAACTGCTCCCCGCCGCGCGGGGATGACCCCAGGCTTCGGCATGGGTGCTGGTGGCCACCAGCTGCTTTCCGCTCGCGCGGGGACGGCCCCGTGCCGATTGTGTCCCTTGAGCCGACGTCCGGCTGCTTACCGCCCGCGCGGCGATGGACCCGCGACGCCAGCGAGAGCGCGCGCCACCCCGTACTGCTCCCCGCGCCCGCGGGGATGGACCCGCTCACGCGCTCGTGGCCTTCATCCGGGGCACGCTGCTTCCTGCACCCGCGGGGATGGCCCCTGCCACCCAGACAACGCGCACGACTACAACCACTGCTCCCCGCGGCCGCGGGGATGGCCCCCCGCAACTCTGGTACCTCGGCAGTGCCGGGATCTGCTCCCCGCTCGCGCGGGGCTGGATCCGCCTTCTTGCGGCGGGCCTGGACGGCGGAATCCTGTTTCCCGTGCCTGCGGGTGACGATCCCAAGCGCAAGGGTGCCGACTGGGAGATCGGCTTCTGCTCCCCGCCCCCGCGGGGATGGACCCCAGGACAGGGGGCCCTCGTCCGTCGCCGCCTCCTGCTTCCCGTGCCCGTGGGATGGACTCCTGCGCCGCCGGTAGTCCCTCGCCCTCGGCGTCTGCTCCCCGTACACGCGGGGATGGACCCTGGCCCCATGACCTGGGCACCGCCATCCAGGACTGCTCCCCGCCCGCGCGGGGATGGACCTCGAACACACGGATCGAATTGCCCCGTGGTCAGCTGCTCCCCGCCCGCGCGGGGATGGCCCCCGCGACCCCCACGCGTGGGCACGGCTCGCCGACTGCTCCCCGCTCGCGCGGGGATGGCCCCACGACGGAGACATCCATCGAGCTGGTCACGGCTGCTCCCCGCTCGCGCGCAGGGATGGCTCCGGTGTGCAGAGGATCGGGATGGTCATCGCGGTCTGCTCCCCGCCTGCGTGGGGATGCTCCCATCCAGATCGCGTGCGATCTGGAGAAGGTGAGATGCTCCCTGCGCCCGCAGGGATGGACCTGAGTACCAGAAGCCCGCCGCGAGCATCCGTGCCTGTTCTCCGCTCGTGTAGGGATGGACCGATCTGCGCGGCCGTGATGGTCTTCAAGGTCAACTATTTCCGGCGCCTGCGGGGATGGCCCCTGCGAGAGGGTGCTCTGATTCCTGCTCTGCTCCTGCTCCCCGCTCGCGCGGGGATGGCCCCTTCGTCGAGATCCCCACTGCCGGTGGCTGTTGCTGCTTCCTGCCTGGGCGGGGATGGACCCTGGCGGTCAAAGACGAGCCCGCCGCGCTCGACCTGCTCCCCGCGCCCGCGGGGGTGGACCCAAGTTCGCGGCTTGGAAGGATGGCGGCGAGATCTGTTCCCCGCGCCTGCGGGGATGGCCCCCGAGGGGCACCGCATGAGCGGGCCCGAGCACCTGCTCCCCGCCCGCAGGGATGAACCCGGCAGCGGCAGGGGGGAGGCGACTTCGGCTGCTCCCCGCGCCCGTGGGGGTAGACCCGCCCGCCTCGCCGCCTGGCGCACGCTGACGGACTGTTCCCCGCGCCCGCAGGCGTGGCCGTGGCGGGGGAGCGGACCACCGCCTACGGCCGGCCCCGCGCCCGGCCTCCGTCTTGCTCCCCGCGCCCGCGGGGATGGCCCCACGTCGATCAGGTAGTCCTCCGCGCCGCCCTGCTGCTCCCCGCTCGCGCGGGGATGGCCCCTTCAAGGCCGTCTTCGGCGCCGGCGCGATCTCCTGAAGCAATAACGCGGCATCGCCACTCGCGACACCTAGACCGTCGAGTCCTATGGAGCAGCCGTCACTCTTGTGTCATTCCTGATGGGGCCTGGCATTTGACGACAGAACCCAGGGCGGCTCGGAATCTTCGGAACGTGACGCCCGGCGTGGCCCGGGCTGCTAGCGTCCTGTTCCGTTCGGGCCGTAACCGTTAAGAGCAAGGGGGGCGGTGGCGCGTGAGTGGTGTCGTGGGCTTATCCGGTGGGGGTGTTCGGCCTCGGTGGGATCCTCGGGAGTCCCCGTGCATCAGGGTGTCGATGCTCGATGACCGGCTCGTCGAGCTGAACCTGGTGGAGCTGCTCCACGATGCCGACGGCGTGCGGGCCGTGGAAGGCGGCACGCCGGGCGAACAGGTCGCGGTCGTCGAGTTCCTGCTGGCGATCTGCTACGCCTCCGGCACCTATCCGGAGTCGGCGGCGGAGTGGCCGGCCTGGGTGGACCGGAAGGACGCGCTGCGGCCGGCGGCCGAGTGGCTGGCGAAGCGGCCGGAGGACGAGGTCTGGGACCTGTTCCATCCGGAGGAGCCCCTGGGGCAGAACGCGCTGCTCGCGCCCTTCCTCGACAAGCACGGTGCCGGTCCCGCGCAGCTGGTGATCGAACGGGTCGGGGACTACAACCAGTTCTTCGACCATCACCATCTGGAGCACCCCAGTCCGCTGTCCGTCGCCGAGGCGTTTCGGGCCATGCTCACGCAGCACGTGTACGGGCCGGCCGGCCGCGCCCGGATCTCCGGCAAGGAGACCCTGGGCGCCACGATCACCAACCTCGCCGCCACCCGCCTCGGGACCCGCATCCGTGTGATCGCGCTCGGCGACTCCCTCGGCGAGACGCTGCGGCTCAACCTCGCCCCGGTGTCCGGGCCGGCCGGGACGCTGAACCGCACCTGGACCGTAGGCAAGGAGCGTCGGGGCTTCACGGCGAAGGCGACCCCGCGGACCGTCGAAGGCCCGGCGGATCTGCACAGTTACCTCGGCCGGTCGGTCCTGCTGCGCCCCACGCGGACCGGGGAGTACGTCGACCGGGTACTGCTCGGCGCGGGCGAGGTGCTGGAGCTGGGGGACGAACACCTGCAGGACGCCGTGTACCTCGGGAAGAAGGGTGACGGCACCAGGAAGCCGCTGTGGGCGTCGGCGACCAGGGCCGTCTGGCGCGAGGCCCACGCTCTCTACGCGGCGGTGGACGAGGCCCGCCGCTCCGGCGGGGGACGGAACGACGGGAGCACCCTTTACCGGCGGCTCGCGCTCTTTCCGCCCGAAGGCGTCGCCCCCGAGCCCGGCCAGCGGCCCGCTCGCCGCGTCGAACTGTGGACGGTCGGGCTCGTGGCCAAGCAGACCACGGCCATCGCCTGGGTCGACGGGACGTTCCCCTTCGCCCCCGGCCTGGAGGCCGAGCTGTACGAGGCGTCCTACCGCGGTTCGGTGCTCGCCGAGTTCCTGGCGGGCGCCTTGTACAAGGCGGCGTACGCGGCCTGGAGGGTGGCGTACCCGAATCCCAAGCCGACTGACAAGGTCCTCCAGATCGCACGGTTCGACGCCCGCGAACGGCATTGGGAGGCGACGCGGGAGCCGTTCGAGCTGCTGATGGAGGAGACGGCTCTGGGCGAGGACGTCGGGGCGTCCCTCCGGGAGTACGCGGCCGCCATCGCCACCGCGGCCCGCCGGTTCCTCGCCGAATGCCTTGATTCCCTGCCCAGGAACGCGCAGGGCGCGAAGGCCCGGGCCGCGGCGCTGCGGCGCTTCGACGACGAACTGGGCCAGCCGAAGGCCCCGGCCGAACTCCCAGGGGGGACCACCGCATGACCACCGCCAGAACTGTGGACGGCACCCGCGCAGCCGACCGCACCGACGCCCCGGTGAGTGAGGGCGGGGTCGCGCTCACCGCGTGGCTCGCCAGTCTCGTCCACAACCACGACTACGCGAGCCTGGCCGAGCTCCGCCGGCCGCGCGTCCAGAGGGAGCCGCACTTCCGGGCGCTTTGGTACAGCCCCACCGAAGCGCAGCGCGAGGTGTACGGGCAGGTCGCCTTCCTGTTCGCGGTCTACCACCAGGGGCGGACGAAGCCCGCCTTCGGCTACGGCAGTCTCGGCGAGGCCGCCCGCCGGATCGGCGGCGGTGCGGGGCGCGGGCCCGACGACCCGGGTGCAGCGCGTCTCGTCGACCGGATCGTGTCCAGCCGCCGCATCCCGTGGCGCCACCTGCAGCACGCCATCGCGCGGCTGCGCTCCTGCGATCAGCAGCCGCCGTCCTGGGCCGGGCTCGTCGATGACCTGAACCGGTGGCACGACCGCAGGGCCCGTGTCCCGTACGAGTGGGGCGTGGCCTTCCACATGCCGCCCGCGCGAGCCGCCGCCGACCGCGCGGGCGCGCTCTCCCTCCCGACCTCAGCCGTCTCTCTCCCGAAGGACCCGACCACGTGACCAGCAGCGTCTCCTCTTCCGGCAGCCAGTTCCTCTCCCTGCACCTCCTGGAGACCCTGGTGGCCGTCCTTCCCGTGCGTGACGAGAACGGGGCGCCGAAGTCGATCGTCTACGGCGGCGCCGAACGCCACATGATCACCAGTCAGGCGCGGCGCAGGGCCGAGCGCGTCCACACCCGCAACCGGGCCAACGCCGGGGTCGGCGCGCTGGCCGGGCGCGGCACCGGGACCCGTACCCGCGAGTGGGCGCTGATCACCGCTCGCGAGCTGGCCTCCGAGCACGGCTGGGAGCCGGAGGAGGCCGTCCGTACCGCGCGGGCCGTGATCGAGGCCACCGGCCTGAAGTTCGGGGACCCGGGCAAGAAGACCGTTGCGAACCTCACGAAGGTGCTGTTGTTCGCGCCGTCCGACGCGGGCGCGCGCATCGCCGCCCACATCGAGGAGCAGGCCGGGGCGGTACGGGCCTGGGCCGAGGCGTACACGGCGGCGCAGGTGGCCTCGGCAGCGGCGGCCGCGGCCAAGAAGAAGGCGGCCCGCAAGGGCGCCGCCGCAGCTCAAGAGGAGCCGCCCGGCGCGGACGGCGCCGAGGGTGGCGCGGAGTCGGGGGCGGCCGCCGAGGCCTCCGCGGCGGATGCGAAACTGCCCGCGCTGCCGGCCGCGACCCGGGCCGCCGTGCTCACCGCGCTCGCTCCGCGCGACGCCATCGACATCGCCCTCTACGGGCGTTTCCTCGCCGAGATCGCGGACTCGCCGAACGTGGACGGCGCCGTCCAGAGCAGCCACGCCTTCACCGTGCACGAGGCGGAGCAGGTCGACGACTTCTACGCCGCGGCCGACGACGCGAAGCTGGACCGCAAGCGGAACCCGAAGCCCGCGGAGAAGACGAACGCCCTGGACTTCCTCGACGCGGCGGACGACGCCGGCGCGGGCATGACCGGCTACCAGTCGCTGATCACCGGCACCTTCTACCGGCACGCCGTCCTCGACCGGCTGAAGCTGCGGCGCAACCTCCGGGCCGCCGGGATGTCTGAGGAGGAGGCCGAGGAGGCGTCCGTGGCGGCCGAGGCGGAGTTCGTCACCGCGTTCGTCGACGCCTTCCCCGAGGCGAAGAAGAACTCGACCGCGTCCACGGGCTCGCTGCCCGCCCTCGTGCTCGCCTTCGAGGGCGAGCGCCCGTACAACTACGCGGCCGCCTTCCAGAACCCCATCGACGAGAACCCCGTCGGCGGGGGCGGCGAGGGCCCCGCCGGCCCGGCCGCGGTCAAGCGGCTCCTGAAGCACCACGCCTTCGTCAGCGGGCGCCGGCCCGACATCAAGGCCGGCCGCGTCCTCACCTACGACCCGCAGATCGACGAACTCCTCGGCACCCTGAAGGACACCGGGGCGCTCACCGTGACCTCCGCCGAGGAGCTGACCGCGTGACCTCGCACGTCCTGCTCGTCCGGCTGGCCGCGCCCCTCCAGTCCTGGGGCGTGGCCTCCCGGTTCGCCCGCCGAGACAGTCACGTCAGGCCCACCAAATCAGCGGTCGTCGGCCTGGTCGCGGCGGCCCTCGGCCGGGACCGCACCGACCCGGTGGACGACCTCGCCGCGCTCGTCTTCGGGGTCCGTGCCGACCATCCGGGCACCCCGGTGCGCGACTACCACACGGTCGGCTCCGGCCGGTACCCGCTGCGCCCGCGCGACATCATCACCGACCACCGGCGTGCCACGGCCGTCGCCGCGAGCATGGCGGCGGCCGACGGGCCGGCCTTCGGCCACCACGAACTGGCCGGGTGGTACGGGGCACCGAAGAAGATCACCGCCGACCCGGTGTCGGGGGCACTGGTCTCCGCCGAGCTGTCGCGCTCGGCGATGGTCACCGAACGCTGGTATCTGTCGGACGCCGCCTTCGTCGTCGGACTCCAGCACCCGGACCAGGCATTCCTCGACGACATCGCGTACGCGCTGGAACACCCGAAGCAGTTGCTGTGGCTCGGCCGGAAGTCCTGCCCGCCGTCCGGCACGCTGGCCGCGGAGATCCTGCCCGGCACGATCGCCACGGCGTTCGCCGGCAAACTCCTGCTCCCCGGCCCGGACGGACCCGACACCTCCGGCCGCCGGCCCTGGGCCTGGATCCAGGCCGCGCCGGGCACCCGCGGCGCCTCGCAGGTGAACGACCAGCCGGTCAGCTTCGACCCCGCGAACCGGGCCCACGCCCGGCGCTGGGAGACCCGTACGCGCATCACCATCGCACCGACCGCAACCGGATGGGACATCATCCCGTGACCACCAGCGCACCGGCCTCGACGGCCCGCTTCGTCGCCACCCACGCCGTCCTCACCCTCAACGCCCGCCACCCGCTGGTCGCCAAGTCCCTCGTTGACGCGCAGGAGATGCACCGGACCGTCATGAGCGGCTTCCGCGGCTGGGTCGAGGACGGCGCCCCGCAGGCGCGTGCCCAGATGGGCGTCCTGTCGACGTGGTCGGTGGACCTGAAGGCGGCGGCCCTCGTGCTCGTGGTGCAGTCGCGGGTTCCCGGCGACTGGACCCGGATCCCGCGCGAGGCCTTTACGACGGCGCCGCGGCTCATCACCGTGGACCGCACGTTCAAGGCGGGCGAGGTCATCGGCTTCCGTACGGTCGTCAACCCGACCCGCAGCAAGCCGTCGGGCCGCCCCGCCTCGGAGAAGGTGCGCGGCACCCGCACCGCCCACACCACGCCGGAGCACGTGAAGCGCTGGTTCGTCCGGCGCCTTCAGGCCGACGGCGAACCGGCGAACACCGAGGACGGCGTGGCCCGCATCGGCGCCACCGCCGACCCCGAATCGCTGGGCATCCGCATGCTGCCGACGGTCTCCAGCGCCCACCGCGCGAAACCGGTCCGCGTCGGCCGCGCCGAGATCCGCGGCGACCTCACCGTCACCGACCCGGACACCTTCGTGAACGTCCTGTCGAACGGCGTCGGCCACGCACGGGCCTACAGCTGCGGGCTGATCCTGACGCGCTGACACGGGAGCCCGGCGGGGTATCCCCGCACACGCGGGAGGGAAGAAGGGCCTGCTCCTAACGGGAGCCATCCCCGCACGGGCGGAAAACCCCGTCCGTGGCCGAGACTAAGCCCTGCGGCCCCGCCGGGACCAGACCCTCCGGGCGGCGCCCGGACCTACCGCTTCCCGCCACGGCGCATCAGGATCGCGAGCGTGGCGCGCGCGTCCCGCCGGCGCTGCGGGGTGCGGAAGACGACGGACGACACGGCCACGGTCACGACGACGCCGGTGTAGGCGAGGCCGGTGGCGGCGGAGAGCGTGGCGGCTTCCTGGAAAACGGTCTCCAGAACGGTCAGCACGACGGACATGGGAATCCCCCTCGGAGTCGGTAGCCCGGCGGTCCGTTCCGCCGGGCTCGGTGCTTCAGGTATCCACCGTGTGGGCGGCGTCCAACGAAGTCGCCGCGCGCCGAAGAGCCATGTAAGCCCTGGTCAGAGGGGGAATGAAGATGTGTCCAACGAAGTCTTCGGCGGACGGCGGACAGGCCGGCGACGGACCGCCGAAGATGTTCGCCAGGGACCTGAAGGCGCTCTACGAGGCCGCGGGCGGCAAGGCGTTGGGGTACCCCCGCCTGATAGCCGAGGGCACGAAGCACGGCTTCACGGTGGGCAAATCGAACCTGAGCGGCTGGTTTCTCGACTCACCACCGCAGTCGCCCCGGCACGTCGATTACGTTCTGACCGTGTTGATCCCCTTCCTGGAGGATCGCGCGGCGCTCCACTCCCCGGGCCATCACCGGGTCCCCGACGGAGTGTGGGGCCGTCGGCTGAGCGCCGCACAGGCCGTCAGCAGGAGTGGGCAGGGCGGCCGCGGCTCTCGTGTCCACGCAGCGTCCGCCGGGCGTCTCCTGGGCGGGGCCTCCCCGACCCTCCAGGACGTCCTCCCCCGCGACTTCGTCGGGCGAGAGCCGGAATGCGCCGATCTGACGGCTTTCATGACCGCTCCCGACGGGTCTCCGTCGTACCTCTGGTACCAGGCAGGGCCCTGGGCGGGGAAGACCGCGCTGCTGGCGTGGTTCCTCGCCCGAGAGCTGCCCGCCGGAGTCGACGTCGCCCACTACTTCGTCTCCGGACGTCACGGGACCGATCGTCGTCTCGGCTTCGCGCGGACGATCGCCGCTCAGCTGGCCGTGGCCGCGGGCAGCAGGCGCCGGCCGCCGCTGGACCCGAAGCATGCGGACCTCGACCCGTGGTACGAGGTCGCGGCGCAGGAGTGCGAGAAGCGGGGCCGCCGTCTGGTACTGGTCGTCGACGGGCTCGACGAGGACGCCGACGCGAGTCTCGAATGCCGGGGCATCGCCGGGTTGCTGCCGAAGAAGCCGCCGCACGGCATGCGGGTCATCGTCTCCGGGCGGCCGAACCCGCGGGTTCCGGCGGGACTCGCCGCGGACCACCCGTTGCGGGAACGCGGCATCGTCCGGCGGCTGTCCGACTCCCCCGAGGCGCGAATCATCCGCGATGCCGCGACCACAGAACTGCACACCTTGCTCGAGGACCCTGAGTTCGGCCAGCGCCTTCTCGGGCTGCTCGTCGCCGCTGGCGGGGCCCTCAGCTGGAAAGACCTGGGCGAGCTCCTGGGGATCACCAAGCATGCCGTGAAGGCGAAGCTCCGCACGGTAGTGGGCCGTTCGCTGGCACCCTCCCGTGTCGATCTGCTTCCTCTGGATGCTCAGTCCGAGGCGGAAGCGGAGAAAGAGCGACAGACCTTCGTGATCGCCCATGCCGAACTGCATGAGACAGCATGCGAAGACCTCGGGTGGCCCATCCTGGACAACTGCCTCGATGACCTTCATCGCTGGGCCCGGCACTACCAGGAGAAGAAGCACTGGCCCGACCACACCCCGAACTACCTCCTCACCGGCTACACCCGTCTCGTACGCGAGGAGGCTCCCGATCGGCTTGCCGGGCTCGTACTCGATCCTCGGCGGCAGCTTCGGCTCGTGCTGCGGTCGGGGGCGGACGTCGCGCTCCGTGACGTCGAGTCGGTGGCGCCGTCCGACGGGGAGGAGGGCGCTCCGGCGCTGGCGGCGGCGGTCGCCGTGTCGCGGGACCTGCTGCGGGGACGCGTGGAGGAGTTGCCCGAGTCCGTGGCCCGGACGGTCGCCCGGCTCGGTGACGCGGGGCGGGCGCGGGCGCTGGTGGGGGCGTTGGGGAGGGCCGTCGACAAGGCCGTACACCTGGCCGACCTCGCACGGGCCCTGCACGCGAGGGGCGACGAGGAGGCCGCGGCCACCGCACGTGCGGCAGTCAGGTGGGCGGCCACCGCACGGCGGGAGGCGGGCCGGTTCGCCTCCGCCGTCGACGAGGCGGAGGCCGCGGCGGCGCGGGCGGCCGTCGCACTGCTGGAGACGGCCCTCGCGCCGGACCGGGGCGACGACCTCCGGGAGGCGCTCGCGCTGTTGCGTGCCACGCGGGGGACGGGTTCGGCGCGGTACGAGGCCTGGGCGCTGGCGGCCCGTCTGCTGGCGCCGGAGCATCAGGACGAGGCCGCGACGCTGCTGGACGGGCTGGAAGAGGAAGCCGAAGAACTGGAAGCGCGAGGGGATTCGGCCGAGGCCGTTCAGGTGTGGGAGGCCGTCGTGGCCTCGGATCCCGCTCGTGCCGCACGCCTTCACGATCGGGTGCTGGCCCATGTGACGGAGGTGTGGGAGGACGGCCCGACGCTGGAGAAGGTCGGTGTGGTCGCGGTCGCCGCCTCCCTCGTGGCACGGTCGCGGCCGGAGCCGGCCGCACGGCTCGTGGACGCGGCACGGCAGTACCTGGAGGGCGTGCTGGGTGGGGACGGCGTGGGGCTTTCGGCCGCGGACGCGTTCCATGTCGAGTTCGGTTTCCGGGACACCCTGGAGGCGTTCTGCCGGGCCCTCGACGAGGTCGGGGCGCTGCCGGAGGCGGTCAATCGGGTGCGGGAGCTCGGGCTTCGTGTTGTTCCGGTGGAGGCCGAGGAAGAGGTGCTCGATCCCGATCCGTTCGAGGATCGCTCGTTCGTCGAGGCCGGACGGGTCGCGGACCAGGCCCTCGCCCTGGCCGACCGTGGGTCCGAGGACGAGGCCGAGCAGCGGTTGGAGCAGGCGCTGGCGCTGCTTCCGGCGGGCGGGACCGGTGAGGGGCTCAGTCCGGTGTGGGTGGCGGAGCTGGCGGGGGCGCTCGTCCGTACGGATGCTCTCGAGGCTGCCGGAGAGATGCTCAGGACCGTGCGGCGGCCTGCCGATCAGGTGCGGGTGAACGCCGCTTTGGCGTTGGCCTGTGCGGATGGCGGTCGGCCCGACGCCGCGCGTGGCTACGCGCGGGAGGCGGAGCGGGGGGCCGGCGGAGCCGATACGGACTGGACCCATGCCGCGCAGGCGTTGGCCGGTGTCGGGGACGTGGAGGGCGCGGTGGACCTGCTGACGCGGCTTGGGCAGCAGCCGGACCGGGCCGGGACGCGGGCCGCCTGGCGGAAGACCGACCAAGCGGTGCGCATCGCCGTCGCGGCCGAACTCGCGGCGTTTTCCCCCGAGGCCGCGGGCGAAGTGCTCCTGCCCGTCCTGAAGCGCCTGGACGCCGCGCGGAAGGCCGTCCGGAGCCAGACGCTGCTGACCTCGGTCGTGGAACTCGTCCCGGCCGCGCCCCGGCTGCCGTCGCCCGCGCGGGAGCTCTTCGACGACCTCATGGAGGCGGCGCGGACGCAGGCCGCGCGGAGCGGTCCGCAGTCCTGGCGGCCCGAGGACGTGCTTGTCGTCGCCTTCCTGCGGCTGGGGGCCGGGGACTTGCCCGGCCGTCAGGTGGACTGGCTGAGGCAGGAGCTGCGCAACCGTGGGGCCGAGCACTTCCCGACCGCCGCGCTGGCCGTGCTGCACGCGGCGCTCGGCGACATCGCGGCGGCCGAGGCCATCGCGGGGCTGCCGGCCGTTCCGCACCACCGGGCGGCGGCGCTGACCGCGGTGGCCTCGCACCTCGCCCGCGTACCGGTCCGTCCGTTCCCCGTCCCCGGTGCGGGCGGTACGGACTCCTTCACGCGTGCCGTCCAGCACTTGGCCCTGACGGCGACGCCGCTCACGGTCCCCGCTCCTGGGGCCGCCCTCGGGGTCCTGGGGCGGGTATTGACCACCGCCGGCTGGTACCACGCCCTTCCGGTTCTGGCCCGGGTCGCTCCGGAGGCGGTACAGGCCGTCCACGAGATCGCCGCGGTCCACCTCAGCGTCACCGCCCGTTCCTAGCAGTGCAATGGTGTTTGCCGTGCCTGAGCCTTTTCACTGCTCCCCGCTCGCCCGGGGATGGACCCCGGACGACGGACGACGGAGGCGCGGCCGTCGGGCTCACGCTGCTTTCCTGCCCGCGCGGGGATGGTCCCGCATCGCGGCCGTGATGGCGGCGGCGAGAGGCCTGCTCCCCGCCAGCGCGGGGATGGCCCCGGCGCTGGCGTCCCCGACCGGCTGTCATTCAGCCGGTGGGCCTGCACGCCCGCAGGCCTGGCCGTGGCGGGGGAGTGAACCGCTACCCCACCACGGCCAGGCCCGTGCCCGCGCCGCGTACCGGCCGCCGTCCGTTCGGAGGCGGCCCCGCTGGCCCCGGACACCCCGCCCCGCGGAAGTAAAGCCCGGCTTTTCTCTCGTGCCGGCCGCCGTCCCGCGCCCCGGTAGGGGCGGGTCCAGCCCGTGCCGGGGCGCGGGCCAGGCCCGGTGCCCAGCGCGCTCTGCGGGCAGTATCACAGGGCCGCCCCTGCACGCCGTCTGACGGCGCCTCTGCCCCGCCTGGGTGTTGCTCCCTGCCCGCGCGGGGATGGTCCCTCGAACTGCGCAGCCGCCACGCGGTGTTCGTCCTGCCCCCCGCTCGCGCGGGGATGGATCCACGGAGTGGGTACAGACCGTGCCCGACCACGTGCTGCTCCCCGCCTGCGTGGGGATGGTCCCGCCTTCAGCACGGCCTCGTGCATCGGGATGTTCTGCTCCCCGCCTGCGCGGGGACGGTCCCCGGTCGAGCTTGTTCACGATCGGACCGGCCACCTGCTCTCCGCCCGTGCGGGGATGGTCCCTCCTCGAGGGCGTCGCCCATCTTGTCCAGCTCCTGCTTCCCGTGCTCGCGGGGATGCCACTCACCCCCTTCCTCTCCCACCGCTCATCTGCTCCCCTCGCCCGCAGAGCTTGTGGGCTTGTGGGAGCCAGGGTTGGGGCTGGGGGTTTTGTCTGATTCGGTGAGAGTTACTTGGGAGCGGGTCGGCGTCGGGTAGAACTGCAGGTCAGGAAGTCTGCTCCCCGATCGCGCGGGGATGGCCCCAACATTGGCCACCTGCCGACCAAGATCCCGACCTGCTCCCCGCGCACGCGGGGATTGGCCCCAGGCCCGGGGCGGTGGCGGTGCTGGTGGCGGTCTGCTCCCCGCCTGCGCGGGGATGTCCCCGTCCGCGCGCTGCGGGGCAACCCCGGTGGCCGCTGCTCCCCGCCTACGCGGGGATGGTCCCGCGGTCCAGACCGCGTACGACAAGAAGTTCGGCTGCTCCTGCTCGCGCGGGGATGGTTCCGACACGCGCGTTCCGCCGTCGTTGAACGGGATCTGCTCCCCGCCCGCGAGGGCCCCGTTCGACGGCTGCCTTGGCGATGTCCTCGGGATGCTCCCCGCGCTCGCGGGGCTTGCGGGGGCCAGGGGTAGGGCTGGGGGGTTTTGTCTGTTTCGGTGAAAGTTGCTTGGGAGGGGGTCGGCGTCGGGTAGAACTGCAGGTCAGGAAGTCTGCTCCCCGCCCGCGCGGGGATGGCCCCTTCCACACCTCGGCTGGGAGGTAGAGGGTGGCCTGCTTCTTGCTTGTGCAGGGATGGTCCCCGCTCGGCGAGGCCGGACACCGTCCGGCTCGTCTGCTCCTCGCCCCCGCGGGGATGGACCCGTCCCGCCCCTCTGGGAGCGGTAGCCCCCCCGGCTATTCCCCGCGCGCGGGGATGGACCCGACGCTCGCAACCCCGAGGCCGCCCCCGGCCACTGCTCCCCGCCTGCGCGGGGATGGCCCCCGGCCGGCCCGGGATCTTCCCGGGGTGGTGGCTCTCTGCCCGCGCGGGGGTGGCCCCCCGCGATGGACGACCCGCGGAGCTGGTTCGACTGCTCTCCGCGCCCGCGGGGATGGCTCCACCTTCGGGTTCAGGAACAGCTCGCGCGGGACCTGTTCCCCGCGCCCGCGGGGACGGCCCCTCCAGACGGCCGGTCTTGTCGTCGGCGCGGGTCCGCTCCCCGCCCGAGCAGGAAGGGCCCCTGCGTACCGCGAACTGGCACCGGTCCATGCTCTGCTCCCCGCGTCTGCGGGGATGGACCTGCGGCGGCCGGCAACCAAATCCTCGCCCAGGTCTGCTCCTCGCGCCCGCGGGGAAGGTCCCGCTCTGCGGCAGGGCAGCGGGGTCCGCCTCGACTGTTCCCCGTGCCCGAGGGGACGGTCCCGAGCCGAACGAGGTCTACGGTGGCGACGCGGTCTGCTCCCCGCTCGCGCGGGGATGGACCCGCGCCGCTGACACTGGGCATGCTGGAGTCCGGCTGCTCCCCGCTCGCGCGGGGATGGCCCCACCGAGGGAACGCCAGGAACGCTCCCGTTCTCTGCTCCCCGCGCCCGCGGGGATGGACCCTCGAATGTCTCCGGGACCTCGCCCCACGCGTCCTGCTCCCGCGCTCGCGGGGATGGACCCGAGGCCGACGTCCGTGCGCTCCTGGCGTCGGCCTGCTCCCCACGCCCGGGGGGATGGTCCCGCGGTGCCGCCCGCGATCATGTCGTTCCACTGCTGCTCCCCGCTTGCGCGGGGATGGACCCCCAAACGCTTCGGCGTGCGACCGGTTCGACGTCTGCTCCCCGCGGCTGCGGGGATGGGCCCCTGGACCATCTAGCCATCGGGCACTGGGGTATCTGCTCTCCGCGCCCTGCGGGGATGGACCCCGCCGGTCGGCAGGGAGCACGAGACCCTGGTCTATCCCCGTGCCTGCGGGGATAGACCCGCCCGCCTCGCCGCCTGGCGCACGCTGACGGACTGTTCCCCGCGCCCGCAGGCCTGGCCGTGGCGGGGGAGTGGGCCACCGCCCACGGCCGGCCCCGCGCCTGGCCTCCGCCTTGCTCCCCGCCTGCGCGGGGATGGTCCCCGCACCACGCCCGGCATCGAGCAGTCGGCCGCCTGCTCCTCGCCTGCGCGGGGATGGTCCCATCAGGACGAAGCAGACCACTCGGTGGCTGTCCTGCTCCCCGCGCCCGCGGGGATGGACCCCCCGAGCAGCAGGAGCAGATCGTGGCCATGCTCTGCTCCCCGCGTCCGCGGGGATGGACCCGAGGCGTCGCCCGGCTGGTCCACACCGAAGCACTGCTCCCCGCCCGCGCGGGGATGGTCCCTTGTGGCCGGGCGGGAGCCGGTCGAGCCAGTCCTGCTCCTCGCTCGCGCGGGAATGGTCCCATGGGCGCCCCCTCGGGTGTGCTGGGTTGGTGTTGCTCCCCGCTCGCGCGGGCATGGTCCCGACGGGACGAAGTGCAGGCCCTCGAACGGGGTCTGCTCCCCGCCTGCGCGGGGATGGTCCCCCGACCACCGCGATCGCGACGTTGCTAACGATCTGCTCCCCGCCTGCGCGGGGATGGCCCCTCGCTTATCCGCGAGGGCCTGGCGACCCGTCTCTGCTCCTCCCCCGTGCGGGGATGGCCCCCACGCGGCCACGCTCGCCCTGAATAAGGGCCATTGTTCCCCGCTCGCGCGGGGGTGGACCCCGGACGTTCTCGGCGACGAGCCGGCGTGAGGGCTGCTCCCCACCTGCGTGGGGATGGACCCGACAAGAAGACCGCCCTCTGGCAGATGGGCGACTGCTCCCCGTGCCCGCGGGGACGGCCCCGAGGTCCCCGCTTCGGTCCAGGATGCCTTCAACTGCTCCCCACGTCCGCGGGGATGGCCTCGGCCACACCATGACGCGGCAGAACGCCGTGAAGTGTTCCCCGCGCCCGCGGGGATGGACCCGGCTACCACCAGGCCAAGTCGCGCACCGTCTGCTGCTCCCTGCCCACGCGGGGATGGACCCGAGCTGCCCTACGACCTGGGTGGCTTCCGTGACTGCTTCCCGCTCGCGCGGGGACGGTTCCGACCGCACGCTCATCACCGGGCCCATCCCCGTCTGCTTCCCGCCCGCGCGGGGATGGACCCATCACGCTCTCGCGGCAGGTGATGCACGAGGGCTGCTCCCCGCCCGAGCGGGGATGGACCCGGGAGGTCGAGGAGGAGGGCGACGGGGGCGAGCTGCTCCCCGCCCGCGCGGGGATGGGCCCGGACCACGGACCTGGGCGACTTGGTCGCCGCCCTGCTCCCTGCCCGTGCGGGGATGGACCCAACGGCATCCGCAAGGTCTGGAACCTGGTCACCTGCTCCCCGTACGCGCGGGGATGGACCCCCCCTTTACCCAGAGCTGATCAAGGTTCTGGACTGCTCCCGCCCGCGTGGGGAGGGGCCCTGCTTGCCGCGCCCGCCGAAGTGCGCGCCGAGCTGCTCCCCGCGCGCGCGGGGATGGCCCGGACGTGCCCTTTGCCCTCGGGCTCATGGCTTCCTGCTCCCCGCCTGCGTGGGGATGGCCCCGTGGCGCTCGCGTTCTTCGGCGGCAAGGACTCCTGTTCCCCGCGTCTGCGGGGCTCACCTTCCGGTGTGGGTGCTGAAGCCGCCTTTTGATGGTGGTGCTGTGTCGGTTCTTCGGTCGCTGCTGTCGGTGGGTGTGGTGAGCGGGGGAGCGGTCATGGTGGTCGTTCGCCACCGAGGTCGCCATGCTCGGGGGTGCTCACCACCATGCTCGCCACCGGACTCACCATGTCCGGGGTTGCTCACCACGGGGCTCACCATGGGTGGCCCCTGGGGGTTTTGTCTGTTTCGGTGAAAGTTGCTTGGGAGCGTGCTGGCTTCGGGTAGAACTGCAGGTCAGGAAGACTGCTCCCCGCGCACGCGGGGATGGCCCCACCACGGTTGATCAGGCCGGCTGGCTCGACCCCTGCTCCCCGCGCACGCGGGGATGGCCCCCAGGCCCGGACCATCTCGTTCTCCATGTCGAGTTGCTCCCCGCACCCGCGGGGATGGCCCCGCAAGGCTCAGCGCAAGCTGCGCGCGCGGTTCCTGCTCCCCGCGCACGCGGGGATGGCCCCGACGTCGCCGACGGCGTGCAGTCGGGCGAGTCCTGCTCCCCGCGCACGCGGGGATGGACCCTCGCCCAGTTCCTTGTTGAGCCGGCCCCCGACCTGTTCCCCGCTCGCGCGGGAGGGCCCCAGCACTCCGGCGCGAGGCCGCCGACGATCCGACTGTTCCCCGCGCGTGGGGATGGACCCACCGACCTGATGCCCGAAGAGCGGCAGGACGTCTGCTCCCCGCGCCCGCAGGTCCGTCCCCCTCTGCCGGGAGCTCGCAGCGTGCTGTCCGTACGCGCGGGGATGGACCCACTCCGCTGGGCCGCGCCGCAGACCTCACCATCCGCTCCCCGCCCGCGCGGGGATTGTCCCGTCGAGCGGGCTGCGGGCGTGAGACGAGGACGCTGCTCCCCGCGCGCGGGGATGGTCCCGCCTCGATTTCCAGCGGCGCGCGCTGGAGATCCTGCTCCCCGCGCCCGCGGGGACGGTCCCAAGTGGTTCGGCTACAACGTGGGTGACCCGAACCTGTGTGGAACTCCACGTAATTCCCCATCAGCAGCATCAGGTTCCCCAGCCAAACGTTCGAACACGGCAATGGGTGTCGTCTGTGCTCCCGTCCGGACAATCCTGAGACGGCTTGCAGCAACCTCCGTATCTTGGCGCCATGACGGACGAGGAAGAACCGAAGCTCTACGTGAACCGCTGGGGCGACACGTCAGATCCAACCCTGGAGCGGCGGGGGCCCCGCCAGGACGCGTGCTCGTGCTTCGACCAGTCCAGGTCACGCCCGCGAGCCCGCGTCGGGTTCCACACCGAACGGCAGGACGCCTCTGCCCCGGGTTGGCAGCACCTGCTGGAGCTGGTCGATGAGGCCGCTGCCGACGGCCGTGAAGAGTTCCGTCCCCTCACCGAGCTGAGCCCGGAAGAGCGGCGGCAGGTCGTCACCCTGCCGCCGAGCATCGCCAGGCTGACGGCGGTCAAACACCTGGTGCTCTACGGCAGCAACTTGGTCCGCATCCCGCCCGAAATCGGGGCCATGACCAGCCTGGAGGAGTTCACCCCCTACACCTCCTACCGGCTGCACTGGTTCCCCTACGAGATCACCCGATGCCGGAAGCTGACCCGCAGCACAGCGAGCACGCGCGCGTTGTTCGGCAACGAGAAGCTGCGGCCGCCTTTCCCGAGGCTTCAGCCCGTCCAGGGCTCCGTTGCGGATCTCGATCTGGAGAACTTGGATCCCCGGCGATGGGGCGTCACCGCCATCCATCGCTGCAGTGTCTGCAACCATCCGATCGCGCAGGGCGGACTCCATCAGGTGTGGATCTCACTGCGCGTGGCCACTGACGTACTACCCCTGCTGGTCAACGCTTGCTCGGCGGCATGTGTTTCCGCGCTGCCTGGCGGTGCTCACGACTACATCCCCACACCCCACAAAGGCGGCCGAGTCGACCAGCCGGCGTCCGACTGGGACTGATCAGCCGAACCTCGCTTCACCCCCGGTCGGTCGAGAAACGACCACGATGGTGTGACGACGGGTCGAACGTCTGGGCGGGGAAGCTGACGCTCGCGATGGGGAAATACATGACCGTCGACAAACTGCTCCCCGCGCCCGCGGGGATGGACCCGTCATCCTGCTCGACCGGAACGGCTCCTACATCTGCTCCCCGCGCCCGCGGGGATGGACCCGGCGCCGCGTCCCGCCTCTACACGGCGACGGCCTGTTCCCCGCACGCGTGGGGATGGCCCCAAGGCCCGGTACTCGCCGTTCGTCAGGCGCAGCTGCTCCCCGCACCCGTGGGATGGACCCACGATCTCCCACCGGCTGCGCCTGGGTAAGCCCTGCTCCCCGTACCCGTGGGATGGACCCGTTTCCTGGGTCTCGCGGGTCCAGCTCTCGACCTGCTCCCCGCCCGCGCGGGGATGGACCCCGGCTGTCGCCGCACGATGGGGTGGTGGTGTCCTGTTCCCCGCTCGCGCGGGGATGGTCCTGCTGGGTGTGTCGTTGTTGGTCTGCTTGCCGTTCGTGCGGGGGCGGTCGGTGGTGGGAGTGGCGTTGCGTGCCGGCTACGCAACTATGGCAACTGTGATAGTTGGGGGTAGGGTGTGGGGTATGGAGCCGAGGGTGTACACGACGATCGATCTGCGTAAGGGCATGGGTGAGATCCTGGATCGTGTCCGGATCGCGGGTGAGCCGGCGGTGGTGACCCGTAAGGGCAGGACGCTGGCTTATCTGGTGCCGGCCGAGTGGTTCGAGCACTACCAGCAGCTGGTGGAGCAGGCGTCGGGTACGGCCGGTGGCCGGGACGTGGCCTGAGTGCCGGCTGCGGATTCCAGGAGATCGTGATCATGACAGCTCAGCCCGTTCACTTCGACGGATCCGGTGGTGAGGAGCCCCGTAGTGTTCCGCCGATGCCCGAACGCACCCCTCAGGCCTTGCGTCTGGCCATTCAGGAGCATGCCCCGCACCTGCTGCCGGACTTCGAGTCCCACTGGCGCCGTGCGATCGGTGATGCGTTCAATCTGACTCCGGTCCCGGCGTTCATGCGGTTGTGGTGGACCCAGTACGCCATCGCCCGCAACCCCGCCCTCGAAGCGCACATGAACGATCTGCAGGCCCGCGCTACGAAGTGCGACGACCCGCAGGAATCGGCCGGGCTGCTGGCCGAGTACAGCCGTCTGCGGCGTGCGGCGGCCGAGGTGGAGCCCGGCGAGTGACGACCGATTCACCGCTTCCGCCGTGGCAGATGGACTGGACCGTCGAGGCCCGTGAAGCGTTCGACAGTATGCCCGCCGATGGTCGGCAGCTCGTCCTGGCCGCCCGGGCGGAACTGATCACCGTTCCGGATCCCTACTTCCGTGGCATCGACGCCGACGTTGCACTCCCGCACTGGATCACGGTCCGGCCTTTGGCATCGACGAGTCCGGGTGGTCCGCACATCGCCGATCTCGCCGGTGGCCGGGGCTGGCTCATCTTCACCTTCATCCGCCGCCACGCCGAACCCCAGATCACCGTGACCGACGCCTTCTGGGCCTGACACACCCTGCTCCCCGCACCCGCGGGGGATGGCTCCTCGGTGGAGATCAGTCCTGCCTCGACCATCTCCTGCTCCCCGCGCCTGCGGGGATGGACCCGCCACCGCGCTCACGGTCACCACCGCGCTCCACTGCTCCCCGCGCCCGCGGGGATGGACCCCATCACGGGCTCGTCGCCCCGGCCGGCGCCACCTGCTCCCCGCCCGCGGGGGATGGCTCCCGCAGCGGGCTGAATTGCGGGTGGGTCAGGCACTGCTTCCCGTGCCTGCGGGACTCATCTTCGGGTGTGGGTGCTGGAGCCGGGTTTGGTGGTGGGGTTGTGTCGGTTCTTCGGTCGCTTGGGTTGCTGCTGTCGGTGGGTGTGGTGAGCGGGGGAGTGGTCATGGTGGTCGTTCGCTACCGAGGTCGCCATGCTCGGGGGTGCTCACCACCGAACTCACCATGCCGGGGGTTGCTCACCACGGGGCTCACCACAGTGCTCACCATGGGCGGCCCCTGGGGGTGTTTTGTCTGTTTCGGTGAAGGTTGCTCGGGAGCGTGCTGGCGTGGGGTAGAACTGCAGGTCAGGAAGACTGCTCCCCGCTCGCGCAGGGATGGACCCCGCCTGCACCAGGATCAGCAGTGCGTCCGTCAGCTGCTCCCCGCTCGCGCAGGGATGGACCCACCAACGACACCGGGAGCCCCGAGGGCAACGGCTGCTCCCCGCTCGCGCAGGGATGGACCCCTGACCCCCTACAAGCACCCCGCCAACCCGAACTGCTCCCCGCCCGCGCGGGGATGGACCCGCCCACGACACCGACGGCAACGCCCGCTTCTACCTGCTCCCCGCCCGCGCGGGGATGGACCCGACGTGCGAGACCGCGAGAACCTCAACCTCATCTGTTCTCCTTACCCGCGGGGATGGACCCCAGGTCAAGGTCGCGAAGAAGATCCTGGAGGACTGCTCCCTGCACCTGCGGGCTTGTTCGGGTCTCGGTCGCTTGGGTCGCTGTTTGTCGCCGGCGGGGGAGGGGGTGGGTGTTTTGTCTGTTTCGGTGAAAGTTGCTTGGGAGGGGGTTGCCGTCGGGTAGAACTGCAGGTCAGGCAGCCTGCTCCCCGCGCCCGCGGGGATGGACCCCCCTGACCTGCGCGAACGTACGCGGCCACGCCTGCTCCCCGCGCCCGCGGGGATGGACCCTTCGCCGTCCGCGACAGCGTCGCGATCGCAGCCTGCTCCCCGCACCCGCGGGGATGGACCCGGCCGAGAGTCCTCGTCTTCGGTGACCAGCCACTGCTCCCCGCACCCGCGGGGATGGACCCAACGGGGTGGACCCCGCCCCCAGCGGTCGCGGCTGCTCCCCGCACCCGCGGGGATGGACCTCCGTGGGCCGGACGCTCTCCGCGGGCACGGCGCTGCTCCCCGCACCCGCGGGGATGGACCCCTCCCGAACCCGCGAGCCCCCGCACCCCTTGGCTGCTTCCCGCACCCGCGGGGATGGACCCACCCCGAGCGGAACCATCTCCCGCTCGCCATCCTGCTCCCCGCACCCGCGGGGATGGACCCGGCACACCGCGCGCACACGGCCTTCGCCGAATCTGCTCCCCGCACCCGCGGGGATGGACCCGCCACCCCGCCCGCCCTCGGCGCCGTGCAGTACTGCTCCCCGCACCCGCGGGGATGGACCCATGTCCCCCGCCGCGCGGAAGATGCTCGCAGACTGCTCCCCGCACCCGCGGGGATGGACCCCCCGGCAACGACGGCAGCAACGGCGACGACAACTGCTCCCCGCACCCGCGGGGATGGACCCAACGTGCAGCGATTCAGGTTCGACCTGACTCCCTGCTCCCCGCACCCGCGGGGATGGACCCCCCGAAGACCACGACGGCCAGGTCCCGCGCGCCTGCTCCCCGCGCCCGCGGGGATGGACCCACGGTCCTCGACGGCATCCGCACGGTGTCGTCCTGCTCCCCGCACCCGCGGGGATGGACCCGCCACCCCGCCCGCCCTCGGCGCCGTGC
>NZ_BNBS01000061.1:48392-48973 GCF_014656075.1 Streptomyces hydrogenans
CTCGACGGCATCCGCACGGTGTCGTCCTGCTCCCCGCACCCGCGGGGATGGACCCTCGACAGCTCGTTCATGCGGGCCGGCTTCACCGCTGCTCCCCGCACCCGCGGGGATGGACCCGCGGCCCGGCACGGGTCGGGGTTCGTGACGTCCTGCTCCCCGCACCCGCGGGGATGGACCCATGTCCCCGAGGTTGAAGCGGGCAATCGTGGCCTGCTCCCCGCACCCGCGGGGATGGACCCTTCACGCCCATGGGGTGGGTGCCGTGCTCGCCCTGCTCCCCGCACCCGCGGGGATGGACCCAGGGCGAACGGGGCGAACAGCAAGCCAAGGAGCTGCTCCCCGCACCCGCGGGGATGGACCCGCCACCCGGAGGAGAGCCCCGTGGACGCCGACCTGCTCCCCGCACCCGCGGGGATGGACCCTCGACGCCATTGCCGCGCTCGGAGCCGCCGCCCTGCTCCCCGCACCCGCGGGGATGGACCCTCGACCAGATCATCGGAGCCTCCTCCGACCACCTGCTCCCTGTCTAGTGTGATGCGCCAGAAATCCTGAGGGTTGGTAAGTACCCTGTTGTCATGTCG
>NZ_BNBS01000062.1 GCF_014656075.1 Streptomyces hydrogenans
GGCGCGGGCCCTGCGGCGGGCGGAGGCGACCCGGACGCCGCTGGTGCGCCACCGGGCGAACGGCCTCGCCGGGCTCGTCGACCCGGCCGAGGCCGCCGCCCACGCGCGCGTGCTGCTCGCCCCCCTCAGCGAGCCGCAGGCCGAGACCCTGCGCACGTGGCTCTCCCTGCACGGCAGCTGGGACCGCACCGCCGCCGCGCTGGGCGTCCACCGCAACACGGTCCGCCAGCGGATCGCCCGCTGCGCGCTCCTCCTGGACCGCGACCTGGACGACGCGGACGTGCGGATGGAGCTGTGGTTCGCGCTGCGGTAGCGCCCGGGCTCAGTAGAGCTTGTTCACCGCCGTCTTCGTGGTCGTCTTGAAGCCGGTGAGCGGGGCGTCCGCGAGGTCGCCCATCTGGCCCCAGCGGACGAGGGTGACGGTGCGGCCGTCGCGGCCGACGGAGAAGAGGTGGATGTCGGTGTTCCCGACCTGCGGGTCGGCGGTGTCGAGGCTGTAGACCCAGGCGCCCTCCTCGACGGCGAGCTTGCCGTGGTAGGCGCTGACGGCGTGCAGGCCCGGGTTCTGCCGCTCCAGGAGGGGGCCGCAGCCGGCGAGGGACTTGCGGAGGGTGTCGACCAGCTTCACGGCGTCGGCCTCGGTGCGGGCGACGGTGGTGACCTGGACGCCGTTGGTGTCGAGCTCGGTGCTGAACTCGCGGTAGCGGGTGTTCTGCGCCGGGATCTTGTACGGGGCGCAGAGGACGCCGCCGTTCTCGGGCACGCCGGGGAAGACCTGGGTGGCGGTCCAGGGCGTCGAGGACGGCGGCATCTGGGAGGCGGCGAGGAAGGCGGGCTGGGCGGCGGCCTGCGCCGGGGCGGCGGCGAGGGCGGCGAGGCCCAGGGCGGCAGCGGCGGCGGTGGCGAGTGCGGTACGGAGCCTGTTCATGGCGGTGGATCCCCCGTGGGTCGTTCGGTCAGGTGCTGACACCAGATTCGGCCCGCCGGCGGGCGTCGGCAACGGTGACGCGCCCACCACCCGTCCCGGAACCATTCCACCCCCCGTGACGTGGGAGAACGTGAAGGTGTGGGACGCCGAGGGCAGGGGGACGGAATGCCGAAGGACGCCGCCGTCGAGGAGTTCGCGCGGCTCGTGCGGGAGGTGAAGGCGCGGGACGGGCGGAGTTACGAGGCGCTCGGCCGCCGTCTGAACGTCAGCGCGTCCACGCTCCACCGCTACTGCTCGGGCGCGACCGTCCCGGAGGACTTCGGCGTCGTCGACCGCCTGGCGGTGCTGTGCGGCGCGGACGGGGAGCGGCGACGGGCCCTGGAGGAGTCCTGGACCCGCGCGGACCGCGCCCGGCGCCCCCCGGTGCCGGAGCCGGAGCCCGCGCCGGAGCCTGAGCCGACCCCGGTCCCGGAGCAGGGCCTCCCGTCCGGGAGGGGGCGGCGGCGGTGGGGGCGGGTGGGCCTGATCGGCGGGGCGATGGCGGTCGTCGGGGCGGTGACGCTCGGAGTCGTACTCCTTCCCGGGAAGGCGCGGGAGCCGGCCGCCCCGCCGCCTCCGCCGCTGACCTGGACCGTCGCCTCGCACCTCTGGGCGAACGGGTGCGGGCACACCTACCTCGCGGAGCGGACGCCCGCTCCCCCGCCGGAGCCGGCCGACGCGCGGCGGTGGGCGGCGGCCGCGGGGGCGGTGCACGGCGGGGAGACGCTGGTGCGGGTGTCGGTGCAGGGCAGGGGGGCGGCGGCGGTGGTGCTCCAGGGGCTGCACGTGCGGGTGGTGGAGCGGGGCACGCCGCCGGCGTGGTCGGCGTACCGGATGGACGACGGGTGCGGCGGGGCGGTGACGCCGCGCCGCTTCGAGGTGGACCTGGACCGGCCGAGGCCGGTGGCGCGGGCGCTGGACGGGTACGACGCCTCCGGGGAGGAGGGCAGGACACTGCCGGCGGTCTCCTTCCCGTACGCGGTGACGGCGGCCGATCCGGAGGAGCTGCTGGTCTCGGCCCGCACGGCGCGCTGCGACTGCCGCTGGTTCCTGGAGCTGGAGTGGAGCGCGGAGGGGCGGAGCGGGACGGTGCGGATCGGGGACGAGGACGGATCACCCTTCCGGACGAGCGGGACGGAGGGCCGGCCCGCTTACGGGTACGACTCCCCGGGACGGGCCTGGATCACATCCTCGGAGTCTGGACAGAGCGGTTGACCGCTGGGTAACTTCGACCATGACAGGCTGAGCAAGCGCTTAGACAACTGGCAGCGATGAGGAGGCGGCTCGTGCGCCGTACCGTATTCAACGAGGACCACGAGGCGTTCCGGGAGACCATCCGGGCCTTCATCGAGGCCGAGGTCGTGCCCGTCTACGACGAGTGGTTCGCGGCCGGCCAGGCGCCCCGCGACTTCTACTACAAGCTCGGCGAGCTGGGCATCTTCGGCATCAACGTGCCGGAGGAGTTCGGCGGCGCCGGTCTCGACACCCACAAGTTCGAGGCCGTCCTCTACGAGGAGACCTCCCGCGCCGGCGTGCAGTTCGGCGGCTCCGGCGTGCACGTGCTGCTCGCCCTGCCGTACATCAAGATGCTCGCCACCGACGACCAGAAGAAGCGCTACCTGCCGAAGTTCGTCTCCGGCGAGGAGATGTGGGCCCTCGCGATGACCGAGCCGGGCACCGGCTCCGACGTCGCGGGCATGAAGACCACCGCCAAGCTCTCCGAGGACGGCACCCACTACGTCCTCAACGGCGCCAAGACCTTCATCACCGGCGGCGTCCACGCCGACCGCGTGATCGTCTGCGCCCGCACCTCCGCGCCGTCCGAGGACGACCGCCGCTTCGGCATCTCGCTCTTCGCCGTCGACACCAAGTCCGAGGGCTACTCCATCGGCCGCAAGCTCGACAAGCTCGGCCTGAAGACCTCCGACACCGCCGAGCTGGCCTTCGTCGACGTCAAGGTCCCGGTCGAGGACCTGCTCGGCGAGGAGGGCAAGGGCTTCTCCTACCTCGGCCACAACCTCGCCTCCGAGCGCTGGGGCATCGCCTTCGGCGCCTACGCCCAGGCCAAGGCCGCCGTCCGCTTCGCCCAGCAGTACGTGCAGGAGCGCACCGTCTTCGGCAAGCCGGTCGCCCACTTCCAGAACACCAAGTTCGAGCTGGCCGCCTGCCAGGCCGAGGTCGACGCCGCCGAGGCCGTCGCCGACCGCGCCCTGGAGGCCCTGGACGCCCACGAGCTGACCCCGGCCGAGGCCGCCTCCGCCAAGCTCTTCTGCACCGAGGTCGCCCACCGCGTCATCGACCGCTGCCTCCAGCTGCACGGCGGCTACGGCTACATGAACGAGTACCCGATCGCCCGCCTGTACGCGGACAACCGCGTCAACCGCATCTACGGCGGCACCAGCGAGATCATGAAGTCGATCATCGCGAAGAGCATGGGCCTGTAAGTGCCCGAAGCACCTTCCGCACTGGATGACCTGCTCGCCCTGCTCGACCTGGAGCGGATCGAGCAGGACATCTTCCGGGGACAGTCCCGGTCCGCGATCGTCCCCCGCGTCTTCGGCGGCCAGGTGGCCGCCCAGGCGCTGGTGGCGGCGGGCCGGACCGTCCCCGCGGACCGTCTCGCCCACTCCCTGCACGCGTACTTTCTGGTGCCGGGCGACCCGGGCGCGCCGATCGTCTACGAGGTCGACCGGATCCGGGACGGCCGCTCCTTCACCACCCGCCGGGTCGTCGCGATCCAGCACGGGCAGCCGATCTTCCACCTCTCCGCGTCCTTCCAGACGCACGAGGAGGGGCTCGACCACCAGGACCCGATGCCGGCGGCGCCCGACCCGGAATCGCTGCCGACCGCCGAGGAGATGCTCCCCCGGCACCTGCCGGAGAATGTCGCCCGCCGGCTCGTCGAGGCCCGCGCGGCCGTCGACCTGCGGTACGCCGAGACCCCGCCCTGGGGCTCCGTCGGGCAGCCGCGCCCGGCGCGCTCCCAGGTGTGGTTCCGCACCAACGGCAAGCTCTCCGACGACCCCCTGCTGCACGTCGTGCTCGCCACCTACGTCTCCGACATGACGCTGCTCGACTCGGTGCTGCTCGCCCACGGGCGGGGCGGCTGGGCCGTCGGCGACGTGGTCGGCGCCTCGCTCGACCACGCCATGTGGTTCCACCGGCCCTTCCGGGCCGACGAGTGGCTGCTCTACGACCAGGAGTCGCCGTCCTCCTCCGGCGGACGCGGTCTCGGCCGGGCCGGGATCTGGACGCGGGACGGCCGGCTGGCGATCTCCGTCATCCAGGAGGGTGTCGTTCGCGTCCCGCGCTGACGACCGGACATACCGTCCGATCATGTCTGAAAACGCGGAGAGCACCGTCACCGTGATCGTGGCGGCGGGCGCGAACCTCGGGATCGCGGTCGCCAAGGCCGTCGCGGGTGTCATCAGCGGGTCGAGCGCGATGCTGTCGGAGGCCGCCCACTCGGTCGCCGACACGGTCACCGAGGTCATGCTGCTCACCGCGCTCAAGCGGAGCGAGAAGCCCGCCGACGAGGACCACCCGGTCGGGTACGCGGGCGAGCGGTACGTGTGGGCGATGCTCGCCGCCGTCGCCACCTTCGTCGGCGGCGCCGTCTTCTCGATCTACGACGGCATCCACACCCTCACCCACGGCGAGGAGCTCGGCGACCCGCTCGTCTCCTACATCGTGCTCGGGATCTCCTTCGTCCTGGAGGCGTTCTCCCTGCGGACCGGCGTCAAGCAGGTCCAGGCGGAGGCCGAGCGGATGCGGGCGCCGTTCGCCCAGTACCTGCGGCTCACCCCCGACACCACCGTCAAGGCGGTCGTCATGGAGGACTCCGCCGCCCTCGCCGGCCTGATGCTCGCCGCCGGCGGCCTCCTCGGCGCCCAGATCACCGGTTCCGGCGTCTGGGACGGCGTCGCCTCGATCCTCATCGGCTGCCTGCTCGTGTACGTGGCCTGGGTCCTCGGCCGGGCCAACGCCCAGCTCCTCATCGGCCGCCCGCTGCCGCGCCCGATGCGCGCGGAGGTGCGGGAGGAGCTGCTCGGCGTCGCGCACGTGGTGGACGTCCTGGACCTGATCACCCTGATCCAGGGCCCCGGCGAGGTCCTGATCGCCGCGAAGGTCGACTTCCGGGACGTGGTGACGGCCGCCGAGGTGGAGCGGGCCTGCGAGCAGGCGGAGGCGCGGCTGCGGGCCCGCTTCCCCTCGGTGCGGCGGGTCTACCTGGACCCGACGCCGGGCTGAGGTGTCAGCCGAGCAGCCCGGCGGCGTTCAGCAGGTACGCGGTCATCGGCTCGTAGAAGCGCGGGTCCACGACGTGGTCGTCGAGCGGCACGGTCACCTTCATCGTGCCCTCCGCCTCGGCGCAGAAGAGCGCGGGGTCGTTGCAGTCCGCGTAGCCGACGGAGTCGATGCCGCGCTGGGCGGCGCGGCCGGCCCAGCCGTGGTCGGCGACGACGAGGTCCGGCGCGGCCTCGCCGAGGAGGGCGAGGCCGTCGAGGATCGCGTTCATCGGCTCCGGGGAGTGGGTGTGCCAGAGGCTGGCGCCCCGCTCGAAGACGGCGACGTCCGCGAACTGCACGACGTACCCCTCGTCGGCGACCAGCCCGCCGGGGATCCGCACGATGTCGCAGCCCTGCGCGCGCAGCGCGGCGGCGACCCGGCTGTGCGCGTCGATCAGCGCGCCCGGGTGCCCGGTCGCGAAGAGCACCCGCTGGCGGCCCGCGGCGGCCTCCTTGAGGCGGGCCGCCATCCGGTCCAGGGCGTCGACGGTCAGCTCGGGGTCGATGGTGTCCTGGCCGGCTCGGTGGGCGGGGTCGTCGACGACCCCGCAGCGCTCGGCCATGACGGCCAGCACGTCCTGCTCGTCCGTCCACCGGTCGCCGAGCTCCAGACCGAGCCAGTAGTGCCGGTCGCCGTTGGCGAGCTTCCGGTAGTGGTCGAGGTTGTTCTCGCGGGGCGTGGCCACGTCCCCCGCAATGCGGCTGCGGAGGAGGTGCTCGACGAGGGCGTCACGGCTGAGTATCGGCATGCGCCTCATTCTGCCGCCCCGGGGCGGCCGCCGGGGCGGCGTCCCGCCGGGTCAGCGGGCCAGCGAGGCCAGCGCCCCGTGGGCCAGGTTCCGCAGCAGGTGTTCGAGCGCGGGGCGGGCCAGCGGGGTGCGCAGGTGGGGGGTGGAGTTGAGGAGGCCGAAGACGGCGTGGACGGCGGCCCGCGCCTCGGGTTCGTCCGCCGCGGGGTGCAGGGCGCGGACGGCCTCCACCCACAGTTCGACGTACTGCCGCTGGAGCTGGCGGACCCGCTTGCGGTCCTCGTCCTTGAGCCGGTCGAGCTCGCGGTCGTGGAGGGTGATCAGCGGGCGGTCGTCGAGGGCGAAGTCGATGTGGCCGTCGACGAGGGCGCCGAGCAGGGCCGCCGGGTCGCCGTCCGACTCGGCGACGCGCAGCCGGCCGCCCGCGAGCAGCCGCTCGCTGATGCCGACGAGCAGTTCCGCGAGCATCGCGTCCTTGCCGGGGAAGTGGCGGTAGAGGCCGGGACCGCTGATGCCGACGGCGGCCCCTATCTCGTCGACGCCCACGCCGTGGAACCCGCGCTCGGCGAAGAGGCGGGCGGCCTCCTTGAGGATCTGCTCGCGGCGGGTCGGCGCGTCCATCCGCGTCGGGCTCGTGGTCATGCCCTCCATCCTAGACAACGCGGTTAGCGCTCGTTAACCTGAGCGCCGTACGTTAACGCTCATTAACCGGACAAGGGAGATCGGTCGATGCAGCAGGCACCTGTGCTGTCGAGTGCGGCGGATCCCGCATCGGCGGCCTGGCGGGCCAACGAGGCGGCGCACCAGGAGCTCTCCGAGGCCCTGCGCGCCAAGCTGGCCGCGACCGCGCTCGGGGGCGGTGAGAAGTCCCGCGCCCGGCACACCGCGCGCGGGAAGCTGCTGCCGCGCGACCGGGTGGACACCCTCCTCGACCCCGGCTCGCCGTTCCTGGAGCTGGCGCCGCTGGCGGCGAACGGGATGTACGGCGACCAGGCGCCGGCCGCCGGCGTGATCGCGGGCATCGGCCGGGTCAGCGGCCGCGAGTGCGTGATCGTCGCCAACGACGCCACGGTCAAGGGCGGCACCTACTACCCGATGACCGTGAAGAAGCACCTGCGGGCGCAGGAGGTGGCGCTCGACAACCGGCTGCCCTGCCTCTACCTCGTCGACTCCGGCGGCGCCTTCCTGCCGATGCAGGACGAGGTCTTCCCGGACCGCGAGCACTTCGGCCGCATCTTCTACAACCAGGCCCGCATGTCCGGCGCCGGCATCCCGCAGATCGCCGCCGTCATGGGCTCCTGCACGGCCGGCGGCGCGTACGTCCCGGCGATGAGCGACGAGGCCGTGATCGTCCGGAACCAGGGCACCATCTTCCTCGGCGGCCCGCCGCTGGTGAAGGCCGCCACCGGCGAGGTCGTCACGGCGGAGGAGCTGGGCGGCGGCGAGGTCCACTCCCGGATCTCCGGCGTCACCGACCACCTCGCGGAGGACGACGCGCACGCCCTGCGGATCGTCCGGAACATCGTGGCGACCCTCCCCGAGCGGGGCCCGCTGCCGTGGAAGGTCGAGCCCGCCGAGGAGCCGAAGGTCGACCCGTACGGCCTGTACGGCGCCGTCCCGGTCGACTCCCGCACCCCGTACGACGTGCGCGAGGTGATCGCCCGGGTCGTGGACGGCTCCCGCTTCCAGGAGTTCAAGTCCGAGTACGGCCAGACCCTGGTCACCGGCTTCGCCCGGATCCACGGCCACCCGGTCGGCATCGTCGCCAACAACGGCATCCTGTTCGCCGAGTCCGCCCAGAAGGGCGCGCACTTCATCGAGCTGTGCGACCAGCGCGGCATCCCGCTGGTCTTCCTCCAGAACATCACCGGCTTCATGGTCGGCAAGGCGTACGAGCACGGCGGCATCGCCAAGCACGGCGCCAAGATGGTGACGGCGGTCGCCACCACGCGGGTGCCGAAGCTGACGGTGGTCGTCGGCGGCTCCTTCGGCGCGGGCAACTACTCGATGTGCGGCCGGGCCTACTCCCCCCGCTTCCTGTGGATGTGGCCGAACGCCAAGATCTCCGTCATGGGCGGCGAGCAGGCCGCGTCGGTCCTCGCCACGGTCAAGCGCGACCAGCTCGGGGACGTCTGGAGCGCCGAGGAGGAGGAGTCCTTCAAGGCGCCGATCCGCGAGCAGTACGAGAGCCAGGGCAGCGCCTACTACGCGACCGCCCGCCTCTGGGACGACGGCGTGATCGACCCGCTGGAGACCCGCCAGGTGCTGGGTCTCGCGCTGACCGCCTGTGCCAACGCGCCCCTGGGTGACCCCCAGTTCGGCGTCTTCCGGATGTGAGGACCCTGACGATGCAGCAGATGTTCGACACCGTCCTCGTCGCCAACCGGGGCGAGATCGCGGTCCGCGTCATCCGCACCCTGCGGGCGCTCGGCGTCCGCTCGGTCGCGGTGTACAGCGACGCCGACGCCGACGCCCGGCACGTGCGGGAGGCGGACACGGCGGTACGGATCGGGCCCGCGCCGGCCTCCGAGTCGTACCTCTCCGTCCCGGCCCTCCTGGAGGCGGCCCGCCGCACCGGCGCGCAGGCCGTCCACCCCGGCTACGGCTTCCTCGCGGAGAACGCGGCCTTCGCCCGCGCCTGCGCCGAGGCCGGACTCGTCTTCATCGGCCCGTCCGCCGAGGCCATCGCGCTGATGGGCGACAAGATCCGGGCCAAGGACACGGTGAGGGCGGCCGGCGTGCCGGTCGTGCCCGGCGCCGCCGACCCGGAGATCGCCGAGGCCGCCCGCGAGCTGGGCGCGCCCGTCCTGCTGAAGCCCAGCGCGGGCGGCGGCGGCAAGGGCATGCGCCTGGTGCGGGACCTGACGGTCCTGGAGGAGGAGATCGCGGCGGCCCGCCGCGAGGCGCGGGCGTCCTTCGGGGACGACACGCTGCTGGTGGAGCGGTGGATCGACCGGCCCCGGCACATCGAGATCCAGGTCCTGGCCGACAGCCACGGGAACGTGGTGCACCTCGGCGAGCGCGAGTGCTCGCTCCAGCGCCGCCACCAGAAGATCATCGAGGAGGCGCCCAGCGTGCTCCTCGACGAGGCGACCCGCGCCGCGATGGGCGCGGCGGCCGTCGAGGCCGCCCGGTCCTGCGGCTACGTGGGCGCGGGCACGGTCGAGTTCATCGTGCCGGGCGGCGACCCGTCCCAGTACTACTTCATGGAGATGAACACCCGCCTCCAGGTCGAGCACCCGGTGACCGAGCTGATCACGGGCCTGGACCTGGTGGAGTGGCAGCTGCGGGTCGCGGCCGGAGAGCCGCTCTCCTTCGGCCAGGACGACGTCCGCCTCGACGGCTGGGCGGTCGAGGCCCGGATCTGCGCCGAGGACCCCTCCCGCGGCTTCCTGCCGTCCGGCGGCACGGTCCTGGCGCTGCGCGAGCCCTCGGGCGACGGCGTGCGCACCGACTCCGGCCTCCTGGAGGGCACCGAGGTCTCCTCGCTGTACGACCCGATGCTGTCGAAGGTCATCGTCCACGCGAAGGACCGCCCCACCGCGCTGCGCAAGCTCCGGGCCGCCCTCGCGGACCTGGTCACCCTCGGCGTCCCCACCAACGCGGGCTTCCTGCGCCGCCTCCTCGCCCACCCGGACGTGGTGTCGGGCGCGATGGACACCGGCCTGGTGGAGCGGGACGCGGAGAGCCTGGTCCCCCAGGGCGTGCCGGACGAGGTGTACGCGGCGGCCGCGGCCGTACGGAGGGCGGAGCTGGCGCCGGAGCCGCGCGGCGGCTGGACGGACCCCTTCGACGTGCCGAGCGGCTGGCGCCTCGGCGGCACCCCGAAGCCCCTCGCCCTCCCGCTGCGCGTCGCGGGGCTCGAACCCGTCACCGTCGAGGCCCCGGGCGGCGCCCGGGTCACCGGCACCGGGGTCACCGTCACCGTCGACGGCGTCACCCACGCCTTCCACCGGGCCGGCGCCTGGCTCGGCCGGGACGGCGACTCCTGGCACGTCATGGACCACGACCCGGTGGCCGCCGCCCTGTCCGGCGCCCGGCACGGCGGGGCGGACACGCTCGCCGCGCCGATGCCCGGCACCGTCACCGTGGTGAAGGTCGCGGTCGGGGACGAGGTGGAGGCCGGGCAGAGCCTGCTCGTGGTGGAGGCGATGAAGATGGAGCACGTCATCTCCGCCCCGCACGCCGGCACCGTCACCGAACTGGACGTCACGCCCGGCACGACCGTCGCCATGGACCAGGTCCTGGCGGTCGTCACCCCCCGCGAGGAGGCCCCGGAATGACCGGCCTGCCCATGACCGTCCCCGACCCCGCGCTCCCCGCCCGGGTCCGGATCCACGAGGTGGGGCCCCGGGACGGGCTGCAGAACGAGAAGACGGCCGTCCCGACCGCGGTGAAGGCGGAGTTCATCCGCCGGCTCGCCGCCGCCGGGCTCTCCACCGTCGAGGCCACCAGCTTCGTGCACCCGAAGTGGGTGCCCCAGCTGGCCGACGCGGAGGAGCTGTTCCCGCTCCTCCACGGCCTCCCCGTCCGCCTCCCCGTCCTCGTGCCCAACGAGCGGGGGCTGGACCGGGCGCTCGCGCTCGGCGCCCGCGAGGTCGCCGTCTTCGCCTCCGCCACCGAGTCCTTCGCCAGGGCCAACCTCAACCGGACGGTCGACGAGGCGCTCGCCATGTTCGAGCCGGTCGTCATCCGGGCCATAGAGGCGGGCCTCAAGGTCCGCGGCTATCTGTCGATGTGCTTCGGCGACCCGTGGGAGGGCGCCGTCCCCGTCGGGCAGGTCGTCCGCGTCACCAAGGCGCTCGCCGACATGGGCTGCGACGAGCTGAGCCTCGGCGACACCATCGGCGTCGCCACCCCGGGGCACGTCCAGCGGCTCCTGACAGAGCTGGACGGGGCCGGCGTGCCCGTCTCCCGGCTCGCCGTGCACTTCCACGACACCTACGGGCAGGCGCTCTCCAACACGCTGGCCGCGCTGCGGCACGGCGTGACCACCGTGGACGCCTCCGCGGGCGGCCTCGGCGGCTGCCCCTACGCCAAGTCCGCCACCGGCAACCTCGCCACCGAGGACCTGGTGTGGATGCTCGACGGCCTCGGCATCGAGACCGGGGTCGACCTGGCCGCCCTCACCGCCACGAGCGTGTGGATGGCCGAACAGCTGGGCCGCCCGAGCCCGTCCCGTACCGTCCGCGCCCTCTCCCACAAGGAGTGACGAAAGACATGTCCCTCGACCACCGGCTCTCCGCAGAGCACGAGGAACTCCGCCGCACCGTCGAGGCGTTCGCGCACGACGTCGTCGCGCCGAAGATCGGCGACTACTACGAGCGGCACGAGTTCCCGTACGAGATCGTCGCCGAGATGGGCCGCATGGGCCTCTTCGGCCTGCCGTTCCCCGAGGAGTACGGCGGCATGGGCGGCGACTACCTCGCCCTCGGCATCGCCCTGGAGGAGCTGGCCCGCGTCGACTCCTCCGTCGCCATCACCCTGGAGGCGGGCGTCTCCCTCGGCGCCATGCCGCTCCACCTCTTCGGCACCGAGGAGCAGAAGCGCCAGTGGCTGCCGAAGCTCTGCGCGGGCGAGATGCTCGGCGCCTTCGGCCTGACCGAGCCGGGCGCCGGCTCGGACGCCGGCGGCACCCGCACGACGGCGGTCCGCGACGGCGACCAGTGGGTCATCAACGGCTCGAAGTGCTTCATCACCAACTCCGGCACGGACATCACCGGCCTGGTGACGGTCACCGCGGTCACCGGCCGCAAGCCCGACGGACGCCCGCTGATCTCCTCGATCATCGTCCCCTCCGGCACCCCCGGCTTCACCGTCGCCGCCCCCTACTCCAAGGTCGGCTGGAACGCCTCGGACACCCGGGAGCTCTCCTTCGACGACGTCCGCGTCCCGGTGGAGAACCTCCTCGGCGAGGAGGGCCGCGGCTACGCCCAGTTCCTCCGCATCCTCGACGAGGGCCGCGTCGCCATCGCCGCCCTGGCCACGGGCCTCGCCCAGGGCTGTGTCGACGAGTCGGTGAAGTACGCGAAGGAACGCCACGCCTTCGGCCGCGCGATCGGCGACAACCAGGCCATCCAGTTCAAGCTCGCCGACATGGAGACGCGCGCCCACATGGCCCGCATCGGCTGGCGCGACGCGGCCTCCCGCCTGGTCCTGGGCGAGCCGTTCAAGAAGGAGGCGGCGATCGCCAAGCTGTACTCCTCCACGGTCGCCGTCGACAACGCCCGCGAGGCCACCCAGATCCACGGCGGCTACGGCTTCATGAACGAGTACCCGGTGGCCCGCATGTGGCGCGACTCCAAGATCCTGGAGATCGGCGAGGGCACCAGCGAGGTCCAGCGCATGCTGATCGCCCGCGAACTGGGCTTCGCCTCCTGACCGTTCGCGTCCCGCGCGCCCGCCGCCCCGCACGGGGCGGCGGGCGCCGTCGTACCGGGACACGGGCGGTGACCGCAATGTGACGCAGTCCTCGGGGACCCGGACCTGTTGATCGCTGTGAGGTTAGGCTAACCTACCCTCGACTTGCCCAGGCCGACCCCGGCACGTACGAAAGCGACTCGCCATGCCCAGCAACGCCCGAGCCACCTCCCTCACCCGCCGCGGCATCCTCGCCGCGGGCGGCGCCCTCGGGCTCGGCGCCGTGCTCGCCGCCTGCGGCGACGGCGACAAGGGGAAGGACGCGAGCCCCTCCGCTTCCGCCAAGTCCGGTTCCTGGGAGTTCAAGGACGACCGCGGCCAGACCGTGAAGGCCAAGGCGACGCCGAAGAACATCGTCGCCTTCACCGGCACGGCCGCCGCCCTCAAGGACTTCGGCGTCGAGGTCACCGGCGTCTTCGGCCCGACCTACGTCGAGGACCCGAAGACCAAGGAGAAGAAGCCGGACGTCCAGGCGGGCGACCTCGACATCACCAAGGTCAAGGTCATCGGCAACGTCTGGGGCGAGTTCAACATCGAGGAGTACCTCAAGCTCCAGCCCGAGGTCCTCATCACCGACATGTGGGAGAAGGACGCCCTCTGGTACGTGCCGGAGGAGCAGAAGGCCAAGATCGCGAAGATCGCCCCGAGCGTCGCCCTGTGGGCCGCCGGCAAGTCCATGCCGTCCGTCCTCCAGCGCCACGCCGACCTGGCCGCCTCCCTCGGCGCCGACGTGAACAGCGAGCAGGTCAAGAAGGACAAGGCCCGCTTCGAGGCCGCCGCCGAGCGCCTGCGCAAGGTCGCCCAGGGCAAGAAGGACATCAAGGTCCTCATCGGCTCCGGCGCCCCGGACACCTTCTACGTCTCCACCCCGGTCCGCCCGACCGACACGCTCTTCTTCCAGGAGCTGGGCCTCAACATCGTCACCCCGAAGAAGCTGGACCCGTCCGGCTGGTTCGAGCTCCTCAGCTGGGAGAACGTCGACGCCTACGCGGCCGACGTCATCCTCCTCGACAACCGCACCGGCACCCTCCAGCCGGAGCAGCTCAAGGCCAAGCCGACCTGGGCCGCGCTGCCCGCCGTCAAGGCCGGCCAGGTCTTCCCGCGCGTGACCGAGCCCGTCTACTCCTACGCCAAGTGCGCCCCGCTCCTGGAGGACCTGGCCACCGCCCTGGAGAACGCGAAGAAGGTGTCCTGACCCGATGACGAACGCCGAGACCGCCCCGTTCCAGTTCTTCTCCCTCCAGGTCGACCGGACGCGGCGGCTCGGTCCGTCGCTGGTCCGCGTCACCTTCACCGGAGAGGACCTCAAGGGCTTCGCCGCCGGCGGGCGCGACCAGTCCCTCTCGCTCTTCCTGCCGCACCCCGGCCAGGAGGCGCCCGTCCTGCCGCCGCTGGACGACCCGGACATGTACGCCATCCTGGGCGCCTGGCGGGCCATGCCCGACGACGTGCGGGCCGTGATGCGCTCGTACACCGTCCGCGAGCAGCGCACCGAACCCCAGGAGGTCGACATCGACTTCGCCGTCCACGAGGACGGCGGGCCGGCCTGCCGCTGGGCGCAGCACGCGAAGCCCGGCGACCGGGTGGTCGTGCTCGGTCCGGCGGTCGCCGACAACACCGGGGTCCGCTTCCGGCTGCCGGAGGGCGCCGACTCGGTGCTGATCTGGGCGGACGAGACGGCGCTGCCCGCCGCCTCCGCGATCCTGGAGTGGCTGCCGGCCGAGACCCGGGCCCGGGTCTTCCTCGAAGTGCCGTACTCCGGCGACCGGACGGAGCTGTCGACGGAGGCGGACGCCACCGTCACCTGGCTCGTGCGGGAGGAGGGCGCGCCCTCCGGCCTGGAGGCGATCGCGGGCGCGGAGCTGCCCGGGGAGTCGCCGTACGTGTGGATCGCGGGCGAGTCCGGCGCGGTGAAGGCGCTGCGGCGGCACTTCGTGCGCGAGCGCGGTCTCGACCGGCGCCGGGTGACCTTCGTGGGCTACTGGCGCAAGGGGCTGTCCGAGGACGCCCTGCGCGAGGTGCCGGACGAGACGACGCAGGACGCGGAGCGGGACGCTCCGCAGAAGTAGCCGACGCAATTCGGCCATTCAGCACACGGCCCCCCAATCTTCACCGATCGGGGGGCCGTTGTCGTACAAAATTAGGTTAGGCTAACCTTACTTAAGCACCCACGGTTGCGTATTCCGCGTCCCTCGTCCCGGAAGGGCCCCCCACATGCGTTCGCACCTGCTCAACGACACGACGGCGGAGAGCTACCGACGCTCCGTCACCGAAGGAGTCGAGCGGGTGGCGAGGAAACTCGCCACGACGCGCGGCCCGTTCACCGGCGTCACGCCCGCCGAACTGGCGCCCGTGATCGACGCCGTGGACCTCGACCGCCCCCTCGGTGACGCCTCCGCCGCCCTCGACGAGCTGGAGGACGTCTACCTCCGCGACGCGGTCTACTTCCACCACCCGCGCTACCTCGGCCACCTCAACTGCCCGGTCGTCATCCCGGCCGTCCTCGGCGAGGCCGTCCTCTCGGCCGTCAACTCCTCCCTGGACACCTGGGACCAGTCCGCCGGCGGCACCCTCATCGAGCGCAAGCTCATCGACTGGACCGCCGCCCGCATCGGCCTCGGCCCGCTCGCCGACGGCATCTTCACCAGCGGCGGCACCCAGTCCAACCTCCAGGCGCTGCTGCTCGCCCGCGAGGAGGCCGGCACCGCCGACCTGTCGAAGCTCCGGATCTTCTCCTCCGAGTGCAGCCACTTCTCCGTCCAGAAGTCGGCCACCCTGCTCGGCCTCGGCCGCGAGTCGGTCATCTCGATCCCGGTCGACCGGAACAAGCGGATGCAGTCCGTCGTCCTCGCCGCCGAGCTGGAGACCTGCCGCGCCGAGGGCCTCGTCCCGATGGCCATCGTCGCCACCGCCGGCACCACCGACTTCGGCTCGATCGACCCGCTGCCCGAGATCGCCGCCCTCGCCGAGGAGTACGGCGCCTGGATGCACGTCGACGCCGCCTACGGCTGCGGACTGCTCGCCTCGCTCAAGCGCCGCCACCTCCTCGACGGCATCGAGCGCGCCGACTCGGTCACCGTCGACTACCACAAGTCCTTCTTCCAGCCGGTGAGTTCCTCCGCCGTGCTGGTCCGCGACCGGGCCGCCCTGCGCCACGCCACCTACCACGCCGACTACCTCAACCCCCGGCGCACCGTGGCCGAGCAGATCCCCAACCAGGTGGACAAGTCGCTCCAGACCACCCGCCGCTTCGACGCCCTCAAACTGTGGATGACCCTGCGCGTGATGGGCGCGGACGGCGTCGGCGAGCTCTTCGACGAGGTCTGCGACCTGGCCGCCGCCGGCCACGACCTGCTCGCCGCCGACCCCCGCTACGACGTGGTCGTGGAGCCGCAGCTGTCCACCCTCGTCTACCGCTACGTCCCCGAGGCCGTCACCTCGCCCGCCGAGATCGACCGCGCCAACCTCTACGCCCGCAAGGCGCTCTTCGCCTCGGGCGAGGCCGTGGTCGCCGGCACCAAGGTCGACGGCCGCCAGTACCTCAAGTTCACCTTGCTCAACCCCGAGACCACGGTGTCCGACATCGCCGCCGTCCTCGATCTGATCGCCGGCCACGCCGAGCAGTACCTGGGAGAGAACCTTGTCCACGCCTGAGAACGCCGGGATCCACGACTTCATCGGCATCGGGCTCGGTCCCTTCAACCTGGGCCTCGCCTGCCTGACCGAACCGATCGCCGAACTGAACGGCCTCTTCCTGGAGTCCAAGCCGGACTTCGAGTGGCACTCGGGGATGTTCCTCGAAGGCGCCCACCTCCAGACGCCGTTCATGTCGGACCTGGTCACCCTCGCCGACCCCACCTCGCCGTACTCCTTCCTCAACTACCTGAAGGAGAAGGGCCGGCTGTACTCGTTCTACATCCGCGAGAACTTCTACCCGCTGCGCGCCGAGTACGACGACTACTGCCGCTGGGCGGCGAACAAGGTCACCTCGATCCGCTTCTCCACCACCGTCTCCTCCGTCGCCCACGACGAGGCCGGCCAGGTGTACGTCGTCACCACCGAGGCCGGAGAAACGTTCCGGGCCCGCCGGATCGTCCTCGGCACCGGCACCCCGCCGTACCTCCCCGACTCCTGCCGGGAGCTGGGCGGCGACCTGATCCACAACTCGCGCTACGTGCCGAACAAGGAAGCCCTCCAGCGCAAGAAGTCGATCACGATCGTCGGCAGCGGCCAGTCCGCCGCCGAGATCTACCACGACCTCCTGTCGGAGATCGACGTCCACGGCTACAAGCTCAACTGGGTGACCCGCTCCCCGCGCTTCTTCCCGCTGGAGTACACCAAGCTCACCCTGGAGATGACCTCCCCCGAGTACGTGGACTACTTCCACGCGCTCCCCGAGGAGACCCGCTACCGCCTGGAGAGCCAGCAGAAGGGCCTCTTCAAGGGCATCAACGGCGACCTCATCGACGGCATCTTCGACCTGCTCTACCAGAAGAACTTCGCCGGCCCCGTCCCCACCCGGCTCCTCACCAACTCCGCGCTGCACACCGCCTCGTACGACGAGACCAGCGGCACGTACACCCTCGGCTTCCGCCAGGAGGAGCAGGAGAAGGAGTACGAGATCGAGACCGAGGGCCTGGTCCTCGCCACCGGCTACAAGTACGCCGTCCCCGCCTTCCTGGAGCCGCTCCGCGACCGGCTGCGCTTCGACGGACAGGGCCGCTTCGACGTCTCCCGCAACTACGCCGTCGACACGACCGGGCGCGAGGTCTTCCTCCAGAACGCCGGCGTCCACACCCACTCGATCACCTCGCCCGACCTGGGCATGGGGGCGTATCGCAACGCCTACATCATCGGGGAGATGCTGGGGTCCGAGTACTACCCCGTCGAGAAGACCATCGCGTTCCAGGAGTTCGCCGTATGACCGCCCCCGCCACCCCCGCCGTCGAGATCCGCCCCCTCGACCCCCTCAAGGACGCGGAGCTGATCCACCCGTGGGTCACCCACCCCAAGGCCGCCTTCTGGATGATGCAGGACGCGAAGCTCCAGGACGTCGAGCGCGCCTACATGGAGATCGCCGCCCACCCGCACCACGACGCCTTCCTCGGCCTCGTCGACGGTGAGCCCGCCTTCCTCATGGAGCGGTACGACCCCTCCCGGGTCGAGCTGGTCGGGCTCTACGAGCCGCAGCCGGGCGACGTCGGCATGCACTTCCTCGTCGCCCCCACCGACACCCCAGTGCACGGCTTCACCCGCCTGGTGATCACCGCCGTGATGCGCGAGCTGTTCGCCGACCCGGCGACCGCCCGCGTGGTCGTCGAGCCCGACGTCCGCAACACCGCCGTCCACGCCCTCAACGAGGCCGTCGGCTTCGTGCCCGACCGGGCCGTCCGGAAGCCGGAGAAGGAAGCCCTGCTGAGCTTCTGCACCCGCGCCCAGTTCGAGACCGCTGTCGGAGCCGCGATATGAGCCGCCTGGACGTCACCGACCCGGTCGCGCACCTCACCCCCGAGCGCTGGGCGGACGCCAACCGCGCGCTGGTCCGCAAGGGCCTCGCCGAGTTCGCCCACGAGCGGCTGCTGAACCCGCAGGAGCTGGGCGAGTCCCGCTACCGCGTGCTCAGCGACGACGGCGCCACCGAGTACCGCTTCACCGCCGACCGCTTCGCCCTCGACCACTGGCAGGTCTACCCCGAGTCGATCAGCCGGCACCGGGGCGACGAGCAGCTGCCGCTGGACGCCCTCCAGTTCGTCACCGAACTGCGCGGCGCGCTGGGCCTGAGCGACGAGATCCTCCCCGTCTACCTGGAGGAGATCTCCTCCACCCTGGCCGGCACCGCCTACAAGGCGACCAAGCCGCCGGTGTCCGCCGCCGAGCTGGCCCGCGCGGACTTCCAGGCCATCGAGACCGGGATGACCGAGGGCCACCCCTGCTTCGTCGCCAACAACGGCCGCCTCGGCTTCGGCGTCGACGAGTACCGCGCCTACGCCCCCGAGACGGCGAGCCCCATCCACCTGGTGTGGCTGGCCGCCCGCCGCGACCGGGCCGCCTTCACGGCCGGCGCGGGCATCGAGTACGAGACCTTCATCCGCGCCGAGCTGGGCGACGCGGCCGTCGACCGCTTCGCCGGGATCCTCACCGCGCGCGGCCTCGACCCGGCCGACTACCTCCTCATGCCGGCCCACCCGTGGCAGTGGTGGAACAAGCTGTCGGTGACCTTCGCCGCCGAGGTGGCCCAGCAGCGCCTGGTGTACCTCGGCGAGGGCGAGGACGCCTACCTGGCGCAGCAGTCGATCCGTACCTTCTTCAACACCGCCGACCCGGCCAAGCACTACGTGAAGACCGCCCTGTCGGTCCTCAACATGGGCTTCATGCGCGGCCTCTCGGCGGCCTACATGGAGGCCACGCCGGCCATCAACGACTGGCTGGCGCAGCTGATCGAGTCGGACTCCGTCCTCGGGGCGGCCCGCTTCTCGATCATCCGGGAGCGGGCGGCGGCCGGCTACCGGCACCTGGAGTACGAGGCCGCGACGGACCGCTACTCGCCCTACCGCAAGATGCTGGCCGCGCTGTGGCGCGAGTCGCCGGTGGACCGGCTGGCGGACGGCGAGCGGCTCGCGACGATGGCGTCCCTGCTCCACGTCGACCACGCGGGCGCGTCCTTCGCGGGCGCGCTGGTCAAGGAGTCCGGCCTGGAGCCGGAGGCGTGGCTGCGGAAGTACCTCGACGCGTACCTGCTGCCGGTGCTGCACTGCTTCTACGCCTACGACCTGGTCTACATGCCGCACGGCGAGAACGTGATCCTGGTCCTGGACGAGCGCGGCGCGGTCGACCGGGCGGTCTTCAAGGACATCGCCGAGGAGATCTGCGTCATGGACCCGGACGCGGTCCTGCCGCCGGCGGTGGAGCGGATCCGCGCCGACGTCCCCGAGGACATGAAGCTCCTCTCGGTCTTCACGGACGTCTTCGACTGCTTCTTCCGCTTCCTGGGCGCGACCCTGGCGGCGGAGGGCGTCGTCGGCGAGGACGTCTTCTGGCGGACGGTCGCGGAGTGCGTGAAGGGCTACCAGGAGTCCAAGCCGGAGCTGGCGGACCGCTTCGCGCAGTACGACATGTTCGCGGAGACCTTCGCGCTGTCCGCGCTCAACCGCCTCCAGCTGCGCAACAACCGGCAGATGGTCGACCTGGCGGACCCCTCGGGCGCCCTCCAGCTCGTCGGCGACCTGGTGAACCCGATCGCGCGGTTCGCCTGACGGCCCCGGCGCCCTCCCGGCGCCCCTGACCGGTGTGAGCCCCCGGCGGAGTACGGTCCTCCGCCGGGGGCTCACGCCTGTGCCGGCCCGTGGGGGCGGGGGACCTGCCGCCCCGCCGCGGAGCTCGTAGCCCTCGTCGCCGAGGGCGTGCGGCGGTCTGGTCACCCTGCGTACCGTCACGCCCACCTGGGGTTAAGGTCTGGACCAATAACCCCCTCCAGGTCGATGATCATGCGACTCCTGCCCGATTTCGGGCAGGATTCTTGCGGGAAGCCGGGGGTACCCCTCAGTATTCATGGGTGCTCGAACGCCGCCCGACTCACGACGACCTCATCGACCACCTGGTCCGGAGCACCGCGCTCCAGCGTGGTGAGGCCGCCCGGGTGGTGCTCGACGTGCTGGCGTACTTCGACGAGACGACCGAGGAGTTCGTCCGCCGCCGCCACCGCGAACTGCAGTCCGGCGGAGCGGTGAACGCGGAGATCTTCGAACGGATCTCGGCCGAACTGCCGCACCGGGCCGTCGCACCGCCGGAGCTCTCGCTCCGGCAGCTGCGCCGGATCGTCTACGGCTAGTCCGGCCTCCTCGTCCAGGCCGAGCACCACCATCACCAACCGGAGGGGTTTCCTTTATGTGCGGAATTGTCGGTTACATCGGTAAGCGCGACGTGGCGCCGCTGCTCCTGGAGGGCCTGGCCCGCCTGGAGTACCGCGGTTACGACTCCGCCGGCATGGTCATCAACAGCCCGAAGAGCGCGGCGCTGAAGATGGTCAAGGCCAAGGGCCGGGTCCGCGACCTGGAAGCCCGCGTCCCCAAGCGCTTCTCCGGCACCACCGGCATCGCGCACACCCGCTGGGCCACCCACGGCGCGCCGAGCGACCACAACTCGCACCCGCACCTGGACCCCGAGAACAAGGTCGCGGTCGTCCACAACGGCATCGTCGACAACGCCCAGGAGCTCCGCGCCAAGCTGGAGGCCGACGGCGTCGTCTTCGCCTCCGAGACGGACACCGAGGTCATCACCCACCTCATCGCCCGCTCCCAGGCCGAGTCCCTGGAGGACAAGGTCCGCGACGCGCTCAAGGTCATCGAGGGCACCTACGGCATCGCCGTGATGCACTCCGACTTCAACGACCGCATCGTCGTCGCCCGCAACGGCTCGCCGGTCATCCTCGGCATCGGCGAGAAGGAGATGCTGGTCGCCTCCGACGTGGCCGCGCTCATCGCCCACACCCGCCAGGTCGTCACGCTCGACGACGGCGAGATGGCCACCCTCAAGGCCGACGACTTCCGCACCTACACGGTCGCGGGCGCCTCCACCACGGCGACCCCCGAGACCGTCGAGTGGGAGGCCGCCTCCTACGACATGGGCGGCCACGACACGTACATGCACAAGGAGATCTCCGAGCAGCCCGACGCGGTCGACCGCGTGCTGCGCGGCCGGATCGACGACCGCTTCTCCACCGTGCACCTCGGCGGCCTCAACCTCGACCCGCGCGAGGCCCGCACCATCCGCCGCATCAAGATCCTCGGCTGCGGCACCTCGTACCACGCCGGCATGATCGGCGCCTCCCTCATCGAGGGCATGGCCCGCATCCCGGCCGACGCCGAGCCGGCCTCCGAGTTCCGCTACCGCAACCCGGTCGTCGACCCCGACACGCTCTACATCGCCGTCTCCCAGTCCGGCGAGACCTACGACGTGCTCGCCGCCGTCCAGGAGCTCAAGCGCAAGGGCGCCCGCGTCCTCGGCGTGGTCAACGTGGTCGGCTCCGCCATCGCCCGCGAGGCCGACGGCGGCGTCTACGTCCACGCCGGCCCCGAGGTCTGCGTCGTCTCCACCAAGTGCTTCACCAACACGGTCACCGCCTTCGCGCTGCTCGCCCTGCACCTGGGCCGCATCCGCGACCTGTCCGTCACCGACGGCAAGCGGATCATCGAGGGCCTGCGCAAGCTGCCCGAGCAGATCAGCGAGATCCTCAAGTCCGAGGACGAGATCAAGAAGATCGCCGCGGAGTACGCGGGCGCCCAGTCGATGATGTTCATCGGCCGCGTCCGGGGCTACCCGGTCGCCCTGGAGGCCTCCCTCAAGCTGAAGGAGATCTCCTACATCCACGCCGAGGCGTACCCGGCCTCCGAGCTGAAGCACGGCCCGCTCGCCCTCATCGAGCCCGCCCTGCCGACGGTCGCGATCGTCCCCGACGACGACCTGCTGGAGAAGAACCGCGCCGCCCTGGAGGAGATCAAGGCCCGTTCCGGCCGCATCCTCGCGGTCGCGCACCAGCCGCAGGCCAAGGCCGACCACACCATCGTGGTCCCGAAGAACGAGGACGAGCTCGACCCGATCCTCATGGGCATCCCGCTCCAGCTCTTCGCGTACCACACCGCCCTCGCCATGGGCCGCGACATCGACAAGCCGCGCAACCTGGCCAAGTCCGTCACGGTCGAGTAGTCGCCCGGCGGGACCTGTCACCCGCCGAGCACGCCACGGCCCCGGGCCTGTCCCCCGGAGCCGTACGCCGGGCCTGTCCCCCGGCGGAGCCGACCGGACACGAGGAACGGCCCCCCGCGCTTCCCAGGAGCGCGAGGGGCCGTTCTGCCGTGCTTCCCCGGGGTCCGGCCCGCCGGCCGGCCCCTGCGGACCTACGCGGCCGCCGCCGTGCTGCCGCCGCGCGCGCGGCCCAGCGCCGTCGGCCAGCCCGCCACTGCCGCCGTGGCGCCGTACCAGGCGGCGAGACCCGCGAGCGCGGCCACCCAGCCGCCCGCCTTGCCGAGGCCCTCGTTGCCCGCCAGCGCGGCGATGCCCGAGAGCAGCAGCGCGACGAACAGCAGGCCGTACACGCCCTGCCCGAAGACCCCGCCGCCCGAGGCGGCCAGCGTCAGCGTGAGCGCCAGCAGCGCCCACAGGAGCAGGAAGAGACCGGCCGCGTCCGCCGAGCCCCCGCCGCCCACTCCGGTCCCCCAGGTGAACCAGAAGGCGCCGAGCGCCGCGAAGGCCGTGCCGTCGCCGGTGCTGCCCGCGCGCAGGGCGAGCAGGCCGACCAGGAAGAGCGCCACGCCACCGACCCAGGTGGCGAGGCCCGCGGCATCGGCTGCCGCGACGTTGTCGATCACACCGGTGCCGCCCAGGCCGAAGGCCAGGAGGGTCAGTCCGAGTGCGAGGTTTCCGAGAGTGGAGGTGTCGTTCCCCGACGCGACGTCCTTGTGCACGTGGGGCTCCCTTCGAACGAGCGGTGATGCCGCGTGAGCTGCTGTGTTCCGGTGCTCTTTAACTACCCTTCACAAGCGCACAAATCACCTGAGGCGGGCAGAAATTATCGCCGCGGAAAGGGAGTTGAGGGAGGGTCAGACGATACGGACAGGATCCGGCGATCCGGCGATCCGATGGTGCCGGGGGCTACGGGATGACGATCACGGGCCGCTGCGCGCGCCGCGCGAGCCGGCCGGCCACCGAGCCGAAGATCCGCCCGACGATCCCGTGCGTCGAGCCGACCACGATCGCGTCGGCCGAGTACTCGCGGCCGACCTCCTCCAGCTCGTGACAGATGTCCCCGCCGCGCTCCACCAGGATCCACGGCACCTCGGAGAGGTGCTCCGCGCAGGCCAGCTCCAGACCCAGCACCTCGGTGCGGTGGTCCGGGACGTCGACGAAGACCGGCGGCTCGCAGCCCGCCCACACGGTGGTGGGGAGCCGGTTCGCCACGTGCACGATGATCAGGCCGGAGCCGGAGCGCCGGGCCATGCCGATGGCGTACGCCAGGGCGCGCTCACTGGACGTGGAGCCGTCGAAGCCGACGACCACCCCGTGCCGGAAGGCCGGGTCGCAGGCGTGGCGTGGCTGTTCCACCGCGAGGGGGTCGACCGTGGAGTCGGCGACGCGCTTGCGGTCCGCGGGTTCGGGGTATTCGTGACCGGCCATCGGTGTCTCGGCTAGGAAAGTCCTCGTGGGAAGGGACGGTGGAGGGGGGCGGAACAACGGGTGGCGGCGGAGCTGTGTCCGGGAATCATCTTCCCAATCCCATACCCCCAAGGGTACGGCGACACTCCTCTCCTGCCCAGAGCCCGCCGTGCCACACCCGGCGTGCGCACCGCCCGTGCGCGGCTCGGCGCACGCGGTGTCCTGACGGAGGATGCACGAAGGATTCACCATCTGGCAATGCCGGATGTGCCCTACAGGCGTCCCCTCCCCACCACCCCGAGGGCCGAACGGGCGTCGCTCAGAGTGACCGGAACGTTCCGTTCCTCGTTCCCCACAGGTCCGGATCACCGCCGCAGGGAGACCGCCCGTGCCCGCACCGTCCGCCCCCGCCTCCGCCGCGTCCGCCACCCCCGTCCGCTCCCGCCGCCGCGCCCGGGTCCCCGGCCCCTCGGCGCCCGCGGCCCCGGGGGCGGGCGGGCAGCCGGCCCGGCCGGGAGGGCGCGCGGACGCGGAGCCGGGGGCGGCCGGCGGGGCGCTCGGGGACCCGGCCGGCGACGTGGTCCGCTGGGCGGTGTTCTGCTGCGCCCTCGTCCCGCTGGTGCTGCTCGCCTTCGGGACCTCGCTGGGCGGGGCCGGCGGGACCGCCCTCGGGCTCGCCTCCGTGACGGCCGCGTGCCGGCTGCTGCTGCGCCGCGCGGAACGGGGGCTGCGCGCCGAGGGCGCCGCGGGCCCCGGAAGCCGTCACCGGGGCTGAACCGACGCCGGAGGACCCCCGTCGAGTTGACAGGTTCGCACAGCCGATCCCATATGTTTTCAGCCAACTTGAAGTTCCCGGCGCGTCCTTGCCGAAACGGTACGCCAGCCCCTCCCCGATCACCCGGGAAAGCCCCGCCCCAAGGGGCCGCACCCTACGCGTACGGCCACTTCGTCCCCGTCGGGGCCCTCGGGGAGGCCCTCCCGCCGGACACCCGTCGATCGATTGCTTCACGCCAAGTGGCCTTGTCGACAATGTGCCGGATCGAGAACTTGTCACGCCGGCGGCACGGAACACAGTAGATTCGATCATGGGTACCGAAGACTGGGGTCTCGTGCAAAACCGAGGGGAAACGTGGCACAGCGACACGACCAGGGAGACGCGAACACCGAGGGGGGCTTAGCGTCATGAGCCAGGACTCCGCCGCACCGGAGGTCGCACGGAAGCTGTCCGGGCGCCGCCGTCGCGAAGTCGTCGCGGTGCTGCTGTTCAGCGGCGGCCCCATCTTCGAGAGCTCCATCCCGCTCTCCGTGTTCGGCATCGACCGGCAGGACGCCGGCGTGCCGCGCTACCGGCTGCTCGTCTGCGCCGGTGAGGAGGGCCCCCTGCGGACCACGGGCGGGCTCGAACTCACCGCGCCGTACGGCCTGGAGGCGATCGGACGCGCGGGGACGGTCGTCGTCCCCGCCTGGCGCTCGATCACCTCGCCGCCGCCGCCGGAAGCGCTCGAAGCGCTCCGCAGGGCGCACGAGGAGGGGGCCAGGATCGTCGGCCTGTGCACCGGGGCGTTCGTCCTCGCCGCGGCCGGCCTGCTCGACGGCCGCCCGGCGACCACGCACTGGATGTACGCGCCGACGCTCGCCAAGCGCTACCCGTCGGTCCACGTGGACCCGCGGGAGCTCTTCGTCGACGACGGGGACGTGCTGACCTCCGCCGGCACCGCGGCCGGAATCGATCTGTGTCTGCACATCGTGCGGACCGACCACGGCACCGAGGCCGCGGGCGCGCTGGCGCGCCGGCTGGTCGTCCCGCCGCGGCGCAGCGGCGGTCAGGAGCGCTACCTCGACAGGTCTTTACCCGAGGAGATCGGCTCCGACCCGCTCGCCGAGGTCGTGGCCTGGGCGCTGGAGCACCTCCACGAGCAGTTCGACGTGGAGACCCTGGCGGCCCGCGCGTACATGTCACGGCGGACCTTCGACCGCCGCTTCCGCTCGCTGACCGGCTCCGCGCCGCTCCAGTGGCTGATCACCCAGCGGGTGCTCCAGGCGCAGCGGCTCCTGGAGACCTCGGACTACTCGGTGGACGAGGTCGCGGGCCGCTGCGGCTTCCGCTCGCCGGTGGCGCTGCGCGGCCACTTCCGGCGGCAGCTCGGCTCCTCGCCGGCGGCCTACCGGGCGGCGTACCGGGCCAGGCGTCCCCAGGGCGAGCCCGTCACGGCCGTCCTGGACCCGGTGGTGCCCGCGCAGGTGGGGGCGGGAATCCGTCGCCCCGGCGGCCCCCTGGACCCGGGCAAGCCCCCGGGCGACGCCTACTCGCCGGGCCGGGCCGCCCTGCCCGGCCAGCGCAGCGCCCCCTAGGGGCGCCGAGACCGGCGCCGCCACAAGCGGCGCGCCGCGGTGACCGACGGGCGCCCGGGGCCACCACCCCCGGGCGCCCGTCGGCGTGTCCGGTGGGCGCCCGCGGGCGCCTCTTCCCCGCTCTTCCCGCCTAAGGTAGGACGCATGAACGATCGCATGGTGTGGATCGACTGCGAGATGACCGGGCTCTCGCTGACGGACGACGCACTCATCGAGGTGGCCGCACTGGTCACCGACTCGGAACTGAACGTGCTCGGCGACGGGGTGGACATCGTGATCCGCCCGCCGGAGCGCGCCCTGGAGACCATGCCGGAGATCGTGCGGCAGATGCACACGGCCTCGGGGCTGCTCGACGCGCTGCCCGGCGGGACCACGCTGGCCGACGCGGAGGCGCAGGTCCTGGCGTACATCCGGGAGCACGTGAAGGAGCCCGGCAAGGCGCCGCTGTGCGGGAACTCGGTCTCCACGGACCGCGGCTTCCTCGCCCGGGACATGCCCGCCCTCGAAGGGCACCTGCACTACCGGATCGTCGACGTGTCCTCGGTCAAGGAGCTGGCGCGCCGCTGGTACCCGAGGGCGTACTTCAACAGTCCGGAGAAGAACGGCAACCACCGGGCGCTCGCCGACATCCGCGAGTCCATCGCCGAGCTGCGCTACTACCGCGAGGCGGTCTTCGTCCCGCAGCCCGGTCCCGACTCGGAGACCGCGCGGGAGATCGCGGCCCGGCACGTCGTCCCGGCGGAGTAACCGCCTCCGGAGAGGGCCGCTCGCGCACCCGGGGAAAACGTGTGCGCGAGCACCCCTCGGAACCCTGTAGACTTCTTCTCGGCCGGTCAGGGAAACCTTCGGGAAAACCGCCGGGCATGGTGGGTATAGCTCAGCTGGCAGAGCACCTGGTTGTGGTCCAGGATGTCGCGGGTTCAAGTCCCGTTACTCACCCCAAGGGCCGAGGCCCCGGTTCGGAAGAACCGGGGCCTCGGTCGTTCTCGCGTTCCCCCTAGGTACAGGTGAGGACGGCCGGGGGCGGGTTGGCGCCGGTCCAGGAGGCGTTGAAACCGAAGGTGGCGGAGCCACCGGCCGGGACCGTGCCGTTGTAGGAGAGGTTCGCCGCCGTCACGGCGGTGCCGGTCTGGGTGACCGTGGCGTTCCACGCCTGGGTGACCCGCTGGCCCGCCGGGTACTCCCACACCACCTTCCAGCCGGTGAGCGGTGCCGTGCCGGTGTTGCGGACGGTGACCTGGCCGGTGAAGCCGCCGCCCCACTGGCTCTGCACCGTGTACGCGGCGGTGCAGCCCGCCGGGCCGGGCGGGGTGACCGGGGCGAGGGCCTCGGCGATCCCGGCGTACGCGGGCTTCGGGTTCAGGTTCTCGTCGTACGGGGTGGCCGCGCCCTGGCCCGGGAAGAAGTCCGGGATCCAGGAGTCGGAGTCGGTGAAGCCCCAGACGGTGAGGCCGGCGCAGCGGGTGACGGCCAGGCAGGCCCGGGTCACGGCCGCGTAGTCCGCCTTCTGCTGAGCGAGCTTCGCGTCGGTGGCGGGCAGGGTCATGCGGATGTCCAGCTCGGTGATCGCCACGTCGACGCCGAGGTCGGCGAAGCGGCGGAGGTTGGCCTCCAGGGTGGAGGGGACCTGCCCGAGGATCAGGTGGGCCTGGAAGCCGACCCCGTCGACCGGCACGCCCTGCGCGAGGAGCCGTTCGACCAGGGCGTACATGCCGTCGCTCTTCGCGCCGAGGCCGTCGGTGGAGTAGTCGTTGAGATAGAGCTCCGCGGCCGGGTCGGCGGCCCGGGCGGCCCGGAAGGCGTCCCCGATGTAGGACTCGCCGAGGGTGGCGCCGAAGACGGACTGCCGGAGGGTGCCGTCCTCGTTCAGCGGCTCGTTGACGACGTCCCAGTGGTCGATCCGGCCCTTGTAGCGGCTCACCTCGGTGGTGACGTGGTCGGTCATGACCGTGCGGAGGGCGTCCGGGGTCCAGGTGCCGTTCGACACCCAGGAGGGCAGCTGGCTGTGCCAGACCAGGGTGTGGCCGCGGACCCGCTGGCCGTGGGCCTCGGCGAAGTCGACGACCCGGTCGGCGCCGGTCCAGGAGAACTGGCCCCGGACGGGCTCGACGGAGCCCCACTTCATCTCGTTGCCGGGGGTGACGGAGTCGAACTGGGCGGCGGCGGTGTCGGCGTAGGCGCCGGTGAGCTTCCCGCCGGTGACGGCGGTGCCGAGGTAGATCCCCCGGGCGTCGGCGAGGTCCCGCAGCGGGGCGTCGGCGGCCGAGGCGGGCCCGGCGAGGCCGAGGGCGGCGGCGGCGAGGAGCGCCGCGCCGGCGGTCAGGCGGCGGAACACGTGGCACCTCCGAGGGTGAAGACGGCGGGTACGGGATTGGAGCCGGTCCAGCTGCCGGTGAAGCCGAAGGAGGCGGAGCCGCCGGCGGCGACGGCGCCGTTCCAGCCGGCGTTCTTCGCGGTGACGGCGGAGCCGGTCCCGGCCGGGGTGGCGTTCCACATCTGGCCCACGGTCTGGCCTGCGGGGAAGGTCCAGCCGAGGGTCCAGCCGGTCCAGGCGGTGGCGGAGGTGTTGGTGAGGGTGACGTCGGCCTGGAAGCCGCCCTGCCACTGGTTGGTGATCCTGTAGGCGACCTTGCAGGCGCCGGCCGGCGGGGTGCCGGGGTCGGTGCCGCCGTCGCCGCCGCCGGTCTCGCTCGTGTCGCCGTAGATGATGCCGCGCCCGTTGGTGGCGACGTACACCCGGCCGTAGACGCGCGGGTCGCCGGTGATGGTGGCGCCGGTCCAGCCCCACTGGTGGGCGTCGTCGTTGACCCGGACCCAGGTGGCGCCGGCGTCCGTGGAGCGGAAGATGCCGCGGACGCCACCGATCTTCGCGCTGGAGTAGAGCGCCGGGTAGGAGGCGTTCGGGGCGGCCTTGCCGAAGCCGACGGCGTCGGCCTGGTCGACGCCGGAGACCTTCGTGAAGGTGGCGCCGCCGTCGGTGGAGTGCCACAGGCCGTACGCGGCGTCGGGGGCGCCGCCCGCGAGCCAGATGTCGCCCTTCCTCCCGGGGACGGCCTTGAAGCGGACGTTGCCCTTGGCGGGCAGGCCGGTGGCCTTGGCGGTGAAGGTGAGGCCGCCGTCGGCGGAGGCGTAGAAGGTGCCGCCGTGGAAGCCGTAGAAGGTCTTCGGGTCGACCCGGTCGGACTCGACCGTGGCGCCGGCCGGGATGCCGGCGGACGGGGTCCAGGAGGTGCCGTAGCCGGTGGCGGCGTGGACCCCGGCGGTGCCCTCGGGGCTCCAGACGAAGCGGCCGCCGTCGGCCGCGGCGGCGACCGTGCCGCCGCCGGTGACGCCCGCGGGCTCCTGTCCGGCGAACCAGTGCGCGCCGTTGTCGGTGGAGAAGGCGACCCGGGGTCCGCCGTCGAGGTGGCCGGAGCGGACGAGGACGTCCGGCTTCGTCTCGGCGTAGTCGAGGCTGGTCGTCGAGGTGAAGTTCGGGGCGGTGAACATCATCGGCGGGACCGCGCCGAGGTCGGTGTGGCGGAAGCCGCCGACGTCGCCGAGGGCGCTGATCAGCGGGGCGCCGGAGGGCGGCGAGACCAGGTCGAGGACGGCGGTCTCCTCCAGGCCCTTCACCATCGGCCGGATGGTGAAGTTCGTGTTCGTGTCCCAGCGGGTGAGTTCGGTGGTGCCGTAGACGGTGGCGCCGGTGCCGTACAGCATGCGGTCCGAGTCGAAGGGGTCGATCTCCAGGGCCTCGGTCATCCAGCCGAGCTTGGGGGCCTGCTCGGGCGGGGCGGGGTCGCCGCCCCAGGTCAGCCACGGCACCGAGGAGACGTCCATGGTGTAGCGGTTGGAGCGGGTGGGGTACGCGGAGTAGTCCCAGGCCCTGGTCCAGGTGGCGCCGGAGTCGGTGGTGCGGAAGAGCTGGGTGTCGGGCCACCAGGAGCTGTAGGCGGAGACCATGACGGTGCCGGGGTGCTGCCGGTCGACGGTGAGGCCGCTGAAGCCGTGGTAGGTGTCGGCCTCGGCGACCGGGGTGATGTCCTTCCACTCGCCGGTGGCGGTGGCGTACCGGTAGACCTTGCCCTTGCCGCCGTCGTACGGGCCCGCGGTGTCGCTGTAGGCGAGGTAGAGGTAGCCGTTCCCGGCGTCGAGGACGCCCTTGTGGGCGAGGTAGCCGGTGGGCTGGCCGGCCAGGCGGGTCCAGGTGGCGCCCGCGTCGGTGGAGCGGTAGACGGCGTTCTCCTTGTCGCCGACGCCGACGTAGATCGTCTTCGTGGCGGTGGCGCCGGCGCCGGTGGACTCGTCGAAGGTGACCCAGACGATGCCCTGCTCGTCGGAGTTGTAGCCGCTGGTGTCGCTGGGGTCCTGCTGGTAACCGCCGGGGTTGGTGAAGGAGGTGACCTTCGCCCAGGTGGCGCCGGAGTCGGTGGAGCGCCACAGGCCGTTGCCGCTGGGGGCGCCGAGGTAGAGGATCCGGTTGTCGTGCGGGTCGACGGCGAGGCGTTCGCCCATGCCGCGGCCCGGCATGTTGCCGCCGAGCTTGAAGGGGAGGTCGGCGCGCTGCCAGGTGGCGCCCCGGTCGGCGGAGCGCAGGACGGCGCCCGTGCCGGGGTCCCAGTCGTTGGTGTAGGTGCCGACGGCGGCGTAGACCCGGTCCGGGTCGGCGGTGTCGGAGGCGAGGGAGACGACGCCGGTGTGGCCCCAGTCGTCCCAGCCGATGTGGTCGAGGAGCGGGACCCAGGCGGAGCCGGTCTGGTCCCAGCGGTAGGCGCCGCCGATGTCGGTGCGGGCGTAGAGGAGGTTCTTCTCGGTCCGGTTGAAGACCAGGCCGGGGACGAAGCCGCCACCGTCGACGCGGACGTTCTTCCAGCTGTACGAGGCCGCCGCGGCCTGGGTGCGGGCCGGGGCGGCGTCCGGTTCGGCGGCGCCGGCCGGGAGGGCGCCCGCGAGGAGCCCGCCCGTGAGGGCCAGCCCCGCGAGCCCGGCGAGGAGTCGTGGTCTGCGCATGGGTATCCCGTCGGGAAGTGAAGTATGGGAGCGCTCCCACTATCCGAGTCCTGTCAGAACACGGTCAATACACGGGACCCGTCGAAGACGTTCGACGACGCCCCCCGGCCGCTGGGCCGAACGGGTGGCCCGGGCCCGGGCCCCGGCGCCGCCCCGCCGGACGCCCCGGCGCCGCCGCCTACGGTCGGGGCCATGGGGCGGAGGAACGGACCACGACGGCGGACCGGCGCGCGCCCGCGCGCCCGCGCCCTGCCGCTCGCCGGAGCGCTGCTGCTCGTCGCGGCGCTGCTCGGCGGGTGCGCCACCGACCCGCCGGTGCCGGCGACCCCGGGCGGCGGCTCGGAGGTGGACGGGTCCGGCCGGCCGGTCACGCTCACCGTCGGCGTCTACGGCACCTTCGGACTCAAGGAGGCCGGGCTGTACGACACGTACATGCGGCTCCACCCGGACGTGGCGATCCGGCAGACCTCGCTGGCCCGCGCCGACGTCTACTACCCGCAGCTGCTCACCCACCTCACCGCCGGCGCCGGCCTCGCCGACATCCAGGCCGTCGAGGTCGGGAACATCGCCGAGGTCGTCGACACCCAGGCGGGCCGGCTCGTCGACCTGGCCCACGCGCCCGGGGTGGAGGAGAGCGCCTTCCTGCCCTGGAAGTGGGCGCAGGCGCGGACGGACGACGGGCGGGTCCTGGGTCTCGGCACCGACATCGGGCCGCTGGCCGTCTGCTACCGCAAGGACCACTTCGCCGCCGCCGGGCTGCCGACCGACCGGGAGGAGGTGGGGCGGCTGTGGGCCGGGGACTGGCGGAAGTACCTGGAGACGGGGCGGCGGTTCGCCGGGCGGGCGCCGGAGGGGGTGGCGTTCACCGACTCCGCGTCCGGGGTGATGGCCGCCGTGATCTCGGGCGCGAACCCGCGCTACTACGACGCCGAGGGCCGCCTCGTGGTGGCGACCAACCCGGCCGTGCGGGCCGCCTGGGACCTCGGCGCGGAGTTCGCCCGGTACGGACTGACCGCCCGGCTCCAGCAGTTCACCCCCGACTGGGACCAGGGCTTCGCGCAGGGCCGCTTCGCCTCGATCGCCTGCCCGGCGTGGATGCTCGGCTACATCCAGGACAAGGGCGGCCCGGACGGCGAGGGCAGGTGGGACATCGCCGCGGCGCCCCGGCCCGGCAACTGGGGCGGCTCCTTCCTCGTCGTCCCGGCCGCCGGGACGCACGTCGCGGAGGCGGCCGAGCTGGCGGCCTGGCTGACCGCGCCGGAGCAGCAGGCGGTCCTCTTCGAGCGGCGCGGCAGCTTCCCGAGCGCCGAGGCCGCCTTCGGCCTGCCGCAGGTGCGGAACGCCCGGCACCCGTACTTCGGGGACGCGCCGGTCGGCCGGATCTACTCGGCGGCCGCCATGGGGGTGCCGGTGGCGCCGGTCGGGCCGAAGGACGGGCTGGTGAACACGATCCTCTCCGACACCGGGATGCTCCAGGTCGACCAGACGGGGCGGTCGCCGGACTCGGCGTGGCGGGCGGCGATGAAGGCGATCGACAACGCGCTGGACCGGTGAGCGGGGTGGCTGGGGATGGCTGAGGACGTGGTGGAGCGGGCGCTCGCGCCCGCGGTTCCGGCGGGCGGGGCGCGCCGGGACCGGCTCGGCCGGCTGCGGTCGCGCGCGGCGCCGTACGCGCTGGTGGCGCCGTTCTTCCTGCTGTTCGGGGCGTTCGGGCTGTTCCCGCTGGTGGCGACGGCGTGGACCTCGCTGTTCCGGGTGGAGCTGACGGCGCCGGAGGCCCGGGAGTGGGTGGGTGCGCACAACTACGCGCGGCTGCTCACCGACGAGTTCTTCTGGAACGCGCTGGCGAACACGGTGCTGATCGGGCTGCTCGCCACCGTCCCGCAGCTGCTGATCGCGCTGGGCGCGGCGCACCTGCTGGACGCGCGGCTGCGCGGGCGGCTCTTCTTCCGGGTGGCGGCCCTGGCCCCGTACGCGACGTCGGTGGCGGCGGCGACGCTGGTCTTCGCGCTCTTCTACGGGCGCGACCAGGGGATGGTGAACTGGGCGATCGGTCTCATCGGGCTCGATCCGGTGGACTGGCAGAACGGTCCGTGGGCGTCGAAGTTCGCGGTGGCGTCGATCGTGATCTGGCGGTGGACGGGGTACAACGCGCTGATCTACCTGGCGGCGATGCAGACGATCCCGCCGGAGCTGTACGAGGCGGCGGCGCTGGACGGGGCCTCGCGGGGGCGGCGGTTCTGGCACGTGACGCTGCCGGGGCTGCGGCCGGCGCTGGCCTTCACCGGGATCGTGTCGACGATCGGGGCGGTGCAGCTCTTCGGCGAGCCGTTGCTGTTCAGCAGCGGGGCGGGCGCCTCGGGCGGCGCGGACCACCAGTACCAGACGCTGGGGCTGTACCTGTACGAGCAGGGCTGGGTCAACCTCCACCTGGGGCGGGCGGCGGCGATCGCCTGGGCGATGCTGCTGCTCCTGGTGGTGGTGTTCGGGCTGGTGCGGCTCGGTCGCGGGAAGGGCGTGCGGCGGTGACGGGGCGGCCGGGAGCGGAGTCGTACGAGCGGGCCGGGTGGGGGACGTACCTGCTGCTCGCGCTGTTCACGGCGGTGTCGGTCTTCCCGCTGCTGTGGACGGCGGTGGCCGCCTCGCGGACGAGCGGACGGCTCGCCCAGTCGCCGCCGCCGTTCTGGTTCGGCCGGAACCTGCCGAGGAACGTGTCGGTGGCCTGGGGCGAGGGCGGGATGGGCGAGGCGCTGGCCAACACGGCGGTGGTCGCGGGGTCGGTGGCGCTCGGCACGGTGGCCTTCTCGACGCTGGCCGGTTTCGCCTTCGCCCGGCTGCGGTTCCGCTTCCGGGCGCCGCTGCTGCTCCTGGTGGGGGCGACGATGCTGGTGCCGCCGCAGCTCGGGGTCGTCCCGCTCTACCTGCTGATCGCCCGGCTCGGCTGGACCGACCAGCTCCAGGCGGTGGTGCTGCCCTCGCTGGTGTCCGCCTTCGGGGTGTTCTACATGCGCCAGCACCTGCTGGGGGCGCTGCCGCCGGAGCTTCTGGAGGCGGCGCGGATGGACGGGGCGGGGACGCTGCGGGTGGTGTGGCACCTGGTGCTGCCGGCGGCGCGGCCGGCGATGGCGGTGCTGGGGATGCTGTCGTTCGTGGCGGCGTGGAACGACTTCTTCTGGCCGGTGCTCGCACTGACCCAGACGGGCAACCCGACGGTCCAGGTGGCGCTGACCGGTCTTGGCCGGGGCTATGTGCCGGACACCTCGGTGGTGATGGCGGGGGCGCTGCTCGGGACGCTGCCGCTGCTGGTGGTGCTCGCGCTGTTCGGGCGGCAGATCGTGGGAGGGGTGATGCGGGGGGCGGTGAAGGGGTGACGGGGTCACTGCGGGCGTTCACCCGGACGGGCGTGGCAGTGATCCACTACGGGATCCCCGCTGTTAGCTTCCCCTTATGTCCGCTATAAACAGTTTGACCCCCATGTGGGTGGGGTGAGGCTGGATGGGAGTCCTGCGCGACCATCCCGAACTCGCCCTCTTCCTCTGCCTCGCCGCGGGATACCTCCTCGGCAAGCTCCGCGTCGGACCCATCACGCTCGGCGGCATCTGCGGCACGCTCATCGTCTCGCTGCTCATGGGCGCCTGGGCCGAGGTCACCGTCTCCGACGACGTCAAGACGATCTTCTTCGCGCTCTTCATCTTCTCGCTCGGCTACCTCGCCGGGCCCCAGTTCTTCGCCAACCTCAACAGGAAGAGCCTGCGCTACTTCACCCTCTGCCTCATCGAGGTCGTCTGCGTCGTCGGCATCGCCCTCGGGCTCGCCGAGGCGTTCGACCTGGACGTCGGCACCGCCGCGGGCATCCTGGCCGGCGCTGCCACCGAGTCCGCGGTGGTCGGCACCGCCACCGAGGCCATCGGCAAGCTCTCCGACCTGACCCAGGAGCAGATCACCCAGTACCAGGGCCACGTGGCCACCGCCTACACGGTCTGCTACCTCTTCGGCCTCATCACCATCGTGATCTACACCAGCCAGATCATGCCGATGATGATGCGGATCAACCTCCGCGACGCCTCCCGCGAGCTGTGGGAGAAGATGCGCGGCTCCGGCGGCGCCCTGGAGTCCGACGAGCGCGAGGCGCTGCCCGGCATGGTCGGCCGCACCTTCCTCGTCACCCTCGCCGACGGCGCGAAGGTCCAGGACCTGGAGCGGCAGTTCGGCAACCGGGTGACCGTCGAGGCGGTGAAGCGGGGCAGCGAGATCCTCACCCCTCCCCCGCCCGACTTCGAGCTGACCCTCTCCGACCTCGTCCTCGCGGTCGGCCGGCGGGCCAACATCATCGAGGCGGGCCGGCTCATCGGCCCCGAGACCCCGGCGGTGCCGGGCCTCGACACCCCGCTCGCCACCCAGCAGGTCTCCCTCACCGACAGGTCGGCGGCCGGCAAGTCCCTGGACCAGCTGACCACCGAGCACCCGGAGATCGCCTCCGGCGGCGTCTACGTGACGGACGTGCTCCGCAACGAGTCGCACCTGCCCGCCACCCCCGAGACCGTCGTCCAGCGCGGTGACGTGCTCACCCTGGTGGGCGCCCGCGCCTCGCTCGGCCGGCTCGCCTCCAAGGTCGGCGCCATCGTCAAGAACGACTCCACCGACTTCATCTACCTCGGCCTGGGCATCGCCTGCGGCTCGCTCCTCGGCCAGGTCGTCGTCGAGTTCGGCGACGTCCCGATGTCGCTGGGCACCGGCGGCGGCTGCCTCATCTCCGGACTGCTCTTCGGCTGGTTCCGCTCCCGGACCCAGACCTTCGGCGCCTTCCCTCCGCAGGCCGCGACCACCATCAAGGACATGGGCCTGGCCATCTTCATCGCCTGCACCGGCCTGGTCTCCGGCCCGCAGGCGGGCCCGCTGCTCAAGGAGTACGGGGCGCTGCTGCCGTTCGCGGGCATCGCCATGGTCCTCGTCCCGGCCACGGTCTCGCTGGTCGTCGGCCGCAAGCTGCTGAAGATCGAGAAACCGCTGCTGATCGGCGCCATCGCGGGCCAGCAGTGCTCGACCCCGGCGATCACCTCCGTCACCCAGGTCGCGCAGAGCTCGGTCCCGATGCTCGGCTACACGATCACCTACACCCTCTCCAACTTCCTGCTCCCGCTGACCGGACCGCTGCTGGTCGGCATCCTCGGAGCCTGAGAGGCGACGCCGCACCCATGATCGACTTCCTCAACCGGAACATCTTCCAGCCCCATCCCGAACTGCTGGTCTTCATCACCGTCGCCCTCGGCTTCCTCTTCGGGAAGCTGCGCTACCGGGCGATCGCGCTCGGCGCCGTCACCGGCTGCCTGGTCGCGGGACTGCTGCTCGGCGCCCAGTTCAAGATCACCATCGACGCGACGGTGAAGAACCTGTTCTTCACCCTCTTCCTCTTCGCCCTCGGCTACAAGGTCGGCCCCCAGTTCTTCCGGGGCCTCAAGAAGGACGGCCTGCCGCAGGTCGCCAACGCGATCATCGTCTGCGTCACCGGCCTGCTGGTCTCCTGGGGCTTCGCCGTGATGCTGGGGTACGGCCCCGGCCTCTCCGCCGGCCTGCTCGGCGGCGCGCTCACCCAGTCCGCCGTCATCGGCGTCGCCCAGGACGCCATCGGCAACCTCCCGGGCCTGTCCGCCGACCAGATGAAGACCGAGGAGAACCTGGTCGCCATCGGGTACGCGGTCACCTACCCGCTCGGCACCATCCTCTGCGCCATCCTCCTCGCCAACGTCCTCCCCCGGCTCTACAAGCGGGACCTGGCCACCGAGTCCGCGCAGCTCGCCAAGGAGCTGGACGCCCCCGGCGACAACCCCGACCTCGCCGAGGGCTACTACGAGGTCGTGCTGCGCGCGTACACGATCCGGCGCCCCGACCTCGTCGGCCGCACGATCGACGACTTCGAGAACCAGCAGAAGGCGCTCGGCCACCGCATCTACCTCACCCGGGTGCGGCGCGACGGCACGGTCCTCGACCACGACCAGGCCACCGTGCTCCGCGAGGGGGACGTCGTCGCCGTCTCCGCGCTGCGCGGCTCCCTCGTCGACTTCGACGCCCGCACCCACATCGGACCCGAGACCGACGACGTCGAACTCCTCGGCTACGAGACCGAGTCCCTGCACGTCGTCGCCTCGAACAAGGAGCAGCTCGGCAAGACCGTCGCCGACCTGCGCCGCGAGCCCTTCATGGTCGGCGTCTACATCGACAAGATCTACCGCTCCGGCTCCGAGTTCCCCTACCGGCTCTCCACGAAGCTGGAGCGCGGCGACACGGTGGTCCTGACCGGCCCGAAGCGGCTCGTGGACCCTGCGGGCAAGGCGATCGGCAAGCCCGTGCCGACCTCCTTCGCGACCGACATGCTCTGGGTCGGCCTCGGCGTCTTCCTCGGCGGCTGCATCGGCATCCCGGCGCTCACCGTCTCCGGCGTGCCGATCTCACTGTCGACCTCCGGCGGCGCGCTGATCATGGGCCTGGTCTTCGGCTGGATCCGCGGCAAGTACCCGACGTACGGCAACGTGCCGCCGGGCGCCCAGTGGTTCATGGACACCTTCGGGCTGTGCGCCTTCGTCGCCGTCGTCGGCATCAACGCCGGGCCGAGCTTCACCAGCGGCCTGTCCACGGCCGGCTGGGGGCTGCTGCTGTGGGGCGCGGTCGCCACCCTGATCCCGCTGATCGTCGGCTTCCTCGTCGGCCACTACGTGCAGAAGATCCGCTTCCCGATCCTGATGGGCGTGCTCGCCGGCGGCCAGACCACGACCGCGGCGATCGGCGCGATCAACGAACAGTCCAAGTCCCAGATCCCCACGCTCGGTTACACGATCCCCTACGCGGTGGGCAACGTGCTGCTGACCATCTGGGGCGCCGTGATCGTCATCCTCAACCACTGACCGACCGAAGGACACGCCATGCCCAAGACCACGTTCACCCGCGAGGAGATCAAGTCCTTCGCCCAGCTGTCGCCGTTCGAGCTGAAGGACAAGTTCATCACCCTGGCCCGGGCGGTCCAGGCCGACCAGCCGGGCCAGAAGGGCAAGTCGTCGGTCCAGATGCTCAACGCGGGCCGCGGCAACCCGAACTGGATCGCCACCAGCCCCCGCGAGGCGTTCCACGCCCTCGGCTACTTCGCGCTCGCCGAGTCCCGCCGGGTGTGGACCGCCGACGACCTCGGCGGGATGCCCGAGCTCCAGGGCTCCGGCGCCCGCTTCGACACCTTCGTGCGGCAGCACCCCGACCTGCCCGGCATCGAACTGCTCCAGAAGTCGGTCGCGTACGCCGTCGAGCGCTTCGGCTTCGACAAGGACGCCTTCGTCCACGAGCTGACCGACAGCTCCATCGGCGACAACTACCCGGTGCCGGACCGAATCCTCACCCACGCCGAGCAGGTCGTCCGCGGCTACGTCGACGACGAGATGTTCGACCGTCGGCCGCCCGCCGGGAACGTCTCCTACTTCGCCACCGAGGGCGGCACCGCCGCCATGTGCTACGTCTTCGACTCCCTGATGAAGAACGGGATCCTGAAGAAGGGCGACCGGATCGCCCTGATGGTGCCGGTCTTCACGCCGTACATCGAGATCCCCGAGCTCGACACCTACGAGTTCGACGTCGTGCACGTCAACGCCTCGCTCTTCGCCGAGACCGGCGTCCGCGAGTGGCGCTACCCGGAGGAGGAGGTGGCCAAGCTGGAGGACCCGTCGGTCAAGCTGCTCTGCCTGGTCAACCCCTCCAACCCGCCGTCCCTGGCACTGAGCCAGCGGGTCGCGAACCAGCTCAAGCAGATCGTCGCCGAGAAGAACCCGAACCTGGTGATCGTCACCGACGACGTCTACGGCACCTTCGTGCCCGGCTTCCGCTCGGTCGCCGCCGACCTCCCGCAGAACACCCTGCTCGTGTACTCGTACTCGAAGCACTACGGCGCCACCGGCTGGCGGCTCGGCGTCATCGGCCTCAACGACGACAACGTCATCGACCGGATGATCGCGGAGCTGCCCGCGGCCGAGAAGGAGCGCCTGGACAAGCGGTACGGGACGCTCACCCTGGAGCCCGGGAAGATCAAGTTCATCGACCGGCTGGTCGCGGACTCCCGGCAGGTCGCCCTCAACCACACGGCCGGGCTCTCGCTGCCGCAGCAGGTCGTGATGACGCTGTTCTCGCTCTTCGACATGCTCCCCGAGGGGCAGGCGTACAAGGAGCGGCTGCGGGCCATCGTGGGCCAACGGCTCGACCTGCTCCTCGAAGGCGCCCAGATGAAGATCGCCGAGGACGACAAGCGGGCCGGCTACTACATCGAGCTGGACCTCCTCGCCGAGGCCGAACGGGTCCACGGCAGGGACTTCGCCGACTTCCTGGAGAAGAACTACGAGCCCGTCGACCCGCTGTTCCGGCTCGCCGAGCAGACCGGGGTCGTCCTTCTCAACGGCGGCGGCTTCGACGGCCCCGAGTGGTCGGTCCGGGTCTCGCTCGCCAACCTGGACGACCTCGACTACCTGAAGATCGGCCACCACCTGCGGGGCATCTTCGACGACTACGCCCAGGAGTGGCGGGCCTCCCGCGTCTGAGCCGCCGCGCGGCACACAGGGGCGTGCCCCGGCCGAGGGTGGGGTGTCTTCGGCCGGGGCACGCGCTGTGGGGGGCGAGGAGTGGCTGAGGGGGCCTACCGGTAGGCGGCGAACGCCTTCGTGAAGGCCAGCGGCTGCTGGAGGATCGAGGAGCAGGTGGCGTCGGCGCGGTTCACGGCGCCGTCCGGGCACTGCTTGTCGCGGGTCGAGGACCACATCGACAGCCAGCCCAGCCCCTTCGACTTCGCGAAGTCGACCAGCTGGGTGGCGTCGTCGACCTTGAAGACCTCGGTGGTGACGTCGTTCACGCCGATCATGGGGGTGACGGCGACGGCCTTCCAGGCGGCCGCGTCGGAGAGGCCGAGCACGCCCTTGAGCTGGGCCTGGGTCGCGGTCGCCGCCTGGATCGCGTACGTGCCCATGTCGGCGCTGTAGGCGGGACCGTAGTCCATCGCCATGATGTTGACCGCGTCGATCCGGACGCCGTTCCTCTTCGCGTCGGCGAGCAGGCTCACCCCCGGCTGGGTGAGGCCCTCGGGCATCACCGGCAGGGTGAAGGAGACGTTCAGGCCGGGGTGGGACTTCTGGAGCTGGGCGATCGCCTGGGAGCGGCGGGTGTTGGCGGCCGTGTCGGGGAGGGCGGCGCCCTCCACGTCGAAGTCGACCTTGGTCAGCCGGTACTGGTCGACCACCTTGCCGTACGCCTTCGCCAGGTCGGCGGCGCTCGCGCAGTTCAGCGCCAGCTCGTGGCCGGCGGCCCCGCCGAAGGAGACCCGCACGTCGCCGCCCTTGGCGCGCAGGGCGCCGATCTGGGCGGCGACCCGGTCGGACGCGAGGTCGGTGACCCCGCCCCAGAGCGGGGCGCAGGAGCCGCCGGAGGTGATGAAGGCGAGGTTGAACTCCTTCACGCCGGTGGCGTCGGCGGTGGCGAGCAGGTCGTACGCGGGGTAGAGCGAGGTGTCGACGTAGGGGGCGTACCGGGCGGCGGTGGCGGGGGTCCCGGTGGGGGTGGGCGTCGGGGTCGGGGTCGGGGTGGGCTTCGGGGGTGTGGTGGCGGTCGCCGTGGCCGTGGGGGTCGGCTTCGGGGGCGTGGTGGCGGTCGCCGTGGGCTTCGGGCTCGCGGTGGCGGTGGACGTCGCCGTCGCGGTGGGCTGCTCGGTGGGGCGGCCGCTGGGGGTGGGGGCGGGACCGCCGGCCGAGCAGGCGGCCTTGTCGATGAGGCAGCCGGCCGGGTCCCCGGCCTGTCCGGCCGCCGAGGTCACGAAACCGACGGTGACGGACTGGCCGGGGGCGAGCTGCCGGTTCCAGCTCGCGGGCTTCACGGTGACGTGCCGGCCCGAGACGGTGTGGTCGCCGTTCCACAGGGAGCCGAGCGTGGTCCCCGCGGGCAGGTCGAACTCCAGCGTCCAGTCGGACCGGGCGGCGGAGGTCTCGTTGGTGATCACGTACTGGCCGGTGTAGCCGCCGGTCCAGGAGGAGGTCCGGGTGTAGGCGGCTCCGACGCCGGTCGCCTGGGCGGTCCCGGTGAGCAGGAAGACCGTGCCGCCGGTGATCGCCGCGGCGACGACCGCGCCGACCGCCTTCGTACGGCCGCTCGTCCTGCGCCGGTGCCCGTTGCTGCCCATGCGTGCTGCCTCCGTGGTGCGGGGGGTGTGAGGGTGCGGAAGCACGCTAGCGCCAGGGATTCGGACAAATGCCTTATGACGGAAGGAGGTTGGGATCCTTAGGCTCCGCTTAAGGAAGCCATCACCACCGGCAAAGGTTCAGCGCCGGGACGCCTTGCGGCGGCGGGCCGGACGGTGCGATCGGCGGCCCTCGGAGCCGCCGGGACGGTGCCCGCCGAGCCCGATCCAGATGCGTACCTCGGTGCCGCCGAGGACCGAGCGGCCGATCCGCACGTCGCCGCCGGTGGTCTCGGCCATCCGGCGCGCGATGTCGAGGCCGAGCCCGGTGGAGCCCGCCCGGGTGCCGCTGTTGCCGCGGGTGAGCGCGGCGTCCGGGTCGGCGATGCCGGGTCCCGCGTCCGAGACCAGGACGATGACGGCGTCGTCGCCGTTGTGGACGTCGACGGAGAAGGCGGTGCCCTCCGGCGTGTGCCGGAAGACGTTGCCGAGCAGCGCGTCGAGGGCGGCGACGAGTTCGGGGCGCGCCACCGGGATGCGCACCGGCCGCTCGACCCCGGCGAGGCGGACGAGGCGCCCCTCGTCCTCGGCGAGCGCGGACCAGAACTCCATCCGCTCGCGCACCACTTCGGCGACGTCGCAGCCCGCGCCGGGACCGGTCGGCGGGGTGGTCTGCGGCTTGGCCTCGCGGGCCGTGCGGATGATGGTGTCGACCTCGCGCTCCAGCTGCTCGACGGCGGCCCGGGTCTGGTCGGCGGCGGGCCCCGAGCCGAGCGAGGCGGCGTTGAGGCGGAGCACGGTGAGCGGGGTGCGCAGCCGGTGCGAGAGGTCGGCGGCCAGCTCCCGTTCGTTGGCGAGGAGCTGGACGACCTGGTCGGCCATCGAGTTGAAGGCGACGGCCGCCGACTTGAGTTCGGGCGGACCCTCCTCCGCGACCCGGACGCCGAGCCGGCCCTCGCCCAGCTCGTGGGCGGCGCCGGCGAGCCGCTGCGCGGGGCGGACCATGCGGACGCCGAGCCGGTCGGCGACGGCGAGGGAGCCGACGATCAGGGCGACGCCGACCCCGGCGAGGACCAGCCAGGCGGTGGCGACGCCGTTGGTGACCTCTCCCTCGGGGACGAAGAGTTCGACGACGGCGACCTGGCCGGAGCTGATCGCGGTCGGCTGGAGCAGGGCGTAGCCGCCGGGGACCTCGGCGATGGACGCCCGGCCGAGGGTGCGGGTGGCCGCCAGCTCGTCGGCGCCGGCCCGGCGGGTGCCGATCTCCAGGGCCTGCCCGTCGGGCACGGCGGGCGGGACGTGCACGGCGAGCCGGCCGGCGGCGCCGTCCTCGGTGGTGGCGACGGCCTTCTCCAGCTCCGTCCGGTCGGTGGTGATCGCGAGGACCGGGGCGAGCCCGGCGCCGCGCCGCTCGGCGTTGGAGAAGGCCCGGTCGCGGGCCATCTCCTTGACGACGAGGCCGAGCGGCACGGCGAAGGCGATGACGACCATGGCGGTGACGGCCAGCGACACCTTGACCAGCGCCCACCTCACGGCCGGTGCTCCCGGGGCGGTTCCAGCTTCACGCCGACGCCGCGCAGGGTGTGGAGGTAGCGGGGCCGGGCGGCGGTCTCGCCCAGCTTCCGGCGCAGCCACGACAGGTGGACGTCGATGGTCTGGTCGTCGCCGTACGCCTGCTGCCAGACCTCGGCGAGCAGTTCCTTGCGCGGGACGACCACCCCGGGCCGGCCGGCCAGGAAGGCGAGGAGGTCGAACTCCCGGCGGGTCAGGTCGAGCGGGACGCCGTCCAGTTCGGCCTGGCGGCGCAGCGGGTCGATGGCGAGGCCGCCGACCCGGATCTCCGTGGTCGGCGCGGGCTCCCCGGACACCGACCGGGCCCGGCGCAGCACGGCGGCCATCCGGGCGGTGAGGTGTTCGACGGAGAAGGGTTTGACGAGGTAGTCGTCGGCGCCGGCGTGCAGCAGCCGGACGATCTCCGCCTCGTCGTCCCGGGCGGTCGCGATGATCACCGGTACGTCGGTGATGCCGCGCAGCATCTTCAGCGCCTCGGACCCGTCCAGATCGGGCAGACCGAGGTCCAGGACGACCACGTCGAAGCGGAAATGGGCGACCTCGCGCAGCGCCTCCAGGGCCGTGCCGACGCTCCGTACCGTGTAGGAGGCTTCCGTCAGCTGCCGGATGAGGGCGGAGCGCACGAACTGGTCGTCCTCGACCACGAGCACACTTGCCATGGCCCGCACCGTACGCCATTCGGGGGATCCCCCGGTCACGTCGGGGGGCCGTCGGTCACGGCGCACCTCCCGGTACGCGCCGGCCGGGCGTGGTGCACTATGTGCGGGATGCGAAGAGGACTCGTTCACGCCCTGGCCTGGTCGCTCGCCACCGGCGCGGCGGTCACGCTCTCCTGGTGGGGAGTGCACACGGTGCTGTCCGGCACGGTCTACGACCCGCCGCGCGCCCTGCCGCTCCCGGCCGGTTCGCCGGCGGACCTGGTGCCGGCCGAGACCACCATCGGCGACCCCGTGACGTCCTCGACCCGCCGCCCGTCGACCACGCCGCCGGCCGCCGCTCCCCCGTCGCCGTCGTCGTCCGCGCCGAAGGCGGCCGCCCCGCCGTCCAGCCGGCCGGCCGCCCCGACCACCGCCACCCCGGCCCCGACCACCACCGCGCCGGCGCCGGGCGGCTCCTCGGTACGGAGCTACCCGTCGGACGGCGGCCGGGTGACCTTCGACCTGGGCGAGACCTCCGCCGAGCTGGTCTCGGCGAGCCCGGCCTCCGGGTGGCAGATGCAGGTGTGGAAGCAGCCGACCTGGATCCGGGTCACCTTCACCCGCGACGGCCGCGAGGTGTCCGTCTTCTGTCTGTGGCACGACTCGGCGCCCCGGGTGCAGATCGAGGAACGGGCGGTCTGACCCGGCCGGTCAGCGGAAGGCGGACGGCGGGGGCGCGGGCGATTCCTTCGCGGTCGCGTCGGTGACCCTGCCGGCGCCGCCGGTGAAGTCGGCCAGCGAGCGCCCGTGTTCGACCCGGCCGGGGTGGGGGTCGGTGGCGACCCGGCGGGTCAGGTCGGCGACGGGCAGCTCGCGGCCGGAGGCGACCAGGACCGCGTTGCCGAAGCGGCGGCCGCGCAGCACGGTCGGATCGGCGATCAGGGCCAGCTCGGGGAAGACGGCGGCGGCGGTGGCGATCTGGCCGCGGAGATGGGCGAGCGGCGGGCCGTCGGCGAGGTTGGCGGCGTACGTGCCGCCGGGCCGCAGCGCGCGCCGGACCTCGTCCAGGAACTCGGTGCTGGTGAGGTGCGCGGGGGTGCGGGCGCCGCGGAAGACGTCCGCGATGATCAGGTCGGCCCAGCCGTCCGGGACCTTGGCGAGGCCGGCGCGGGCGTCGACGGCGCGGACCCGGATCCGGGCGCCGGGGTCGAGCGGCAGCTCGCGGCGGACGAGGCGGACCAGGGGTTCGTCGATCTCGACGACCTGCTGGGTGGAGCGGGGCCGGGTCGCGGCGACGTACCGGGCCAGGGTGAGGGCGCCGCCGCCGAGGTGCACGGCCTGGAGGGGGCGGCCGGGCGGGGCGGCGAGGTCGGCGACGTGGCCGAGCCGCCGCTGGTACTCGAAGGTGAGCGCGGTGGGGTCGTCGAGGTCCACGTGGGACTGCGGGGCGCCGTCGAGGAGCAGCGTCCAGGCACGGGGGCGGTCGCGGTCGGGTATCAGTTCGGCGAGCCCGCCGTCGACGGTCTCGGAGACGACGTCCGCCGCCCGCTCGCGCTGCTTGTTCCTGGCCATCCGTCCATTATCGGCGGGACCGGGAGGGTGTGGTCAGTGACAGCCGTCGGCCGCCTCGATGAGGCGGGCCGCCTCGCCGAGGGCGCGGCGCAGCACGGCGGGGTCGGTGACGGGGTCGGTGTCGCCGGGGGGCAGCAGCCAGCCGGCCGGGCGGGGGGCGTCGCCGGCCGGCTCGGGCAGTTCGGGGAGCTCGGGGAGGCGCAGTCCGCGGCCGGAGGTGCGGGTGCAGGCGCTGCCGGGGAGGTCCCAGGCGGCGGCGGTGCCGGGCGGGACGAGGAAGCCGAGGGTGTCGCAGGCGCCGTCGTGGAGGACGGGGCCGACGGCGGGGACGCCCCGGCGGCGGAGGATGTCGACGGCCTCCAGTCCCTGCCGGGCGGGCACGGTCACCAGGTCACAGGGCTCGTCGGCCCCGGCGCGGCCCGGGGTGCCGGTGGTCCCGGCGGCCGGCACGGTCGTCGCGGTCGTCGGCGTCGGCACGGTCGTCACGGTCGTCTCGAAAGGCGCGGCGTTCTCGGACATGGACCCCTCCTCGCTTCCCAGAGGAGACACGTTCCGTCTCTCCCATACGGTTCAACGCCCGTGCGCGTCAACGGCTACGGCGGCACGCCGCCGCAAAGGATGGCAGTTCATGGCAGATCGCAGGCGAGATATCCGATTTGTAGCCAAACTCAGCGTAGGCATCCGGTCACAGCAGGTACGTTCATGCCGCCGGAACACCCGGCAGCACCAGGAGAGGGCTCGGCCATGTCCCTGTCACGGGCAGTTCCCAATCTCGCCTTCCGGCGGCTCCGCGGACAGCACTCCCCGGCGGAGTTCGCCGCCGTGGTCCGCCGGGCGGCACGGGAGATCGGCGAACAGGTCGCGTGCGACGCCCGCTACATCGGGCGCGTGGAGGCGGGCGAGATCCGCTGCCCGAACTACGCGTACGAGCGGGTCTTCCTGCACATGTTCCCCGGGCTGACCCTTGCCGACCTGGGTTTCTCTGCGCGGGAGGCGGTACGCGGCCGACGGCAGGCCGCCCCGGCCGGGGCCTCGGGGCCCCCCGCCCTCCCGACCCGGAACGATGAGGAGAGCGACGTGCTGCGTCGCGCATTCATGACGAGCGGAACCGCCACCCTGGCGGCCGCCTCCTGGGGAATCGGCTCCACCGCCGCCGCGATCCCCAGCCCCCGCGGCCCCCACCGCATCGGCGAGGCCGAGGTCATCGCCGTCGAGGACGCCGTGCGGGAGATCCGCCTGCTCGACGACCGGCACGGCGCCGACGGGCTCTACAGGGTCGCCGCCCAGCCGCTGCGGACCGCCTACGCCCTGCTCGACCGGGGCACCGCGGCCCGCCGCGCCACCGAGGACCGGCTGCTCGCCGGCGCCGGCGAACTGTCCCTCTCCGTCGGCTGGCTCGCCCACGACTCCGGCCGCCACGAGGACGCCCGCTCGCACTACGCCGAGGCCCTCGCCACCGCCCGGGTCTCCGGGAACGCGGCCCTGGAGGCGCACGCCTTCTGCAACACGTCCTTCCTCGCCCGCGACACCGGCCGCTACCGCGAGGCCGCCCGCGCCGCCCAGGCCGGACTGCGGGCCGCCGAACCGCTCGGCTCCCCCCGGCTGCTCGCCCTGCTCTCCCTGCGCGAGGCCGCCGCCTGGGCCGGACTCGGCGACCGCTCCTCCGCCGAGGAGTGCCTCGGCCGCGCCCACGAACACTTCGGCCACGGCCACGCCGACCAGGACCCCGAGTGGATGTCCTTCTTCGGCGAGCCCGAACTGGAGGCCCTGGAGGCGCACTGCTGGGCCGCGCTCGGCGACTGGACCCGCGCCGCCCGCCACTCCTACCGGGCCACCGTCCTCCAGCACCCCCGCTTCGCCCGCAACCTCGCCCTCTACCGCGCCCAGCTCGCCGGCAACCTCGCCCGGGCCGGCCGCCGCGACGAGGCCGAGGCCGAGGCGCGGCGGGTGGAGGACTCGCTCGACGGGATCGCGTCGGCCCGCATCCGGGGGCTGCTGACCGAGACGCGGCTGATCCTGACGGGGGCCTGAGCGCGGACCCGGCTCAGCCCTCCAGGTGCCCCGTGTCGTTCCACCGCTCGATCGCCGGCGCCCCGTAGGCCCAGCCCAGGACCGACAGGCTCGTCGGGTCGAGGCGGATGCGGGCGGCGAACGAGACGTGCTCGCCGAGCCAACGGGCGCCGATGGAGCGGAGGATGTGCCCGTGGGCGAAGACCAGCACGTCACGGTCGGCCGAGCGGGCCCACTCCACCACCTCGTCGGCGCGCGCCGACAGCTGCTCCAGCGACTCGCCCTCCGGGACGGCGTCGCGCCAGATCAGCCAGCCGGGGCGCAGCTCCTGGATCTGGGCCGGGGTGAGGCCCTCGTAGGCGCCGTAGTCCCACTCCATCAGGGCGTCCCAGGGCTCGGCGCGGGCGCCGAAGCCGGCCAGGTCGCAGGTCTCGCTCGCGCGCGCCAGCGGGCTGGTGCGCACCTCGACGCCGGGCAGCCCCTGCCAGGGGCCCCGGTGCAGGCGCTCGCCGAGCAGCTCGGCGCCACGACGGCCCTCGTCGAGCAGCGGGATGTCGGTCCTGCCGGTGTGCCGTCCGAGGAGCGACCACTCGGTCTGGCCGTGTCGGGCGAGCAGGATGCGCGGTGCCATGGGCGGGGCTCTCCAGAGATTGCGCGGGTACGGGGGAACGGGGTCCTTCCGCCGGACGCCCCCTCCGCCGGGTGCCCCGCCGGAGGGTCCCCTCCCATCATCGCGCAGGTGTCCCCGGCGCGAACTCCCGGTGTCCCCCGGCCGGAACGCGCCCGCGCTGTCAGTGGCGGATGGGAGACTTCCGCGGGTGAGCGCATCCCTGGACGACGGCGGGTCACGGCCGCCGCAGACGACGGACCCCGTGCCGACCCCGGCGAGCCGCCGCAGGACGCGGGAGAGACTCGCCGAGCTGCGCGGCCCGGCCGTCCCGCCGCGCCCGCTGGACGCCGGGGCGCTGGCCGCGCTGGCGGCGAACCCGGGGTGCAGGCGCCGCGCGCTGCTGGACGGCGCCGGGGTGGACAAGGGGGCGCTGGCCTCGCGGCTCGGTTCGCCGGCGCCGTTCGGCCAGTCGCAGTTCGCGATCGTGCGGGGCAACAGCTTCGAGGCGAAGGTGAAGGCGGACGGCGGGCGCGAGCTGCTGCGGCTCCTCGGCGTCGAGGACCCCGGGACCGTCGCCATACCCGATCTGTCGGCGTCCGGGCCCGAGGGGCGGACCGCGCGGACGGCGCTCGCGCTGCGCGAGGCGACCGCGGGCGACGGGTGGACGCTGCTCGACCATCCGCTGCTGACCCTGGAGGTGGCGGGCTCGCCCGTGCACCTGGAGCCGGACGCCGTGGTGGTGGACCCGACCGGGCGGTGGACGGTCGTGGAGATCAAGTCCTTCCCGATGGTGGACGGCGCGGCGGACGCGGCGAAGGTGGGCGCGGCGGCCCGGCAGGCGGCCGTGTACGTGCTGGCGCTGGAGCGGGTGGCGGCGCTCACCGAGGGCGCCGAGGTCGGCCACACGGTGCTGCTGGTCTGCCCGAAGGACTTCTCGAACCTGCCGACCGCCTCCGCGGTGGACGTGCGCCGGCAGCGGGCGGTCACCCGGCGGCAGCTGGAGCGGCTGACCCGGATCGAGGAGATCGCCGAGGCCCTGCCGGAGGGGCTGAGCTTCGACCTGGAGGGCCGCTCGGCCGAGGAGCTGTCGGCGGCCGTGGAGGCGGTGCCCCACGCGTACGCGCCGGACTGCCTGACCGCCTGCGAGCTCGGCTTCCACTGCCGGTCGCGGGCCCGGGAGGCGGACGCGGTGCAGACCCTGGGCCGGGCGGTCCGGGGCGAGCTGGGCGGGCTGACCACCATCGCCGAGCTGCTGGCCGCCGCGCGCGGCGAGGACGCCCCGGGCTCCGGCGACGCCGACGGCCCGGAGGGCGGCGCCCTGG
>NZ_BNBS01000063.1:0-2764 GCF_014656075.1 Streptomyces hydrogenans
TGCCGGTCCGGTTGTGCAGGTTGTAGACCGAGCCGTCCGGGGCGATCAGGTCGACGATCAGGTCGCCCCGCCAGGTGTGGACGATGTCCACGCCGACGGCGAGGGTGGCCGGGGCGTTGCCGGTGACGCCGGAGACGGTCACGGAGGAGGTCACCGCGGCGCCGTTGTCCGGGATGGCGACGTCGGCGGTGTTCTCGAAGACCGTGCCGGTCGGCGGGGTCGTGGTGGTGCCGGACAGGGTCCAGATCGCGTGCGCGATGGCGTCGCTGTTGCGGTCCAGGGCCGTGTCGTTGATGTTCGCGGTGGTGTCGCAGGAGGAGTGGTAGCAGCGGTCGAAGGCCGTGGCCGTACCGCCCCACTTCGCCACCTGCGCGCTGCTCTTGACCCGGCTGGCGCCGGTGAACAGCCCGCCGACGGGGATGCCCACGTTCTTGAAGGAGGCGTGGTCGGAGCGCCCGTCGCCCTCGGTCTCGATCTCGGTCGGGACGCCGAGGCCGGCGAAGTAGTTCTTGAAGGTCGTCTCGATCGTGGGGTCGTCGTCGTAGACGAAGTAGCCCGGGTTCGGCGAGCCGATCATGTCGAAGTTGAGGTAGCCCTTGAGCTTCGCGCGCTCGGTGGTGGCGAGGTTGTTCACGTAGTGCTTGGAGCCGACCAGGCCCAGCTCCTCCGCGCCCCACCAGCCGAAGCGCAGGTGCTTGTCGGGCTGGTAGCCGGAGCGGGCGACGGCGAGCGCGGTCTCCAGGATCGCGGCGGAGCCGGAGCCGTTGTCGTTGATGCCGGCGCCCGAGGTGACCGAGTCGAGGTGCGAGCCGGCCATGATGACCTGGTTCGGGTCGCCGCCCGGCCAGTCGGCGATCAGGTTGTAGCCGGTGGTGCCGTTGTACGTGAACTGCTGGATGGACGTGGTGTATCCGGCCGCGTCCAGCTTGGCCTTCACGAAGTCGATGGACGCCTTGTAGCCGGTCCGGCCGTGCGCGCGGTTGCCGCCGTTGGCGGTGGCGATGGACTGGAGGTCGGCCAGGTGCTGCTTCACGTTGGCGACCGGGATGTCCGGTGCGGCGGTGGCGCCCGCGGGCGCGGCGCCGGCGGGCGCGGCCCCGGCGAGGGCGCCGAGGACGAGGGCCGTGGAACCGGCCAGGGCGGAAAGTCTCGCGGAGAGCTTCATGTGGGGGCTCCGGATTCCGAACGGGGATGGGACGGAACGTGCGAGCGCCTCGCGCCGTGGGTGGCGCGAGGCGTTGGAGCTGTGCGGGCGGTGCCCGCAGGGGTGTGATGGGATCCCTGCGGTAGGTGTGCGCGTGCTGAATGCTCAGTGAAGTGACGATGTCCCGTCAAGACCTGAATCCGGTCAGGACGGTTCGCTCAGCGGACACCCCGTCAGAGCCAGCCCTCCCGCGCCGCCTTCAGACCCGCCTCGAAACGGCTGGTGGCGTGGAGGCGTTCCATCAGCGCGGCCATCTGCCGCCGCACCGTGCGCAGCGACACCCCGAGGCGCTTGCCCGCCGCCTCGTCCGTCATGCCTGAGGCCAGTAGCCGCAGCAGTTCGAGCTCGGCCGCGGAGGGACGGGCGTCGGAGGCGCGGGGCCGGTCGGCCCCGAGCGGGACTGCGGCCTGCCACGTCTGCTCGAAGAGGGTGACCAGCGAGGCGACGATGCCGGGCGCGCTGGTGCACAGGGCTCCGGTGCGGGAGTTGCCGGGATCGACGGGGACGACCGCGACCGTGCGGTCGAAGACCAGCAGGCGGGTCGGCAGCAGCGGGCTGGTCCGCACCTGGCCGCCCTGCTCGGTCAGCCAGCGGGCGTAGGCGAGCGTCGCCGGGTCGTTGCGGGCGCTGTCCTGGTACACCGAGCACATCTCGATGCCGCGGGCCAGCGCCCGCCGGTCCAGCGGGCGCGAGGCGGTCATGCTGGCCTCGGACAGCGCGCCGCCCGGCAGGATCGCCAGGCACTCGCGGGTCAGGCCGTGGGCCAGCTCCTCCAGCCGGTTCTGGATGGCGTCCATGCCCACGAGCCGTTCCGCGCCGTCGATCTCGGTGTTCGGGCGCAGTCCGGCGAACTCGGAGACCACCTCGGCCGCAGCCGCCCTGCTGCGCTCCAACTCCTGCTGCTGACGCACGAGTTCCTGCTCCTGGCGGCGCAGGAGCACCTCCAGGCCGACCTCCGGCCGTACCGCCCGCAGCGCTCCCGGGCTGTCCCGTGAGGGTCTGAGCAGGCCCAGGTCGACCAGCTGGTCCAGGCTCTCGCGGACCTGCGCCTCGGCGAGCCCGAGCCGGGCGCCCAGCTCGGCGATCCCTCCCGACGGATCGGCCAGCATCTCCCGGTACACGGCCTCCACGGCGCTCCCGAGTCCCAGTGCCTCCAGCATGCCCAGCCCCCCAGCTGTGCTCCGGCCCGCCCCTCACGGGCACCCCTCGTCGCGATCGTAGACGCGGACTGGCACCAAGGTGCCAGGCCCGTTGGTGCCAGCCGGAACTCCTTCCCCGCGTCCGGCGGCGACAGCAGCATGGTGACCACCGGAACGGCGGGCGGAAGCCCCGGGCCGGACGCCTCACCACCACCCATCCGACCAGGGGGATTTCATGTTCCGCGCCAAGATCACCGCCGGCACCGTCCGCACCGTCGTCGTCGTCGCAGCCCTCTGCGCCGCGACCGTCGCCGGCGTCGGCACGGCCTCCGCCGAAGGTCAGGTCGGGCACCGGATCAGCGCCTCGGACGGTGACGGCAGCATCAGCTGGGACGCGGCCCCGGCGGCGGACGGTGACGGC
>NZ_BNBS01000063.1:2862-48675 GCF_014656075.1 Streptomyces hydrogenans
CAGCTGGGACGCGGCCCCGGCGGCGGACGGTGACGGCAGCATCAGCTGGGACGCGGTTCCGGCGGCGGACGGCGACGGGAGCATCAGCTGGGACGCGGCCCCGGCGGCGGACGGTGACGGCAGCATCAGCTGGGATGCGGTTCCGGCGGCGGACGGTGACGGGAGCATCAGCTGGGACGCGGCCCCGGCGTCCTCCGGCGACGACAGCATCAGCTGGGACTGAGGGACGTGCGCCTCGTCCTCGCCTCCCTCGAAGGCCCGCACCGCGACCCGGCTCCCCCCGGCGTCCTCGCCCTCCTCTCGGACCTCGTCTGGGCCCACGCGGCCACCGCGAACGGACTGGAACACGTCCGGGCCACCGCCTCGGACGACGGCGTGGACCTCTACCTCTTCCTGCGCGCCGTCTCGGACGCGGCCGCCCTCGACCAGGCCCGCGCCCTCCTCGACGGCGCCCGCGCCTCCCTGCGCGTCCACGGCTACAGCACCGCCGCGCTCCGCCGCTGACGGCGACCGGCGCACCACCCCGCACGCCCACCCGCACCCGTACCCACGGCACCCCCATGCCTCCGTACGCAGACGACCTGCTCAGACGACACGACCCCGGAAGGAACGCCCGTGCCGACCACCCTCCGCCAGGCCGCCCGCAAGGCCACCGTCGCCGCCCTGTCCGGCGCCCTCGGGGCCGGGCTCCTCACCGTCGCGGCCGTCGGTGCCGCCCCCGCCGCGACGGCCGCGACCACGTGCGCCGGGACCGCCTCGCTCTACGGCGTCCTGCCCGACGGCCGCCTCACCTTCAGCACCATCACGCCCGCCACGGGGGAGCTGAAGAAGGTGCTGGTCGGGGCGGACCTGGGCTTCGAGCCCAAGGCGATGGCCACCCTCAACTTCAACACCGTCCTCGTCACGTCGACCACCGGCGCGCTCTACCGCCTGGACGTGCTCACCAACAACACGTCGCTCGTCCTGGAGCGCCCGCCCGTCAAGCTCTTCGACAGCGGCTGGACCCACGACAAGCTCACCTACGACGGGCACGGCCACCTGTACGGCACGGCCGGGGGCGTCCTCATCCAGTACCTGGTCTCCCAGCCCAAGCCGACGGGCTCGGCCCACATCGGCCAGCGCAGGGAGATCGGCGGCGGCTTCGTCCTCAAGACCCTCACCGCGGCCGGGGACGACCGGCTGCTCGCCACCACCGCGGCGGGCGCGCTCTACTCGTACACGATCGACGGCGCCGGCGGCTGGGCGCGCGACGACCTCAAGACCTCCGGCTGGTCGGCCTTCGACCAGCTCGTGTCGCCGGGCGGCGGTCTCTACTACGGCCGGATCCCCACCACGGGCGCCATGTACTGGTACAAGGACGCGAATCCGGCCGACGGTTCCGGCGGCGACATCGCGTACCACAACGACACGCCCGTCAACACGGGCGGCTGGACGCAGCAGTTGCTCTCGGCCCAGCCGGGCACGTTCACCTGCGCCACCAGCTCCGACCCGCTCGACGGCACCGACATCCCCGCGGTGAAGGCGGCCGGCCGCGAGCTGATGAACGCGTACGACGGCGGGGCCTGGAACAGCACCGCCCAGTGGAACTGCCTGGACCAGCTGTGGACCAAGGAGAGCGGCTGGCGCTACTGGGCCGACAACCCGAGCTCCACCGCCTACGGCATCCCCCAGGCCCTGCCCGGCTCCAAGATGGACGCCTTCGGCGACGACTGGCGCACCAACCCGATCACCCAGATCAAGTGGGGCCTCTCCTACATCGACGGGCGGTACGGCACGCCCTGCGCGGCCTGGAACCACTTCCTGGCCAACAACTGGTACTGAGCGCGGCCACACCCGCCCCCGTTCTTCCTCTTCCGCTTTCTCCCTCCCCGGCCCGACGCGCGTACGTCAGGGCTGCCCCAGACCTGGAGAACCCCATGCGATCGTCGTCCCGCGCCCTCCGCTTCGCCGCCGGTCTCGCCCTGACCGCCTCGACCCTCAGCCTCGTCACGCTCGGCACGGCCGCCCCGGCCCAGGCCGCCGCCATCTGCGGCGGAGACGTCTCGGTCTACGGCGTCCTGGCCGACGGCCGCCTCACCTACACGGCGATATCGCCCAACACCGGCGACCGGGTGAAGACCCTCATCGGCCCCGACCTCGGCTTCGAGCCCAAGGCGATGGCCACCCTCAACTTCAACACGGTGCTGGTGACGTCCACCTCCGGAGCGCTGTACCGCGTCGACGTCCAGACGAACAACACCTCCCTCGGCCTGGCGGGGATCACCAAGCTGTGGGACAGCGGCTGGACCTTCGACAAGATGACCTACGACGGCGCGGGCCACCTCTACGGCACGGTCGCCGGCCAGCTCCACCGCTACAACGTCTCCCAGGCGAAGCCCGCGGGGCCGGAGCACATCGCCAAGCACGTGGTGATCGACGAGGGCTTCGTGCTGCGGACCCTCGCCGCGGCGGGCGACGACGTCCTGGTGGCCACCACCTCCGACGGCAAGCTGCTCTCGTACCAGATCAACGGCGTCGGGGACTGGGAGCGTTCGGACCTCAAGGCCTCCGGCTGGTCCGGCGTCGACAGCCTGGTCTCGCCCGGCGGCGGCCTCTACTACGGCCGCACCAACGGCGGCATGTACTGGTACCACGACGCGGACCCCACCGACGGCAAGGGCGACGACATCGCCTACCACCCCTCGGACCCGGTCGACGCGAGCGGCTGGACCCAGACCCTGCTCTCCGCCTTCGCCAACGACTGCACCTACCAGGCGCCGACGACCCCGCCGGCCACCCCGTCCACCAAGGGCGGCACGATCGCCCGCAGCGAGGTCATCAGCCGCGCCCTCAACTGGCTCGCCCGCGACATCCCCTACAGCCAGAGCGCCTACGCCTCCGACCCCGACGGCGACCACACCTACCGCACCGACTGCTCCGGCTTCGTCTCCATGGCCTGGCACGCGAGCACCAGCTACAACACCGGCAGCCTCCCGAGCGCGAGCGCCACCATCGCCAAGTCCGACCTCCAGCCCGGCGACGCGCTGAACACCCAGTCCGGCCACGTCGTCCTCTTCGAGAAGTGGATCGACAAGGCGGCGGGCAAGTTCTCCTACATCCACGAGTCCAACCCGAACGACGACATGATGCGCGGCCAGGACTACCTGAACGGCGGGACCGACGGCCGGATCGCCGGCCACGCCGCCTCCGGCTACGTCGCCCTGCGCTACGACAAGATCGTCAACGGCTGACGCCGACCCGTCCGGAACCCGGCCCTGCTCACTCCTCCGTGAGCAGGGCCACGGTCGCGCGCACCGAGGCGACCGGGTCGTCGGCGAGCAGCGCCAGCACGGCCGCCGCCTCGGGCGTCCCGCACTCGACGAGGCCGTCGACGGACGCGTCCCGGACGGCGGCCGAGGAGTCGCGGCCGAGCACCGCGAGGAGGGCGGCGGCGGCCTCGGTGCGCCGGAAGGAGAGGGCCACGGCGACGGTCTGCCGCACCTCGGTCACGGCGTCCTCCGCCAGCTCCCGCAGCAGCCCGTCCGCCCCGGGCGTCGACCACTCGGCCACCGCCCGGGCGACCTCCCGCCGGACCCGGTCGTCCGGGTGGGCCGCGAGCGGGGCGAGCCGCTCCACGGGACCGCGCCGGCGGAGCCCGTACCACCGGAGGGTGTCGACCAGCGCGGCCGTGTCCGCCCGCTCCTCGGCCCGTGCGAGCCGCGCGAGCAGGACGCGCGAGGCCGGCGCGGGCCCGTCCATCGGGTGCGGCCGGCGCTCCCGGAGCCGCCGCGAGCCGTACGTGCCGGGCTGCACGCACCCCGCGCAGACGCAGGGCGTGACCCCGTGCGCGCCGGGGAAGTACCGCCATCCGGCGACCTGCCGCACCGCCCGCACCTGCCGCACCTCGGCCCGCGCGACCGCCCGGGGCAGGAACACCTCCCAGCCGAGCGCGCCGTCCCCCAACTCCCGTATCCGCCGCACCGCTTCGGCTGCGGTGACCTCCTGGTCGCTCTGCCCGTACCGCCCCACGAACACCGGCTCCCCGTCCGGCAGCCGCACGTGCGCGGCGACCATTCCCCGGGACCCCTGCCGCCGCCCCAGCTCCCGGAGCCACTGGTGCGTCAGCGGGTACGAGGGCAGCACGGGGAACAGGTAGACCCCCCGCCGCTCCCCCCGCGCCTTGATCCCGCTCCGCCGGATGCCCGCCGCACCGGCGGCGGGAGTGAGGTGCACGAAGGTCGCCATGCGGCGATGCTAGGCCGGTTTCCGGCCGACCCGGGCGGGGAGGCCGGTGGCGGTCGCCCTACATGTGTCCGTCGATCGCTCTTCTGCTCGATTGGAGGGGCGTGCGCCCCTCCGTTCGGGTTGAGATCGTGCGGCGCCTTGTCGCGAGCTCCCCTTGGCATCCCGTTTGACCTGCTGAAACAGGGCTGGGCGACGGCGAGGTCCAAGACCGCCTGCTTGCGTCGCGTGGCCCCTTGGGTCATCACGTTCCGCTTGTGAATGAATACGGAGCGTTAGATTCTGTTCGTTTCTCCCCCTTGTTTTCGATGAAAGGGAACAGCCATGCCCATGGCCACGCGCACGATCTCGATCACTCCGAAGGCGCGGCGGTTGGCCGCCGCCGCCGTCGCGCTGGGCGGCTGCCTGGCGCTCGCCGTCCCGGCGGGCTCCGCCGGCGCGGCCCCCGCGGACCCGGTGCCGACCGTCTTCTTCGGCGACTCGTACACCGCCAACTTCGGCATCGCTCCCGTGAACAACCTGGGCAACGAGAAGGGCTGGTGCTTCCAGGCCACGGACGACTACCCCGCCGTCGCCACCCGGACCCTGGCCGCCAAGGGCATCACGCTCGACGTCCAGGCCGACGTCTCCTGCGGAGGCGCGCTGGTCCACCACTTCTGGGAGAAGCAGGAACTGCCCTTCGGCGCCGGGACGGTCCCGGCGCAGCAGGACGCGCTCAAGGAGAACACCCAGCTGGTCGTGGGCGGCCTGGGTGGTAACACGCTGGGCTTCGTCAACATCCTCAAGCAGTGCTCCGACAAGCTCCGGGAGCCCTCCCTCCTGCCGGGGGAGCCGGTGGACGCGGACAAGCCGGCCCGCGAGTGCAAGGAGTTCTTCGAGTCGGGCGACGGCAAGGAATGGCTGGACTACAAGTACGAGCAGGTCGAGGAGGAGTTGGATCAGGCGCTCCAGCGCATGAGCTACTTCTCCCCGGACGCCCGGCGCGTCCTGGTCGGCTACCCCCGGCTCGTGCCCCAGGACGCCACCAAGTGCCAGACCGCGGCCCCCGGCCAGACCGAGCTGCCGTTCGCCGACGTCCCCCAGGACGCCCTGCCCGTCCTGGACCAGGCCCAGAAGCGCCTGAACGACATCATGAAGAAGGTCGCCACGGACGACGGCGCCGAATTCGTGGACCTCTACGCCCACACCGGCGGCAACACGGCCTGCGACGGCGCCGACCGGGGCATCGGCGGCCTGCTGGAGAACTCCAAGCTGGACCTCATCGGCGCGACGATCCCCTGGTACGCCCACCCCAACGAGAAGGGCCGAGACCTCCAGGCCGAGCAGGTGGCCGCGAAGATCGAGACGCTCCTCAACTCGTAGGGCTCAGGCGGCCTCTGCGGCCGCCGCCTCGCACCCTCTGCACCGGCCCGGTTCCGGCGCGCGGTAGGCCCGGTCGCAGTCGTCGCAGTTCTGGAGGGGGCCGAGGGCGGGCGGGGAGGCGGGTGCGGCCGGAAGGGGCGGGGGCATGAGGGCGGCCAGGCGGTGCGCCAGCAGGCCCGCCGGGTACGCCAGGTCGTGGGGCAGGTCCGCGCAGAGCGTGCGGCGCACGGCGTCGGGCTGAGCGCCGCGCTCCAGCCAGGCCGTCACCCCGGGCGCCAGCCGCCGCACGTCCCGCTCCGACAGCAGCAGCCGCGGCGCGTGAGCGCGGAGGCCGCAGAGCAGCTCGGCGGCACGGGCGTGCCGGGCGGTGAGCTGAGGCGGCGCGGGCGGCCTCGGGGCGGGGGCGGGCGCGGGTGCGCGGGGCGTCTCGGGCTCGGGGCGCGGCTCCCGGGGCTTCGGGGCCGCCCGGGTCTCCCGTACGGCGGCGGGGTCAGCCCCCGGGCTGTTGTACGAGATCGTGAGCGGCAGGATCCGCCCGTCCGGCAGCCGTCGCCGTGTCCGGGCGAGGTAGCCGTGCGCCTCCAGCTCCCGCATGGCCGCGGCGATCCTGAACTCGCTCTCCGGGAACCGTGAGGCGATCGCCTTGATCCCGACGCACGAGCCCGCGGGCAGCGACTGGAGGTGGGTGGCGAGCCCGATCGCCAGCAGCGAGAGCTCCCGGTGCTGGGCGAGGGCGTTGCTGATGACGACGTACCGGGTGGTGAGCCGGACGTTGTGGTGAACGAGCCCGTAGGCAGGCGAGGGCACGTTAGGGTGCTGGGAAGCCACGGGAAGCTCCTACTTCCTCGATGGTCAGGCCCTCGGTCGGGATTGCAGTCCCGCCGGGGGCCGTCGCGTTTCATGGGTCTGGCCGGAGCATATGCCAGGCAACCCGTCACGAATCCAGCCCAGTTGGCGCAGATCACCCGTGTGAGTGACGGACCCCGGCGGGGAGGCTGGTGGGGTTGGGGAGGGTATTTCCCCCGGTTCTTGATTCTTTTGTGTCGCGGGCCACCGCGTCGCGGACCCCCGCGACGCGGTGAGGGCCGTCACGACAGCGGCATCTCGGCCCAGACGGTCTTCTGCGGGGCGGGCCCCGAGCTCACTCCCCAGGTACGGGCCAGCGCCTCCACGATCAGCAGCCCGCGCCCGGTCTCGGCGGCGGGGGAGCGGCCGCCGGCGAGCGGTACGCGGTCACCCCGCGTGTCCGTCACCTCGATCCGGAGCGCCGACCCCGTGACGATCGTCCGGAGCCGGAAGTCGCGCCCCGGCACGTGCCCGTGCGTCACGGCGTTGTTCGCCAACTCGGCCACGATCTGCTCCGCCGCGCCGATCGAGTCCTCCAGCCCCCAGGAACGCAGCTGCTCGACGGCGAGCAGCCGCGCCAGCCGGGCCCCCCGGGGCGTCGAGGAGAGCTGGAGGGTGAAGTGGCGTGCGGTCGCCATGAGTTGGCTGGTTTCCGGGTTCATGGAACCCAGCGTGGCGACCTCTGCCTACGCTGCCCACCAGAAACGCCCTTACGTACGGTTACTGTCCTGCGGCTGTCCGGGACTGTCCACCGTTGTCCCGGGTGATGTGGAGAGGCGGGTGCGCATGGACGCGAACACGAAGGTGGACGCGAGGGCGGAGACGAGTGAGACCGGGAGTCCGACGGCCTCTCGTGGTGCGAGGACGGAAGGGCCGACCTGGGATCTGGCTCCCGGTGACGACTCCGGCGCGGCGATCGTGGTCATGATCGGGCGCCAGATCAAGGTGTGGCGGGAAGCGAAGGGTCTGCGGGCGGGCGAGCTGGGGCGGTTGATCGGGTACGGCGAGGACATCGTTCGCAAAGTCGAGCGCGGAGCCCGTATCCCGCGTCCTGAGTTCTTGGACAAGGTGGACGAGGCGCTGGGGGCCAACGGCCTCATCTCAGCCATGAAGCCAGATGTCCTGAAAGCCCGTTACCCCAAGAAGCCGCAGAGTCTGTCGAAGCTGGAGGGTCAGGCGGTCGAGTTCTCCATGTACACGATCTTCTGCCTGCACGGTCTGCTCCAGACCGAGGACTACGCGCGAGCGATCATGCGGACCTTCCGCCCGCTGTACCAGCCGAAGGAGCTGGAGCGTTACGTGGCCATCCGGGTCGGGCGGCAGCGAGTGCTGCGGCGGCTCCCCGCACCGGAGTTCAGCTTCGTGATGGAGGAGTGGGCGCTACGACGGCCCGTCGGCGGGAGGGAGGTGATGGCCCGGCAGCTGGAGCACCTGCTGGAGGTCGGGGACATGCCGAACGTCGAGATCCAGGTGATGCCGACGGCGCACGCGCAGCACCCGGGGCTGTCCGGGTCGGTCAGCCTCCTGAAGTTCCCCGACGGCTCGGCGGCGGGCCGCTCCGAGGACCTCAACGGGGGCATGCCGACGACCGAACTCAAGGTGCTCAGGTCCCTGGAGCTGCGGTACGGCATCATCCGCAGCCAGGCGTTCACACCGGCGGCGTCACGCGACTTCATCCAGGACCTGCTGGCAGCGACGTGACCCGCACGGCGGGCGGGGTTCGTGGAGTGCAGCCGTGGGGGAGTAGCCACGTAACCGACCTGAGGAGCGGACGTGAACCGTACTCCCGAGCTGCACTGGTTCAAGAGCAGCTACAGCAACGGTGGCGGCGAGACGTGTGTCGAGGTCGCCACCACCCCCGGCACCGTCCACGTCCGCGACTCCAAGAACGTCACCGGCCCCCGGCTCGCCTTCGGCCCCGCCGCGTGGGCCGGCTTCGTGGCGGCGCAGGGACGAACGGGCCGTTGACCACGGACGGTCGGGGCGGGGCGCTCGGCGCGCTTCGAGTGCTGCCGTCGGCCGGGTGAGTATCGCCCCCGTCCTTCGCGCGGCGGCCTCGCTGCGGACGAGAGGTGCCGTGGGGGGACGCAGGGGCCTGACTGCCGGTGCCAGGCAGCCAGGCCCGGCCGGCTGTGTGCGCGTCCCGGCATTTCGGGGGCTTCTCGCGGTACCTACGTTGGTGGGCGACGAACTTCTCGCGTGTGACGCGAGAAGCCCTTCCGGACGAACGGAACCCGATGGCAGGAAACGAAGGCGGCGGATCCGGCACGAACCCCCCCTCTGTCTACGAGCAGGCCGTGGCGCCGAAGAGTCTGTCGCCGCGTGCGGGAGCGATGATGTCGCTGGTGCTCGCGGTACTGCTCGGAGCGCTGTCGGTCCTGGTGATGGCTCCGGCGGCTCGGCATCTTCGCTCGCTCCAGGACGGTGAACGGGCTCAGGCGACGTTGACCAGAAGTGGCTCGTGCATGGCGGGGAACTGCCAGGTGACCTTCGAGGCGAACGGTCGGACCGTCGTGGCGGATCTGCCGGTGGGCAGCGGTGGCGGGAAGTTCGGGGTCGGGACCCGGTGGGCGGTGAGGTACCAGGCCGACGATCCGCTGATGGTGGCCCGTGAGGAGGACACCGGAGGCGGCGGCGCCTTGGTGCTTGCGGTGCTGTCGGGAGCGTGCGCGCTGTTCTTCCTGGTGCCGGGGGTCTGGATGGCGCTCTCCTTGCGGAGGCAGCGGCGGCGTGCGGACATCGGCCCGCGCCACACCTCCGGCGGGACGCCCGACCGGGGCACCGCGGCGTGACCCGGCTCGACTCCGGTGCGGATCTCGGAGGTGTCGTGGTCAGGGGCCTCCCGCGGCGTGAGGGTCAAGCCCGGCCCTCTTCCGGCCCCGAATGTCCGTCGGTTGTGGTTCGCTGCCGGGATGACCCAGGACTTGGAGACCGTCACCTTCGACTCGGCCGAGGCGTTCGAGGAGTGGCTCGGGGAGCACCACGCCGACTCGGCCGGCATCTGGCTCAAGCTGCGGAAGAAGGGGCCCGGGGTCGTCGCGCTCGACTACGCCCAGGCGCTCGACGTGGCGCTCTGCTACGGCTGGATCGACGGCCAGAAGGCGAAGTTCGACGACCTGTGGTGGCTCCAGCGGTTCACCCCGCGCAGGCGCGCCAGCCGGTGGTCCAAGATCAACCGGGAGAAGGTGGCCGCCCTGACCGCGCAGGGGCGGATGCGTCCCCCGGGACAGGCCGAGGTCGACCGGGCCAAGGCGGACGGCCGCTGGGAGGCGGCCTACGACAGCGCGCGGACGATCACCGTGCCGGACGACCTCGCCGCCGCCCTGGCCGCCGACCCGGCCGCGGCCGCCTTCTTCGGAACCCTCGACAGCGCCAACCGCTTCGCGATCCTCTACCGCGTCCAGGACGCCAAGCGCCCCGAGACCCGCGCCCGCCGCATCGAGCAGTTCGTCGCCATGCTGGCGAAGGGCGAGAAGCCGCACCCGTAGCCCGGGCGCGGGCCGGGCCGGGCCCCGGTCGGCGGCGGCGGTTCGGGGGCGTTGTCAGTCCCGTCCGCTAGCGTCCGGAAGGGACCTTGTCCGTCGCGCACTTGGGGGCACCACCATGGACATCCTGCTCATCGCCGGCTTGTGGCTCGACGCGTCCGCCTGGGACGAGGTCGTGCCCGAGCTGACCGCTCTGGGGCACCGGCCGGTGCCGGTCGCCCTTCCCGGGCAGGGTGACGGGGACGCGTCCGCGACGCTGGAGGACCAGGTGCGGGCGGTGCTCGCGGCGGTCGACGCGGCGGAGGGGAAGCCGCTGGTGGTGGGGCACTCGGCGGCGGCGAGCCTGGCCTGGCTGGCGGCCGACGCGCGGCCGGGGGGAGTGGCCGGGGTCGCGCTGGTCGGCGGCTTCCCCGGCGAGGACGGGAAGGCGTACGCCGACTTCTTCCCCGTGGCGGACGGCGTCGTGGCCTTCCCCGGCTGGGAGCCCTTCGAGGGCCCGGACGCGGCCGACCTGGACGGGCCGGCCCGCGAGCGGTTCGCGGCCCGCGCCGTCCCCGTCCCCGAGGGGGTCGCCAAGGGCGTGGTCCGGCTGACCGACGAGCGCCGCTTCGGCGTGCCCGTCGCCCTCGTCTGCCCCGAGTTCACGCCCGCCCGGGCCAAGGAGTGGATCGCCGCGGGGGACAGCCCCGAACTCGCCCGCGCCCGGCACGTCACGTACACGGACCTCGACTCCGGCCACTGGCCGATGTTCACCCGCCCGCGCGCGTTCGCCCGCGCCCTGGCGGACGCCTGCCCGCCGGCGGCTCAGTCGGCGGTCACGCCCCAGTAGCCGATCTCCGAGGGCGCGTCGTTCTCGTACAGGACCGTGCAGCGGCCGAGGCCGCGGCGGGGGAAGAGGTCGAGGTCGGCGCGGAGGGCGGCCTCCCACTCGGCGGCGGTGGGCCTGCCGCGGGGGCACCAGGCGCGGACCTCGTCCTCCGTCAGCGGGCGCATGTACGGGCCCTCTTCGGGCTCCGTGGCGGCCACCGTGTGGATCTGGTCCAGGACGGTCGCGGTGCCGCCGGTGAAGATGAACTCGGCCCAGTCGGAGCTCTTCCACAGCTCTCCGACCGTCCGGCCGGTGAACCCCCGGTCGTCCTCGGCCAGTTCCGCCTCCTGCGCCCGCCGGAAGGCGGCCGGCAGGTCGCTGTCGTACGGTCCGGTCTGCCACCAGCAGTCGCCACCCACGGTTCCACCCCTCCACGACTCCGGACGTCCGTACGCCCGTTCGTGTCGCACGGTAGGGCCCGGGTCCGACGGAGGGGCCCGTACGCTGGCCCGCATGGCATGCCGCATCAGTGAACTGGTCCTCGACTGCGCCGATCCCGAACGGCTCGCCGCCTTCTGGTGCGAGGTCCTCGGGTACGTGGAACTCGACCGGGAGGACGACGGGAGCATCGAGATCGGACCGCCCGGCACCGGCTTCGGCGGACCGCAGCCGACGCTGGTCCTCAGCCCGAGCGACGACCCCCGGCCCGGCAAGCTCCCGCTCCACATCGACGTCAGCCCGACCGACCGCGACCAGGACGCCGAGCTGGCCCGGCTCCTCGCCCTCGGCGCCCGCCCGGCGGACGTCGGGCAGACCGGCGAGGAGAACTGGCACGTCCTCGCCGACCCGGAGGGCAACGCGTTCTGCCTCCTGCGGCGGCGCGTCGACCCGGTGCCGCCGGCCTGACCCCGGCGCGTCGGCCCGGTGCCGCCGGCCTGCCTCCGGCGCGCGCCGGACGGGCCGAGCGCCGCGTCCGAATGTCGCCAGCGGTCCGGCCCGTCCCGGCCGACGCTGGACCCATGGACACCTTCACGCCGCGGGCCGTCGAGCCCGCCGCCCTCACCGCGCTGCGCTCCGCCGATGACGCCGGACGCCCCTTCGCCCCGTACACCGCCGAGGAGGGCGGCGAGCCGCTGCGCTGCTGCCTGCGCCGGGCCGTCCCGGGCGAGCGCGTCGGTCTCGTCGCGTACGCCCCGCTGCGGCGCTGGGCGGCGGACACGGGCGCGGCGCCGGGGGCGTACGACGAGGTGGGGCCGGTCTTCGTGCACGCGGAGGAGTGCGGGGGGCCGCAGGAGCGGCAGCCCTCGGAGGCGTACCCCTTCGAGCGGGCGGGGGTGCTGCGGACGGTCCGCCGGTACGGCGCGGACGGCCGCATCCTCGGCGGCCGCCTCGTCGAACTCCCCGGCCTGGAGGAGGCGTTCGCCGACGCCTTCGCCGACCCGGACGTCGCCCTGGTGCACGTGCGGGCGGTCGAGTACGGCTGCTTCCTCTTCGAGGTGCGGCGCCCCTGACGTCCGTGACCCGGCCGTCCCCGTCCCTCCCGGACCGGCGCCCGCCCGCCGAGCGCCGGCCCGGGAGGGCGTGCGTGCGTACGTACGCGAGGACGTGCGTACGCACGGATCACTGCACGCAGAACTCGTTCCCCTCGGGGTCGGTCATCACCACCCACGCGCCGCCCTGCTCGGCGACCCGCCGCAGCACGGACGCGCCCAGCTCCTCCAGCCGCTCCACCTCGGCGTCCCGGGTGCCGGACGGGGCGTGCACGTCGAGGTGGAGGCGGTTCTTCACGGTCTTCGCCTCGGGCACCCGCTGGAAGAGGATCCGCCGCCCCAGCCCCGCGCCGTTCTCCTCCGACACCGGGTCGTCCGGGTGCCGCACGGCGGCCAGGTCGTGCCACCCCAGCCGCTCGTCCGGCTTCCCCGCGCGCACGGTCACGGTCGCCTCGGCCGGCACGGCACCGGCGGCGAGCAGCTTCCCCACGAGCCCGCTGTGGTCCTCCTCCGCGTACCCGAGGGCGGCCGCCCAGAACGTGGCCTGGGCGTGCGGGTCGGCGGCGTCGATGACGAGCTTCCAATGCAGTGCGTTCATGTAACCACTTATACTGGTTACGTGAACGAGTCCGCCACCGGAACCGCCGGATCCCCTGGAATGACCCTCGTCCCCCGCGACGGGCAGCGCTTCCGCTTCGACGCGGGCGCGCTCTGCCTGGAGCTCCTCCTCACCGGCGGGCCCGGGCCGGTCGCGAGCCGCTACGAGTCGCTGGACCACCCGGACGGGCTGCTGGCCTGGGTACGGGAGTGCCGCCTGCCCGCCGGCCTCGACGCGGACCTCGTGGTCGCCGACGACGCGCCGGCCCGCTTCCGCGCCGTCCGGGACGCCCTCTGGCGCCTCGCCCTCGCCCGCGCGGAACGGGCGCCGTACGCCCCCGCCGACCTGGCCGTCCTCAACGAGGCCGCCGCCGCCCCGCCCCTCGTCACCCTGCTCGCGCCCGACGGCACGCGCGCGTGGGGCGCCGGGGCCACCGCCACGGCCCTCCTGGCCACCGTCGCCCGCGACGCCGTCGACCTCTTCACCGGCCCGCACGCCGACCGCGTCCGCGTCTGCGCCGCCGACGACTGCGCCCTCCTCTTCGTCGACACCTCCCGCCCCGGCGCCCGCCGCTGGTGCTCCATGACCCGCTGCGGCAACCGCCACAAGGCCCGCGCCCACCGCGCCCGCGCGACCTCCTGAGCACGCCGAAGGCCCCGCCCGGGATCGGGCGGGGCCTTCGGCGTGCTGCGGCGGAACGGCTAGGCGCGGACGTCGCCCTGGGCCTGGGTCGGGGTCGAGGCCGGTGCCGCCGTCGCGGCGGGGGCCGCGGTCGGAACGGGAGTCACGGCCGGAGCCGCCGCCGGGAGGTCGTCGGGCTGGTCCGCGAGGCGCTCGGCGGCCTCCCTCGCCGCCCGGGCGACCTCCGCGCGGCTGCGGCGGGCGGTGCGCAGGGCGTCCCAGGTGAGCAGCGTCAGGGCGAGCCAGACCAGGGAGAAGCCGGCCCAGCGCTCCGGCGGCATCGCCTCGTGGAAGTACGCGACGCCCAGCAGGAACTGGAAGGTCGGGGCGAGGTACTGCAGGAGCCCCAGGGTGGAGAGCGGCACCCGGATCGCCGCCGCGCCGAAGCAGACCAGCGGGATCGCCGTGACGATGCCGGTCGAGGCGAGCAGCGCCATGTGGCCCGCGCCCTCCGTGCCGAAGGCGAGTTCGGACCGCGAGCCGAGGAGGACCAGATAGCCCAGGGCGGGCAGGAAGAGGACGGCCGTCTCCGCCGCCAGCGACTCCAGGCCGCCGAGGTTCACCTGCTTCTTCACCAGGCCGTAGACGGCGAAGGAGACGGCGAGCGTGAGGGAGATCCACGGCGGGCGGCCGTAGCCCACCGCCAGGACCAGCACCGCCGCGAAGCCGATGCCGACCGCCGCCCACTGGGCCGGGCGGAGCCGTTCCTTCAGGACGAGGACGCCGAGCGCGATCGTCATCAGCGGGTTGATGAAGTACCCGAGGGACGCCTCGACGACGTGGCCGTTGTTGACCGACCAGATGTAGAGGCCCCAGTTCACCGTGATGACGGTCGCCGCGAGCGTCAGCAGGGCCAGCTTGCGCGGGTGGGCCAGCAGCTCCTTCACCCAGCCCCAGCGCCGCAGCGCCAGCAGGGCGAGGCCGACGAAGACGAAGGACCACACCATCCGGTGGGCCAGGATCTCGCCCGCGCTCGCCGGCTTCAGGAGCGGCCAGTAGAGCGGGACCAGGCCCCAGATCGCGTACGCGACGATGCCGTACAGCAGACCGGCGCGGTTCTCGGTCCCCGCGCCCGTTCCCGTGCCCGTCGTGCCGGTCCCTGTGACCGTGCCTCTTCGGCCGCCCATGAAAGCCTCCCGCCCTGCGCGCGCTGTTCCGACGAAGGTAGCGCCGCACAGGGCAGGCTGTCATGTGTGTACCGCTATACGGTCATGACCTTGGAGGGGGTCAGGAGGCCGCGGCCAGCGCCTCCGCGACCGTCGTGCCGATCGGGGTGGTCGGGCGGCCGATCAGCCGCGCCAGGTCGCCGGTCCGGACCGCCAGCGCGCCCCGCTCGATCGCCCGGTCGACGTCGACGAGGATCGCCGCGAAGAACTCCGGCACCCCCGCGCCCGTCAGGATCTCCAGGTGCGCCTCGGCCGGCACGTTCGTGTACGCGATCTCCCGCCCGCTGCGGGCGCCGATCTCCGCCGCGTACTCCGCGAGCGACCACGCCTCGTCGCCGCTCAGCTCGTACGCCCTGCCCAGGTGCTCCGCGGCCGGACCGGTCAGCACCGCCGCCGCGGCGGCCGCGTAGTCGGCGCGGGTGGCGGAGGCGATCCGGCCCTCGCCCGCGTTGGCGACGACGGCGCCGTGCGCGAGGACCGGGGCGAGGTTCGCCGTGTAGTTCTCGCTGTACCAGCCGTTCCGGAGGAAGGTGTACGGCAGGCCGGAGGCCAGGATCAGCGCCTCGGTCTCCTTGTGCTCCGCCGCCAGGTCGAAGTCGGCGTCGGGCCCGCCCAGGACGCCGGTGTACGCCAGCTGGGCCACGCCCGCCGCCTTGGCCGCGTCGATCACGGCGGCGTGCTGCGGGACCCGCTGCCCCACCTCGCTGCCGGAGATCAGCAGCACCCGGTCGCCCGCCTCGAAGGCCCCGGCCAGCGTCTCCGGCCGGCTGTAGTCGGCGATCCGCAGCTCGACGCCCCGGTCCGCGAGGTCCGCGGCCTTCTCCTTGTTCCGCACGACGGCGGCGACGGACCCGGCGGGGACGGACGGGTCCGCGAGGAGGGCGTCGACGACGAGACGGCCGAGCTGTCCGGTGGCTCCGGTGACGACGATGCTCATGGGGGGTTCCTTCGGGGGTGCGGTGGCTTTCGGGGTGCACACTCACCGTACGACGGGCACTAACCAGAGGAAAGTACCCACTTTGAAGTAAGGTACTGGCATGGAGGTAAGCAACCCAGCGCCCGAGATCCAGCCCCTGTTCGCCGACGTCGACGGCACCATGTGCCCGTCCCGGCTCGTCCTGGAGCACGTCACCAGCCGCTGGGGCGTACTCGTCCTGATCGCCCTCCTGGAACGCTCGTACCGCTTCGGCGAACTGCGGCGACGCGTCGGCGGCGTCAGCGAGAAGATGCTCACCCAGACGCTCCAGACACTGGAACGCGACGGCTTCGTCCACCGCGACGCCAAGCCCGTCATCCCGCCCCGCGTCGACTACACCCTCACCCCCCTCGGCGAGGACGCCGCCCACCGCGTCAAGGCCCTCGCCCTCTGGACCGACGAACGCGTCCCCGCCGTCGAGGCCGCCCGCGCCCGCTACGACGAAGCCCGCGGGCAATGACCTTGTAGCGCCACGGAGTTGCCCCCTCCGCGCATACGATCGTGACCCCTGGGGGAATCGTGTGAGCGGGGGATGGGGGAATCGTGTCCTACGTACGGCTGACGCATGCCTGCTGCGCCGCCCTGACGGGCGGACTGCTGCTGGTGGGGTGCTCGGGAGGGGGCGGGGGAGAGCCCGCGACGAGCACGGGGGCGCCGACGCGCGCGAGTTCAGGCGCCGCCCCGGCGCCCAGCACCTCCGCGCCCCGGGTCGCCCCCGTCCCCGGCGCCACACCCACCGCTCTCGACTTCGTCCCCGATCCGGCCCGCGCCCCGAAGAACGCCGCCGAAGCGGCCCGCCTCGCGCGCACGATCCTGTCCGGCGGACCGGACTCCTGGGGGCCCGGCTACGTCGCTCGGACGCCGTACCTCAGCGCCGAGGGCTACTGGCCGGTCCTCGCCGAAGGCTGCGCTTGGGAGACCGGCGCCGTGCCCTCCACCGTCCTCCACAGCGTCACCGCCTACATGGAGCTCCCCGGCGCCGGCGGCAAGGGCACCGTCCGCGTCTCCTCCACCGTCACCGTCCACCGCACGGAGGACGCTGCCGACTGGGAGATGGCCGAGACGCTGGAGGAGGCGCTGCGCTGCCCCGACCAGCTCCTCCGCGACGGCGAGCGGATCTCCGGCCTGATGTCCCTCGGCAACGCCTACGGCGTCGGCGACAACTACACCGCCGACGACACCGTCAACGAGCGCGGGAAATACCTCAAGGAAGGCGTGCCCGGCGAGCAGTACTACGGCTGGTCCCAGTCCCGGCTCGGGCAGGTCACCATCGCCGTCTCCGCCAAGGGCGCCCCCGGCCACGACGAGCAGGAACTGGGCACGGCGATGGCCCAGGCCTCGGTGGCCATGCTCACCCGTGCCGAGACAGCGCTGGAGGCAGAACAGTGACCGCCCCGGACGACACCCCGGACGCCCCGGGCACGCCCGACACCCCGGACCACGGCCGCTCCGCAGGTCCCACCGACACCCCGGCCGGCGCCCAGGACGCGGCTCCGGCGGTGCCGCCCCCGGCGCCCGCCCCGCCCGCGCCGGTCCCGGCCCCGGCGGCGTCCGGTCCCGGGGACCTCGCGCCCTTGCTCCCCGCCGACCCGTCCGGCATCGCCGGGTACCGGCTGCTCGGGCGGCTCGGGGCCGGCGGGATGGGGGTCGTGTACCTGGGGCGCACGGACGCGGGAGAGCTGGCGGCCGTCAAGGTCACGCTGGCCGACCGGGCCGAGCGGGCGGACTTCCGGGCCCGGTTCCGGCGCGAGGTCGAGGCGGCCCGGCGGGTCGTGTCGCCCTGGGCCGTCCCGGTGCTCGGCGCCGACCCCGACGCGCCCGAGCCCTGGCTCGCCACCGCCTTCGTCCCCGGACCCTCCCTCGGCGAGGCGGTCGTCGCGCACGGGCCGCTGCCCGGCCGCAGCCTCCGCGTCCTCGGCGGAGCCGTCGCCCGGGCACTCGCCGCCGTGCACGCCGCCGGGCTCGTCCACCGGGACGTCAAGCCCGGCAACGTCCTCCTCGCCGTCGACGGCCCCCGGCTCATCGACTTCGGCATCGCCCGCGCCGCCGACCCCGCAGGCGAGACCGCCCTCACCGGCACCGACCTGGTCGTCGGCACCCCAGGCTTCCTCGCGCCCGAGCAGGCGGAGGCCCGTACCGGAGACATCGGACCCGCCTCCGACGTCTTCGCCTTCGGCTGCCTCCTCGCCTACGCCGCCACCGGCCGCCCGCCCTTCGGCACCGGCGCCGTCGACGCCCTCATGTACCGCACCGTGCACGACGAGCCCGACCTCGACGGCGTACCGCCCGGGCTGCTGCCCCTGCTGCGCGACTGCCTCGCCAAGGACCCGGCCGACCGGCCCACCGCCGTGGAACTCGCCGGGCGGCTCGTCGTCGACACCCCCGGCACCGCCTCCGACTGGCTGCCCGCCCCCGTCGTCCACACCATCGCCGAGCGCTCCGCCCGGATGCTCGCCCTCCCGGACATCGACGCCACCGCGGCCGGTACGGCCCCGCCCGGAACCCCCTCCCGCAGCCGCCGCCGCTTCCTCCTCGCCTCCTCCGCCGCCGTCCTCGCCGCCGGAGGCGCGGGCACCTGGCTGGCCCTCCGCGACGACCGCCCGGACGCCAAGGGCACGCCCCCGCCGAAGGCCCGCAGGTGGACCATCGGCGTCCAGGCCGACCTCAGCGGCCCCGGCAAGGAGATCGGACAGGCCCAGGAGGCCGGCGTCCGGCTCGCCGTCGAGGCGTTCAACTCCCGCGAGGACAAGCCGTTCACGCTCGACGTCAAGGTCTCCGACGACCGGGGCGACACCACCCGCGCGCTCGCCGCCGCCCGCGCCCTCACCTCCGACCCCGACGTCCTCGGCATCATCGGCCCCAGCCACGACTACACCGGCCAGGAGTCACTGCCCGCCTACGACGAGGCCCGGCTCCCGGTCGTCACCGTCTCCGCCGGACTCAACCTCCTCATCAACCCCGCCCAGAACCAGGGCCGCAGCGTCGTCCGCGCCTGCCCCATCCACGCCTTCAACGGCATGCACCTCGCCTACCACGCGCAGGCCGTCCACCACCCGAAGCGCCCCGGCCTCCTCCAGGAACGCACCGACGACCCGTACTCCTGGCAGTTCGTCGTCGGTACCGACTTCGGCTTCAAACAGGGCGGGATCCCGCCCCGCCCCCGGGTGATCCCCGCCGGAGCCAAGGGCCTGGAGCGGGTCGTCGGCGAGATGGTGGACGCCGGCATCGACGCCTACGTCCACGCCGGACTCCTGCCCTCCGCCATCCGCGCCGCCAAGGCCCTCGACGCCCTCGGCTTCACCGGCCCCCGCCTCGCAGGCCAGCACGTCTTCGGCGACCGCTTCCTCCGCGACGCGGGCCGTTCCGCCGAGGGCTGGACCCTCGGCGCCCCGGTCGCCGACCCCACCACCCGCAAGGAGGCCGCCGCCTTCACCGCCGCCCACCGCGCCCGCTACGGCACCGCGCCCCGCTGGTACGCGGGCGAGGCGTACGACGTCACGCTGCTCCTCGCGAAGCACGTGGAGCAGGCGTACGAGAAGGGCGGGAAGCGACCCGACCGCACGACGCTCGCGCCCCTCCTGCGCAAGGACGTCCACCAGGGCGTCATGGGCGGCTACTCCTTCGACAAGGACGGCAACCTCAACGGCGTCGGCACCTTCCTCTACCGGGTGAAGGACGGGCGGTACCAGTCCCTCGGCGCCGCGCCCGCGACCCCGACGAAGCGGGCGGGCGGCTGATCCGTGCGCCCGCTCCACCGGTCCGACCCCTCCACGATCGCCGGCCACCGCCTGCTCGGCCGGCTCGGCTCCGGCGGCATGGGCGTCGTCTACCTCGCCCGCACCCCCGGCGGCGGGCTCGCCGCGGTCAAGCTGATCCGCGCCGAGCACGCCGCCGACCCCGCCTTCCGCGAGCGCTTCCGCCGCGAGGCCCGCACCGCGGAACGGATCACCGGCCGGTGGGTGGTCCGCGTCCTCGGCGCCGACCCGGAGGCCCGCGAACCCTGGCTCGCCACCGAGTACGTCCCCGGCCCCTCGCTCGCCGAGGCCGTCGCCCTGTCCGGCCCCCTGCCCGAACCGGCCGTCCGGGCCTTCGGCGCCCGGCTCGCCGACGCCCTCGCCGACCTCCACGCGGCCGGGCTCGTCCACCGGGACGTCAAGCCCGCCAACGTCCTCCTCGCCCTCGACGGGCCCCGGCTCATCGACTTCGGCATCGCCCGCACCGCCGGTGCCACCGCGCTCACCGCCACCGACGCCATGATCGGCACGCCCGGCTTCCTCGCCCCCGAACAGGCCCGCGCCGCCGGGGCGGGCGAAGTGGGCCCGCCCGCCGACGTGTTCGCCCTGGGCTGCGTCCTCTCCTACGTCCTCACCGGCGAACGCCCCTTCGGCACGGGCACGGTCGCCGCCGTGGTCTACCGCACCGTGCACGAGGAGCCGGAACTCGACTCCGTCCCCGCCTCCTTGAGGCCCCTGGTGGCTTCCTGTCTCGCCAAGGACCCGGCCGCCCGGCCCACCGCCGGGGCCGTGCGCGACGCGCTCGGCGGCACCGGGGGCCAGGCCGGGGAACTCCTGCCGCCCGGCCTGCCCTCCCTCATCGCCGAACGCTCCGCCCGCGTCCTCGACCTGCCCGTTCCCGAGCCGACGGCCCTGGTGTCCGCCGACCCTCCGCGCGGGCCCTCCCGGCGGCGTCTGATCATCGGCGGCTCGGCCGCCCTCGTCGCCGGCGCCGGCGGCCTCACCGCCTGGCTCGCCACCCGCCCCACCGGCACCGGCCCCGGCACCGGTACCCGGGCCCTCGCCACGTACACGATCGGCGTCCAGACCGACCTCAGCGGGCCCCGCAAGGCCGACGGCCGCGCCCAGGAACGGGGCGCCCGGCTCGCCGTCGAGCAGTTCAACGCCCGCCCCGACCGCCCCTTCGACCTCGCCGTGCGGGTCCGCGACGACGCGGGCGACCCGCGCCGGGCCGTCGCCGCCGCCGAAGCGCTCGGCGCCGACCGCTCCGTCGTCGCCGTCCTCGGCCCCACGACCCAGGAGGTGGTCCTCGCCGCCGTCCCGGTCCACCAGCGCACCGGGCTCCTCTACACGGCCGTCGCCACCGGCCTCGACCAGGGGCAGCTCTCCCAGACCCTGCTGACCGGCTGCTACTTCGAGGCCCGGCCGGTGGGCACCACGCTCCAGCTCGCCTTCTCGACCGCGGCCCTCGCCCGCGACATCAAGCGGTTCGCGGTCGTCGAGGACCGGGCCGCCGGCCGGTTCTCCTGGCACATGAGCAACGACGCCGAGAGCACCCTCGCCGCGTACGCCACCGTCGTCCGCCGACCGGTCGCCACGGACAGCGAGGACTTCGCCGCCGCCGTCCGGCCCCTCGTCGCCGACGGCGTCGGCGCCGTCCTCTACGCGGGGGCGTCGCCGCGCCGAGCCGGGCTCTGCGCCCGGGCGCTCGCCCGGGAGGGCTTCGACGGTCTGTGCGGCGGGATCGAACCCGTCCTGGAGCGGGAGTTCCTCGCCACCGCCGGCTCCGCGGCCGAGGGCTGGTACTTCGGCACCAGCTACGCCGACCCGGACGTGATCCCGACCGCCAGGGCCTTCGCCGCCGCCTACCGGAAGCGCTGGGGAGTGCCCGCCGCGAGCCCCGTCGAGCGGTACGCGGTCGAGGCGTACGACACCGTCCACGCCTTCGCCGGGGCCGTCGGGGACCTGCTGGAGGACGGGCTCGCCGTCCAGCGCGACGGGGTCGCCCACCGCTTCGCGGAGCGTGCGTACACCGGGGCCGTGAAGAGCTACGCCTTCGGCTCCGCGCGCAGCTACCGCTTCATCGACGAGGTGTTCGCGTACCGGGTCGAGAAGGGCGTCCCGCGCTGCCTCGGACGCTCCCTGGAGGTCAACCGGAAGGAGAAGGAGCGCCGCGAGGCCTCCCGGAAGCCCTGAGGGGCACGACCACCGCGGCCGCGCCCCTCGGCGTTCCGTCAGGTCCGGTGGCCGGTCAGCCCACCACCGTCCAGGTGTCGTTGCCCGAGAGGAGGCCGGCCAGGTCGCCCTCGCCCTGCTGGGCGACGGCGCGGTCGAGCTGGTCGGCCATCAGGGTGTCGTAGACCGGGCGTTCGACCGAGCGGAGGACGCCGATGGGGGTCCGGTGGAGGGTGTCGGGGTCGGCGAGGCGGGAGAGGGCGAAGGCGGTCGTCGGGGAGGCGGCGTGCGCGTCGTGGACGAGGATCCGGGACTCGTTCTCCGGGGTGACCTCGACGACCTCCAGGTCGCCGGTGGCGGGGTCGCGGACGACGCCCTTGCCGAGGTCGGCGCCAAAGCGGATCGGCTGCCCGTGTTCGAGGCGGATGACGGCCTCCTGGGCCTGGTCCTTGTCCTTGAGGACCTCGAAGGCGCCGTCGTTGAAGATGTTGCAGTTCTGGTAGATCTCCACCAGCGCGGTGCCGTTGTGGTCGGCGGCCTGGCGCAGCACCTCGGTGAGGTGCTTGCGGTCGGAGTCGACCGTGCGGGCGACGAAGGTGGCCTCGGCGCCGATCGCGAGGGAGACCGGGTTGAAGGGTGCGTCGAGGGAGCCCATCGGGGTCGACTTGGTGATCTTGCCGACCTCGGAGGTGGGGGAGTACTGGCCCTTGGTGAGGCCGTAGATCCGGTTGTTGAAGAGCAGGATCTTGAGGTTCACGTTGCGGCGCAGCGCGTGGATCAGGTGGTTGCCGCCGATGGAGAGCGCGTCGCCGTCGCCGGTGACGACCCAGACGGACAGGTCGCGGCGGGAGGTCGCCAGGCCGGTGGCGATGGCCGGGGCGCGGCCGTGGATGGAGTGCATCCCGTAGGTGTTCATGTAGTACGGGAAGCGGGACGAGCAGCCGATGCCGGAGACGAAGACGATGTTCTCCTTCGCCAGGCCCAGCTCGGGCATGAAGCCCTGGACGGCGGCGAGGACGGCGTAGTCGCCGCAGCCGGGGCACCAGCGGACCTCCTGGTCGGACTTGAAGTCCTTCATGGTCTGCTGGGCCTGGGCCTTGGGCACCAGGTGGAGCAGGGGCTCAGAGGTCTCAGGCATCGATGGCCTCCTTGAGGGCGGCGGCGAGCTGCTCGGCCTTGAACGGCATGCCGTTGACCTGGGTGTGGCTGCGGGCGTCGACGAGGAACTCGGCCCGGACGAGGGTGGCGAGCTGGCCGAGGTTCATCTCGGGGATCACGACCTTCTCGTACCGCTTCAGGACCTCGCCGAGGTTCTTCGGGAAGGGGTTGAGGTGGCGCAGGTGGGCCTGCGCGATGTGGCCGCCCTCGCGGCGGATGCGGCGTACGGCGGCGGTGATGGGGCCGTAGGTGGAGCCCCAGCCGAGGACCAGGGTCCGGGCGCCGTCCGGGTCGTCCGTCTCGATGTCGGGGACGTCGATGCCGTCGATCTTGGCCTGCCGGGTGCGGACCATGAACTCGTGGTTGGCGGGGTCGTAGGAGATGTTGCCCGTGCCGTCCTGCTTCTCGATGCCGCCGATGCGGTGCTCCAGGCCGGGCGTGCCGGGGACGGCCCAGGGGCGGGCCAGGGTCTCCGGGTCGCGCTTGTAGGGCCAGAAGACCTCGGTGCCGTCGGCCTGGGTGTGGTTCGGGCCGGTCGCGAAGGGGGTGCGCAGGTCGGGCAGGTCCGCGACCTCGGGGATCCGCCAGGGCTCGGAGCCGTTGGCGAGGTAGCCGTCGGAGAGCAGGAAGACGGGGGTGCGGTAGGCGAGCGCGATCCGGGCGGCCTCCAGGGCCGCGTCGAAGCAGTCGGCCGGGGTCTTCGGGGCGACGACGGGGACCGGCGCCTCGCCGTTGCGCCCGTACATGGCCTGGAGGAGGTCGGCCTGCTCGGTCTTGGTCGGCAGGCCGGTGGACGGGCCGCCGCGCTGGATGTCGACGATCAGGAGCGGCAGTTCCAGGGAGACCGCGAGGCCGATGGTCTCGGACTTGAGGGCCACGCCGGGGCCGGAGGTGGTCGTCACGGCCAGCGAGCCGCCGAAGGCGGCGCCGAGCGCGGCGCCGATGCCGGCGATCTCGTCCTCCGCCTGGAAGGTCCGGACGCCGAAGTTCTTGTGCCGGCTGAGCTCGTGCAGGATGTCCGAGGCCGGGGTGATCGGGTACGAGCCCAGGTAGAGCGGCAGCTCCGCCTGCTTCGCCGCGGCGATGAGGCCGTAGGAGAGGGCCAGGTTCCCGGAGATGTTGCGGTAGGTGCCGGTGGGGAAGGCGCGGGTCGCGGGGGCGACCTCGTAGGAGACGGCGAAGTCCTCGGTGGTCTCGCCGAAGTTCCAGCCGGCCCGGAAGGCGGCCACGTTCGCCTCGGCGATCTGCGGCTTCTTCGCGAACTTGGACCGCAGGAAGGCTTCCGTGCCCTCGGTCGGCCGGTGGTACATCCAGGACAGCAGTCCGAGCGCGAACATGTTCTTGCTGCGCTCGGCCTCCTTCCTGGACAGGCCGAACTCCTTGAGCGCCTCGATGGTCAGCGTCGTCAGCGGCACCGGGTGGACGCGGTAGCCGTCCAGCGAGCCGTCCTCCAGCGGACTCTGCGCGTACCCGACCTTGGCCATGGCCCGCTTGGCGAACTCGTCGGTGTTCACGATGATCTCGCCGCCGCGCGGCACGTCCGCGATGTTCGCCTTGAGGGCGGCCGGGTTCATCGCGACCAGCACGTTCGGCGCGTCGCCGGGGGTCAGGATGTCGTGGTCGGCGAAGTGGAGCTGGAAGGACGAGACGCCGGGCAGGGTCCCTGCGGGGGCGCGGATCTCGGCCGGGAAGTTCGGCAGCGTGGACAGGTCGTTCCCGAAGGACGCCGTCTCCGAGGTGAAACGGTCACCCGTGAGCTGCATGCCGTCACCGGAGTCCCCCGCGAACCGGATGATCACCCGGTCCAGCCGTCGGACTTCCTTCTCGGCGCCGTTCCGGGCCTCCGCCGGGGCGCTGCGCTGCTCCCCGAGCAGGGCCTCGCCGGCCTCGCTACTGACCTGGCTGGTCACTTACTGGACCTCCCTAGCGGCAAGCGGGACTCTCGGCCCACCCTACGACGGTGGGGTGGGCCTTCCCGGGACTTCTCGCATGATGGGCCTCTGTTTGAGACGCCCTTTCGTTGTGCATTGTCCTGTTCTGCGCCTACCCGGATTGCTCCGGAACGCCGTATTCCGCCTCGTTCTTCCGTCCTAGGACCACCCCAGGCTCCTCCCGGGGCGTCCAGGGCCGGTCCAGGTGCCGTCCAGGCGTCCGGGCCCGTATCTGACAGAGTGTCAGAAGATCAAGGCTTCCGTACGGGGAAAACGGCTCAGGACCTGAGGTACGTCAGCACCGCGAGCACCCGGCGGTGGTCGCCCTCGCTCGGTGACAGGCCCAGCTTCAGGAAGATGTTGCCGATGTGCTTCTCCACCGCGCCGTCGCTCACCACCAGCTGCTTCGCGATGGCCGAATTCGTCCGCCCCTCGGCCATCAGACCGAGGACCTCCCGCTCGCGCGGCGTCAGATGGGCCAGCACGTCCTGCTGCCGGCTCCGGCCGAGCAGCTGCTGGACCACCTCCGGGTCCAGGGCCGTACCGCCCCCGGCCACCCGCACCACCGCCTCGGTGAACTCGCGCACCTCCGCGACCCGGTCCTTCAGCAGATAGCCCACGCCCCGCGTCGACCCGGCCAGCAGCTCGGTGGCGTACTGCTCCTCCACGTACTGCGACAGCACCAGCACCCCGAGGTCCGGATACTCCGCGCGCAGCCGCACCGCCGCCCGCACCCCCTCGTCCGTGTGGGTCGGCGGCATCCGCACGTCGGCCACCACCACGTCCGGCAGCGCCCCCGCCTCCGCGAGCTCCGCCACCGTCTTCACCAGCGCCTCGCCGTCGCCGACACCCGCGACGACCTCGTGCCCACGGTCCGTGAGCAGCCGCGTCAGCCCCTCGCGCAACAGCACCGAGTCCTCGGCGATCACCACCCGCACCCGGTCCGCCACCTCTGCCACGCCCACGTCCGCCGCCCCCATGTCCCTGTCGTGCCGATCACGCGGCCCGGTCGGCGCCGCGTGATCAGCATCGCAGGAAAGCCCCCGCCGGGGACACGGGACGCCTCAGGCCCGCCAGGGCAGCTCGGCCGTCACCGTCGTCGGCCCGCCCGCCGGCGAGTCCACCGCCAGCACGCCGTCCACCGACCGCAGCCGCTCCGCGAGCCCGGCCAGACCCTGCCCGCGCGCCGGGTCCGCGCCGCCCACGCCGTCGTCCCGCACCTGGAGCATCAGCCGCTCCTCCGAACGCCACACGTCCACCGAGGCCCGCCGGGCCCGCGCGTGCCGCGTCACGTTCTGGAGCAGCTCCGTGACCGTGAAGTAGGCCAGGCCCTCGATCGCCGCCACCGGCCGGCCCGGCAGGTCCACCGTCACCGCCACCGGCACCGCGCAGCGGGCCGCCACCGACGACAGCGCCGCGTCCAGGCCCCGGTCGGTCAGCACCGCCGGATGGATGCCCCGCGCCAGGTCCCGCAGCTCCTTCAGCGCCAGCTTCACCTCGCCGTGCGCCTCGTCCACCAGCACCGCCGCCGCCTTCGGGTCGCTGGCCAGGGTCTCCCGCGCCAGCCCCAGGTCCATCGCCAGCGACGCCAGCCGCGCCTGCGGCCCGTCGTGCAGGTCCCGCTCGATCCGCCGCAGGTCCGCCGCCGCCGTGTCCACGACCGCGCCCCGGTCCGACTCCAGCTCGGTCACCCGCTCCGCCAGCCGCCCCGGGCCCAGCAGTCCCGCCACCAGCACGCGGTCCACCGCCGTCAGCCCGCGCACCACCGGCGGCCACGCCAGCACGAACAGCAGCCCGACCAGGCAGGCCACGCCCACCTCGAAGGGCGAGTCCAGGTACAGGGCGTGGGTCTCGTCGCCGTACAGCTGGATCCCGTCCTGGCCCAGGTAGGCGGGGAAGACCCACCGCCACACCGGGTAGGTGAACAGGGCCCAGCCCCACGTGAAGAAGACCAGCGACACGGAGAACGAGAACACCGCCCACGGGAAGTGCACCAGCGCGTACAGCAGGTGCCGCCACGAGGCCCCGGACCGCAGCATCGCCGCCATCCACGAGAACGCCCCGCCCGTCCGGCCCCGCACCGGCTCCGGCGCCGCCACGTCCGCCCCGAGCAGCCCCCGCACCCGGGCCCGCTCCACCGCGCCCAGCCCCCGGCAGACGGCCAGCGAGGCGGCCAGCACCGGGATCCCGAGGAAGGTGATCAGCAGCCCCACCCCCGCCGAGGTCAGCGAGACCGCCAGCGAGAACCACAGCACGCTCAGCGGCAGACCCACCAGCGTGAAGAGGAATGCCTTCCAGGTCCGTGCCTGGAAGGGGGCCCGAAGCGCGGCGGGGACGAGGGGCGAATCCATCGGACGTCCTTCTCTCTGGCTCTCTGGGGGTTTTCCCGGGTACGACTCCAGGGTTCCGTCCGGGACCCCCTCGCCACCATGAGGCGGGTCGGCGTCTCCCGAGGGGGGTTATCCCTACCGGGCCGGGAGGCCCGGCCTCGGAGATCGCTTGGGGAGCCGACCTCGGAGGTCGGCCTCGGATGCCGGGCCTGGGAGGTCCGGCCTCGGGGGTCCGGCTCGGAGACCTTGCCTCCGGGGGGCCGGCCCGAGGGTCCGCCCCGGGAGGCCCGCACTCGGAGGCCCGCCCCCGCGGCCCCGCCCCCGTACCGGGCGTCTCAGCCCTGCCGGGCCCGCCACGGCAGCTCCGCCGTGATCACCGTCGGGCCGCCCTCGGGGGAGTCCACGACCAGCAGGCCGTCCACCGCGCCGAGACGTTCCGCCAGCCCGGCCAGGCCGGTGCCGCCGTCGAAGCGCGCACCGCCCCGCCCGTCGTCGCGTACCTGGAGCAGCAGCCGGTCGTCCGCCCGCCACACCTCCACCGAGGCCGACCGCGCCCGGGCGTGCTTCGACACGTTCTGCAGCAGCTCCGAGACCGTGAAGTACGCGATCCCCTCGATCGCCTCCGCCGGCCGCTGCGGCAGCTCCACCGCCACCGTCGCCGGCACCGTGCACCGCCCCGCCAGCGACGACAGCGCCGCCCCCAGCCCCCGGTCGGTCAGCACCGCCGGGTGGATGCCCCGCGCCAGGTCCCGCAGCTCCTGGAGGGCCAGCTTCACCTCGCCGTGCGCCTCCGCGACCATCTCCGCAGCCGCCTCCGGGTCCTCGTGCAGCTTCTCCTTGGCCAGCCCGAGCCCCATCGCCAGCGCCACCAGCCGCGCCTGCGCCCCGTCGTGCAGGTCCCGCTCGATCCGCCGCAGGTCCGCCGCCGCCGTGTCCACGACCACGCCCCGGTCCGACTCCAGCTCGGCGATCCGCCGCTCCAGCTCGTCCGAGGGCGAGAGCAGCCCCCGCACCATGCCCCGGTCCGCCGCCGCCAGCCCCCGCGCGAGGAACGGCAGCACCGGCCACAGCGCCACCAGCGACACCAGCGTCACGGAGAAGGTGAAGACCCCCCACGGCAGCCGGATCAGCCCGTACAGCTGGCTCCGCCACGCCACCGGGTCCTTCAGCCGCGCCCACAGCCACGGCAGCGTCACGGCGGCGCGGGGCAGCGGCGCCGGCTCCGCCTCGTCCGCGTCGAGCAGCCGCATCGCCCGCGCCCGCGCCGAGCGCCCGATCCCGCGCGCCCCCGCCAGCCCGGCCGCGAGCAGCGGCAGGCCGATCACGGTGACCGACAGGGCGATCCCGACGAGCACCGTGGTGACGGAGTAGACGAAGCCCACGAGGGAGGCGGGCAGGTTGAGGAGGAGGAAGGAGATCTCCTTCCAGGTCTCCTTCCCGTACGCGGTCCGCTGCCGGGCGGGCGCGCGGCCGGGGGCGCGCCCGGGCGCGGCGGACGCGGCGGACGCGGTGTCGGCCGGGGAGGGAGTGCTCGGGTGATCAGCGGTCATGCCCCCAGCCTGCCGTCCCCCGCCCGCCCGGGGCCATGGGGGGAGTGGGTGTCGGCCCGGGGGGATAACCCCACCCGCACCTGCTTACGCTCCTTTTAGCAGGGCCTAGACTCGCGTCGGTGAAAATGCCGAGGGACCGAGAGGGGCGGCCGACGTGCGGGAACCGACCGTAGTCGCGGCGGACTATTTCGATACGTACTCCGTCGTCGGGCTGCTCGCCGTGATCGGCGTGCTCTTCGTCGCGGTCGCCTTCGGCGCCGGCCGGCTGCTGCGGCCCGTCGTGCCGACCCCGGAGAAACTCCTCACCTACGAGTGCGGCGTCGACCCCGTGGGGGAGGGCTGGGCCCACACCCAGGTCCGCTACTACGTCTACGCCTTCCTCTACGTCATCTTCGCCGTCGACTCGATCTTCCTCTTCCCGTGGGCGACGGTCTTCGCCGCGCCCGGCTACGGCGCCACCACCCTCGTCGAGATGTTCGTCTTCCTCGGCTTCCTGGCCGTCGGACTGCTCTACGCGTACAAGAAGGGCGTCCTGGCATGGACGTAACACCCGCGGGGAGCGCCGTGCCCCTGCCCGCGCCCAAGCTGGGCACGCTCTCCCGGCTCGCCCCCGAGCCCATGAAGGTGGTCCTGAACTGGGGCCGCCGCTACAGCCTCTGGGTCTTCAACTTCGGCCTCGCCTGCTGCGCGATCGAGTTCATCGCCGCGTCCATGGCCCGGCACGACTTCATCCGGCTCGGCGTGATCCCCTTCGCGCCCGGCCCGCGCCAGGCCGACCTGATGATCGTCTCCGGCACGGTGACGGACAAGATGGCCCCGGCGGTGAAGCGGCTCTACGAGCAGATGCCCGAGCCGAAGTACGTGATCTCCTTCGGCGCCTGCTCGAACTGCGGCGGCCCCTACTGGGACTCGTACTCGGTCACCAAGGGCGTCGACCAGATCATCCCCGTCGACGTGTACGTCCCCGGCTGCCCGCCCCGCCCCGAGGCGCTCCTCCAGGGCATCCTCAAGCTCCAGGAGAAGATCGCCCGCGAGAACCTCGCCGAGCGGTACGGCGCGACGGCACCGGCCTCGGTGTCCCAGCTCACCAGCCCGCTGGTCACCCCGCCGCCGGGAGGCGACGACCGATGAACCGCTACGACTCCCTTCCCGAAGCCGTGACGGACCTGTTCGGCGACGAGTCGGCGGCGGAGCGGGCGTACGACCTGCTGACCGTCGACGTCCCCGTCACGGACTGGCTCGACGCGCTGCGGACCGCCCGGGACGAGCTGGGCTGCACCTACTTCGACTGGCTGAGCGCGGTGGACGAGCCGGGCACCGGCTTCCGGGTCTGCGCCCACGTCGTCGCCGTCGGCGACGGCGCCCCCCGCCGCCTCCTGCTCCGCACCACCGTCCCGCACGACGCCCCGTCGCTGCCCACGGCGATCGGCGTCTACGCGGGCGCGGCCTGGCACGAGCGCGAGACCCACGAGATGTTCGGCGTGGTCTTCGAGGGCCACCCGAACCTCACGCCCCTCCTCCTCCCCGAGAACTTCGAGGGCCACCCCCTCCGCAAGGACTTCGTCCTCGCCGCCCGCGTGGCGAAGGCGTGGCCGGGCGCGAAGGAGCCGGGCGAGTCCCACGACGGCGGCCCCAAGCGCCGCCAGATGCTCCCGCCCGGCGTCCCCGACCCCAACGAGTGGGGCCCCCTCAAGGGCCAGCTCCCCCCGGCCCCCGAACGCCCCGCCCGAGGCGCCGCCGCCGACCGCCCCCGCCGCACCCGCACCACCACGGAGGGCTCGGCGAACCAGCCGACCACGGAACCCCCGACCCGCCGCACGCGCTCCGCCTCGGACGGCTCGGCGACCCAGCCGCCCCCGGAGTCCCCGGCCGCACCCGACGCGGGTGCCGCCCCGGCCCCCCGCCGTACGCGCTCCGCGTCGGAGGGCTCGGCGAGCCAGGCGGCCCCGGCCGCCCCGCGCCGCACGCGCAGCGCGAGCCAGGGCTCGGCGAGCCAGCAGCCGGAGCGGCCGGCGACGCCGGAGGGGGCCGAGCCGACCGGGGACACCCCGGCCGCCGCCTCGCCGCCCCCGCGCACCCGCAGCTCCGACGCCCCCTGGCACCACGCCCGCCCCGCCTTCGACGAGCCACCGAAGGACGAGCCCGCGGCAGGCGAGCCCGCCCCGAAGGACGAGCCCGCCCCCGACACGAAGCCCGCGCCAGGCGAGCCCGCACCGAAGGACGAGCCCGCACCGGACGCAAAGTCCGCGGCAGGCGAGCCGGCCCCGGAGGCGAAGCCCGCCGCAGGCGAGCCCGCCCCCGAGCCGAAGCCCGCCGCAGGCGAAAGCACGGCCGCCGATGACGGCCGGCCCGCCACCGACGGCGAGCCTTCCGCCGAAGCCGACGGCGAGCCCGCCACCGAAGCCGACGGCAAGCCCCCTGCCGAAGCCGACCGCAACGACACCCACCCCGACCCCGCCGGAGGCGATCCCGCGTGAACGACGCACTCGACGTCGCCGTCCGGCTGCTGCTGGTCTTCGTCGCGTTCCTCGTGCTGCCGCTCGTCGTCGGGCAGACCGAGCACAAGGTCATGGCCCACATGCAGGGCCGCCTCGGACCCATGTACGCCGGTGGCTTCCACGGCTGGGCCCAGCTCGTCGCGGACGGGGTGAAGTTCGCGCAGAAGGAGGACGTCGTCCCGAAGGACGCCGACCGGCGGGTCTTCCAGCTCGCGCCGGCCGTCGCCCTCCTCCCGTACCTGCTCGTCCTCGTCGCGATCCCGGTCGCACCGGGCTCCGTCGGCGCGGTCGTCGACGCCGGCATCTTCTTCGCGCTCGCCGTCATGGGCGTCGGCGTGCTCGGCAGCCTGATGGCCGGCTGGGCGTCCGCCAACAAGTTCTCCCTGCTCGGCGGCCTGCGCACGGCCGCCCAGCTGCTCGCGTACGAGCTGCCGATGCTGCTCGCCGCCGCGTCCGTCGCGATGGCCGCCGGCACCGTCTCCCTCACCGGCGTCCTCGACGCCTTCGAGTGGTGGTGGGTGCCGTGGCAGATCGTCGGCGCGCTCGTCTTCTTCGTCGCGGGCCTCGCCGAGCTCCAGCGCCCGCCGTTCGACATGCCGGTCGCCGACTCGGAGATCATCTTCGGCGCGTACACCGAGTACACCGGCCTCCGCTTCGCGCTCTTCCTGCTCGCCGAGTACGCCGGCATCGTCGTCCTCTGCGGCCTCACCACCGTCCTCTTCCTCGGCGGCTGGCACGGCCCCTGGGGCGACGACGGCCTCGGCTGGCTGTGGACCCTGCTCAAGACCGCCGTCCTGGCCTTCGTCGTCATCTGGCTGCGGGTGAGCTACCCGCGCCTGCGCGAGGACCAGCTCCAGAAGCTCGCCTGGACGACCCTCGTCCCGCTCGCCCTCGCGCAGATCGCGCTCACCGGCATCGTGAAGGTGGCGATCAGCTAAATGTCCCCGAAGATCCCCGGCTCCGGCCTCGCCAAGGGCCTCGCCGTCACCCTCCGCACGATGACCCGCAGGTCGGTGACCGCGCAGTACCCGGACGCGCAGCCCGAGCTGCCGCCCCGCTCGCGCGGGGTGATCGCGCTGTTCGAGGAGAACTGCACGGTCTGCATGCTGTGCGCCCGCGAGTGCCCCGACTGGTGCATCTACATCGACTCCCACAAGGAGACGGTCCCGGCCGCCGCCCCCGGCGGCCGCGAGCGCAGCCGGAACGTCCTCGACCGCTTCGCCATCGACTTCTCCCTCTGCATGTACTGCGGGATCTGCATCGAGGTGTGCCCCTTCGACGCCCTCTTCTGGTCGCCGGAGTTCGAGTACGCCGAGACCGACATCCTGGAGCTCACCCACGAGCGGGACAAGCTCCGCGAGTGGATGTGGACCGTCCCCGAGCCGCCCGCGCTCGACCCGAGGGCCGAGGAGCCCAAGGAGATCGCCGCCGCCCACAAGGCCGCCGAGAAGGCCGCCGCCGCCCAGGCCGCCGCCGAGGCCGCGGCCCAGCAGCAGGAGGGCCCGCAGTGATCCTCGCCGCCCCGCCGACCCACCCCGGCTTCCTCTCGCCCACCGGCGTCGAGATCGCCTTCCTCCTGGTCGGCCTCGTCACCCTCGGCGCCGCCGTCGTCTCCGTCACCACGAAGCAGCTCGTGCACGCCGCGCTCTGGCTCGTGGTCGCGCTCGGCGGCCTCGCCGTCGAGTACCTCCTGCTGACCGCCGAGTTCATCGCCTGGGTCCAGGTCCTGATCTACGTCGGCTCGGTCGTCGTCCTGCTCCTCTTCGGACTGATGCTCACCAAGGCACCGATCGGCCGCTCCCCGGACGCCGACTCCGGCAACCGGCCGGTCGCCCTCGCCGTCGCCGCGGCCGCCGCCGCGGCGCTCGTCTGGGTGGTCTGGGACGCCTTCCGCAAGACCTGGATCGAGCTGGACGGGCCCGCGCAGGGCTCCACCGACGTGACCGGCGAGACGCTCTTCCGGCACTGGGTGCTGCCCTTCGAGGCGCTCTCCGTGCTGCTGCTCGCCGCCCTGGTCGGCGCCATCGTCCTGTCCCGCAAGAAGCCGGAAGGAGAGCGGGACTGATGCACCTCGCCTACCCCGCCGTCCTCGCCGCGCTCCTCTTCTGCGTCGGCCTGTACGGCGTCCTCGCCCGCCGCAACGCGATCCTGGTCCTGATGTCGGTCGAGCTGATGCTCAACGCCGTCAACCTCAACCTGGTCGCCTTCGACGTCTGGCTCCGCGACGCCCTCCACGCCGGCCAGGCCCTCACCCTCTTCACCATCGCCATCGCGGCCGCCGAGATCGGCATCGGCCTCGCGATCGTCCTGATGGTGTACCGCAACCGCGGCACCTCCGACGTCGACCGCCTCCGCGACACGGCGGAGCCCGCCGAGTCCGGCGCGACCCCGGAAAGCACCGACGAGAAGGCCGAGGCCGCCGCGTGACCACCACGACCCTCGCCGTCCTCGTCCCCGTCCTGCCCTTCCTCGGCGCCGCCGCCGGTCTCGCCGTCGGCCGCGCCGCGCCCGGCTTCGTCCGGCCGCTCGCCGTCCTCCCGACGCTCGCCGCCGCCGTCCTCGCCGTCCTCGTCGCCGTCCGGCAGGGCGGGAACACGGTGATCGAGGCGAGCACCCAGCTCACGCCCACCGGCTCCGTCCCGATCACCCTGGGCCTCCACATCGACGGCTTCGCCGCCCTCGTCGCCGTCCTCGTCGGCGTGGTCGCGAGCTGCGTGCAGATCTACTCGACCGGCTACCTCCGCGAGGACCCCCGCTACGCCTCGTACGCGGCGCTCGTCTCCCTCTTCACCGCCGCGATGCTCCTCGTCGTCTACTCCGGCGACCTGATGGTGCTCCTGGTCGGCTGGGAGATCATGGGCATCTGCTCGTACTTCCTCGTCGGGCACTACTGGGAGACCCCCGAGGCGCGCTCCGCCTCCCTGAAGGCGTTCCTCGTCACCAAGCTCGGCGACGTCCCCTTCCTCTTCGGGCTCTTCGCGCTCGCCACCGACGCCGGCACCTTCCGCATCGACGGCATCCTCTCCACCGTCGCGAGCGGCGGCCTCGACCACCCCACCCTGGTGGCGCTGCTGCTCCTCGCCGGCGTCGCCGGGAAGTCCGCGCAGTTCCCGCTGCACACCTGGCTCCCCGACGCCATGGCCGGCCCGACGCCGGTATCGGCGCTCATCCACGCGGCCACCATGGTCGCCGCCGGCATCTACTTCGTCGCCCGGCTGCTGCCGGTCTTCGCCGCCTCCGCCGCCGCGATGACCGTGCTCGCCGTGATGGCCGCGATCACCATGGTCGGCTCGGCGCTCGCCGCGCTCGCCCAGGACGACATCAAGCGGGTCCTCGCCTACTCGACCATCGGCCAGCTCGGCTACATGGCGGGCGCGCTCGCCGTCGGCGACCGGGGCGCCGCCGTCTTCCACCTGCTGTCGCACGCCGCCTTCAAGGCGCTGCTCTTCCTCGCCGCCGGCGCGGTCATCCACGCCGCCGGCACCAACTCGCTCACCGCCATGTCCCGGACGGGCGGCCTGGCGAAGCGGATCCCCGACGCGTACTGGACGATGACCGTCGCCCTCCTCGCGCTCGCCGCGATCCCGCCCTTCGCCGGCTTCTTCTCCAAGGAGGCCGTCCTGGTCGCCGCCGAGCACACCGCGCTCGGCGAGCGGACCGGCATCCCCGCCGGGGCCGGCTGGACCGTCCTCGTCGCGGGCCTGCTGACCGCCCTCCTCACCGCCGCGTACGCGCTCCGCCTCTGGCTGCGCGCCTTCCGCGGCCGCGGCCCGCAGGCACCCGACCACGGTCGCCAGCCGATCGCCATGACCTCCGTCCTGTGGGTCCTCGCGATCCCGTCGCTCGGCTTCGGCCTCGGCGCCGCCTACCTGGACGACTGGTTCGACGGCGAGGCCCTCACCCCGACGCTCACCACCGCCGTCCTCGGCACCGGCCTCGCCGTCGCCGGCGGCGCCGTCACCTACGCCGTCTGGCGCACGCTCGCCGCCCGGGCCGTACCCGCCGTGACGCCCCCGCACGTCGCCCACCCCGACGCCGAAGCGGGCCTGGTGGAGGCCGAGGCGCTGCACCTGCCGCACCCCGCCGAGGACCCGGCCGACCCCGGCCGCGCCCTCCTCGGCCCGCTGCACGGCCCCGCCGCCGACGGCTTCCGCCTGGACGCCCTCTACGCCAAGGCGTTCGTCCGCCCCGTGCTCGGCGCCGCCTCCCTGGTCCGCTTCCTGGACCGCGAGGTCGTCGACACCTACGTGCGCGGCGCCGCCGGCACCGCCAAGGGCCTCGGGTGGCTCGTCCGCCGCGCCCAGACCGGCAACGTGCAGACCTACCTCAGCGCCCTGCTCGCCGGCTCCGTCGTCCTGGCGATCGCCGCCGTCGCCCTCGCCAACGCCTTCGCCGGAGCGTGAGCCGTGATCGATATCAGCGAATCCGTGATGCAGTTCCTCCTCGCGTTCGTCGTCGTGGCGCCGCTCCTCGGCGCCGCCGCCGCGCTCCTGCCCGCCCCGCCCGGACTGAAGGGGAAGTCGCCCGACCAGGCGGTCCTCCGCCACGGCGTCACCGTCACCGGCGTGATCCTCCTCGCGGCGATCGCCCTCGCCGCGGGCTTCGACCACGACCACCCGTCGCGGATGCAGGCCACCACCGACATCAGCTGGATCAAGGCGCTCGACGTGCGGATCCACCTCGGCGTCGACGGCATCTCCCTGCCCCTCCTGGTGCTGACCGCGCTGCTGACCTTCCTCTGCGCGCTGTACTCCTACTTCAAGATGCCGCAGGGCCCGTCCCCCAAGGCGTTCGTCGCGCTGCTGCTCGTCCTGGAGGCCGGCACCCTCGCCACCTTCGCCGTCCTCGACCTGGTCCTCTTCTTCCTCGCCTTCGAGATGGTCCTGGTCCCGATGTACTTCCTCATCGCCCGCTGGGGCGGCGGGGGCCGCCGGGCCGCCGCCGGGAAGTTCATCCTCTACACGCTGCTCGGCTCCGTGGTCATGCTGCTCGGCCTGCTCCTCATCGGGATAAAGGCCGGCACCTTCGACATGGTCGCGCTCGCCACCGACAACGGCCGCGGACTGACCACGTCGGTGCAGGTCACCGCCGTCCTCGCGATCGGCCTCGGGCTCGCCGTGAAGACCCCGATGTGGCCCCTGCACTCCTGGCTGCCGGACGCCCACACCGCCGCCCCCACGGTCGGCTCGGTCCTCCTCGCCGGCGTCCTCCTCAAGATGGGCACGTACGGCTTCGTCCGCATCGCGCTGCCCATCGCCCCCGAGGGCATGCACACCCTCGCCCCCTACCTGGCCGCCTTCGCCGCCGCCGGCATCGTCTACGGCTCGCTGGCCTGCCTCGCGCTCGCGCGGCCCGGCGCCAAGGGCGACCTCAAGCGGCTGATCGCGTACTCCTCCGTCGGCCACATGGGCTTCGTCCTCCTCGGCATCGCCACCCTGACCCCCACCGGCGTCAACGGCGCGCTCTTCGCCAACATCGCCCACGGCCTCATCACCGGCCTGCTCTTCTTCCTCGTCGGCGCCCTGAAGGACCGCTACGGCACCGCCGACCTCGACACCCTCGCCGGGGCCACCGGCGCCGCCCTCTACGGCCGCGCCCCCCGCCTCGGCGCCCTCCTCGCCTTCGCCGCCGTCGCCTCCCTCGGCCTGCCCGGGCTGGCCGGCTTCTGGGGCGAGATGCTCGCCCTCTTCGCCGCCTTCGACCCGGCCGAGGGGCTGAACCGGGCCGCGTACCTCGTCTTCATGGCCCTCGGCGGCCTCGGCACCCTGCTGACCGCCGCGTACCTGCTGATGGTGGTCCGCCGCGTCTGCATGGGCGGCCCCCGCCCGGCCGGCGAACCGGAGCTCGCCGACGTCCAGCCGTACGAGCTGGCCGCCTGGACCCCGCTCGTCGCCCTCACCGTCCTCGCCGGACTCTGGCCCGCGGTCCTCCTCGGCCTCACCGACCCGGCCGTCCAGCAGCTCCTCGCGGGAGGCACCCAGTGATGTCGGCCACCACCTCGCTCGTCCAGTCCGTCGACTGGGCGACGATCGCGCCCCCGACCCTCACCGCCCTGGTCGCCCTCGGCGTCCTCGTCGCCGACCTGTTCGTGCCCGCCGCGCGCAAGCAGTTCCTCGGCTGGGTCTCGGTCGCCGGCCTCGCCGCCGCCCTCGTCCTGCTCCTGCCGCTGCGCGCCGGCGACCGCGCCACCTTCTGCCTCACCCCCGCCGCCCAGACCGACAGCGCCGCCCAGACCGCCGCGTGCAGCTACACCGCCGACCACTTCACCCTGGTCATCCAGCTCCTCGTGCTCGGCGGCGCCCTGCTCACCGCCCTGCTCTCGCTGCCCGCCACCCGCGAGAAGCTCCCGGCCGGCGAGTACTGGTTCCTGCTGCTGTCCTCCGCCGCCGGAGCCGCCCTGCTGCCCGCCTCCCGCGACCTCGCCACCCTGGTGGTCGCCCTGGAGGTCGCCTCGCTGCCCGCCTTCGCGCTCGTCGGCCTCAAGCGCGGCGACCGCCGCTCCAGCGAGGCCGCCCTCAAGTTCTTCCTCTCCTCGGTGACCGCCACCGCCGTCACCCTCCTCGGCGTGAGCTTCGTCTACGCCGCCACCGGCACCCTCCACCTCACGGAGATCGCCGCCCGGCTCGACGAGGTCCCCCGCCAGCTCCAGACCCTCGCCGAGGCCGGCGTGGCCCTCACCCTCGTCGGCTTCGCCTTCAAGCTCGCCGCCGTCCCCTTCCACTTCTGGGTCCCCGACACCTACACCGGCGCGCCGCTGCCCGTCGCCGCCTACCTGTCGGTCGTCGGCAAGGCCGTCGGCTTCACCGGCCTCATCCTGGTGACGGTCGTCGCCTTCCCCCCGTACGCCGACGTCTGGGGCCCCGCCCTCGCCGTCCTCGCCGCCCTCACCATGACCGCGGGCAACGTCGCCGCCCTCCGCCAGGACCCCGCCCGCCCCGGCAGCGCGGTCCGGCTGCTCGCCTGGTCCTCCGTCGCCCAGGCCGGCTACCTCCTGGTGCCGATAGGAGCCGCCGCGTACTCCAGCGACGAGCAGGTCGGCGCCACCGTCGCGTACGCCCTCATGTACGCCGTCGTGAACCTCGGCGCCTTCGCGGTCGTCGCCCTCGTCGCCCGCACCCACCCGGGCAAGCGGATCGCCGACCACGCCGGGCTCTACGCCGCCAGCCCCGCCGCCGCCCTCGCGCTCGCCTTCTTCCTCCTGAATCTGGCCGGTTTGCCCCCGGGTATCATCGGCCTCTTCGCCAAGGTGACCGTGTTCTCGTCGGCCGTCGACGCGGGCCTCGGCTGGCTGGCCGTGGTCATGGGCGTCAACGTCGTCATCGGCCTCGCGTACTACCTGCGGTGGACGGCCCTGCTGTTCCGCACGCCCCAGGACGCGATCGCCACCGAGCCGCGCCGGGCCCCCGCGCCCGTCACCCTGGCGATCGTGCTGACCGCCGCGGCCGGAGCCGTCCTGTCGGGCTACCCGCAGTTCGCCCTCCGCTTCGCGACGACCGCACTGTTCTGACCCCCCCACGTGACCTAGGAGCAACACCCCGTGCTGAACGGATTCAAGGACTTCATACTTCGCGGGAACGTCATCTCGATGGCCATCGGACTGGCCGTCGGCACCGCGTTCACCGCCGTCGTCACCGGTTTCAGCAAGGCGTTCATCACCCCGCTCATCGGGCTCGCCACCGGCTCCGTGGGCAACTTCAACGACGCGCAGTTCCACGTCGGCAAGACCGTCTTCCCCTACGGCCTGGCGATCTCCGCCACCATCGCGTTCCTCATCACCGCCGCCGTCCTCTACTTCCTGATCGTCGCCCCGCTCGCCAAGGTCCAGGCGCGGTTCGCGAAGGAGGAGGCCGCCGACCCCAAGGCCGAGAAGCGCGACTGCCCCCGCTGCTTCACCGAGATCCCGGCCATCGCCTCCCGCTGCGCCCACTGCACCAGCGAGGTCGAGCCGATCGCCGCCGACCTGGAGAAGCTCTCCGTCCCCGCCGCCCGCTGACCCGGCCGGGAATCACCCGAACGGCTCAACACGCTCCCGGTGCGGCCGGGGGAACCGCAGCCTCTCGCCTGGCGTTGACCAGTACGTGAGGGTCCACTGGGACGCGTGGACCACCAAGCAAAGGGTTCCCCTGCCGCACCACTTGGAGGGCGTACCGTGCACCGCCGGCACAACGGGCTGAGGACCGCCGTACTCCTCGGAGGGCTCTCCGCCCTCATCATCGTCATCGGCAGCTTCTTCGGCCGTACGGGCCTGATCGTCGGACTCGTCGTCGCGATCGGCACCAACGCGTACGCGTACTGGAACAGCGACAAGCTCGCCCTGCGGGCCATGCGGGCCCGACCCGTCAGCGAATTCGAGGCCCCCGCCCTGTACCGGATGGTCCGGGAGCTCTCCACCCAGGCCCGCCAGCCGATGCCGCGCCTCTACATCTCGCCGACCCAGGCGCCCAACGCCTTCGCCACCGGCCGCAACCCGCGCAACGCGGCCGTCTGCTGCACCGAGGGCATCCTCGCGATCCTCGACGAGCGCGAGCTCCGCGGCGTCATCGGCCACGAACTCAGCCACGTCTACAACCGGGACATCCTCATCTCCTCGGTCGCCGGCGCGCTCGCCTCCGTCGTGATGTTCCTGGTCAACTTCGCCTGGCTCATCCCCGTCGGCCGCTCCAGCGACGACGACGGCCCCGGCCTCCTCGGCTACCTGATGGTCCTGATCCTCGGCCCGATCGCCGCCTCCATCATCCAGCTCGCCATCTCCCGCTCCCGCGAGTACGAGGCCGACGCCTCCGGAGCCCAGCTCACCGGCGACCCGCTCGCCCTCGCGAGCGCCCTCAGGAAACTCGAAGCCGGCACCAAGCAGCTCCCACTGCCCCCCGAGCCGCGGATCGAGACCGCGAGCCACATGATGATCGCGAACCCCTTCCGCCCGGGTAAGGGACTCTCCAAGATGTTCTCGACCCACCCGCCCATGGCCGAGCGGATCGCCCGGCTCGAAGAGATGGCAGGTCGCCGCCCGTGAAGACCGTTCTCAACGTCATATGGCTCGTGCTCTCCGGCTTCTGGCTGTTCCTCGGCTACCTCCTCGCCGGAGTGCTGCTCTGCATCACGATCATCGGCATCCCCTTCGGCCTGGCCGCCTTCCGCATCGGCCTCTACGCCCTCTGGCCCTTCGGCCGCACCGTCGTCGACAAGCCCGGCGCCGGCGCCGCCTCCTGCGTCGGCAACGTCCTCTGGCTGATCCTCGCGGGCTGGTGGCTCGCCATCGGCCACATCGTCACCGGCGTCGCCCTCTGCATCACGATCATCGGCATCCCGCTCGGCCTCGCGAACTTCAAGCTCATCCCCGTCTCGCTGCTCCCCCTCGGCAAGGACATCGTCCCCACCGACCAGGCCTACGGCGGCCAGACGTACTCCTCGCAGACGTACGGCCGCCAGGGCTTCTGACCACCGCCGTGCAGAACCCGCGCTACGCCCTGCTCTCCGGCCGTCACGTCCTGGCCCTCTGCCACGACGTCGACGGCCTCTACGGCGACCCCGCCCCCCGCCCCCGCGCCCGGCACGAACTCCGCGGCTGCGAACCGCGCGGGGGGCTGGCCCGGGCCGTCACCCAGGCCATCGTCGAGGGCACCGCCCCGCTCGGCACCCTCGACGTCGAGACCCCCGACGGAACCTGGCGCTTCGAGGCCGTCCGCGTCCTCGGCGCCCGCGGCGACGTCGTCACGATCGAGGCGGCGGGGCCACCGCGCCGCCACCACGGCGCCACCGACGCCGTCCCCTGCGCCCACCTCATCCCGCTCCCCGGCACGGACCCGCCCCGCACCGAGGTCACCTTCCTCGGCTGCTCCCCGCGCGGCACCCTCCGCGACGCCCTCGCCGCCGGCGCCGAGGGCTTCGACGAGGTCCGCTACCAGGTCCTCCGCCGCAGCGGGAACCTCCAGCACGAGGGCGCGGCCGGCCGCGTCACCGGCTGGGACACCGCCCGGGACCACCACGGCCTGCTGGACCTCACCGTCGCCTTCCCCCGCTCCGGCCTCGTCCCGCCGCGGACCCGCGAGGTCTGGGACCTCTTCCACGACCACCGGACACCCGCCGAACCCGGCACCTGGCGCCGCTTCACCGGCGCCGCCCGCACGGTGTGGCGCCGCGAGGCGGCCCTCCGCTCGTACGACCTGCCGGAACCCGTCCCCGGCACCACGTACACCCTCGACGGCCGGGGGATCACCGACGAGGACGCCCTCGTCTGCGCCCTCACCGAGGCCGTCCACGGCCCCGGCCTGGCCTACCCCTCCGCCACCCCGCACGCCCTCGGCGAGGAGCTGTCCGGCTGCACCCTGGTCTGGCACCACGCCGCCGTCGCCCGCGCCTGCCTCGGCGTCACCCCGCTCCTCGCCGTCCCGCGCCCCGCCACCTTCCGCGAATGGGTCGACGGCCTCAGGGCCGCGGGCGTCCGGGTCGTCCTCGACTGACCGCGTACGCCACCACGCCCGCCGCCAGCACCCCCGCGCCGGCCAGCACCGATCCCAGCGGCAGCGCCGCCGCGAGCGTCGCGCATCCGGCCAGCCCGAGCACCGCCAGGGCCCGGTGACGCGGGCCCAGCGTCCACGCCGAGGCGTTCGCGATCCCGTAGTAGGCGAGGACGCCGAAGGACGAGAAGCCGATCGCGCCCCGCACGTCCGCCGTCGCCGCCGCCACGGCCACCACCGCGCCCACCGCCAGCTCGGCCCGGTGCGGCACCCCGAACCGCGGGTGCACGACGGCCAGGGCCCCGGGCAGGTACCCGTCCCGGGCCATCGCCAGCGTCGTACGGGACACCCCGAGGATCAGCGAGAGCAGCGAGCCCAGCGCCGCGACCGCCGCGCCGACGGTCACCACCGGCACCAGCCAGGAGGCGTCCGCCGCCCGCACGGCGTCCGCGAGCGGCGCGGGGGAGTGGGCGAGCGCGAGCGGCCCCAGCGTGACGAGGACCGCCACCGCGACCAGCGCGTACACCCCGAGCGCGAGGCCCAGCGCGAGCGGCACCGCCCGGGGGATCGTCCGCGCCGGATCGCGCACCTCCTCGCCGAGCGTGGCGATCCGCGCGTACCCCGCGAACGCGAAGAAGAGCAAACCCGCGGCCTGGAGCACCCCGCCGGGGGACACCTCCCCGGCGAGCACGGACCGTCCCCCGGGGGCACCCGCGAAGGAGGCGGCGACGACGGCCGCGAGCACCGCCAGGACCCCCGCCACGATCACCCGCGCCAGCAGCGCGGACTTCTGTACGCCCCGGTAGTTCACGGCAGTCAGGGCCACCACGGCGGCCACCGCCACCGCGTGCGCCCGCTCCGGCCACAGATAGGTGCCGACGGTCAGCGCCATCGCCGCGCAGGAGGCCGTCTTGCCCACCGTGAAGGCCCACCCCGCCAGGTACCCCCAGAAGGGACCCAGGCGTTCGCGACCGTACACGTAGGTGCCGCCGGACTCCGGGTACAGGGCGGCGAGCCGGGCCGAGGCCATCGCGTTGCAGTACGCCACCACAGCGGCGATCCCCAGCGCCGTCAGCAGCCCCGCCGAGGTCCCGGCAGCACCGGTGGCCGGCCCGAGGGCCACGAAGATCCCGGCGCCGACCATGGCGCCCAACCCGATGACGACGGCGTCGAAGACGCCGAGGGAACGACGCAACCGGGCAGTCACGAGCGACCTGTCTCCCGCAGAGTGATGTTGAGCCGCCCGGTCAGGCCGAGCGACGGATCGGCGGTCCCAGCAAACACCCTCGGCACCCCGTGGTACACCCACCGCGACTCCCCGCCGAAGACGAACAGGTCCCCGGAGGCGAGCTCCACGTCGGTCCAGGGCCGCCCCCGCCCCGCGGAGTTGCCCAGCCGGAAGACGCAGCGGTCGCCGAGGCTCAGCGACACCACGGGCGCCCCGGACCGCTCCTCCCTGTCCTGGTGCATGCCCATCCGGGCGCCGTCCCCGTAGAAGTTCACCAGCGCCGTGTCGGGCGCGAAGCCGCCGTCCGCCCCGTACGCCTCGGCCACCGCCTCCCGGCCCAACGCGGCGAGCCAGTCCGGCAGTCCGACGGCGACGGAGTCGAGATAGCGGTACGGCACCCACTGCCGTCCCAGACACAGCGACCGCACCGACATCACGCCCCCGCCGGGCAGCACGGTCTGCCGGTACGTCAGCGGTCCGCGCCCGAACTCCCGGCAGGCCGCCACCAGTTCCCGCTGCCGGGCGGCCGTCAGCCACCCCGGCACGTGCACCGCGCCGGGCGCCACCACGGCCCGCTCGCGCGGGAACAGCCCCTCGGTCACGCGAGGGCTCCCTCCAGGCCGAGCAGCGACCGCTTGCGCGCCGGCCCGGCCGCGTACCCGCGCAGGCTCCCGTCCGCGCCGATCACCCGGTGACAGGGCCGCACCACGAGCAGCGGATTGCGCCCGATCGCCGTCCCCACCGCCCGCACCCCGGCCCCGCCGGTCCCGACCCGCCGCCCGATCTCGCCGTAGCTGACGGTCGTCCCGTACGGGATCTCCTCCAGGGCCGCCCAGACCCGCCGCTGGAACTCCGTCCCGGCGCCCGCGTCCAGCTCCACGTCGAACCGCTCCCGCCGCCCGCCGAAGTACTCCGCCAGCTGCCGGACCACCCCGTCGAAGGCCCCCTGGTCGCGCACCCACCCGTCGCCGACCACGACGGCCCCCTTCTGCTCCGGCAGCGAGAGCGACCGCAGCACGGCGCGGCCCCCCGCGGAGAGCCGCCCGGTCAGCAGCATCTCGCCCAGGGGGCCGTCGGCGTACGCGTACACGGTGATGTCGTCCATGACTCCAGTGTGCGAGCCCCGCCGCCCGGGGACCGGCGGCTTTCGGACACGACCCTGCGCGGACCCGGCAGGGTCAGCGGTAGTTCACGAACTGGATCGCGAAGTCGAAGTCCTTGCCCTTGAGCAGCGCCTGCACCGCCTGCAGGTCGTCACGGCTCTTCGAGCTGACCCGCAGCTCGTCGCCCTGCACCTGCGCCTTGACGCCCTTCGGGCCCTCGTCGCGGATCGTCTTCGCGACCTTCTTCGCGTTCTCCTGCGAGATGCCCTCGGTGACCGACGCGAAGAGCTTGTACTCCTTGCCGGACAGCTGCGGCTCGCCCTCGACGTCCAGCGACTTGAGCGAGATGCCCCGCTTGATCAGCTTGGTCTGGAAGATGTCGAGGATCGCCATCACGCGCTCCTCGCCGTTCGCCTGCATCAGGATCTTCTCGCCCGACCAGGAGATCGAGGCGTTGGTTCCCTTGAAGTCGTAGCGCTGGGAGATCTCCTTCACGGCCTGGTTGAGGGCGTTGTCGACCTCCTGCCGCTCGACCTTGGAGACGATGTCGAAACTGGAGTCGGCCATGACTCGTGGCTCCTTGCTCGGATGCTGTGGGGTACCCCCAAAGCCTAGGGGGTGACCCGGCGCCCGAACCGCTGATCAACCGGGTGGCGAACCACCCCCCGGGATCAGGTATTGTTTACGTCGTTGCCAGGGAACACCGCCGAAAAGCGGGGAACCGAGGCGACAACCCATGGCGATGTGCCCGAGTGGCCAATGGGAGCGGACTGTAAATCCGTCGGCTTAGCCTACCCAGGTTCGAATCCTGGCGTCGCCACGTGATGAAGGCCCCCGGTGCTTGCACCGGGGGCCTTCTGCGTGTCCGGGGGTCAGTTGCCGGCCACGTCCTTCACCGCGACCATCACCGGGGTCCCGCCGCCGACCAGTTCCAGGGTCAGGCCGGCCGTGCCGGGGGAGTCCACCAGCTCGGCGAGGACCGCCGCCACGTCGTCCCGGGGGACCGGGCCGCGGCCCGTGCGGGCCTCCAGGCGGACCAGGCCCGTGCCGGCGTCGTCGGTGAGCATGCCGGGGCGCAGGATCGTCCACTCCAGGCCCGGACGGGACCGGACCGCGTCGTCCGCGGCGCCCTTCGCCCGCAGGTAGACGTCGAAGACCTCGTCGCCCGCGTGCCGCGAGTCCGCGCCCATCGAGGACACGACGAGGAAGCGGCGCACCCCCGCCCGTTCCGCCGCGTCCGCGAACAGGACCGCCGCCCCGCGGTCCACCGTGTCCTTGCGGGCGGCCCCGCTGTCCGGGCCCGCGCCCGCCGCGAAGACGGCCGCGTCCGCGCCCCGCAGGACCTCCGCGACCTCCTCCACGGACGCCGCCTCCAGATCCAGCACGACGGGCTCCGCGCCCGCCGCACGCAGGTCCTCCGCCTGCTCCGGGCGGCGGATCAGCCCGACCGCCTCGTGTCCGCCCGCCGAGAGCAGCCGCTCCAGGCGCAGGGCGATCCGACCGTGTCCTCCAGCGATGACGATGCGCATACCCCGACCGTACGACTCAGCGGGCCGCCGGGCCTCCCGGGTCCGGCCGGCCGGCCTGGCGCGGCAGGTCCAGCGCCGCCGCCGAGTCGCAGTACTCCCGCACCGCGCTCGTCCGCGCCACCACCCGCCCCCGGTGCACCACGATCCGGCTGTACGCCAGCGACAGCACGCCCGCGAGCCCCGCGCCCCGCACCGCCAGCAGCTCCGCCGGGAAGCCCGCCTCCACCCGCACCTCCGGCAGGCCCATCGCCTCCCGCGCCCGGGCGCTCACCGCCCCGTACGCCTCCGCCGGATCCAGGCCCTCCAGCGAGGCCAGCAGGAAGGCCGCCTCCAGCGGGTCCCCGCGGCCCACCGGGTTCGCCGCGTCCCGCAGCGCGTCGCTGCCCGCCCCGAGCCGCACCCCCGCGCGGTGCAGCAGCCGCACCGGCGCCGTGCCCCGCCGCACCGTCCCCGCGCAGCCGCCCTGCGGCAGGCAGACCACCGTCAC
>NZ_BNBS01000064.1 GCF_014656075.1 Streptomyces hydrogenans
GGATCCGCCCCGCCACCGCCCCCGCGCGGCCCCGCCGGTCCGGCCGCACGGCGCGGGCCGGCGCCCCCGTCCCCGTACCCGCCCCGCGTCCGTCCTCGCACCGGCGGGTGGTGATGCGCTGCTGACGGGCCCCGCCCCCGGCAGCCCTTCCCACCCGACCCCGCACCCGCGAGGAGCACCGTCATGCCCACGGACCCGTACGCCGTCCTCCAGGCCCTGCTGCGCGCCGAGGCCGCCCGCGCCCGCCGCACCGCCGAGCCGCCGTCCGCACCGGCCCCCGCACCGGCCCCCGAACCGGCCGCGGAGCCGGTACCCGCCCCCGGCCCGGACCGCGAGCCGCCGGTCCGCTGACCGCCGGGATCCGGCCGCCCCGCGTCCCGGGGCGGCCGGATCCGTCGGGTCATCGGGGAATCCGATTTGCGGCCGCCCGTCCGGGCGTACGAGGCTGACCGGATGACCTCGACCGACCGGACCCCCCACCCCGCTCGGTCCCCTGACCCCGCCCCGGGCCCCGCGCCCGGACCCCGCACCCCCGCCGCCCCCGCCCCCCGAGCCGCCGACCGGTGCCTCGCCTTCGCGCGGCGCCCCTGCTGGGACCGGCCCGACCCCGCGTACCGGGTCCGCCGCTGGCCCGACCTCACCGCGCTCTGCCTGGCCACCGTCTTCTTCTGGTCGAGCCTCAGCCCCTCGCTGGTGCCCCGCCCCTGGTACCTCCAGGGCATCGTCGGAGGCATCACCGCCGCCATCGGCTACGCCCTCGGCTCCACCGTCGCCTGGCTCTTCCGGGCCGTCGTCCCCCGGCACCCGGGCGAGCGGGTCCGCGTCCGCTGCTGGCAGGCGTACTGGCTGCTCGCCCCGCTCGCCAGCCTCTGGCTCGTCTCCGAGTCCGCCCGCACCCAGCGCCGGCTGAGGGTCCTCCAGGACCTGCCGCCCTCGCTGACCTGGCACACCCCGATGATCGCGCTGATATCCCTCGCGCTGCTCGCCCTCGCCCTGCTCCTGGCCCGGCTGGTCCGGCTCGGCGCCGTCACCCTGATCCGGCTCCTCGGCAGGCTGCTGCCCAGGCCCGTCGCGTACGCCACCGGCGCGCTGCTCACCGCCCTCGCCGTCCTCGTCGGCGTCCGCGACATCGTCTACGACCGGGGGATCGTCGACGTCGCCGACCGCATCGCCGCCGCCACCAACGGCGGCACCAAGGCGGGCATCGAGCGGCCCGCCTCCCGCTTCGTCTCCGGCGGCCCCGGCTCGCTCCTCGGCTGGGACACCCTCGGCTACGAGGGCCGCAACTTCACCGGCTCCACCCCCACCCGGACCGCGCTCACCGCCTGGAGCGGGCACCCCGCCCGCGACCCCGTCCGCGTCTACGTGCCCTCCACCCCGCCGGTCGCCTTCGCCGACGACCGCCCCTTCGCCGCGCAGGCCGCGCTCGCCGTCCGCGAACTCGACCGCACCGGCGCCTTCGACCGGGCCGTCCTCGCCGTCGCCGGCACCACCGGCACCGGCTGGGTCGACCCGAACGTCGCCGAGGCCCTGGAGTACATGTACCGGGGCGACACCGCGATCGTCGCCGTCCAGTACTCCTACCTGCCGAGCTGGGTCTCCTTCCTCGTCGACAAGGAGAAGGCCGGCCAGGCCACCCGCGCCCTCGTCGACGCCGTCCGCGCCCGGCTCGCCACCCTGCCCGAAGGGCGCGGGCCGAAGCTGGTCGTCACCGGCGAGAGCCTCGGCGCCTACGCCGTCGAAGCCTCCTTCGGCAGCGTCGACGCCCTCCTCGCCGGCACCGACGGCGCCCTCCTCATGGGCCCGCCCGACTTCTCGCCGATCTCCCGCGAGCTGCGCCGCGACCGCGACCCGGCCAGCCCCGTGTGGCGCCCCGAGTACGACGGCGGCCGCCACGTCCGCTTCGGCCAGTTCCCGGCCGCCGACCTCGCCCGCCCGGCCGCCGCCTGGGAACACCCGCGCGTGGTCTACCTCCAGAACGCCTCCGACCCCGTCGTCTGGTGGTCGCCCGGCCTGCTCCTCGACCGGCCCCGCTGGCTGTCCAGGCCGCTCGGCCCGGACATCACCCCCGAGATCCGCTGGTTCCCCTTCGTCACCTTCTGGCAGACCTCGGTCGACATGGCGGTCTCGTACGGCGTCGACGCCCCGCACGGACACCGCTACGGCGCCGGAGCCGTCGACGGCTGGGCCGCCGTCGTCCCGCCCGAGGGCTGGACCGACGCCGACACCACCCGGCTGCGCGCCTACATCGGCCACCGCCGGGCCGCCTACTGACGGCCCGCCGGCTCCCGCTACGCCTCCGCGGGAGCCTTGGCCGGCGCCGTCGCCGGAGCGCCCGGCCGCCCGTGCGCGGTCAGCAGCCCCACCGTCGCCGCGGTCAGCGCGATCAGCGCCACGAGCCCCGGCACCAGGCCGACCAGCGGGCCCGCGAGCACCCCGCACACCCCGCCGGCCAGCAGCACCCGCGGCGGCCGGCCCGTGGAGCGCCACGCCAGCGCGGCCGCGCCCAGCAGGTAGACGCCCACGCCGCCCGTCAGCGACCAGGCCACCACCCCGTGCAGCGGCTCGGCGAGACCGTAGTGCCCGGTGTCGGCGACCTGCTGGAGGACCTTCTTCATGCCGAGCGCGCACAGCACCACGCCCGCCACCAGCGGCAGGTGCAGGAAGGTGTACGCGTCCCGGGCGAAGCGCGTGCGGTCGTCGCCGGCGAGCCCCGCGAGCCGGTGCTCCGCCGCCTCGCCCAGCCGCCGGAAGTACAGCCACCACAGGCTCGCCGACAGCAGCAGCCCGGCCGTCGCCGCGCCCAGCACCGCGACCGTCAGCGGGAAGCCCGACACCCCGACGCCCATGGCCACGATCGACTCGCCCAGCGCGATGATCACGATCAGTCCGTGCCGTTCGGCGAAGTGCCCGGGGGAGTTGACCCGCCAGCCCGACGAGCCCGTGACGTAGATCCCGCCGTAGTCCACCGCCACCGCGCCCAGCCACAGCAGCAGCTGGGTCCGGCCGGTGTACGCCGAGCCGGCCAGCAGCAGCGCGAGCGGCGGCAGCACCGACACCAGCGCGGTCCGCCGCAGCGTCCGGCGCAGCGCCGCGTCCCCCGGCGCGCTCACCCAGTACGAGACCAGGTGCAGCACCCGCACCGCGCCGTAGCAGAGCACGAACAGCAGCGCGGCCGGCAGCCCGCCGGGCTCGTCCGCGAACACCTCGGGCACCGCGAACGACACGATCAGGACCACGGCCATCACGGTCACCAGCACCCCGAAGAGCGCGCCCGAGTCGGCCCGCACCACATTGCCCAGCCAGGCGAAGCAGCACCAGCACCACCACAGCAGCGCGAGCACCACCATGCCGCCGACCATCCGCACCGGCGACGGCGCCGTCGCCATCAACGCCGTGACCTGCGTGATCGCATACACGAACACCAGGTCGAAGAAGAGTTCGGCGGGCGTCACCGCGTGATCGTCCGCCGTGGCCACCAGGCCCGCCCGCTGTCTGTCCCACGCCATCCGCGTGTCCTCCCCCGTGACCGGGCGGCACGCACCGCCCGGCGCGCACCCTACACACGGGGACCGACCCCGCGCGGGCCCTTCCGGACTCCGGCATGACCTCCCGGGTAATCGACCCGCCGCGGCCCCGGACGGCACGCTGTGGAGCACCGGAACCCGGGCGGCGCACTCCGCCCGGGCGCCGGCTCCCCGCCGCAACGACCCCTTCTGGAGGGTGATCCGTCATGTCCCAGGCCCTGCTCGCCGGTCTCGCCCGCACCACCCGTCCGCAGTCGATGGTCCGCCGCTTCCTCGCCCTCGACGCCGTGGTCACCGGGGCCAACGGCCTCGCCTACGCCCTCGCCTCCGGCCCGCTCGGCGAACTCCTGGGCGTGGACTCCGCCCTGCTCCTCGGACTCGGCCTCTTCCTCACGGCCTTCGCCGCCGGAGTCGGTTGGCTCGCGAGCCGCCCGCAGCCCCCGGCGCTCGCCGTGAAGCTCGTGGTGGACGCCAACCTGCTGTGGGCCGTCCTCAGCCTGGTCGCCCTCGCCGCCTGGCTGGACCCCACCACCGCCGGACTCGTCTGGACCCCGATGCAGGCCGGCACCGTCGCCGGCTTCGCCGTCCTCCAGTGGTCCGCGCTGCGCGCCGCCGGTCGCTGAGGGGCCGTCAGGCCTCCAGGGAGCGCAGGTACTCCACCGTCGCCGGGTCGGCCGGGAGCAGCGTCTCGATGGCCAGCTCGGCGACGGTCACGTCCATCGGCGTGTTGAAGGTCGAGATCGACGACACGAAGGACAGCACCCGCCCGTCGTGCTCGATCCGCAGCGGCAGCGCGAAGTACGGATACGGCTCCGGGTCCTCCACGTCGTCCGCCCCGGACGGCTCCGGCAGCGGATACGCCGTCACCTCCTCGTACACCGCGCGCAGCGCGTCCGAGCGGGCGAAGGCGATCTGACGCTCCATCTGGGCCAGCAGGTGCCCCCGCCACTCCCGCAGGTTGCGGATCCGGGGCGCCAGACCCTCCGGGTGCAGGGTGATCCGCATGACGTTCATCGGCGGCGTCAGCAGGTGCTCCGGCAGCCCGTCGAGCATCATCGCGATCGCCCGGTTGGCCGCGATGACCGTGTACGAGCCGTCCACCACGAGCGCCGGATACGGTTCGTACCCCTGGAGCAGCCGCGCGATGCCGTCCCGCAGCGTCTCCAGCTCCGGAGCGTCGAGCGTCGACTCCGCGTAGCGGGGGGCGTAACCCGCCGCCAGGAGGAGCGCGTTGCGGTCCCGGACCGGCACGTCCAGGTGCTCGGCGAGCCGGATGATCATCTCCTGGCTCGGCCGGGAGCGGCCGGTCTCGACGAAGGAGATGTGCCGGGCCGAGGAGTCCGCGCGCAGCGCCAGCTCCAGCTGGCTGAGCCGTCGCCGCTCGCGCCAGCCGCGCAGCAGCGGTCCGACGCCCGTGTCGCTCACGACTGTTGTCATGGGCAGACGGTATCCCAGAGGGGTGACCCGGGTACGTTCCCCCGGGGAGCGACGTCCGCACCACGTACCCCACCCCGCGCACCACCGACCGGAGGGAGCACCCCCGTGCCCACGCAGCCGCTGTCGCAGAAGGAGATCGAGGACCGACTGCGGGAGCTCCCCGGCTGGTCCGTCGAGGACGCCCGGCTGGTCCGCTCCTACCGGCTCCCCGACCACTTCGCCGCCACCGCCCTCGTCGTCCACGTCGCCCAGGTCCAGCAGGAACTGAACCACCACTCCGACCTGACGCTCGGCTACGACTCGGTCGCCCTCGCCGTCCACACCCACTCCGCCGGCGGCGCCCTCACCGAGAAGGACTTCGCCCTCGCCGAGCGCGTCGAGGCCATCGCCCCCGGCCACGGGGCCCACTGACCCCCCGTCACCCCCGGGCCCGCCCCGTACGATCCCCGGCATGGCGGACACCCTGCTCGACTACGAGACCGAGGCGGCCCACTACGACGAGACCCGCGGCGGCGTGCCCCGGGCCGGGGCGGCGGCCGCGGCCGTGCTGCGACTCGTGCCGCCCGGGGCCCGCACCCTGCTCGACCTCGCCTGCGGCACCGGCCTCGTCACGGAGCGGCTGGCCAGGCCCGGACTGCGGGTCCTCGGCGCCGACGCCGCCCACGCCCTGCGCCGGGCCGCCGCCGGGCGGCTCCCCGGCCGGGCGGTCCGCGCCGACGCCCGCCGGCTGCCCTTCCCCGACGGGAGCCTCGACGCGGTGTGCGCGGTGTGGCTGCTCCACCTGGTGCCGTTCACCGGGGAGATCGTCGCCGAGGCCGCCCGGGTGCTGCGCCCCGGCGGCGTCCTCGTCGTCACCGTCGACAAGGACGCCGCCCACGACGTCGGCAGCGACATCGACGCCCTGCTGCGGCCGCACCGCGCGGCCGGTGCCGCCCACGACCTGGCCGGGCGCGTCGACGCCCTCGCCGCCGCCCACGGCCTGGCCCCGGCCGGCACCACCGCCTTCACCGGGCACGGCCAGGGCGCCACGCCGACGTCCGTCGTCCGGAGGCTCCGCGCCGGTTACTACGCCTCCTGGTTCCGGGGCGACCGGGCCGCCACCGACGCCCTCGCCACCGCCCTGGCGGCCCTCCCGGACCAGGACCGCCCCCGCCGGGCCCCGGAGTACCGCCTCGCGGCGTACGCGAAGTCCGTGCCCGCCAGGCCCTAGCCGGCCGCCACGCGGCCCCCGGCCAGTTCGAGCGGGCGGCCGGCGAAGCGCCGGCGGAACTCCCGGTCGTGCGAGACCGCGACGACCGTCCCGGGGAACGCGGCGACGGCCTCCTCCAGCTCCTCCACGAGCGCGGGCGCCAGGTGGTTCGTGGGCTCGTCCAGGACCAGCAGGTCGGCGGGGCGGGAGACCAGCAGGGCCAGTTCCAGGCGGCGGCGCTGACCGGCGGAGAGCGCCGCCACCGGCACCGCCAGGTCCTCCTCGCGCAGCAGGCCCAGCGCCAGCAGCTCCCCGGCGTGGTCCTCGGGCGGCCCGGGCCGGCCGTCCGCCCAGACCGCGAGGGCGGTCCGGCGGGTGGGGGAGTGCGGCAGCTCCTGCGCGAGGTAGCCGACCCGGCCGGCCCGACGCACCACGCCCCGCTCCGGGGAGAGCTCACCGGCCAGCAGCCGCAGCAGCGTCGTCTTGCCCGCCCCGTTGGGCCCGGAGACCAGCACCCGCTCGCCGGACGCGATCCGCAGCCCGTCCACGGCGAGCCGGTCGCCGCAGCGGACCCCCTCCAGCTCGACCAGCACCTCCGCGAGCGGCCCGGCACCGGCGAACCGCCCGCCGAACCGCAGCGGTTCGGGCGGCGCGGCCACCGGCTCCCGCAGCAGCTCGTCGAGGCGGCGGCGGGCCGTCCGCACCTGCCCGGACAGCTTGTTCTCGCTGGACCGCCGGTGCTTGCCGAAGCCCTGACCGGGATCCCTCCCGGTCACGGCGAGCCGCCGCCCCGCCGCCGCGACGAGCTCCTCGGTGCGGGTCACCTCCTCCCGCCACTCCAGGTGCTCCTGGACCCGGCGGCGTCGCTCGGCGGCCTTCGCGGTCCGGTAGCCGGCCCAGCCGTCCCCGTACCGCAGCACGGTCCGCCGGTCCCGGTCGACCTCCAGGACCGTCGTGGCGAAGCCCTCCAGGAAGGCCCGGTCGTGGGTGACGACCAGGGCGGTGCCCCGGTGCGCGGCGAGCCGGGCGCGCAGCCAGTCGACGGCGTCCCGGTCGAGGTGGTTGGTCGGCTCGTCGAGCAGCAGCAGCTCGGCGCCGGAGGAGAGCACGCAGGCGAGCGCCAGCCGCGCCTGCTCGCCGCCGGAGAGCGTGGCGAGCGGCCGGTCGCCGGTGACGTGCCCGAGGCCGAGGGCGTGCAGGGAGGCGGCGGCCCCGGCGTCGGCGGTGTAGCCGCCGCGCTCCTCGAAGCGGTCGAGGAGCGTGCCGTACGCGGCCAGCTCCTCCGGCCCCGCCGTGCCGAGGCCCGCCTCGGCGGCCCGCAAGGCGGCTTCCAGGGCGCGCAGTTCGGCGAGGGCGAGGTCGACCGCGTCCTGGACGGTGTCGTCCGGGCCGACCGGATAGGTCTCCGGCAGCGTCTGGGCCAGCCGGGCGACGGAGCCGGGGAAGCGGACGAGGACCTCGCCCTCGTCGGGGGCCAGGCCGCCGTCGAGCAGCCGGAGCAGGGTGGACTTGCCGGAGCCGTTCTCGCCGACGACGACGGCCTTCTCGCCGGGGCGGACGGTGAACGACACCTGGTCGAGGACGCGGCGGTCCCCGAAGGAGACGCCGACGTGACGGAGGGAGAGCTGGGCGCGCTCGCGCATGGGTGGATTCCTCTGGGGGTTCGTGGAAGGAGGGCACACGAAACCGGCCCGTGGCCGCACCCGCGGCCGGACCGGTACCCGGAATCAGAGGAAGTAGTGGAACGTACCCATACGGCCAGGCTAACAGCCGGCCCGCGCCGGGGCCCGGGACTTTCGCCCCGGTCCCCGCCGCCCCGCCGACCGGGGCCCCGGGGGCTCAGCCCTCCGCCGCGAACCGCGCGAAGGAGCGCGGCTCGCGCCCCAGGACCCGCTTCACCCCGTCCGTCGGCTCGGCGTTGTGCCCGTCGAGCAGCGTCGCGAAGAGGTCCGCGAGCCACTCCGCCTCCGGGCGGGGGAGCCCGAAACCGGTCAGCAGCTCCGCGTACGCCTCCGCCGTCACGGACGTGTACGCCACCGGGCGCCCCGAGGCGCGGGACAGCTCCGCCGCCACCTCCGCGAAGGTCAGCGCCCGCGGGCCGGTCAGCTCGTGGACGAGCCCGGCGTGGGCGTCCGACAGCAGCGTCTCCACCACCACGTCCGCGAGGTCCGCCACGTCGACGAAGGGCTCCGGCGTGTCACCGGCCGGGAAGACCAGCTCGCCCGCCGCGACCCCCTCGGCGAGCAGCCCCTCGGTGAAGTTCTGCGCGAAGAACGCGCCCCGCACCACGGTCAGTTCGACCCCCGCCGCCGCCTCCCGCAGCGCCTCCTCCGCCGCGACGGCCGCCGGCTCGCCCCGCCCCGACAGCAGCGTCAGCCGCCGCACGCCCTCCCGTGCCGCCGCCGCGCCGAACGCGCCCATCGCCTCCGTCGCGCCCGGCGCCGCCAGGTCCGGGTAGTAGTTCACGTACGCCGCGTCCGCGCCCCGCAGCGCCGCCGCCCAGCCCTCCGGGGCCTCCCAGTCGAAGGGCACCGCGCCGGAGCGCGAGCCCTCCCGGACGGTGAGCCCGCGCGCCGCGAGCCGCTCCGCCACCCGGCGCCCGGTCTTGCCCGTCGCACCCGTCACCAGCACCGTACGGATCGTCATGGTGTGCTCCTCGCCGCTCGTTCGCACGTCCTTCGTGGATGACTCCAGACTCCCGTCCCGTGCCCCCGCCGCCCATGCTCCAGGGGCTCGCCGGCATACGCGTGCGTCTACGCTGCGGGCATGGACGCACTCGCCGGACTCCTCGACGGGCCCCGCGCCAAGGGCGCCTTCCTGCTGCGGATGGTGATGGACCCGCCGTGGTCCGTGCGGATCGAGGACGGCGCCCCGCTCTGCGTCATGTGCGTCACCGAGGGCGAGGCGTGGATCGCGCCCTCCTCGGGGGAGCCCGTGGCGCTGCGGCCCGGCGACATCGCCGTCCTGCGCGGACCGGAGCCGTACACCGTCGCCGACCTCCCCGACCGCCCGCCGCTGGCCCGCGTCGGGCCCGGCGGGGAGTGCACCACGCCGGCCGGCGAACCGCTCGCCGAGGCCATGAGCCTGGGGGTGCGGACCTGGGGCAACGCCCCCGACGGCGGCACCACCGTGCTCGTCGGCACCTACCAGATGGACGGCGAGGTCGGACGGCGCCTCCTCGACGCCCTGCCGCCCCTGGCACACCTCCCCGCCGACCTGTGGCGCTGCCCCCTGATGCCCTTCCTCGACGAGGAGATCGCGCGCGACGAACCCGGCCAGAGCGCCGTCCTCGACCGCGTCCTCGACCTGCTGCTCATCGCCGCCGTCCGCGCCTGGTTCGCCCGGCCCGGTGCCGAGGCGCCCGCCTGGTACCGGGCGATGGGGGACCCGGTCGTCGGCCGCGCCCTGCGCCTGCTCCACGACCACCCGGACCACCCCTGGACCGTCGCCTCCCTCGCCGCCAAGACGGGGGTGTCCCGGGCCGCCCTGTCCCGGCGCTTCACCGAACTGGTGGGCGAGCCCCCGATGACGTACCTCACCGACTGGCGCCTCGCCGTCGCCGCCGACCTCCTGCGCGACGGCGACGCCACCCTGGAGTCCGTCGCCCGCCGGGTCGGCTACGGCGGCGCCTTCGCCCTGAGCGCCGCCTTCAAGCGGGTGCGGGGCGTCAGCCCGCAGGAGTACCGGGCGGACGGCTGACGGAGGGGGAGGGGGCAGAGGGAAGACGGACGGGAAGCGGATCCGGGGCCGGCGGAGGGGGGCGGGTCGGGCCGGCGGAGGGGTGCGGGGCCGGGTGTCCGGGGCCGGCGACACGTTTGCCGTACCGGCAACTTTTCTCGCGTTTCCCGCGCGGTCCGGCGCAGGCTGGTGCCATGACCCAGCATCGCGCGCCCCACGCCCCGCACGCCCACGACCACGACCACGGCCCGGGCCACGCCCACCACGGCCACACGCACGGCGACGGCACCGAGCTCGACTGGGGCCGCCTCGCCCCGCTCCTGGAGAACCAGGCCGAGGTCGCCGGCACCGCCTACCGCGAGGCCGCCGCCTGGCTCGGCACCCTCGTCCCGGCCGCCGGAGTGCGCCGTCTGCTCGACGTCGGCAGCGGCCCCGGCGTCATCACCACCGTGCTCGCGGAGGCGTTCCCGTACGCCGAGGCCGTCGCCGTCGACGGCACCCCCGAGCTCCTGGAGCGGGCCCGCGCCCGCGCCGAGGCCCAGGGGCTCGCGGCCCGGGTCAGCACCCTGCGCGCCGAACTCCCCGAGGAGACCGGCAGCCTGGGCGAGGCCGACCTGCTGTGGGCCGGGAACTCCCTGCACCACATCGGCGACCAGGGCGCCGCGCTCGCCGACTTCGCCAAGCTGCTCCGCCCCGGCGGCCTGATCGCCCTCGTCGAGGGCGGCCTGGCCCCCCGTCACCTGCCCCGGGACATCGGCATGGGCCGTCCCGGCCTGGAGGCCCGCTTCGACGCCGAGCACGCCCACTGGTTCGCCCGGATGCGCGCCGAGCTGCCCGGCGCCGTGAGCGAACCGGACGACTGGCGCGCCCTGTTCACCGCCGCCGGACTCACCCCGGCCGGCACCCGCACCTTCCTCGTGGACGTGCCCGCGCCCGTGCCGCAGGTCGTCCGCGAGCTCGCCGTCAGCCACTTCGGGCGGCTCCGCGAGGGCCTCGGCGAGCACCTGGACGCCGAGGACCGCACGACCCTGGACCGGCTCCTCGACCCGGCCGACCCGCACTCCCTGCACCACCGCACGGACCTCTTCCACCTGACGGCCCACACGGTCCACACCGCCCGCAAGGGCTGAACCGCGCGGGCCGCCGCCCCCGCCGGGGCGCGGCCCGTCGGGATCAGGCCCTCAGGAGGACACCGGCTCCAGCCGCCACCACTGGTACGGCGAGTCGGTGTCCTCCCCCTGCCGGATGTCGGCGCCCTCGGCCGCCGACCCGTCCGCCACCTCCAGGAGCAGGCCGCTGACGAAGCTCACCAGCGCGACCGTCCCGGGCGCCTGGAGGTCCTGCTCGATGATCCACTCCTGGGCGCCGAAGTTGTTCGCCCGCCACTGCTGGACGAGCGCCCCCGGCTCCGTGGAGGCGTTCACCACGTCCAGCCGTTTCCCACTGGCCGCGTTGACCAGGTGGTAGAGCCCGCCGCCGTTCGGCACCGCCGACACCCGCCACGACTGCCCCGGGGCGTCCGAGGCGGCGCCCTGCTGCACCTTGGCGCCGCCGCGCCGCGAGCCCGCGTACACCTCCAGGAGCAGGCCGCTGCCCACGTTCCGCACCCGGTACAGCCCGTCCGGGACGGGGGCGGGGCCCCCGTCCGCCCTCCCCTTCACCCGGAGCCTCAGGCGCCGACGTTGAATTCCGCCGGGTTCGGGCCCAGCCGCCCGCCCTCGTCGAGCGCGGCGATCGCCGCCATGTCCTCCGGGTCCAGCTCGAAGTCGAAGACGTCGATGTTCTCCTGGATGCGGGACGGGGTCACCGACTTCGGGATCACCACGTTGCCCAGCTGGAGGTGCCAGCGGAGCACCGCCTGCGCGGGGGTCCGCCCGTGCTTGCGGGCGACGGCGACGAGCGCCGGCACGTCGAGCAGGCCCCGGCCCTGGCCCAGCGGCGACCACGCCTCGGTCGCGATGCCGAGCCGGGCGTGCAGCGCCCGGGACTCGGCCTGCGCCAGCTGCGGGTGCAGCTCGATCTGGTTCACCGCCGGCACGACCCCGGTCTCGGCCGTCAGTCGCTCCAGGTGCTCGGGGAGGAAGTTGGAGACGCCGATCGCCCGGGCGCGGCCCTCGGCGTGGATCTTCTCCAGCGCCCGGTAGGTGTCGACGTACGCGTCCTTGGCCGGCACCGGCCAGTGGATCAGGTACAGGTCGACGTGGTCGAGGCCGAGCCGCTCCAGGGAGGCGTCGAAGGCCCGCAGCGTGGAGTCGTACCCCTGCTCGCTGTTCCACAGCTTGGTGGTGACGAAGAGCTCCTCGCGGGGGATCCCGGAGGCGGCCACGGCCTCGCCGGTGCCCCGCTCGTTCTCGTAGATCGCCGCCGTGTCGATGGAGCGGTAGCCGGCCTCCAGGGCGGTGGCCACGGCCTTCGCCGCCTCGTCGTCCGGCACCTGCCAGACGCCGAAGCCGAGCTGCGGCATCTCCACGCCGTTGTTCAGGATGACCGAGGGGACCTTGCTGTCCGTGCTCACGTGGGATGGATCCTTACGTCGTCGTGGTCGTACGCGGACGGGCGCGCGAACGCCCGCCCCTTCGACTCCAACGATCACCCGCCCCGTCGCATTCCGCCGCGCGGGGCACGGTCCCGTCAGCCGTACAGCGCCTCGACCTCGGCCGCGTACGCCCGCTCGATCGCCTTCCGCTTCAGCTTCAGCGACGGGGTGAGCAGCCCGTGCTCCTCGCTGAAGGGATGGGCGAGGATCCGGAAGGTGCGGATCGACTCGGCCTGCGACACCAGCGTGTTCGCGGCCACCACCCCGCGCCGGATCTCCGTCTCCAGATCCGGGTCGCGGACCAGGTCGGCGGGGGAGAGCGGCGGCCGGCCCTGGATGGCGAGCCAGTGGTCCACCGCCTCCTGGTCCAGGGTGACCAGGGCCGCGATGTACGGGCGGTCGTTGCCGACGACCAGGCACTGGGCGATCAGCGGGTGCGCCCGGACCCGCTCCTCCAGCCCGGTCGGCGCCACGCTCTTGCCGCCGGAGGTCACCAGGATCTCCTTCTTCCGGCCGGTGATCGTCAGATAGCCCTCGGCGTCGAGCGCGCCCAGGTCGCCGGTGGCGAGCCAGCCGTCGTTGAGCACCGCCGCCGTGGCCGCCGGGTCGCCGAGGTAGCCGGAGAAGACCTGCCCGCCGTGCAGCCACACCTCGCCGTCCTCGGCGATGTGCACGGTGGTGCCCGGCACCGGCCGGCCCACCGTGCCGTACCGCACCCGGCCGGGCGGGTTCGCGGTGGCGGCGGCCGTCGACTCCGTCAGGCCGTACCCCTCGAAGACGGTGACGCCCGCGCCCGCGAAGAACAGTCCGGTCCTGCGGTCCATCGCCGAACCGCCCGACATCGCGTACCTGATCCGCCCGCCGAGCACCTCGCGGACCCGGCCGTAGACGGTCTTGTCGAAGAACTGGTGCTGCATCCGCAGCGCCGCCGACGGTCCCGGGCCCTGGCCGAACGCCTTGTGCTCCAGCGCCTCCGCGTACTTGACGGCCACGTCCACCGCCTTGTCGAAGACGGCGACCCGGCCGTCGCCCTCGGCCCTGCGGCGCGCCGCGTGGAAGATCTTCTCGAAGACGTACGGCACGGCGAGGACGAAGCTCGGCCGGAACGACACAAGGTCGGGCAGCAGCGCCGACGCGGTCATCGACGGCTGGTGCCCCAGCTTCACCCCGCCCCGCACGGCCGCGACCTCCACCATCCGCCCGAAGACGTGGGCGAGCGGCAGGAACAGCAGGGTGGACGCCTGGTCGCCGGGCCGTGAGCGGAAGACCGGCTCCCAGCCGGCGAGCAGCGCGTCGGTCTCGAACATGAAGTGGGCGTGGGTGATCACGCAGCCCTTGGGGCGGCCGGTGGTGCCCGAGGTGTAGATGACCGTGGCCATCGAGTCGGGGGTCACCGCCCGCCGGTGCCGCTGCACCACGTCCTCGTCGATGCCCTCCCCGGCGGCGGTCAGCTCGGCGACCGCGCCCGGCCCGGCGTCCTCGCCGGGATCGAGCTGCCACAGCCGCTGGAGCCTCGGCAGCCGGTCCACCACGGACCCGATGGTCATCGCGTGGTCCTCGTGCTCCACCACGCAGGCGGTGACCTCGGCGTCGTACAGCATCCAGTGGACCTGGTCGGCGGAGGAGGTCGGATAGACCGGCACGGGCTGGGCGCCGAGCGTCCACAGCGCGAAGTCGAAGAGCGTCCACTCGTAGCGGGTACGGGACATGATCGCGACCCGGTCGCCGAACCGCACCCCGTGCGCGACGAGGCCCTTCGCCAGCGCCAGCACCTCGTCCCGGAAGCGGGCGCAGCTCACGTCCTCCCAGCCCCCGTCGGCCGTCCGGCGCCCGAAGGCGATCGCGTCGGGGGTCTCGGCGGCGCGGGTGAAGACGGCGTCCGCCAGGCCGCCGCTGAGCGGGGCCGCCTCGACGGGCGGCACGGTGAACTCACGCACGGACCAGCTCCTCCCTCGACGGCTCGGTGGCTGAAAGGGGCCGCTGAGTGGGCTGCGGCGCCGTGACCGTACCCCACCCGGAGCGGCTGCGGCAGGACCTTCACCAAGCCGCGACATTCCCCGTTCGCACAGGTCAGGGCAGGTGAGGCGGCAAATGGAGGCCGGAGGGGGGTGGTTGCGTACCGTCCGGTAGGTCCGTACGGCCCGAAGTCTCCACGGAATCTGTACCGCCCGCGCACGCCCCCGCCCCCGGCCGGTATCGGTCAGTCCTGGCGCCGCAGCCCGTCGCCGCCCTCCAGGATCGCCTCCGCCAGCGCGTCCGCCGCCTCCTGCGTCGCCCCGCCGCGCCGCCCCGCGCGCAGGACGAAGTCGACCTCGCCCAGCTCCGGCAGCCCCGACCGCGCCGGTACGGGCACGAGCCCGGGCGGCACCAGGCCGCGCGTGTGGGCCATCACGCCGAGCCCCGCGCGGGCCGCCGCCACGTTGGCGCTCAGGCTGGAGCTCGTGCAGGCGATCCGCCACGACCGGCCCTGCGCCTCCAGGGCCGCGAGCGCCCGCGCCCGGGTGATGCCCGGCGGCGGGTAGAGGATCAGCGGCACCGGCCGCTCCGGGTCGAGCCGCAGCCCCGGCGCCCCGATCCAGACCAGCGCGTCGCTCCACACCGGCACCCCGCCCGCGCCGTCCCCGTCCGCCCCGGCCCCCCGCTTCGCCAGGATCAGATCGAGCCGGCCGGCCGCGAGCCGCGCCTGGAGCGTCCCCGACAGCTCGACGGTCGGCTCCAGGTCCACCTCGGGGTGGGCGCGCCGGAACGACTCCAGGATCTCCGGCAGCCGGGTCGCCACGAAGTCCTCCGAGGCCCCGAACCGCAGCCGGCCGCGCAGCCGCGTCCCGGTGAAGAAGGCCGCCGCCCGCTCGTGCGCCTGGAGGATCGTGCGGGCGAAGCCCAGCATCGCCTCCCCGTCCCCGGTCAGCTCCACGCTGTGGGTGTCCCGGACGAAGAGCGGCCGCCCGGTCGCCTCCTCCAGCCGCCGCACGTGCTGGCTGACGGTCGACTGCCGCACCCCCAGCCGGAGGGCGGCCCGGGTGAAGGACAGCGTCTGGGCGACGGCGAGAAAGGTGCGCAACTGCGCGGGCTCGTACACGCCGGCGACGTTATCGCGGAACGTGATGACAGTCAGTGCGCTGTACGGGATTCCCGATGACGCCCGCGTGGACCAGGATGGACACCACAGCACCCGACGCGGCGGCCCGGGTCCCACGCCGGGGCACACTGCCGGGACGTGCCCCGACGGCCACGCCCGCCGGCGCGCCGGGACCGGCCCTGGCGGCCCGGGCCGGTCCGACCCTGCCCCGAACCCGACCCGTCCGACCCCGACCCGTCCGGCCCCGGGCAGCGCCCCGGATCCGACCCGAGGTCCCAGACAGCCGCCCGCCGCCGGCCGCCGCCCTTCCCGGCGACGCCCCGACCCGCCCCCGTACCCCCGACCCGCCCCCGTACCCCCGACCCGCCGCGAGTGGAGCCATGAACCGACGACCCCTCCTGCCCTCCTGGCTGCCGGTCGACGGCTACGTCCTCGCCCTGCTCGGGACCGTCGGCCTCGCCGCGCTGCTGCCCGCCTCCGGAGCGGCCGCCACCGCCGCCGAGTCCGCGGCCACGGGCGTCGTCGCGCTGCTGTTCTTCCTGTACGGGGCCCGGCTCTCCACCCGCGAGGCGCTCGACGGGCTGCGGCACTGGCGGCTCCACCTCACCGTCCTCGGCGCCACCTTCCTCGTCTTCCCGCTGCTCGGCCTGGCCGCCCGCGGCCTCGTGCCGGGGATCCTCACCCCGCAGCTGTACGGCGGCTTCCTCTTCCTCTGCCTGGTCCCCTCGACCATCCAGTCCTCCATCGCCTTCACCTCGATCGCCCGGGGCAACGTCCCCGCCGCGATCTGCGCCGGCTCCTTCTCCTCGCTGGCCGGGATCGTGCTGACCCCGCTGCTCGCCGCCGCCCTGCTCGGCGGCGACACCGGCGGCCTCTCCGCCGACGCGGTCCTGCGGATCGTCCTCCAGCTCCTGGCGCCCTTCCTCCTCGGCCAGGTCCTGCGCCGCTGGGTCGCCGGCTTCCTGGTCCGCCACAAGAAGGTGCTCGGGTACGTCGACCGGGGCTCGATCCTCCTCGTCGTCTACACCGCCTTCAGCCAGGGCATGGTCGCCGGGATCTGGCACCTGGTGACCCCCGGCCGGCTCGCCCTGCTGCTCGCCGCCGAGGCCGTCCTGCTCGCCCTGATGCTGGCCCTGACCTGGTACGGGGCGGGCCGCCTCGGCTTCGGCCGGGCCGACCGGATCGCCATCCAGTTCGCCGGCTCCAAGAAGAGCCTCGCCGCCGGCCTGCCCATGGCGAGCGTCCTCTTCGGCGCCCACGCCTCGCTCGCCGTGCTCCCCCTGATGCTCTTCCACCAGATGCAGCTCATGGTCTGCGCGGTCCTCGCCAAGCGCCGCGCCCGCGACCCGGAAGCCACCGACGGCCAGACCGCGGGCGGAGAGGGCGTGGACGGAGCGGCCGCCGACGGGCAGCCCGGCGCCGGAGCGGCCCGGACCGCCGCACCCGGCCACCCGGACGCACCCGGCCGCCCGGGCGCCACTCCCACCCCCGCTCCCGGCCGTGACCGGATCGCGCCACCGGCCCCGCCGCGGTGATCATCCGGGCGGCTACCGTGCTCCCATGCCCTCACTCGATCCCGGCCGCACCGCGCTCCTCCTCGTCGACCTGATGGAGCGGATCGTCGCGCTGCCGCTCGCCCCCCGTCCCGGTACCGACCTCCTCGCCGCCGTCGGCCGGCTCGCCGCGGCCTTCCGTGCCGCCGGCGCGCTCGTCGTCCACATCCGCGTCGAGCGGCCCGGCGTCCCCGCCCAGCCGCCCGGCAGCGACCTCGTGCCCGACCTGCCGCGCGAGGGCGAGCCGGTCGTCGTCAAGCGCACCATCGGCGGCTTCCAGGACACCGGCCTGCACGAGGTGCTCAGCGGCCTCGGCGTCCGCACCCTCGTCCTCGCCGGGATCGCCACCAACCTCGGCGTCGAGTCCACCGCCCGCGCCGCCGCCGACCTCGGCTACGACCTCGTCTTCGCCGAGGACGCCATGACGGCGCTCACCGCCGACGAGCACCGGGCCTCCGTCGACCTCGACTTCCCCCGCCTCGGCACCGTCGCCACCGTCCCCGGGATCACCCTGGACGGCCGCGGATGAGCCGCGTCCCGATACGGTACGGGGCCCGCCCCTGCTCCCTCGTCGTCTGCCGGGGGTGCTGTTGCGGAGACCCCCGCAAGAACCCCGGCACCGACCACGCCGCCCAGCTCGACCGGCTCCGTGCCGCCGCCGCGGCCTCCGGCGGGAAGCTCGCCGTCCGCACCAGCGACTGCCTCGGCCCCTGTGCCCAGGCCAACATCGTGGTCATCCAGCCCTCCACCGAGGGCCGCAGGCGCGGCGGCCGGGCCGCCTGGATCGGATTCAGCCTCGACGACGACTGCCTCGACGACATCCTGGCCTGGACCGAGGCCGGCGGCCCCGGCCTCGCCCCGCCCCCGGCGACCCTGGCCCTCCAGATGATCGACCCGCCGAAGAACTGAGGAAGGACTAAGGCAGCGCGATCCGGTGCTCGCCCGCGTACACGTTCATGTCCGGCCCCCGCAGGAAGCCGACCAGCGTCAGGCCCGTCTCCGCCGCCAGGTCCACCGCGAGCGAGGACGGCGCGGACACCGCGGCGAGCACCGGGATCCCCGCCATCACGGCCTTCTGCGCCAGTTCGAAGGAGGCCCGGCCCGAGACCAGCAGCACCGCCCGGTCCAGCGGCAGCAGGTCCTCCCGCAGCGCCCGCCCGACCAGCTTGTCCACCGCGTTGTGCCGTCCCACGTCCTCCCGTACGTCCAGCAGCTCGCCGTCCTCCGAGAAGAGCGCCGCCGCGTGCAGCCCGCCGGTCGTGTCGAAGACCTTCTGCGCGGCCCGCAGCCGGTCCGGCAGCGCGGACAGGAGCGCGGGGGAGACGCGTACCGGGGGAGTGTCGGCGATCGGGAAGCGGGCCGTGGTCCGCACCGCGTCCAGGCTCGCCTTGCCGCACAGCCCGCACGAGGACGTCGTGTAGACGTTCCGCTCCAGCGTGATGTCGGGGACGACGACCTCGGGGGCCAGCTTCACGTCCACCACGTTGTACGTGTTGGTCCCGTCCTCCTTCGCCCCCGCGCAGTACACGATGGACCGCACGTCGGCGGCCGAGGCGAGCACGCCCTCGCTCACCAGGAAGCCCGCCGCCAGCGCGAAGTCGTCGCCGGGCGTCCGCATCGTGATCGCGATCGGCCGTCCGTTCAGCCGGATCTCCAGCGGCTCCTCCGCCACCAGCGTGTCCGGCCGCGCGCTCACCGCCCCGCCCCGGATCCGCGTGACCCGCCGTCGCTCGGTGACCCGTCCCATCCCCGCCGCCTTCGATTCTTCCGGTGTTCCTGCCCCTGACCCCGCCATTCTCCGCCACCCCCGGATTCCGCGCCCGAACCGGTGCGGCGCCTGACCCCTTGTCGCGGTCGGCCAAGCGACTCGGGGGAATCTTGGTGGTTTACGTCACCTGTTACCCATGAGTCGCTGGCAAGACTGGGTGGTTCCTGCCGCTGAACGAACCATCGAGGGGGTCCCGGGATGACGGGCACTCGCATCGCCGCGCTCGGGCACTACCAGCCCGCCAAGGTACTGACCAACCACGACCTGGCCGAGCTGGTCGACACGAGCGACGAGTGGATCCTCAGCCGGGTCGGCATCCGCACGCGGCACGTCGCCGGGCCCGAGGAGCCGGTCGACGAGCTCGCCGCGCACGCCGCGGGCAAGGCGCTCGCCGCCGCCGGGCTGGCCCCCGGCGACATCGACTACGTCATCGTCGCGACCTCCACCGCGATCGACCGCTCGCCCAACACCGCCGCCCGGGTCGCCGCCCGCCTCGGCATGGGCTCGCCCGCCACCCTCGACCTCAACGTGGTCTGCGCCGGCTTCACCCACGCGCTCGCCACCGCCGACCACGCGGTCCGCGCGGGCGCCGCCCGCCGCGCCCTGGTCATCGGCGCCGACAAGATGACCGAGATCACCGACTGGTCGGACCGCACCACCTGCGTCCTCACCGGCGACGGCGCGGGCGCCGTGATCGTCGAGGCCACCGAGACCGACACCGGCGCCATCGGCCCCGTGCTGTGGGGCTCGGTCCCCGAGATGGGCCACGCCGTCCGCATCGAGGGCACCCCGCCCGTCTTCGCCCAGGAGGGCCAGAGCGTCTACCGCTGGGCCACCACCAAGCTCCCGGCCCTCGCCCGCGAGGCGTGCGCCCGTTCCGGCATCGCCCCCGAGGACCTGGCGGGCGTCGTCCTCCACCAGGCCAACCTGCGGATCATCGAACCCCTCGCCGCCAAGATCGGCGCCGTCAACGCCATCGTCGCCCGGGACGTCGTCGACTCCGGCAACACCTCCGCCGCCTCCGTGCCGCTCGCCCTCGCCAAGCTCGTCGAGCGCGGCGAGCTGCCCTCCGGCGCCCCCGTCCTCCTCTTCGGCTTCGGCGGCAACCTCTCCTACGCGGGCCAGGTCGTCCGGATCCCCTGAGCGCGGGGCCCGGCTGCTCCGTTCGGCGGAGCGCGAGGGGGAGCCCGGTGGCGGCTCCCCCCGGGCGCGCCTAGCTTCGATCGCGGTGGGGGTCTCCCCGCCCCGCCGCGAACCGGAGGACCGCATGCGCGCGATACGTACCGCTTCCGCCGCCCTGCTCGCCACCGCGGCCGTGGCACTGTCCGCCCCCGCGGCCCTCGCCGGCGACGACCCGGGCGCCGACCCCGGCACCGGCCGGAACATCACCTCCTTCGGCTTCTCCGTCACGCCCCGGACCGTCGCCCCCGGCGGCACCGTCACGCTGACCTCCGACGGCTGCGAGGTGTCGTCGGTGACCGTCACGTCGGGGATCTTCGACACCGTGACCCTCACCGAGGGCCGTCCGGGCACCGCGACCGTCGACATCGACGCCAAGGCGGGCGCCGAGTACGAGATCGCCTTCGACTGCAAGGGCGAGCGCGGCACCACCACCCTCACCGTGGACCACGGCACGGCCCCGCCCCCGGCCCCGGTCACCCCGCACCCTCCGCGGCCCCCGCACAAGGGCGTCAAGGCGGGCTTCGGCGGCTCCACCGGCTCGGACGCGCTGGGCACCGCGGAACTGGCGGCCGGCGGCGTCCTCATCGCCGCCGCGGCCGGCACCGCCGTCGTCCTCACCCGCCGCCGCGGCCGGACCGGCGGCCGCCCCTGAGACGGCCCCTCCGTCCCGGTGTGACGAGGTCCGGGACGGAGGGGCGACCACGCGACGACCCGAGACGAGGCAGGAGGCCCGAGGTGGTGGAGGGCGCGCACGGCCGGCGCGGCGCCTGGGGCGTCGTCGCGATCCTCCTCCTCACCGGCGTCCACCTCGTCCGCGGCGGTACGCAGGAGCTCACCGCGGCAGGACCCCCGCGGCCCCTCGCGGCGGACGCCCCGGCCCCGGCCGCGCCTCCGCCCCCGGCCCGCGCGGCCCTGCCGGCCTCCGCCCCGCTCGCCGTCGCCATCCCGGCGATCGGCGTGGACGCGCCGCTCACCCGGGTCGGCCTGGACGCGGACGGCTGGCTGGAGGCCCCGCCGCCGGAGCACCCCGACCGGGCCGGCTGGTACGGGGGCTCGGTCACCCCCGGGGAACCCGGCACCGCCGTCCTCGCCGGTCACGTCGACACCCCCGCGGGCCCCGCGGTCTTCCACGCCCTCGGCGCCCTGACCCGCGGCCGCGTCGTCGAGGTCCGCCGGGCCGACGGCCGCACCGCCGTCTTCACCGTCCACGCCGTGGAACTCGTCCCCAAGGACGGCTTCCCCGCCGACCGCGTCTACGCCTCCACCCGCACCCCGGAACTCCGCGTCATCACCTGCGGCGGCGCCTACAGCCGCGCCACCGGCTACACCGGCAACGTCGTGGTCTCCGCCCGCCTCACCGCCGTCCGCTGACCTGACGAATTCCGGACACCCGCTGGCCTGGACCAACCCCCCGGGGCCATCGTGGTACCCGGAGCAGGCGTCGGGGGGCGCCGGGCTCCCGGCCGCCACGGCGGCATCCCCGGGGATGGGCGGTCCCCGTGCGCCCGGTCGTGACCCGGGGTCCGCCGGCGCACGGGCCGCCCCCTCCACCACCCCCGACTGACCACGGAAAACGCCGGTGAAAGCGCCCGCCAACCCCTGGTAGAGTTATCCATGTCGCCGCGGGGAACACCCGCGAACACACACCCTGTCCGGGTGGCGGAATGGCAGACGCGCTAGCTTGAGGTGCTAGTGCCCTTTATCGGGCGTGGGGGTTCAAGTCCCCCCTCGGACACCACACGGAAAGCGCCGGTCGATGACTTCATCGACCGGCGCTTTCCGCATGCGCCGCCTAATCTGAGGACAACCCTCTCGGGGACTGCGGAGGCGTGCCATGGGCGACGCGAACGGTTCCGGTCCCGGGCGGCCGCCCCACGGCGGCGCACCACCGTCGGGGCCGCCCGCCGGCCCCCCGCCCGGCCCGCTGAGCGGACCGGGCGCCTCACCTCCCGGCCGCCGCCGGTGGCTGCTCGCGCTGATCGGGGTGATGGTCCTCGCCGTCGGCGTCGCCGGCCTCCTGGTCGGCACGGGCGCCTTCGGCGACGACGACCCGGGAGGGGGAGCCACGGCCTCCACGACGCCGCCCGCGCCCCCGGCGTCCGCGCCGCGCGAGACCCCCGTCCGCTCGCCGTCCGCCGAGCCCGCCGCCGAGGGCCTGCTGCCCTTCGGTACGACCCACCGGTACGCCGACGGGGTCGAGGTGACCGTGTCGGCGCCGGAGCGGTTCACGCCGGCCGAGGGCGCGGCCGGGCACAAGGCGGAGAACACCGCGGTGAAGGTGGACGTGACCGTCCGCAACGGCTCCGGCGAACGGCTCAAGCTGGTGACGGTGCAGGTCCAGGGGCGGGACGGCGACGGCCGGGAGGTCGCCGGGGTGTTCGACGCGGAGCAGGGGATCCTGCCGCTCGACGGGGACCTGCTGCCCGGGCGCAGGGCCGTGGCCGCCTACGCCTTCGACGTCCCGCCCCGGTCCGGGGACGTGCTGGAGGTGGGCGTGACCGTCGGCTTCACCGGCGACGAGGCGCAGTGGAGCGGCCCCCTTCCCTGACCTCCCGGACCTTCCGCGCCACCACCAGCCGGCAGTGCGGGCCGCCGTCGTCGCGGGTGCCGAAGTCGGGGAGGGGCTGGTGGGTGACCTCGTAGCCCGTCTCCTCCAGGAGGGCGCGGACGTCGGAGAGGCGGAAGGTGCGGTAGTACATGACGAAGGGCGGGCGCCAGACGGCGTTGCGGACGCGCATGGCCGCGTCGAAGGCCCAGAGGGTCCAGTAGGCGCGGGAGCCGACCGGGGGCGGGGCCGGGAGCGGGAAGGCGAGCAGGCCGCCGGGGCGCAGGGCGGCGTGGACCTGGGCGAAGAGGACGCGCTGGGCGGCGGGCAGGAAGTGGCCGAAGGCGCCGAAGCTGACCGCCAGGTCGAAGGAGGCGGTGAAGGGGAGGGCGAGGGCGTCGGCGCGGACCAGCGTCGCGGCGGGGTCCCGGCGGCGGGCCTCGGCCAGCATGTTCGCGCTGAAGTCGACGCCCGCGACCCGGCCCGCGCAGACCGAGCGGAGGACGGGGAGGCCCGCCCCGGTGCCGCAGCAGACGTCCAGGCCCGCGTCGAAGGGGCCCAGCTCCTCCAGGGCGCGGGCCACCGCGGTGAGGATCCGGTCCGGGGTGCGGAAGGGCGTCGCGTCGAACTTCGGGGCGAGCAGGTCGTAGCCGTGCTCGACCGAGGACAGCGCCTGGGCGGTCAGTTCGCGGAGGGTCGGGCCCTGCGGGGTGAACATGGGGCCGACTCTACGCAGCCGGGGGCCCGGACCGTCACAGGGCGCTGCGCACCTGCGGTGCCGGCCAGGCCGGGGCGATGCCGGTGAGCTGGCAGGTCAGCAGGTAGAGCGGGATCGGCGGGGTGTAGGGCGAGGTGCCGTCCGGGTGGTGGATCAGGCGAGGGGAGCGGTCGGGGATCTCGGCGCCGGGGGCGTAGCAGGCGGGCAGCGGCCAGACCAGGTCGAGGTCGGAGCGGGCCGGGACGAGCCACCACCACCAGTCGGTGTCGGCGTACACGCAGCCCTTGGCGGGGAGCCGGGAGAGGATCTTGAAGCCGAAGCGGGCGGGGACGCCGACGGCGTCGCAGCCGAGTCCGGTGTTCAGGCCGACGGGGACCGTGAGGCGGGTGGCGGTGAGGGAGGGTCCGCGGCCGGGGCCGTTCTCCGGGGAGCGGCGGGCGCGGGGGACGAGCAGGGTGGTCATCGACTTCAGCATGGCTCCCCCAGGTGGTGCGGGAGTTCCGCCCAGACGATCTGCGCCGTGCCGTGTCCGGTGCGCTCGGCGCCCCAGGACGCGCACAGCGCGTCGACGATGAGGAGGCCGCGGCCGCGCTCGTCCGCGCCGCAGTCGCGGATCCGGGGGCCGGCGGGGCCGCCCTCGTCGCGCACGGCGATGCGGAGGGCGTCGGCGCCCTGGCGGAGTTCGCAGACGATCCGGCTGCTCGCGGTGTGCAGGACCGCGTTGGTGACCAGTTCCGAGACGACCAGGGCGGCCGTGTCGCGTATCTCCGGTCCGCGGCCCCAGAGGACCAGCCGCTCCTCGGTGAGGCGGCGGGCGCGGCCCACGGACTCGGTGCGGGCGGGCAGCTCGAAGGCGAAGCGGTGGAGGGGGTCGCGGTGGTACGGCTCGCGGTGGTGGGGGTCCCGGTGCGGCTCGCGGTGGGGATCCCGGTACAGGGGGTCGTGGTGGGGCTGGGGGCGCTGGGCCATGACTCGGGAGCTCATGAGACCTGAGGGCTGCGCGTTACCAGAAGCCACGACCGGTTCCTCACAACAGTGGGCAGGGCTGCCGTACGTCACTGTCGCCGGGGCGCGGGGGCGCACCGGCGGCAGTCTGTACTGGTTCACCGGAACACTGTCCTCCTGACTCGGACACTTGGCAAGTGGCACTCTGAAAATTGCAGAGTGCCGTGTTCTCTCTGGCCGGGCTTCGTGGCACACTCGTCGAAACAGCGCGTCGGGGAGGTCTGAGAGTGAGCGAGCCGCGGTCCGCCCCGACGGTGGGACAGGTCGTCCTGGGCCGGCGTCTGCAGGATCTGCGCGAGCGCGCGGGCCTCAAGCGCGAGGAGGCCGCCAAGGTCCTCCACGTCGCCCCGGCCACCATCCGCCGGATGGAGACCGCCGAGATCGCGCTGAAGATCCCGTACGTCCAGCTGCTGCTGCGCGCGTACGGCATCGACGGTCCCGAGGCGGAGGCGTTCGTCGCCCTCGCCGAGGAGGCCAACCTGCCCGGCTGGTGGCAGCGGTTCCACGACGTGCTGCCCGGCTGGTTCTCCATGTACGTCAGCCTGGAGGGGGCCGCCAGCCTCATCCGGGCCTACGAACCCCAGTTCGTCCCCGGTCTGCTCCAGACCGAGGAGTACGCCCGCGCCATTCTGCGCAGCGGAGCGGTCGGCGGCGGCGACGACGCCGCCAGGGAAGAGGACATCGATCGGCATGTGGCCCTGCGGATGGAGCGCCAGTCCCTGCTGACCAGGGAGGACGCCCCGAAGTTCTGGGTCATCATGGACGAGACGGTCTTCCGCCGGCCGGTCGGCGACGGGCCCGAGGTGATGCGCGACCAGCTCGACCGGCTGCTCGAAGCGTCCGAGCTGCCGAACGTCACCCTGCAGATCGCGGAGTTCGCGTCCGGCCACCACCCCGGCACGTACGGTCCGTTCGTCCTCTTCCGCTTCGCCATGCCCGAACTCCCGGACATGGTCTACAGCGAGTACCTGACCGGCGCCGTCTACCTCGACGCGCGCCCCGAGGTGGCGTCCCACCTGGAGGTCATGGACCGTATGGCGGCGCAGGCCGCGACTGCACAACGCACGAAGGAGATCCTCCGGGATCTCCGCAAGGAGCTGTGAATGGATCGCATATACAACGGCATGCCCGCCGCGGAGCTCGGTGCCGAGGGATGGCACAAGCCCTGGAGCGGCGGGAACGGGGGCAACTGCGTGGAGGCCATGAAGCTGGCCGACGGCAGGGTCGCCGTGCGACAGTCCGCAGACCCTGAAGGACCCGCCCTCATCTACACCCACGGGGAGATCGCCGCGTTCATCGCGGGGGCCAAATCCGGTCAGGCTGACTTTCTCCTCACCTGACCCCTTCCGCCGCACCACCACCGTCACGTAACTCTTGTAGCAGCGCCACCCGTTCGTCCCTACCAGGAGAGCCGACGATGACCCAGGACCCCGCATCCGTCCGCGAGATTCGGATCGACACCAGCAAGCCGCACCCGGCGCGGATGTACGACTGGTTCCTGGGCGGCAAGGACAACTACCCCGTCGACGAGGAGATGGCCCGCCAGCTCCTCACCGTCGACGCCCGCGGCCGCGACATGGCCCGGGTCAACCGGGCCTTCATGCACCGCGCCATCCGCTGGCTCAGCGCCCACGGCGTCCGCCAGTACCTGGACGTCGGCACCGGCATCCCGACCGAGCCCAACCTGCACCAGATCGCGCAGGAGGCCGCGCCGGACTCCCGGATCGTCTACTGCGACAACGACCCGATCGTGCTCGCGCACGCGGCCGCCCTGCTGCGCTCGACCCCCGAGGGGGCCACCGAGTACATCCAGGCGGACGCCCGCGACCCGGAGACCATCCTCGAAAGGGCCGGAAAGGTCCTTGACTTCGACCAGCCCATCGCCCTGTCGATGCTGGCCCTGCTCCACTTCCTGGGCGACGAGGACGGCGCCCAGTCCCTCGTCTCGAAGCTCGTCGACCAGCTCGCCCCGGGCAGCTACCTGGTCCTCTCGCACGTCACCGGGGACTTCGACCCCGAGGGCGCGGCGAAGGCCGTCGGCATGTACAAGGCCCGCGGGCTGACCCTGCGGCCCCGCACCCGCGACGAGCTCGCCGCCTTCTTCGACGGCCTGGAGCTCGTCGAGCCCGGGGTGGCGCTCACCGCCGAGTGGCACCCCGAGCTGGGGGAGCCGGTGCAGGTCCAGGGTGACGGCCCCATCCCGGGCTGGGCCGCCGTGGCCCGCAAGCCCTGACCGCACGCGCGCGTCACGGGGGGCCGGCCCGCGGGCCAGCCCCCCGTCGCTTTCACGGGCGCAGGTACGCGAGCCCCGGGTGCGCCGCCGTGTAGCCGTCGAGCAGCCGGCGGGCCACGCCCACCGAGTCCACCAGCGGGTGCAGCGCGAGGGCCTTCACCGCGGTCGCCCGCGCACCGCTCTCCGCCGCCGCCAGCACCTCCCGCTCCACCGCCTTGACCGCCGACACCAGCCCCATCGCGTGGTCCGGCAGCGGGTCCGCCGCCAGCGGACGGGCGCCGTCGGCGTCCACCAGGCACGGCACCTCGACCACCGCGTCCGCGTCGAGGCCCGGCAGCGCGGTGCCGTTGCGGACGTTGAGGATGAGCGTGGCCCGCTCGCCCCGGGCGATCGCCCGCATCAGCGCCAGCGCCACCTTCTCGTAGCCGCCCGACTCCAGGTCCTCCTCGGCCCGGTCCCCGGCGCCCGCCGCCTCCCGGTTGTGCGCCATGTACGTCGCCTCGCGGTCGGCGAGCGTGCGGTGCCAGGCGTCCAGGGCCCGCACCTCGGGCTTCGCCGCCTCCGCGTAGAAGCCGGCCTGCTGTTCCAGGAGGTACGCCCCCCGGGTCTTCGCCGCGCCCCGGTAGGAGGCGACCGCCTCCCGGTTGAAGTAGTAGTAGTGCAGGTACTCGTTGGGGACCGCGCCCAGCGACCGCAGCCACTCGGTGCCGAAGAGCCTGCCCTCCTCGAAGGAGCCGAGCAGCGCCTCGTCCGCGAGGAGCCGCGGCAGCTCGTCCCGGCCGTCCACCCGCAGCCCGCGCAGCCAGCCCAGGTGGTTGAGGCCCGCGTAGTCGATCCCCACCCGGTCCGGGTCCACGCCGAGCACCCGCGCCACCCGGCGGCCGAGGCCCACGGGGGAGTCGCAGATGCCGACGACCCGGTCGCCGAGGATCCGGGACATCGCCTCCGTCACCATCCCGGCCGGGTTGGTGAAGTTGATGACCCAGGCGTCCGGGGCGAGCGCGGCGATCCGGCGGGCGATGCCGACGGCGACCGGCACGGTCCGCAGGCCGTACGCGATCCCGCCCGCGCCCACCGTCTCCTGGCCCAGCACCCCCTCGGCCAGCGCCACCCGTTCGTCGGCGGCCCGGCCCTCCAGGCCGCCGACCCGGATCGCGGAGAAGACGAAGTCCGCTCCGCGCAGGGCCTCGTCGAGGTCGGTGGTGGCCGTCACGGCGGGCGCGTCCGGCACCCCCTCGGCCTGTTCGGCGAGGACCCGCGCGACGGCCGTCAGCCGGTCCCCGTCCAGGTCGTGCAGGGTGACGTGGGTGATCCGCCCCTCGGCGTGGTCGCCGAGCAGCGCGCCGTACACCAGCGGCACCCGGAACCCGCCGCCTCCGAGAATCGTCAGTCGCATGTCCCGTACGCTACTCGGCCGCCCCCTCCGGACGGCCCGAAGCGGCCCCGGCGTCCACGCCGCCGTCCGCATCCCGGGCAGCCGGCGCCGGGAGAGAATGGCCGCATGTCCCGACGCAAGCCCCGCCCCCGCACACCCGCGCCCGCCCCGGCCCTCACCGCCGACACGCCCTGCCCCTGCGGTCTCGACGCCGCGTACGGCGCCTGCTGCGGCCGCTTCCACGCCGGTACCGGCGCCACCGCGCCCACCGCCGAACTGCTGATGCGCTCCCGCTACAGCGCCTTCGTCGCCGGCGACGCGGCCTATCTGCTGCGCACCTGGGCCCCCGAGACCCGTCCGGGGACCCTCGAACTCGACCCCGGCATGCGCTGGACCGGTCTGGAGATCGAGGCCACCACCGACGGCACCGCCTTCCACCAGCGGGGCACCGTCACCTTCACCGCCCGCTACGTCCACGCCGGCGAGCCCGGCTCCCTCCGCGAGCACAGCCGCTTCACCCGCCACGACGGCGCCTGGGTCTACGTCGACGGCGACTTCCCGGACGCCTGACCCCCCGCCGTCCCGGTCAGCTGCCCACGGACACCGGCTTCTTCTCCGGGTGGCCCGTCGGCATGCCCGAGGCGAGGTCCTCCGCGACGACCTTCTTCGCGATGGCGTCGGCGGCGGCGCGGAGTTCGGGGCCGCTGGGCCGGCCGCGCTCCCGCTCCAGGCGGTCGGCGAGCCAGTCGCCCCAGGCGTGGGTGATGACCTCGGCCTCGCGGGCACCGGCCGGGGTGTGGGAGAGGAGGTTGCCGTCCCGGGTGAGGAAGCCCTCGTCGACCATCCGGTCGAAGACCGGGAAGATCACCTCGGGCGGCAGCCGCCGGCTCGCCGCGATCAGCCCGAGGCTCGCGTGCCCGACCGTCCGGGTGTGCAGCTCCACCTGCATCACCGCCCAGGCGCCGGCCGTGTCGAGGCGGGTGTCGGAGCCGGCGACGATCCGGCGGGCGGTGTCCATGTCGACCCGGCGCAGCAGCCGTCCCACGGAGAGTTCCAGGAGCTTGGCGGAGTCGCCGCTGCCGGTGGGGGAGGCGAAGCCCTCGCCCATGTCGGGGGCGGCCTCGCGGACCGAGTCCCGCAGCTTCACCTGCTTGAGGAAGAGGGCGACGACGAAGCCGACGACGGCGACCGGCACGGTCCACAGGAAGACGGTGTGCAGGGTCTCGGCGTAGGCCCGCACGATCGGGTCGGCGACCCCGCCCGGCAGCGCGTGCACGCCCTGCGGGCTCGTCGCGGCCTTGGCGACCGTCTCCGGCGGGATGCCGACCGGTCCGCCGAGGACGGACGCCTCGGCCACGCCGGTGGTGAGGTTGGGCTTGAGGGAGTTGGTGTAGATCGTGCCGAAGACGGCGGTGCCGAAGGAGCTGCCCAGCGTGCGGAAGAAGGTGACGCCGGAGGTGGCGGTGCCGAGGTCGGCGTAGTCGACGGTGTTCTGCACGGCGATGGTGAGGACCTGCATGCACAGGCCGATGCCGACGCCGAGCACGAACATGTACAGCGATTCCAGCCACGTGTTCGTGTTCTCGTCCATCAGCGAGAGCAGATAGAGCCCCAGGCCCATGACGGCGCAGCCGACGATGGGGAAGATCCGGTAGTGCCCGGTCTTGCTGACCACGTTGCCGCTGTAGATCGAGGCGATGAGCAGGCCGACGACCATCGGCAGCGTCCGGATGCCCGAGATCGTCGCGGAGTCCCCGTCCACGTACTGGAGGTAGGTCGGCAGGAAGGTCATCGCGCCGAGCATCGCGAAGCCGACGACGAAGCTGAGCACCGAGCAGACGGTGAAGACCGGGTTGCGGAACAGCCGCATCGGCAGCATGGGTTCGGCCGCCCGGGCCTCCGCCCAGCAGAAGAGGCCGAGGGCGACGATGCCGCCGGCGAAGAGCCCGATGATGACGCCGGAGCTCCAGGCGTACTCGTTGCCGCCCCAACTGGTCGCCAGGATCAGGGCGCTGGAGCCGATCGCGACCAGCGCGATGCCCAGGTAGTCGATGACGGGCCGGCTGGCCGAGCGGACCGAGGGGATCGTCCGGGCGGCGGCGATCACGACGAGGATGGCGATCGGCACGTTGACGTAGAAGGCCCAGCGCCAGCTGGCGTGGTCGGTGAACAGGCCGCCGAGCAGCGGCCCGATGACCGTCGAGACGCCGAACACGGCGCCGATCGCGCCCTGGTACTTGCCGCGTTCGCGCAGCGGGATCACGTCGGCGATCAGCGCCATCGCGGTGACCATGAGGCCGCCGGCGCCGATGCCCTGGAGGCCGCGCCAGACGATCAGCAGCGTCATGTTGGTGGCGAGGCCGCAGAGGAAGGAGCCGGTGATGAAGACGATCGCGGAGATCTGGAAGATCAGCTTGCGGCCGAAGAGGTCGCCGAACTTGCCGACGAGGACCGTCGCCACGGTCTCCGCGAGCAGGTAGGAGGTGACGACCCACGACATGTGGGCGGCGCCGCCGAGGTCCGCGACGATCGTGGGCAGGGCGGTGCCCACGATGGTCTGGTCGAGCGCGGCCAGCAGCACACCGAGCATGATCGTGCCGAAGACGATGTTGCGGCGGCGGCCTTCGAGCGGCGCGGGCGCGGCCGGGGCCGCCGGGCTTGCGTCGGTGGTCGTGGTCACCCTCGCAGCGTCACACCGTGCCGCCCCCGCTGCCCGTGGGATGCCGCCGAACGGGCGACGGCCCCGGGCCCGTGTCGACGGCGGCGTCAGGGGAGTGCCGGCACGGGCCCCGGGGCCGTACCGGCACCGGCGTCAGGGCCGTACCGGCAGCGTCGGGTGGTGCCTGGCCAGGATCTTGTTGGCCCGGGCGAGCGCGGCCAGCGCGTGCTCGCGGTCGGCCCGGTCCTCCGCGCAGAGCGGCCCGCGGAAGCGGTAGACCTCGCGCGCCGCGCAGTCCGCCTCGATCTCCGCCTGGAGGACGTGCGCGGGCAGACAGGAGCCGATGAGGGCGGCCACGCGGTCGGGGATCGGGACGGGCACGAGGGGAGAGGGCGAGGCGATCACGGGTCAGTCCTAGCGGTTCGTGGGGGCGGACGGGAAGGGCTCTCACCTCCATACGTACCGGATGGCGGGAGCGGTTCCGGCACCCTCGGGGCCGCGGTGGGCCCTGGGGGCGCGCGGCCCGCTCCGGGTGCGCGGGCGCACCCCTCCGGCACCGCCTTACCCCGGTGATCGCGCGCACCGGCGTTCCCGCAGGTACGGGGCACGGCGCCGGACCGGCTTTGCGCACGGTTCCTGCGTATCGGGACCGCGGCCGGGTGGCGGGCGGCTCGGCCGGGCGCCGCGCAAGCCCCTGGACGACACTGCCGGTGTGAAGGAAATCACGTGGCGCCGAGGCGCCGGGACCGGGAAGATCGTCGGCCCGTCCGGTCAGCCCAGCACGTCCGACAGGTCGTACGAGACGGGCTCCTCGAGCTGTGCGTAACCGCACGACTCCGGGGCGCGGTCCGGGCGCCAGCGCTTGAACTGCGCGGTGTGCCGGAAGCGGTCGCCCTCCATGTGGTCGTAGCCGACCTCGCACACCCGCTCCGGCCGCAGCGCCACCCACGACAGGTCCTTCTTGCCCGACCAGCGGCTCGGCGCGCCCGGCAGCCGGGCCCCGGCGTGCGCGGCCTCCTCGGCCCAGGCGGCCCAGGGGTGCCCGTCGGGCGGGTCCATCCGCAGCGGCTCCAGCTCCTCGATCAACTCGGCCCGGCGCCCGGCGCTGAAGGCGGCGCAGACGCCGACGTGCTGGAGGGCGCCCCGGTCGTCGTACAGGCCGAGGAGGAGCGAGCCGACGACGGGGCCGCTCTTGTGGAAGCGGTATCCGGCCACGACGACGTCGGCGGTGCGCTCGTGCTTGACCTTGTACATCAGCCGGGCGTCCGGCCGGTAGGGCAGGTCGAGCGGCTTGGCGATCACCCCGTCGAGCCCGGCCCCCTCGTACCGCTCGAACCAGCGTGCGGCCAGTTCCGGGTCCCGGGTGGCGGGGGCGAGGTGGAGCGGGGCGGTGGTGCCGTCGAGCATCCGCTCCAGGGCCGCGCGGCGCTCGGACAGCGGGGTGTCGAGGAGCGCGTCGTCGCCGAGGGCCAGCAGGTCGAAGGCGACGAAGCGGGCCGGCGTGGTCTCGGCGAGCATCCGGACCCGGGAGTCGGCCGGGTGGATCCGCTCGGAGAGCCGGTCGAAGTCGAGCCGCCCCTCGTGCTCGATGACGATCTCGCCGTCGACCACGCACCGCTCGGGCAGCCGCTCGGCCAGGGCGGCGGCGAGGTCGGGGAAGTAGCGGGTGAGCGGCTTGCCGGTGCGGCTGCCGATGACCAGCTCGGGACCGTCGCGGTGCACGATCGCCCGGAAGCCGTCCCACTTGGCCTCGTACTGCATCCCGGGCGGGATCTTCTTCACGGCCTTGGCGAGCATCGGCTTCACGGGCGGCATCACCGGCAGATCCATGGGTCGATTGTCCGGTATGCGACATGGGGCGGCGAGCCCTAGGGTGGCGCTCATGGCAGGCAAGGCGGCAGCGGTGGAACTGGAGGCGGGCGGCCGCACCGTCCGCGTCTCCAACCCGGACAAGGTCTACTTCCCGGAGCCCGGCTACACCAAGCTCGACCTGGTGAGCTACTACCTCGCCGTCGGCGAGGGCATCACCCGCGCCCTGCGGGACCGGCCCACCACCCTGGAGCGGTACCCCGACGGGGTGACGGGCGAGTCCTTCTTCCAGAAGCGGGCCCCGAAGCACCTGCCGGACTGGATCCCCACCGCGCACATCACCTTCCCGAGCGGGCGCTCGGCCGACGAGCTGTGCCCCACCGAGCCGGCCGCCGTGCTCTGGGCCGCCAACCTCGGCGCCGTCACCTTCCACCCCTGGCCGGTGCGGCGCGCCGACACCGACCGCCCCGACGAGCTGCGCCTCGACCTCGACCCGCAGCCCGGCACCGACTACGCCGACGCGGTGCGGGCCGCCCACGAACTGCGGGCCGTCCTCGGCGAATACGGGCTGCGCGGCTGGCCCAAGACCTCCGGCGGGCGGGGCCTGCACGTCTTCGTCCCGATCCGCCCCGACTGGACCTTCGTCCAGGTCCGGCGCGCCGCCATCGCCTGCGGACGGGAGCTGGAGCGGCGGATGCCGGACCGGGTCACCATGAAGTGGTGGAAGGAGGAGCGCGGCGAGCGGATCTTCGTCGACTACAACCAGGCGGCCCGCGACCGCACGATCGCCTCCGCCTACTCGGTCCGCCCGCGCCCGCACGCCCCGGTCTCCGCCCCGCTGCGCTGGGAGGAGGTCGACGACGCGGTGCCGGAGGACTTCGACATCCGCACGATGCCGGCCCGCTACGCCGAGCTGGGCGACGTGCACGCGGACATGGACGACGAGCGCTTCGACCTGGAGCCGCTGCTCGAACTGGCCCGGCGCGACGAGGCCGAGCACGAGCTGGGGGACCTGCCCTACCCGCCGGATTACCCGAAGATGCCCGGCGAGCCGAAGCGGGTCCAGCCGAGCCGGGCGAAGCGGACGGAGGAGAACGGTTCCGGCGCGGCCGACGAGCCGCATTGATCGGACGTTGACGGTGTGTTTAGCGCCCCGCGCCAGAGTGGAGCCATGCAGACCGACACCGCCGTGCTGACCTTCCCGGCCCCCCGCCCCGCCGCCGACCTCTCCTGGCGTGAGGACGCGCTGTGCGCCCAGGCCGGGCCGGAGTTCTTCTTCCCCGCCCCGGGCTCCTCGACCCGCGAGGCCAAGCAGCTCTGCGGCGCCTGCGAGGGGCGCGTGGCCTGCCTGGAGTACGCGCTCGCGCACGACGAGCGGTTCGGGGTGTGGGGCGGGCTCTCGGAGAAGGAGCGGCTCCGGCTCCGCCGCGAAGGCGGCCGGGGCTGACGGCCCCGGCCGCCTCGGCCGTGCGATGGGGTTCCGCCGGTGGCGGCGGAACGCGACGTCCCGCGATGGCGGTACGTGAGGGTCCCGCCGGTGTGGCGGCGGGGATCAGCCCGCGGCGCGGGCGGCCATCCGGGCCTTGCGGGCGGCGAGCTTCTCGTCGAACTTCGACGCCTCCGCGTCCAGCCCGTTCATGTAGAGGCCCAGCTCCTCCTGGGCGCGCAGCCCGTCGGGGCCGAGGCCGGCGATCTCCAGGACCTTGAGGTGCCGGAGCACCGGCTCCAGGACGTCGTCGTGGTGGATGCGCATGTTGTAGATCTCGCCGATCGCCATCTGCGCGGCGGCCCGCTCGAAGCCGGGGATGCCGTGGCCCGGCATCCGGAAGTCGACGACCACGTCCCGCACGGCCTGCATGGCCAGGTCGGGGGCGATCTCCAGCGCGGCCTTCAGCAGGTTGCGGTAGAAGATCATGTGCAGGTTCTCGTCGAGCGCGATGCGGGCGAGCATCCGGTCGCAGACGGGATCACCGGACTGGTGCCCGGTGTTGCGGTGCGAGATGCGGGTGGCGAGCTCCTGGAAAGACACGTACGCCACGGAGTGCAGCATCGAGTGGCGGTTGTCCGACTCGAAGCCCTCGCTCATGTGCGCCATCCGGAACTGCTCCAGCTTGTCCGGGTCGACGGCGCGGGAGGCGAGCAGGTAGTCGCGCATGACGATGCCGTGCCGCCCCTCCTCCGCGGTCCAGCGGTGCACCCAGGTGCCCCAGGCGCCGTCGCGGCCGAAGAGGCTGGCGATCTCGTGGTGGTAGCTCGGCAGGTTGTCCTCGGTCAGGAGGTTGACCACGAGGGCGGTCTTCCCTATGTCCGTCACCTTCGACTGGGACGGGTCCCAGGCTTCCCCGTCCTCGAAGAAGCCCGGGAAGTTCCGGGCGTCCGACCACGGCACGTACTCGTGCGGCATCCAGTCCTTGGCGACCTTGAGGTGCCGGTTGAGCTCCTGCTCCACCACCTCTTCCAACGCGTACAGCAAGCGCGCGTCGGTCCACCCTGCCGAGCTGCCGAGGTGGGGAGAGGTGAGCGTCACGGGAACTCCTGGGGACGGAGAAGGGCAAAAACGGAACTACCTACGGACTCGTAGGTTACGAGACCGTAGGTTAAGGCTCCGTAAGGCGGCGTCCAAGCCCCGCTTGGAGCTTGTCCGGTTACCTTCCGTTATGTGCGCAGCTCGCGTCGGGCGTAGGAGACGCAGGTCACGTCGGCGACGGTCACCCGTGAGCAACTGATCGGCTACTCAGAGCAGATGGTCGGCCGCGCCGGACTTCACCGCGGAGATCAGCGCGCGCAGGGCCTCCACCGAGTCGCTGACGTACTCGCCGGGGCTGAGGGTCGAGCCGATGTAGGCCCGGCCGGCGTCGTCGAGGCCGAAGCGGAAGCAGTTGGCCCCCTCGCTGCAGAAGGCGTCGCCCCAGGCGATGTCGACGCGGGCGGAGGAGGTGGCGGGGGAGGGGGAGGTGGTGACGTTCATGGTGGGGGTCCTTCACAGGTCCTGGGCTATCGAGCGGATGAACGCGCGGGAGTCGGCGGTGGACAGGGCCAGTCCGCGCAGCCGTTCCAGCAGTCCCTGGTACCGGCGCAGCTTCATGTCGGAGTCGAGGAGCATCGAGCCGTGCGAGGAGTCGAGCTGCACGGTGTCGAGCTGCGGCACGGGCGCGGACACATAGGTGAACGACTGTCCCGCGCCGGGGAAACCCCCCGCCGCGAAGGGGATGACCCGCACCGTGACGGTGGCCCGCTCGGACTGGTCCAGGATGTGCTCCAGTTGGGCGCGGGCGACCTTGGGGCCGCCGAACTGCATGCGCAGCGCCGCCTCGTGGATCACGGCCTCGTACGGCACCGGCCGGTCCAGGGTCTCCTGGCGGCGCAGCCGCAGGGCGAGCCGGGCCTCCAGGTCGGGTCCGGGCAGCAGTGGCACGGCGGTGTCGAAGACCGCCCGGGCCTGCTCCTCGGTCTGGAGGAGCCCCGGGACGTGGGTGGTCACCGCGGTGGCCAACTCGGCGGCGTGGTATTCGAGTTCGGCGATGTCGAGGAGGGTGGGCGGCAGGAGTCCGCGGTGTTCCTCCCACCAGCCGCGGTCCCGCTCCTGTGCCATGGCGGCGAGCAGGTCGACGAGGCCGGTGTCGGGGCAGCCGTAGTTGAAGGCCAGGGTCCGCACCCGCTCGGGGCTGATGCCGAAGCGGCCGGACTCCACGTTGGGGATGCGGGTGCGGTCGACCCCCAGGAGGGCGGCGGCCTGCTGGGCCGACATCCCCGACTGTTCGCGCAGTTTGCGCAGTTCCGCGCCGAGTCGCTGCTGGCGCGCGGTGGGGCTGCTCCTGGGTGGCACGTCGTTCTCCCTCGTCCTGCCGGGCGGCCCCCTGCCGTCCGACTTCCGTGCCGCTGATCGCTCCCTGTCCGGAAACAGCGCCACTACGTGCAAGTAGTAGCACTGTGCTCCGCATCTGCGCTACGGTCGGTAGCGCAAGTCTCACACGGGGCGACCATGACCGTGTGCAGAGCACCCCCATGTACAGGAAATGTGAGCAATCCGATGAAGGGCGCCCTGCGTTGCCTTCCGGCCGCCGTCCCGGCCGCCGGGCCCATACCCCCCGCCACGGAGAACCTCAGCTACTCGATGCTGCTCCCCGGTGGCGCCTACTGCGCGGGCCTCGCCCGCCACGCCGTCCACGGCCTCCTCGACCGCCACGGTCTCGCCGAACTCCGCGACACCGCCTCCCTCGCCGCCTCCGAACTCGTCGCCGCCGCCTATCGGTTCACCCCCGACCGGGAGATGGCGCTGCGCGTCCGCTGGCAGTACGACGCCCTGCGGATCGTCCTCTACGACCAGCATCCGGCCCATCGTCGGCCGGACCAGGCCGAGCGGTGCCGCGACCGCCGCAGCCGCAGCATGTGGCTGCTGGCCGCGGCGGTCGAGGAGCAGGGCGGAGACTGGGGCCTGGCGCCCGCCCTGACGTCCGAGGGTGGCACCAAGTCCTGGGCGTTACTGCACCGTTGATCCCGAGAACGTCCGGAGCTCCTCCGCCGACGTCGGCCGCAGGTGGCCGTCGAGGAGCAGCCGGCGCGTGATCCCCAGCGACTCCAAGAACGTCAGGTCGTGACTGGCCACGACCAGCGCCCCCTCGTACGCGCGAAGGGCCGCCGTCAGTTTCCGCACCGACGCCATGTCCAGGTTGTTCGTCGGCTCGTCCAGCAGCAACAGCTGCGGAGCGGGCTCCGCCAGCAGCAGCGCCGCGAGCGCCGCCCGGAACCGCTCCCCGCCCGACAGGGTGCCCACGAGCCGGTCCGCCCGCGCTCCGCGGAACAGGAACCGGGCGAGCCGGGCCCTGATCGCGTTCCCCGACGCCGTGGGCGCGAACCGGGCCACGTTCTCCACGACGCTGAGCCCGTCGTCCAGGAGGTCGAGCCGCTGCGGCAGGAAGCGGAGCGGCACCAGCGTCTCCAGCTCCCCGGACACCGGCTCCAGCTCCCCGGCGAGCGTCCGCAGCAGCGTCGTCTTGCCCGCGCCGTTGCGGCCCACCAGCGCGATCCGCTCGGGACCCCTCAGCTCGAACGCGCCGTCGACCCGCGCCCCGTACCGCAGGCGCAGATCCCGCAGCCGCAGCACCTCGCGGCCCGCCGGCACCGCGGTGTGCGGCAGCTCGACGCGGATCTCGTCGTCGTCCCGCACCGCCTCCACCGCCACGTCCAGCCGCTCCCGCGCGTCCGCCAGCCGGTCCGCGTGCAGGTTGCGGTGCTTGCCCGCCGACACCTGGGCCGCGCCGCGCCGGGTGTGGGCCACCACCTTCGGCACCGCCTTGTTCTCGAAGCTCTTCTGCGCGTACCGCCTGCGCCGCGCCAACTTCATCTGGGCGTCGGAGAGTTCGCGCCGCTGCCGCTGGACGTCCGCCTCCGCGACGCGCACCATCCGCTCCGCCGCCGCCTGTTCGGCGGCGAGCGCCTCCTCGTATGCCGAGTAGGGGCCGCCGTACCAGCTCACCCCGCCGTCGTGGAGGTCGGCGATCTGGTCGACCCGCTCCAGGAGCTCCCGGTCGTGGCTGACCACCACCATCACCCCGGACCAGCTCTCCACCGCCGCGTAGAGGCGTGAACGGGCGTACAGGTCGAGGTTGTTGGTGGGTTCGTCGAGCAGCAGCACGTCCGGCCGGGCCAGCAGCAGCGCCGCGAGCCGCAGCAGCACCGACTCGCCGCCGGACACCTCGCCGACCGTGCGGTCCAGGTCGACGGAGCCGAGACCGAGCCCGTCGAGCGCGGCCCGGGCCCGCTCCTCGACGTCCCAGTCGTCGCCGATCACGGTGAAGTGCTCCTCGGCCGCGTCGCCCGCCTCGACGGCGTGCAGCGCGGCGCGCGTGCGGTCGATCCCGAGGATCCGGTCGACCCGCAGGCCGGTGTCCAGGACCAGGTTCTGCGGTAGGTGGCCGATCCGGCCGGACGACGCCACGGAGCCCGCGGTGGGCGCGAGTTCGCCCGCGAGCAGCCGGAGCAGGGTGGACTTCCCCGAACCGTTCGTACCGACCAGGCCGGTACGGCCGGGACCGACCGTCACCCGGAGGTCGTCGAAGACCTCGGTGCCGTCGGGCCAGGAGAAGGAGAGCGAGGTGGCGGAGAGAAAGACGGGGTGATGTGACACGAGGGCCTCCGGTGCCGCGAGCACGGTGTGAGCGTGGACGGTGTGCGACGCGTGAGACACCGGGGCGCGGGCAGCGTGGGGAACGGCTCGTCCACCGAGGTCGAGAACGGCGCGCACGGCACGGGGGCCACACGCGGCACGGTGTCTCGGGACCTCAGATGAACAACGTTCCTTCTCCGATCGGGAGGCGATCTGACCTCGTCGACCGTAGGACCCGCGCGGAGGGGAGGCAAGCGGTTTTCACGGCGGCCCGGGGAGCGGGGAGGGGGACGGCCGGCCCTACGGCAGGCCGCCGAGCAGTTCGGCCAGGTCCCGGTCCCAGTCGAGGTACTGGTGCTCGCGCCCGGCCGGCACCAGGTGCTGCGAGCGCTCCAGGAAGCGGCGCAGCTCCGAGGTGCGCACGTGGACCATGGCCACGCCCTCCGGCGCGTGGAACTCGACGACCGTGCGGTCGTAGCCGTACGGACGGAGCCGTACGTCGCCGTCGCCGGCGGGCCGCTCGACGCCCTGCACCAGCAGCTCCCGGGCGAAGGCCCACGAGACCTCGACGCCCTCCAGGGTGGCCGGTGGCGGGAAGGCCATGCTGACCGCGTACGGATCCTCGCGGTCGTAGCGAAGGGTGGCGGGGACGGTCTCCATCCGGGGAGCGGAGGCGACCATACGGGCCTGGACGGGCTGCTCGATCACGGCGGACACGGCAAACTCCTCTCGCGCGGTTGCGATCCTGAGCGTCTCCCCGACACCAGGGCACCTGACACCCATGAAGACGAGCGGAACCGCCGAAACGTGCACTCACTGCCTGCGTGAGGTGCGTCACCGGGGGACGAAAGGGACATCGGGGCGGATGGCGCCCCGCACGGCGCGGAACGCGGGACGGGGAAAGGGCCGGCGGCACGGGCGGCCGCCGCCGTCACCGGTTCACCGGGTCACCGGCGCTCCTCGGCCACGTCGTCGGCGTCCTCGTCCGGCTGAGCGCAGGGCCCCGAGTGGTCGCAGTACGGCTGGTTCCCGGAGGCGCCGCACCCGCAGAGCTCCACCCGCGTCTCGCGCCGGACCCCCGCCCCGCCCGCGACCAGCAGGTCGCCCCGGACCACCAGCCGGCCGGAGGGCGAGCGGCGCACGGTGGTGGGGACGTCCGGTGCCTCGGCCGCGCCGCCCGGGGCCGGCCGGTACTGGAGCGCGCCCGAGGGGCAGCGCCGGATCACCTCGGCGACCCGCTCCGGCGTGGCGCCGTCCGGCAGCACCCACGGGCGGCGGGACAGGTCGAAGACCTCGGGCAGACCGTGCACGCACTCGGCCGCGTGCAGACAGCGCCGCGGCTCGAACGTCACGGTGATGCCCTCGCCGTCGTACTCCTTGAGCCGCGGCTTCTCGGCGAGAGGGGGCTCCGCCCCGGTCTCCGCTGTTCCCTCGGTCATGCGCCCAGCCTAGGAACGCCCGGTGCGCCCCGCACCCCGACGGCGCCGAGCGGGACGCCCTCTGGACGGGCCGGGGCCGCCGCCGCTAGCTTCCGGCGCCATGACTCCTGTGCGAAAGATGCGAACGGCGCGACGCACGATGACGGCGGGACGGGCGGGGCTGACGGGACTGCTGGGGGCGGCGCTGGCGCTGACCCTCGCGGCCCCCGCGCGGGCCGGGGCGACCCCCACGGCCCCCACGGCCTCCACCACCGCCTCCGGTCCGGCCCCAGCGGCCGCCGCCCCGGCCCCCGTGCCCGGGGCCGGCTGGCGGCTCACCCCCACCGGGACCGACGTCCGCTTCCGCGGCCTGGCGGCGGTGGACCACCGCACCGCCTGGGCCGCCGGCTCCCGGGGCACCGTCCTGCGCACCACCGACGCCGGCCGGAGCTGGCGTGACGTCTCCCCGCCCGGCGGGGAGGGTCTGGAGCTGCGTGACGTCGAGGCCCTGGACGCCCGCCGGGCCGTCGTCCTCGCGATCGGCGAGGGCGAGGCGTCCCGCCTGCTGCGCACCGAGGACGGCGGCGCCACCTGGACCGAGGCGTTCCGCAACACCGACCCGCGCGCCTTCTACGACTGCGTGACCTTCCTCGACCGCCGCCACGGCCTCGCCCTGAGCGACCCGGTCGACGGCAGGTTCCGGATCCTGTCCACCCGGGACGGCGGCCGGACGTGGGAGGTCCTGCCGGACTCCGGCATGCCCGCGGCCCTGCCCGGCGAGGCCGGTTTCGCCGCGAGCGGGCAGTGCCTGGTCACCGCGGACCGGGGACACGGCGGGGACGTCTGGTTCGCGACCGGCGGCGGCGCCACCGCCCGGGTCTTCCACTCCGCCGACCGGGGCCGCACCTGGACCGTCACGGACAGCCCGGTCCCGGGCGGCGACCCGGCCCGGGGCGTCTTCGGCCTCGCCTTCCGCGACCGCGAGCACGGCATCGCCGTCGGCGGCGACTACCGCGCCGGGCAGCCCTCGCCGGCGGCCGCCGCCGTCACCGCCGACGGCGGGCGCGACTGGACCCCCGCCGGGACGCCCCCGCCCGCGTACCGCTCCGGCGTCGCGTGGCTCCCGCACTCCAGGACCGCCGCCCTCGCCGTCGGCCCGACCGGCACCGACCTCACCCGCGACGGCGGCCGCACCTGGCGGACCGTGGACACCGGCTCGTACGACACCGTGGACTGCGCCCCGGACGGCGGCTGCTGGGCCTCGGGCGAGAAGGGCAGGATCGCGCGGCTCGCCCGCCGCTGAGCCCTCGCGGGTCAGGCCGGCGGCTGCTCGCGGTAGCCGGCCAGGCCCTCGACGGTCTTCGACGCGTAGAACTCGGTGATCCGGTACGCGCACACGCCCTCGGCGCTGAAGGGGTCGGCCGCCGCGATCCGCTCGATCGCGGCCCGGTCGACCCCGGCGGCCAGGATCACGCCGCCGTCGCGCGGGTTCTTCCGCCCGGACGCGAGGAACACCCCGGCGGCGTACTGCTCGTCCAGCCAGGCGATGTGCGCGTCCATGAGGGCGTCGGCCCGCTCGACGGGCGCGGTGTAGGTCAATTCCAGTACGAACATGCGTGCAAGGCTACCGGCGGGGCCCGCCGGGACGATCAGCCCCCGAGGGTCTCGGCGGCGGTCTCGAAGCGGTGCTCGGTGGGCTTCAGGACCTCGTACAGGTACCCGAAGTAGGAGGTCTCCGCCGTGCCCGTGAGCACCGCGTGGAGGAAGGCGGCGCAGCCCGGGCCGTGGTGCTCCCAGAGCGGGCCGCGCCCCTCGTTGTAGAGGACCGGCCACTCCTCGGGCGGGATGCCGGGCCGCACCAGCCAGTACAGGAACGCCCCGGAGCCCTCCTCGAACGCCCACGGCACCACGCGCGCGCCGGGCTCCTCCAGCTCCTCGGGCCGCTCCTCGCCGACGTCGTCCCACAACGAGGCCAGGATCTCGTCCCGTTCGGCCGCCTGCGCGAGCAACAGGCAGTCCGCGCGCGCCGACTCCGGGGCGAGCAGCCACACCGTCGAGGTGAAGATCCCCGCGCCGTACGTCTCGACCAGCAGCTTGTAGTCGGCGGGCAGCGGCACCCCGAGGGCGCCCTCCACCTCCGCCCAGTCCACGGCGGGCGGGGGATCGGCGGGCGGCGGGCAGAGGCGCACGAGGGCGTCGATCGCGGTCACGGCGGGGACGGTACCCCAGGCCGCCCGCCGTAGGGTGACCGGCATGGCGATCATCGGGGTTCCGGCGGACTGGCCCGCCGACGAGGCGGCGGCACTGGCCGTCCAGCACGCGCTGCGCGGACGGCTCGTGCTGGACGAGGACGGGCCGCCGGTGGGGGAGGGGCACGTCACCGGTCTCGACGTGGCCTACGACGACGCGCGCGACCTCGTCGCCGCGGCCGCCGTGGTCCTCGACGCCGGGACCCTGGAGGTGGTCGAGGAGGCCACCGCCGTGGGACGGGTCTCCTTCCCGTACGTGCCGGGGCTGCTGGCCTTCCGGGAGATCCCCACGGTGCTCGCCGCCCTGGACGCGCTCACCGCCGACCCCGGCCTCCTGGTCTGCGACGGCTACGGCCTCGCCCACCCGCGCCGGTTCGGGCTCGCCGGCCACCTCGGCGTGCTCACCGGCCGGGTCTCGATCGGCGTCGCCAAGAACCCCTTCACCTTCTCCTACGAACAACCCGGCGGCGAACGGGGCGACTTCACCCCGCTCCTCGCCCAAGGGGAGGAGGTCGGAAGGGCGTTGCGCACCCGGCGCGGGGTGAAACCCGTCTTCGTCTCGGTCGGACACCGGATCTCCCTGGCCAACGCCTGCGCGCACACCCTCGCGCTCACCCCGCGCTACCGGATCCCCGAGACCACCCGGCGCGCCGACGCGCTCTGCCGGCGGGCCCTCGCGGAGGCGCGCGGCTGAGTACCGGCTGAGTAGCCGTACGGATGCCCGCTGTCAGACCCGCACGGCACAGTGATCCCCATGGCCACCCCCGTCACCACGGGCCCCCGCCGTCGCTCCGGCGGCCGCGCGCTGCCCGTCGTCCTCGCCGTCGCCGCGCTCTCCGCGCTCGCCTGGACCTGCGCCATCCTGTACGTGCTCGCCGACTGGACCACGGGGTGAACGGGCGGCTGCGGTGCGTCGTGCTGGACTGCCCCGACGCCTTCGGACTCGCCCGGTTCTACCGGGAGTTGCTGGGCGGCGAGGTCGACGCCCCCGATCCGGGGCTGGCCGTGGGCGCCGGCTCCGCCGTGCTGCGCGACGCGCACGGGCCGGTCCTCGCCTTCCAGGACGTGGCCGACCACCGGCCGCCCGTATGGGGCGCCCCCGAGCAGCAGTTCCTGCTGGACATCCGGGTCCCGGACCCGGCCGCCGCCCACGAGGCGGTGCTCGCCCTCGGAGCCGTACCGCTGAGCGGCACGGACGCGGCCGAGGGCGCGGCGTCGTGGCGGGTCTACGCCGATCCGGCCGGGCACCCCTTCCGGCTCATGGGGCCCTGAAGCCCCTCCGCGCCCCGGCTTTGACCGGCGCGCGCGGTGGGCAGGATGAGCGGATGGACCTGCACACGACCCCCCGACGGCTCGTCTCCTCCGGCTCGCCGCTCGAACCGGAGATCGGCTTCTCCCGCGCGGTACGGCACGGCCCGTACGTCTCCGTCGCCGGTACGGCCCCGATCGCGCCCGACGGCACCACCTCCGCGCCCGGCGACGTCTACGCCCAGACCGTGCGCTGTCTCGACATCGCCGAGGCCGCCCTGCGCGAGGCGGGCGCCCGCCTCGCCGACGTCGTCCGCACCCGTGTGATGCTCACCGACGCCACCACCTGGCGGGAGGCCGCCCGCGCCCACGGGGAGCGGTTCGCCGGGGTCCGTCCCGCCTGCACCTTCGTCGAGGTGTCCCGGTTCATCGACCCCGCCTGGCTGGTCGAGATCGAGATCGACGCGATCGTCGCGGAGCACACCGCGCCCGCCGACATGGTCGGCTGGTGAGTCCGGGGCCGCCGGGTCACCGGCCGGCGGCACACCGGCCGTTCCGGAGCCCCGCCGGCGGCTGACCACCGACGGGACTCCGGCGCGCGGGCCGCCGGCCGTCCGGACACGCGCCGGTCGACCGGCGCGCCCCCGGCCCGCCCGCTACTCCGCGTGCGCCACCCGGAAGCGGAGTCCCGCCGCCCGGAGCCGGGTGATGAGCGCGTCGCCCATCGCCACCGCCGTCGTGACCTGGCCCGCCGTCTTCGGCAGCGGGTCCAGGGCGAGGCAGAGCGCGGACTCGGCCAGCATCTTCGCCGTCTCGTCGTAGCCGGGGTCGCCGCCCGACACCTCGGTGAAGACCCGGCGTCCGCCACCCTCGCCGACGAAGCGGACCGTGAACCAGCTGCGGGAGCGCCGCTCGGCGGAGGGGCCGCTGCCCGCCGCGTACCGGTCCATCAGCCAGCGCCGCGCGGCGGGCACCTGGGCCGCGGTGACGGCCGCGCCCAGCGCCGCCGTGCCGCCGAGCGCCATCGGCAGCGTCTTCACCGAGGCGTAGTGGCGGTAGCGGAAGTCGGGGCCGTACCGCTCCAGGGCGGCGGCCGACCGGGCCACCACCTGCGGGTCCAGGGTCGGCAGCGGCAACGCCCAGGTGCCCGTCTCGGTGCTGAACCGGGGCGCGCCCAGGGGCGCGTGGGCCCGCCGGCCGACCAGCCGGGGCGCGTGCAGGCGGCGGTCGCGGGCCGCCCGCAGCATCTGCCGGCCGCGTCCGAAGGCGGTCAGCGCGGAGGCGAAGGTGCCGCCGGAGAAGACGGCGCCGGCCCGGACGAAGCCGTCGACGCGCAGCGGTACGCCCTCCGGCAGCCGCTCCACGGTGAAGAGCACGCCGAGGTCGTGCGGCACCGAGTCGAAGCCGCAGGCGTGCACGATCCGGGCGCCGGTCTCCCGGGCCCGGGCGTCGTGGCGGACGTACATGAGGTCGACGAACTCGGCCTCGCCGGTCAGGTCGAGGTAGTCGGTGCCGGCGTCCGCGCAGGCCGCGACCAGGCCCTCGCCGTACCAGACGTACGGGCCGACGGTGGAGGCCACCACCCGCGCCGCGCCGGCGAGCGCGCGCAGCGACACGGGGTCCTCCGCGTCGGCGACCAGCAGCGGCAGTCCGGCGAGGTGCGGTCGGCCGGCGGCGAGCCGGTCCCGCAGCGCCGCCAGTTTCGCGGGTGAGCGTCCGGCGATCGCCCAGCGGCACCCGGCGGGGGCGTGCTCGGCCAGATACTCCGCGGTCAGCTCGCCCACGAACCCGGTCGCCCCGTAGAGCACCACGTCGTACGGCCGCGCCCCCGTCTCCCGGCCGGCCTCCCGCCCCGCGTCCGCCCCTGTCTCCATCGAGCCCCACTCCCGTCCCTCGGCGTCGTCGTCGGCGGAGGATAGCGGACCGGGCCGCCCCACCGAATTTCCAAGCGCTTGCTCGGCCGGGGGGCTTGTGCCGAGTGGAACACGTTCCTAGCATCTTCGGTGTTACATCATTGGTGTCACACACTCTGGGGGCTCGATGCAGACGAGGCAGACCGAGCGGACCGGCCCGCTCGCCGGTGTCCGGGTCGTGGAACTCGCCGGCATCGGCCCCGGCCCCTTCGCCGCCATGCTCCTCGCCGACCTCGGCGCCGACGTGGTCCGCGTCGACCGTCCCGGCGGCGCCGGCCTCGGCGTCGACCCGGCCAAGGACCTCACCAACCGCAACAAGCGCTCGGTCCTCCTCGACCTCAAGTCCCCCGAGGGCCCCGCCGCCGTCCTCGACCTGGTCGAGCGCGCCGACGTCCTGGTCGAGGGGTACCGCCCCGGCGTCGCCGAACGCCTCGGCGTCGGCCCCGAGCCGTGCCTGGCCCGCAACCCCCGGCTCGTCTACGGCCGGATGACCGGCTGGGGCCAGGACGGGCCGCTCGCCCACACGGCGGGCCACGACATCGGCTACATCGCCGTCACCGGCGCCCTCGGCATGATCGGCCCCGACCCGGACGGCCCGCCGACCGTCCCCGCCAACCTCGTCGGCGACTACGCGGGCGGCTCGCTCTACCTCGTCATCGGCGTCCTCGCCGCCCTCCAGCACGCGCGGACGCACGGCGAGGGCCAGGTCGTCGACGCGGCCATCGTGGACGGCACCGCCCACCTCACCAGCATGATCCACGCCATGCTCGCGGCCGGCGGCTGGCAGGACCGGCGCGGCTCGAACCTCCTCGACGGCGGCTGCCCCTTCTACGGCGTGTACGAGACCTCCGACGGCGGCCACATGGCGGTCGGCGCCCTGGAGCACCGCTTCTACGCCGAGTTCGCCCGCCTTCTCGACCTCCCGGACGCCGACGGCCTGCGAGGCGACCTCGCCCGCTGGCCGGAGCTGCGCGAGGCCGTCGCCGCGCGCTTCCGGAGCCGTACGCGCGCGCAGTGGACCGAGGTCTTCGAGGGCACCGACGCCTGCGTCGCCCCCGTCCTCTCGCTCCGCGAGGCCCCCGGCCACCCGCACCTCGCGGCCCGCGCCACCTTCGCCGAGCACGGCGGGCTGGTCCAGCCGGCCCCCGCGCCCCGCTTCTCCGCCACCCCCGGCACGCTCCGCACCGGACCCGCCCTGCCCGGCGCCGACACCGCCGAGGTCGCCCGCGACTGGGCCGTGCCCGCCCTGCGCCCCGCCCCGGACGTCCCGCCCACCCAGGAGTCGAAGACCGCATGAAGCGCACGCTCTACACCGAGGACCACGAAGCCTTCCGGGCGGTCGTCCGCACCTTCCTGGAGAAGGAGGTGCTGCCCCACTACGAGCAGTGGGAGAAGGACGGCATCGTCTCCCGCGAGGCGTGGCGCGCCGCCGGCCGCCAGGGCCTCCTCGGCATCGCCGTCGAGGAGGAGCACGGCGGCGGGGGCAACCCCGACTTCCGGTACGCCTCCGTCCTCGCAGAGGAGTTCACCAAGGCCGCCGCGCCGGGCCTCGCCATCGGCCTGCACAACGACATCATCGGCCCGTACCTCACCAAGCTGGCCACCGAGGAGCAGC